>NZ_AOJD01000031.1 GCF_000337415.1 Halorubrum tebenquichense DSM 14210 | reverse complement strand
GATGTGTATAAGAGACAGGAGCCACACCTTCTTCCCGTCCTGTTCCTCGTGGGGCTGGAGATTCATGCGTCCGGCTGGCGCGTCAACCGGACAAAAAGGTACGGGTCGGGTGGGGTTCCCGACGTGATCGGGGCGGGTTCGAGGCCGATCGCGTCCGACTCCTCACCACTTCCCGGACAAGATGACCGCCTTCCGATCGTGGCGTCGATTACTGTTCTCTCAGTCACCGATGACAGCCTGTAGACCGAGTACGATGACGACCCCGATGAGGAAGAAGAATACGAACTGAATGGCTCCCTGAATAACCTCCCTTCCGAACGCCGTGTCCAAAATCTGGGGTAGAAGGTCGGCAGCTACGACGAGGAAAACCCAGATCACGAGCCCCGCCATCACCATTTCTATAACATCGGATGCATCCATTATTCAGGGTTCTCCTCTGTGTCGTCGGGTTCTGGTTTGATCCAGTTCGCAAGTTTCTGCCGTGCGTACTTAATTCGGTTGTTGTCGGGAATCTCATCTGAGAAGTTTTCAGGGAGTATCGGACCACCACCGAGGACCCTTAGCGCGTCTGATCCCACTGTGACTACAGATCCTCCAATGAAGATGAGCGCAATACCGATCATCAAGAGCGTTTCGTTGACGCCAAGTGGATACAATGGAGAGGACAGCGCGAACACTGTATTCAACCCGGCAAACAAGAGTGCGATTACGCCCAAGATCCCAAGCTGAAGGCTTTCGCGTCGGTCTTCCATCGGTATTTCCGACTCATCCGTTCTATAGAGTCGAATCGAGAGTTGAAGAAGGATAGCCACGACAGGGAGCAGAAGAGTCACGATCTCTAATAACCTGTACAACTCCTCCGTCTCCAACATCTACCTGTAAATAAGATTCCTATCATATCACCTTTTACAAACTCGGATAGATGTTGTGCTATCTAGAAGTGGACTGTTCCTTTTCGGGTTCTCGGAACACGTCCGACTCTCCACCAGTTCCCGGACACACATATATCAGGTACACCCATTTGCGAGGTTTAGCACCTATACGGGGTATAAGACGATTATGGCCGGTTCTCGTCGATGATGTCGGGGGGTTCCTGCCATCGCAAGAACCAGTGGAGTGGATACGCGAGAACACCGCCGAGAACCACCATCCCGATAAACGCCAAGATGAGGACGAACAGGATAGTGAGCAGTGCTTCGAGCGACAAAAGAGTGTACGAGGTGGTGGCGATTCCATTCACTGTGATCATCCCACTGACTAGCACGCCAGCAACGATCATAACGCCAATTCCGCGGTTAATGTTCCAGCTGGACTTTTCTTCTCGTATGAAACGATTCATTATTGCGAAGGCTGGTACGATACTGGCACTCACCGCGAATACGGCGATGAACAGCGTACTCAGTGGGCTAGTTATCTCAACCATCTGTCGGTTGGGTTTTCTGGAAGGTGAGTAATCAATATTATTCTGTTAGATCTTCAGATATTCACTCCGAGATGCCGCGGTGTTCCGGCCTCCACCAGTTCTCGGACACAAGACTACCTCTCCATTGAAAATTTTAGCAACTGATATATAAAACAATCTACTACGCATCGGATGTGTGCCTATCACGAGGGTCTCTCACAACATTTGAACCTAGTTTCACATGATAGAATCAGGGGATCAGCCTTTAGGAATCGTAGCGACCATCGCAATCCCAGTCATAATTAACCTAGCGACGGGCTGAACCTGTATGGACATTAACGATTACCATGAAAAGACTGAGCGGGTAGATACTACACCGGCGAACACCGAGTGGGAAGCGTCATTGGATGACCTGTTTGGAGATCTCTTTAGCGCCTTTGCTGATGTTCTCGTCCCGTCGATGGTTAAGACAGAACTTGATGAACAGCGTAAGCTCATTGAGTCCAAAGATTACTGTTCTGCTATCCTCCGGCAAGCAGCTTTCGTTGAATCACTGCTTGAGTGGGGGATGATTGAAGAAATTGAATCGTATCAGGGTAGAGAACTTTCCAACTCAGAACAAGAAGCAATTGAAAGGTTAGGAAACACTCCAACGGTATACTTTGCGAACGCTCTTGGGATCCTGAACGACAGCGAATATGAGGCCTACACGAAGTTGATGAGTGTCCGGAATAGCGTCGCCCACAACTGGTGGTTGTTAATATCGGATGAAGATCAAGAATACTATGAACATGTCACTACACGAGTTTTTCAAACACTTGAGAACGCATTTGAGGACATCAATTTTTAGTGTAACTCGCCATCTGAAATATCTACCTTGTGTCTAGCACCGCACTTGTATTATCTAATAAGGGTATCTACAGAACAAACGTGTTCAAATGTGGAGTGACCAAGCCCGTTTCTTTCTACAATTAAGTGGCTATTCGCCAACTGGGCGAGAAGGAGGTGCTTCTCGCCAGTTGGATAATACCGCCTTCGAAGCAGGTTACTCCACTCGTACGTCGAGCCCCTGCCAGTAGCCATCGAGATGATCTCCAGACATGATCTCGGATATTCGTTTCTCGAACGGCGTGAGATATCGCTCCGGTTCACCTGCTGTCGGATCAGGGTCCCTTGCCGGAATCACAATGGTAGCCCGAAACTCATCAAGTTGAAAGACATCCTTCTGTTCGAACGGAACTCCCCGGTACTGAACCCTGATACTGTTTCTGTGGGTCGTTTCGTTAGGAAATATCGAGGCCCAGTCTGGCTGATCACGTCTCCGTTCGTCACTATCTAGTCGATTGAGCATCTCAATGGAGAAATCCCGGTTTGATGTAAGGACCCACGTTGGCGGTGCGTCGAAGTATTGCCATTCTGAGGAGACAGTATCCATAATCTGACCTCGCAGCTCGTCAACAGTTACGTTTTGACCAAGGGCCATACGAACATCGACTCTTCCGAGTTCACTTAATATTCAGCGTAGGAGAGACGCGGAAGTTTGTCTGTCGAGATAGCTGTGTCCGAGATTCGTTGACTGTCGCTATCAGTATCGTTAAATCACGATAGGTACAACAGTCATGTCACGAGGGAAAAATGCGTGGTAAAGAGATGACGCGAGAGGATTACAGGCGGCGTTTCAGCCGCTTCCGCTCGCGCCGGATGATGCGCTGGGCCTCTTCGGGGTCGTCGCATTTCTCCAGTTTGCGCTGGAGACGACGCTCCGATTTCCGAGCCTCTCGCTCGGCTTTTCGCTCGGCCTTTCGCATCTCGCGCTTCGCCTTGCGCTCGGCTTTCCGCTGTGCCCGCCGAGCCTTCGCTTTGTAGTTGGTAATAGTCTAACACCTCCAACCACGCGTCTTCTCCCCGTGTGGGCGGGGATTTTCCCTCGTTCTTCCGTGAAACGAGTCATGCGTTAGTTACTGGTTTTAAACAGATATGATTTATTAAGCCTTCCGTGACCGCGGTGAAAGTGTTTCAGTAGTGTGTTTCCGCCATCCGGAACCATCCGGAACACTCGGGGTTCACTTTATATTCTCTCCCGAGAGTCGTCGCTGGTGTGATACGTAACGGCTCTGTCTTTGAAGACGACCACCTCCCCGCAACGATCGTCGGTCGGAACCGCCACATGAACGAGGTGACCGACGCCCTCTCGCCGATCGAGGACGGCCAGCGCGCCGAGAACTGCTTTCTCTTCGGGCCCTCCGGTGCCGGGAAGACGACCGTCGCGAAGGCCGCCGTTCGCGAGCTCCGGAAGGAGGTCCTCGACGTCCCCCACGCCTACGTGAACTGCTGGCGGGACTACACGCGCAACGCCGTCCTCGATCGCCTCTCCCGAGACCTCGTCGGTGCGGCTGTCCCGCGCTCGGCGTCGACGTCGACGCTGTTGGAGCGCGTTCATCGCAACTTCAACGGCCCGGGCGTCGTCATCCTCGACGAGGTCGACCAGCTGCGCGAGACCGAGCTGCTCTACGACCTCCACGAGTTCCGCGGGCTTTCGTGGATCGGCATCGCGAACGACGAGGTGGACCTGCTCGCCGGTCTCGACGAGCGGGTTCGGTCTCGCGTCTCAGTCGGCTACCGCGTCACGTTCGACCGGTACGGTGAGGACACGATCGCGGAGATCGTCCGGCTTCGTGCTCGCTCCGGACTCGGCCCCAACGCTGTGAGCGAGGAGGTCTGCGAGACGATCGCGCGGCTCGTCGACGGCGACGCCCGAATGGGAATCACGACACTCCGGGCCGCGGCGAGAAAGGCGAGCAGTAAGGGCCTGTCGAACATCCCGAAGCGGCTCGTGAAAGATGCGGTCGAAGACGCTCAGATCGAGGTGCGGCAGAAGACGATTTCGAAGCTCAACACGCACCAGCGTGCGCTCTACGAAGTCCTCCAGAAGGAAGGTAGACTCATCCAAAAGGAACTCTACGCACGGTATCAAGAGACTCACAGCGATCCGGTGACGTTGCGCTACCTGCGCGAGAATCACCTCCCGAAGCTAGAACACTACAACCTCGTCGACGTCGAGCAGCATGGCGGGAAAAAAGAATACCGACTTGCGATCCAGTCAGATCCGGTTGTTGTATAGCTGTTGTAGACCGGAAATAGGTACAAATAGGTGGATCGGTAAACCCCCGCTTCTGGACAGCGACTTTAGATTATAGAAATGGCGATTAAATGAAAAGTTCTAATTGAAACCCATTAGATTTTGACTGTAGAATGAGGGTACATCCGTATGAGTGAAGCCGATATACACTTTGAACTCTACCGACATCTTCAGAACGCAATAGAAGAGAATCCGAACCGCGAGGGGATTACCTACGGAACAGCTCGCCCGGAATACAGCGAGGGTATCAGCGGGCGAGCCGATATCGTTGTCTTTGATAACAACGATGATCCAGTGTTCGTAGTTGAAGCAAAACGCCCTGAGGACGGAGGAAGTCGAGATATCGATCCTTATGCGCCAGCGGTCATCCGACAAGCGTTCCGATACGCTGGTGATCTAGGGTCCCCATTCTTCTGTACTTACAACCGGGACAGGCTGGTCATTTTTGACGCATTCACTGAGGGAGTACCTCTGCTCGAACGGTCCACGAAGTCCTACACCATCTCTGATGTGCGGGAATTTGCTGACACGCTGCTAGATGAAGTCGCCCGGCTACGCGTCGGTGACGCCAAGTGGGACGCTCTTGACGCTGCGTTCATCGATCGGATGAATTCGCTCCATGAGTACGTCTCTCCGCGACTACAAGAGTCGTTAACCGAACATTTGGAGGACGACAAGGATTTTAGCGACTCCTTCACGGCTTGGACCGCCACACAGGGTATTGAATACAAAGATATGGACACGTCGGACCAACAAGAGGTTCGTCGTGAGTTTGCTGAGCAGGCCGCGTATCTCCTCATCAACAAGATTCTGTTCTACAAAATTCTAGAGAACGCTCCTACCTACGAGGATGATGTGGATCCGCTAGCGGTCAGCCCATTGCGGGTACAGGAAGATCTTGAAGACTACTTCCAGCAACTAGTTGAAACGGTGGATTTCGAGGCCATCTACGATCATGACCCTATTTACAGCGAAATTCCACTTGATCCCGTCGATGAGAAAATCCGCGAATTCATCATAGAACTGGATGAACGTGACCTGACCCAGTTTGATAGCGACGTTATCGGTCAGATTTACGAAGGGGTTATTCCACCGGAGCGACGCCGGGAGATGGGAGAATACTACACGCCGCCCGCTATTACTGACTTGATCACTCGGCTGACTGTAACCGATGCGAGCGACACAGTACTAGACCCGGCTTGCGGTAGTGGTGGCTTTCTGGTGAGTGCCTATCACCGCATCCGGGACCAACTCCCACAGCCGGCGGGTAGTCACGACAGAATTCTCAGCCAGCTCTCCGGTGTAGAAATCAATCGTTTCCCTGCTCACCTGACAGCGATCAACCTTGCAATACAGGACCTCTCATCATACACAGATGAGGTTGACATAGAGATTAACGACTTCTTTAATGTCGCGAGGAACCAGCGTTTCGGTCGTGTTGTTGCCGGGACGGGCGGAGAGGAATGGGAGAATGGGGATGAAGTGACCGAGCAGATAGGTGGTTTCGATGCGGTGGTGGCGAATCCACCTTACATCCGGCAAGAAAATATTGATGACAAGGACCACGTCCGGGACCATATTGATAGTCTGGAAATCGACGCAGAATACATTTCACGTCGAGCAGACATATACGCATATTTCCTCACACATGGGACTGAATTCCTAGCTGAGGAAGGAGACCTCGGATTCATCACTAGCGACCGCTGGATGGACTCGAAATACGGCGAAGACATTCAGGAATTCATACTCGAAAACTACGAGATACGTGCTATCATTAAGTTCGACCGTCAGGTTTTCGATGACGCTCTTGTGGACTCCAGCGTACTCGTTCTCCGGAAGCAGAGCGAAAGAGACGATCGCGACAGCAACGTGGCGAAATTTATCCGGGTCAAAGAGGAGATGGATATTGAGGAGATTACTTCGATAGTTGAGGACGACTACGAGCCGAACCAGATGATTTCTCAAGACGAGTATCGTGTTGTGACGCGAAAGCAGTCCGCTCTCCATCACGAACCGAAATGGAGCGTTTTCTTCTTCGCACCTCCGCTATACTTCGAGCTAAAAGCGAAGCCGGAGATCGTGAATCTCTCTGATATAGCTGATGTGAGCTATGGAATTAAAACAGGTGCTAACCCGTTCTTCACAGGCCATACACAAGATATGGTGGATCTAGGATTAGAGTCATACATTTCTCCTCTTCTAAAAGCAACCGGACAGGTTGATAAAGTCGTATTCACCGAGAAGGAATCAGATGAGTGGGCGGTGCTGGACGTCCACGATTTGGTAGAGAGCGCCCTTGAGGAAAGTGAGGGTGATTTCGGAGCTTCGGATGAGGATCAGGTGAAAGACTGGCTCGCTGAGAACGGTCACGATGCTCTCTTAGAGTATGTTCACTCAGGGGAATTAGAAGAATATCATGAACGCTCGTCGCTATCCTCTAAGGACGTATGGTTCGATCTTGGTGACATTACTCCGCCGCCGATGTTCCATACACAATTCACCTGGCGGGAGCATCGGGTGGTCTGGAACGAGGCGGAGGCTATGGCTACGAATCAGTTCCACTGTATCCGATCCCCCGATGTGGATTCAAAATTACTGTGCGCACTCCTGAACACTCGTCTTGTCTGGCTTACGAAGGAGTTGACCAGTAGACGTACCGGTGGGCAGGGGATGACTCGACTTCAGACGATGGTCTACGAAACCAAACAACTCCCCGTCTTTGACCCTGAGGAGCTTGCCGCGGAGAGCCGAGGGGAGATTCTTGATGCCTTCGACGCTCTGTTAGCGAAGGAAAAAGAGTTAGACGACCCCCAGCCCGGTGACAAAGAGAAGGAGCGGGACCAACTCGATCGTGCTGTCCTATCTGTTCTAGACATGGAGGATAGCCTAGGTGAGCTGAAAGAAGCGGTTGAGAATCTCGTACAATCGCGTGAAATGGCTGCTGGTCTGCATACTTCCGTACTGGTTGAGCGTATGCGACAGGCAAGTGAGAGAGGCGAACCCATTGAATTGCCCGGTGTCGCTGAGGCTAGAGAAAGCACTACTCTAGACGACTTCTAATTACGCAGGTCTCAGACTGATTTTACTTACAGGCTATTGTACTGACTACAGCCATTGTATTGGTCGAAACCACCTCTATCAATTACGTAGGTAGAGCCACCATCCGGAACAGCATCCGGAAGTCGTCTAACCCGGCCACGTCTGGCGGTTGGTGTCCATCCAGAACCATCTGGAACATCCTGTGGGGCTCTCAAGAGGGACGACTGACCACGGTCGGGTATGGCCTCATCGCCACCTGCGCACGGCTCCGGCGCACAGACTACCGAGTTCACTGTCGACACGATCGCCGAGGGGATCCACTCGCCCGGCGAGCCCGAGTCGGTCACCGCGACCGCCGAGGTTGAGGCAGCCGGCGGGCTGCTGATCGCGGTCGAGACCGACACCGAGTTTCCGGACTGGCGGCTCGACGCGCGGATCGTCAACGGCGACGTCGAAGTCAGGAGCGGTTACCGGGAGGGCGAGCGCGTCGATGAGGTCCCGACGTGGCTGGCCCGCGTCCTCAACGTCGTCGGCGACCGGATGCTGGAGGGGTCGTCGTGATCATGCGGGTTAGATGTCATCCTCGTCGAGTTCGTGGTTCAGCCACCTCCGGCCTTTCTCCGAGATCTCGTAGTAGCCGGTGTCGCTCTTCTCGACGTACCCGTTCTCTTCGAGGTTCGAGAGGCGGAGCTGGACCGTCGAGTACCCAATATCGTGCCCGTGTCGGTTCAGATTTACCGAGAGCGCCTTCGGTGGAAGTTCGAGATCGTGCTTCGCGAGAAACTCCAGCACGATCGAATCGCTCAGTGTCATCCACGGAGGACGCGGGCGCATTCGGCCCAGAAAGGTGTCTGAACCGGCTTATTAACCATCGTTCCAATCTTCTGATAGGCCATATAGTGTAATGGTTAGGTTCTACAACCTAACAATTAAATTCCCACCCTTCGGAACGTGTTGGTACGGAAGCACTCTCGCGGACCCGTCGCTCGGCGGTGGGTCCCTTCGCAAAACGAATGCGGACTCCGAGTTAGGGCTCGGGTCCGCGTGGGCTTCCGTGAGTGAGGCACGTAAGCCATGATCGAGAACCTGTCCGGGGAACTTGAAACTCCCGGCACGACCCGAGGCGGACTGATTCTGACCAGCGCGAGCGACGCGTGTCCCGGCTGCGGTCGCCCGCTCTCGACCCACGAGGTCGAGGCGCGCGCCGGCGGCGCGGTGACGCTCGCTCCCTGCGGCGTCGACGTGAGCGGTATCCCGGCGCGGGAGCTCGTCGACGCGATCGACTCCGAGACCGAGAGTGCGACCCCGACCCTAATCCAATGAGTACCACGACCAGCGACACGTCCGAGACGAACAGCACGCTACACCACACCGACCTGAGTGCGTTCCAGATCGACCTGCTGACCGTCTGCGCGCGGCTGGAGCAGTCGAAGACGAACGTGAAGGGACTCGCGATCAAGGAAGGCCTTCAGGACATCTACGGCGAAGAGATCAACCACGGTCGGCTGTACCCGAACCTCGACGAGCTGGCCGACGAGGGCCTCATCGGCAAGGACGAGAAGAAGATCGACGACCGGACGAACTCTTACCGCGTCACCTCGCGAGGCTTCGAGCTGCTCGCGCAGCGTCGTGACCACCTGACCGCGGCCGTCGACGGGGGTGCGTGATGGGGGAGAACGACCACGCCGAGCGCCTCGCGGCGCAGCTGGAGATGGCCGAGGACGAAGACGATGATGGGGAGGTGACGCCGGATCAGGTTCTCGTCGACGATCTGGTCGACGTCTGCCTCGACGCCGATGCGACCGATGACGCGGTGGTGTCCGCGACTCTCGAAGAGGTCAACGCACAGCTCAACCTCTACCGTTCCGGCCTCTCCGTCGAAAAGGCGCTCCGCCGGTGTGACTCGGGAGACGATCTCCCCGAGGTCAACGCCGACGAGCCCGCGAAGGTGCGGATTCACGGGAGTGATGAGAGCGTCGTCTTCGACATCGGCTCGTCGTTCACGGAAGACGAGATCCTCTACCTGAAGTTCACTGACGAGGAGCGCCTCCGTCAGCTTCGCGACTTCGCGAACGCACACCTGAAAGTCAGCGACGACGGGGGTGACGAGTGATGCCGGAGGTCGTCGATCAGGATGAGCAGACGATCGAGGTGGCTGGCCACACCTGCCGTCAGATTGCGGTCGAGACCGGGACCTCCGTTCTCTCGAAGTTCGAGTGTGTCGACTGCGGTGCTTCGACGAACTCAGTGACGACATTCGACCAGTTGGACTGTGAAACCGGCGAGTTCGACCGTCCGGAGGAGATCGGCGAGCCCCCGGCAGTCGATATGTGCGCCCATCACGACGTGGACGCGATTGTCTCGGACCTGAAAGACATCGAGGCCGTCCTTGATGTCGAGATGAGGAGAGAGCCTAACGAGCGAGTCGGCGCTTTGTCTGTTCGTCTCGACGGCGATTACCCGACTACGGGGACGATAGAGATCGGTTCAGTCCTCCGGGACCACGGGCTCGTGATCAATGCGGCTTCCATCTCGCCGACGGGCGACCTCATGATTCGTCTCGCTCATCCGGAGGTGAGTCGGTTTGCTGCCTGAGCTAGAGGGAACCTTGGTCGACGATGGAGTCGAGAGCGAGGCTGTCGAGTTCCTCCTTGAGTTCCGCTTCTTTCGCTTTGGTGTCGGCGTCGCTTCCATAGGCTCGCCGCTCCGAGAGCGAGTTTTCGATGTCATCGAGGTCGTTCCAGCAGCTGGAACAGCAGATGACGACGGGTGTGGTTGGGAACCATCCGAGATCGCGTTCGTCGTTGAGGTACATCCGCCACTCGGGATCGAGAATCCACTCTCGATGTTGGCCGTCGATCGACTTCCCACAACTCGCACACGTCTCGGGCAGGGACTCCGACATGCGCCGACTGTCGGAGAGCATCGACAAGAGCGTTCGGGAGGTGTCGCGGCGTGAGCGGGCTTGACTGGCCTGCTGGCTTCGACCGGACGCCAGAGTCGGAGCGCCGACGCTACCACGGCGGCTTCGAGGTCGACCGCCGGACCGCGTTCGACAGCATCCTCGAAGAGCTGGAGAAGATGGACGCCGTCAACGTCGAAGTGAAAACGGCGGCTCCGCACACGACGAAGAAACCCCACCAGCCGTACAAGGACCGCGACCCGGACGATCCCGGCGTCGTGGTCTACTTCGACCGCGACGGGCAGCGGTTCGCGGTCCCCTGTGACCGGTGGAACAACCTCCGGGACAACGCCCGAGCGATCGCGAAGTACCTCGACGCGAAGCGCGCGATCGAGCGGTACGGCGTCGCGACCGTCGAGACGGAGATGAGCACGCAGGCACTCCCAAGCGGTGACGACGATGTCATCGTCGCCGGCGGCGAGAAGAAGGAGCCGCACGAGGTGCTCCAAATCCAGCCGGACGCACCCGAGGACGTGGTGAAGGCCGCCGCGAGAGCTCGGCAGGCCGAGACGCACCCGGACAACGGCGGCGATCGCGAGGAGTTCCGCCGCGTGAACGAGGCGAAGGAGGCGATGCTCGATGAGTGAGCGCGGTGTCGAGCATCGAGTCGTCAAGGCGGACCGCGTGGGAACGGGGGTAACGTACGGACCCGCGATGGCCGCCGACGGCTACGTCCTGACGCTGATCACCGCCGACGGCCCGCTCGAAGTGGAGCTCGGGAAAGCTGCGATGTACACGCTCTGGACCGAGGTCCGGGGGACGCCGTGGCCCGAGCCGGATCATCCGAGCGAGGCCGACATGCTGGTCCGGCGGCTCGTTGAGCTCGCAAACGGCGCTGACGTGGAGCGACTGCGCGAGGCGATACGCGCGCTCGGAGGTGGCCGGTGAGCGAGCTACAGCCGATCACGCCGCGCGAGGCCGTCCGCCTCTACCTCGCGGACCGGGAGATGGAGCTGTCGGAGAAGAGTCTAGAGAACCACCGCTACCGGCTCGACTCCTGGATCGCGTTCTGTAACGAGCAGGACATCGACGACATGACCGACGTCACGGGTCGGACGATCCACGAGTACCGCGTCTGGAGACAGGGCGGCGAGGGAGACGACTACGAGCCGATCTCGAAGGCGACGCTGAAGGGGAACCTCGCGACGCTTCGCGTGTTCTTGGAGTTCTGTGCCAGCATCGACGCGGTCGAGGCCGGTCTTCGCGAGCGCGTTCGCGTCCCGAAGTTGGAGTCAGAGGAGATCTCCCGCGACGAGAAGCTCGAAGAGGCGAACGCGGAGGAGATGCTGGAGTACCTGGAGAAGTTCCGGTACGCCTCTCGCGAACACGCGATTCTCGCGCTGCTGTGGCATACGGGAATCCGGCTCGGGACCCTCCGCGCCTTCGATGTCGACGACTTCGACGCCGACGAGCGTTGTCTCGATGTCCGGCACCGGCCCGATGAAGGGACGCCGTTGAAGAACGGTCTCGCCGCGGAGCGCTCGATCGCGCTGGGCGAGTACCACGTCGGCGTCCTCAAGGACTACATCGAACACAACCGACCGGAGGTGACGGACGAGAACGGCCGTCGACCGCTGTTCGCGAGCGCTCAGGGGCGATTGTCGGACTCTCCGATCCGGCTGACGGTCTACAAGTGGACCCAGCCGTGCCGCTGGGGCGAGTGTCCCCACGACGAGGACCCGAAGACGTGCGAGTACCGAAAGCGTGAGTCGCTGAGTCAGTGCCCTTCGTCGAGATCTCCGCACGGCGTTCGGCGTGGTGCGATCACGAAGCACCTCCGCGACGGCACGCCGGAAGAGGTCGTCAGCGACCGGATGAACAGTTCGCGCGAGGTCATCGAGCAGCACTACGATGAGCGGTCTGAGCGCGAGAAGATGCGGCTCCGCCGAGAACTCATTCAGGACCTATGAACCACACCCAGAATCCCATCGAGTCACGCGGTCTCGCCGAGGAGTGCCTCTCCCCGCGAGTCCATTCCTTCGGTCACTCCGTTCCCTCAGTCATTCCCTCGCGTGGTCCCACTCGCTCACTTCGTTCGCTCGCGGGACCCCCGCGAGTCCATGTTTTTACGCCGCGAGCAACGTCGCGAGTAGTACGCTAGCCTCTGTGACCGCTCGCTCGTGGACACTGTCCCGATGACCGCTCCGCCGACCGGCCCTACGCCGGCCACTCCTCCCGCTCCCGCCGGTCCGCCTCGCCCGTCAGTTCCGGCGGGACCTCCTCCAACAGCACCGGCGCGAACGACGCGCCGACGTGCCACGCGACGACCTCGTCGTCTAACTCTTCCAGTCGCACGTCCTCTTGCCCGTAGTACTCGCCGTCGACCGTACAGGACCCGCCGCCGTCGGCGAAGCAGACGTCGCCGCGGTCGTCGTAGGTGACCTGGACGTGCGCCTCCCGCGCGCCGTCGACGAACTCCCACCTGAAGTCGTCGTCCCCGACGATGTCGCGCGACGCGAAGTAGTCGAGCGCCTCGGCCACCTCGTCCTCGACGCGTCGCGGGACGTCGCCGCTCTCGGCGCGGAGGTGGACCGTCACCGGGCGGTGGGTCGTGAGGTTGCTGGTCGGGGCCATCAGGTCGGCGGGCTCCTCGCCGTGTTCGAGCCCCTGAACGTGGCCGAGTTCGTGGATGATCGTCGCGTTCATCTCCGCGTCCGAGATGTTCGGCTCGACGGTCGCGGTCATCGGCGTCCGCGGCTCGTCTTCGAGGAGGTCCGCGCAGCCGAAGTACCGCGCGTCGCCGTCCTCCACGCCGCACCGCTCCACGCGGTCGAACCGCAAGACGATATCGGCCCGGTCCTCGTCGCTCACGCGCTCGTAGGCGACCGGGTAGCCGAGGTAGCGCTCGTCGGTGCGCTCCCAGTACCCCGTCGCGGCCGCGACGACCCCGGAGACGTTCCGGTCGACCGCGTCGTCGTCGACGTGGAGCCGGAGCGTCGTCTTCCCGTACGGACTCGGGTGGGTCAGGGTGACGCTCCGCTCCCGCGTCCGGTTCGCGGTCGCGACGACCACCGGGTGCGACCCCCCGTCCAGCCGCACGTCCGCGAACGTGACCGACAGCCGCGTTTCCGCGCCGCCGTCGAGCGCGACCGTCCGGTTCGCGGTCCCCCCGTTCCCGTACCGGATCCCGACGGTCTGGTTGCCCGCGAGGTCGCCGACGTTGGTCACGGTCGCCGCGACGGTCAGGTCCTCGCCGTACGCCACCTCCTCCGGAGTCTCGATCTCGGAGACGGCGAACGTCGCCGCCCGCGCCTCCTCGATCGCGATCCGGCGGGTCGCGCTCGCCTCACCGACCGTCACTCCGATCTCGTACTCGCCCGGGTCGAGCGTCGCGGCGTCGACCCCGGCCGTCACCGTCATCGAGCCGTTCGCCGGAACGGACCGGTTCTCGTCGCGCAGCGTCCGGTCCCCGACTCGGACCGTGATCCGGACCGGATCGAGGGTCGCGTTTGAACCCCCCTCGCCCGCCGATCCGTCCTCTTCCGACCCGTCTCCGCTCTCGGACCCGTCCCCGTCGGCCGCGAGTCCCTCCCACCGCACGGTCGCCTCCACGGTCCCGCGCTCGTCGTGGCCGAGCGACTCCGGCGCGGAGACGGACTCGATCGACGGCGACGGCGCTCCGGCCGCTCCCGGTCCGGCGGCGTCGCTCCCCAACCCGCCGCAGCCGGCGAGCGCGACGAGCACGACGAGCGCGAGGACGGCGGTGGTGCGGCGCATCTGTCGTCTGCCCCTCGGAGACGGACACGGATAACATTCGTTTCAGCCGCCGGTCACGTCACCGACCGAACGCGGACGCCCGACGCGCTCCGGGAGCGACACCGGTTTGTCGCTCCGTTCCCGAGTCCGCACGTGACGCTTCGACGCGACGTCCTCGCGGCGATAGACGCCGACCGCGGGGCCTTCCGGTCCCGGTTCTCCGCGCTGGTCGACGACCGCGGACTCGACCTCGCGTCGCCCCCGTCGCGATCCGATCACCCCGACGACCGGTCGGAGCGCGAGGCGCTCCTCGTCGACCGCGTCCGGGCGTTCGACGACCTCCCGCTCGGACTCACGCTCACCGGCCCGGCGTACCGCGACACCCCCATCGTCTACGTCAACCGCTGGTTCCGCGAGCGGACCGGCTACGCGCTCGACGAACTTCGGGGGCGGAACCCGCGGCTGTTCCAGGGGCCAGACCCCGACCCCGACGCCCGCGCGGACTTCCGCGAGGCGCTGTCGACGTGGTCGACCGTCACCGTCGAACTCGAGAACCGACGCCGGGACGGCACCCCGTTCGCGAACCGCGTCTCGCTGCGGCCGCTGTCCGGGGACGCGGGCACGGTCACACACTGGGTCGCCGCACAGGAGCCGGAACCGATCGACCGGTCGGAAGCGGAATCCGGCTGACGCGGCGGCCGTTCCGAGAACCGACTGCCCCGAAACCGGCCTCTCACCGACCCGTCACCGCAGCGTCGACGTGGGCACGACCGACGGCAGTACGCCGCTCCCGGTCGCGTCCTCGACGACCGCCTCGGCGGCGTGTTCGCCGCTGAGCAGGCACATCGGCATCCCGATACCGGGGTTGGTGTACGCCCCGACGTAGTAGAGGCCGTCCACGCCGGGCGCGCGGTGCGCGGGGCGGAGCGGGCCGGTCTGTTCGAGCGTGTGCGACAGCGCCAGCGCGGTCCCGCGCGGGGCGTTGAACCGCTGCCGGAAGTCGGAGACGCACGCGGTCTCCTCGAAGACGATCCGGTCGCGGAAGTCGACGCCGGCGTGCTCGGCCAGGTCGTCGAACACCAGTTCCCGGAACCGCTCGCGGGTCTCCGGGTCGTCCTCCAGTCCGGCCGCGAGCGGGACGAGCAGGAAGACGGCCTCGTGGCCGTCAGGGGCCGCCTCCGGGTCCGTCTTCGAGGGGACGTGGACGTAGTAGGCGGGGTCCTCGGGCCACCCCGGCTCGTCGAAGATGTCCTCGAAGTGGGGCCGCCAGTCGGTCGGGAACACCAGCGTGTGGTGTTCCAAGTCCACGTCGCCCTCGACCCCGATGTACGAGAGGTACGCCGAGGGGGCGTACGTCCGCGACTCCCAGTACGACTCGCGGTCGACGGTTCCGGCCGGGAGGAGATCGCGCTCGACGTGCGGCGGCGGCGCGTTCGCCACGACGCGGTCGAACCGGCCGCCGCGCGACCCCGTGGCGTCGCCGGCTTCCGAACTCCCGTCGCCGGCCCGCTCCGTCTCCACGGTGAACGTCGGCGTCGACGCGGGGACCGACGGCTCGATCGCGGTCACCGGCTCGTTCGTCCGGATCTCGACGCCGAGTTCGCGCGCGAGGTCCGCCATCGCGTCGACGACGCTCGCGATCCCGCCGGTCGGGTGGTAGACGCCGAGGTTCATGTCGACGTGGCTCATCAGCGTGTAGATCGCGGGCGTGTTGTACGGCGAGCCGCCGAGGAACACCAGCTTGTACTCCGCGATCTGTCGGAGCTTCTCGCTGTCGAAGTAGCCGCCGACGTACTCGTCCATCTCGCGGAGCTTCGGGAGCGCGCGGCCCGACCGGAACACGTCGGCGTCGACCATGTCCCGCAAGCGCGACCGGCTGGGGTAGACGAACCGGTCCATGCCCAGTTCGTACGCCTCCGCGGCGTCCGCGAGGTAGTCGTCCAACACCTCGCCCGCGCCCGACTCGTACGACTCGAACAGCGCCTTCTGCCCCTCGCGGTCGGCCGGCATCGACGCGCTGTCGCCGTCCTTCCAGACCACGTCGTACAGCGGGTCCAGTTCGATCAGGTCGTAGTACTCGTCCGTCGACCGCCCGAACGACTCGAAGAACCGGTCGAACACTTCCGGCATGAGGTACCACGACGGCCCGGTGTCGATCCGGAACCCGTCGCGCTCGATCCGGCCGGCGTACCCGCCGGGGTGTTCGTTCCGCTCGAAGATCGTCACGTCCGCCCCCGCGTCGGCGAGGTAGGCGGCCGCCGAGAGCCCGCCGAAGCCGGCACCGACGACCGCGATCGACTCCCCGGCGAGCGGCTCGTCCGCGTCCGACAGGTCCGGGTCCGGTTGGGTGGACATCACCCGATCCTACGCCCTCGGAGGGGTTTACCCTGCGGTCATACCATGTTGGGCCCCACCGCCAACCTCCTCTTATTCCCGTCGTCAAGCCCCGACGCTCCGTCACTCCGCGGTCGGTGCGCCGTCTCCCTGAAGCCGCCGCGCGCCGAGCGCGAACAGCCCCAGCCCGATCAGGTAGAGCCGCCAGCCGGCGTTCGCGACCGGGAACCGCCGGTCGACCGGCTCCTCGACGTCGAGGTCGGGGTCGCGCGGCTCGACGGGGTTGTTGACGTGGACGGACTCGCTGGTGCCGCCGCCGCCCGCGTCGACGGTCCGCGTCCCCGTCTCGGGGTCGATCCGAACGTCGACGAACGTCTGGACGAACCCGTCCGCCGTCGAGTAGAGGATCTCCCCGTCGAGGTGGAAGAACCGGTCGCGGAGCGGCCAGAACGCGTTCACGCCGTCGAGGTGCGTCCAGTCGAGCGCGACGTGCGCGAAGACGTGGACGAAGAGCGCGACCCACGCGACCGCGATCCACCGGTCCGAGAGCCGCTCGCGGAGCGCGGACGACTCCCGGACGCGGGTGTCGTAGAACAGCGCCAGCGCGGCGACCGCCGGGATCACGAAGGTGTGTCCGACCGTGCGGTGCGCGCCGGCCATGACGAACCCGAGGAAGCTGTCCGCCTCGGGGAGCACGACGACGACGAGCAGGACCGCGAGTGCCCGACGGTCGAGCGGTCGGTCGTCGAGCAGCGCGGCCGCGAGCAGCAGCGCGAAGCCGGCGTGGACGATCGTCGACGGCATTCAGCGACGCACCCCCGGCCGCCCCGAGTAGGCCCGGACCGCGAGGGTCGCGGCCGCCGCGGCGACGACGACCAGCTGCCACCCGTTCTCCACGACCCGGAACTCCCGGTCGGCTCCCGGGTCGAGGCCGGGCCGGCCGTCGGGGTTGACCCACGAGGCGACCGGGTCCGCCGTCGCCCCGCCGACGCGCTCGAACGGGAGGACCCCCGGTCCCTCCGCGCCGAGCGTCAGGAACGTCTGGACGAGCCCGTCCCGCGTCGAGAACACGAGCCGGCCCCGGAGGACGTAGCGGGCGTCCTCCAGCGGGTAGAGGAGGGCCGCGCCATCGCCGGCGAACAGCGCCGAACCGGTCCCCGCGACGGCGAACGCGGCGAGCGCGACCCACGCGGTCCGCACCGCGCGCCACCCGCCGCGCTCGCGGAGGGCGGACGCCTCGCGCAGGGTCGTGTCCCAGTACAGCAGCCCGCCCGCGAACAGCGGGAGCCAGACGGCGTGGAGGAGGGCGTTCGTCGCGCCCGGGACGGCGAGGCTCGCGACCGCGTCGAGGCTCGGGAGGAGCGCGGCCGCGACGACGACCGCGACCGCGCGCCGGTCGAACGCGTCCCCCAGCAGCGCGGCCGCGAGGAGCGCCCCCGCGGCCGCGGTCACGAGCGTCGGTGCCATGCCGGTCCTGACGGTCGGAGGCGAATAAGCGCTCCGGGGGATCGGCCGCGGTCGCGAGGTCAGTCCGCCCCCGCCTCGCTCTCCCCGCTTTCCACCGTCACGCCCCCGCTCTCGGGAGCGGAATCGGCTCGCGTCGGGCCGTCGAGCAGGGCGAGCGCCATCCGGCGGGCGGCGTACCCCGCGACGTTGGCGAGGTGGCAGGCGACGAGGACGGCGGCGACGCCCAGCGGGACCGCCGCCAGCGCCTCCGGCAGCGCGTCGATCGCCCACGTCGCCGGCTCCCCGTTCACCTCGCCGAACTGGACGACGAGGGGGTACCGGAGCGGCGCGGTGACGAGCGGGATCCCGCGGGCGAGCAGGAGCAGCGGGACGACCCCGAACAGGGCGACCCAGAACTTCGCCATGAGGAACCCGAGCCCCCGCCACGTCGAGGCCGCGTCAACGAACTTCCTCGCGCCGCCGAGGACGCCGTCGGCGTCCCCGAGGTCGTCCGGCTTCGCGAGGTCGGTCCCGAGCAGCGCGTCGGCGAGCCACCGCTCGAACCCGGCGAACAACCGGACGGCGACGAGCGTGACGAGCAGGAACACCACCCCGACGAGCACCGGCGCGAGGACGAGTCCGAGGGTGCCGCCGAACGAGAGCACGCCCGAGTGGACGAAGCCGATCGGCATCGCGATCAGCAGGTACAGCAGGTGGCGATACGTGCGGCCGTCGGCGAGGACGCCGACGACGGGGAGGGCCGCGAGCGGTCGGAGGGAGACCATACCGAGACTGGTTCGCTCTCCGACAAAAATTGGTCGCTTACCGGCGACGCGGGGCGGCTGACCCGGAGGCGACGCCTCGGGTCCGCTATCCGAGGAAGAAGTCGATCGCGTTCCCGGACGACTGGCCCTTGTACAGCTCCGAGTAGCCGCACTCGGCACAGGAGACCACGAGGAAACTGCGGTTCTGTACGTCGAACATCTTGGTGAGTCCCGTGCCGCTGGTGGCGATCTCGTCGGTCTCGGTCGCCGTGCCGCCGCACTTCGGACAGCCGTCCTCGCCGTCGCCGCCCAGCGAGGCGGCGCGGTCGTCCGTCCGGGCACCGCGGCCGTCGGCGGCGGAACCCGCGGCGTTGCTGTCGGGGGGCGCGCCGTCGCCGTTCCTGTCGTTTTCGATCAGCTCGTCGTCGTCGAAGACGGAGTACTCCGTCTCGTCGTTGTCGGAGGGCATCGATCGGGTTTCTCGCGCCGAGCGGCAAACCTCTTGTGGCGATTCGCTCCTTCCGGCCCGCGCTACGCGTCGAGGTCGTCGACGAGCTCGTCGGCGAAGCCGGTGTAGCCGGCGGGCGTGAGCGCCTTCAGCTCCGCGCGGACCTCGTCGTCGACGTCGAGGTCGTCGAACAGCTCGCGGAAGTCGTCGAGCGTCACGGACCGGCCGCGGGAGAGCGCCTTCACGCGCTCGTACGCCTCGGTGTCGCCCTCGCGCCGGAGGATCGTCTGGACCGCCTCGCCGATCACCTCGGGGGTCGCGTCCAGCTCCTCGCGCATGACGGCCTCGTTCGGGACGACCGTCCCCAGCCCGTCGGCGGCCTTCGAGTAGCCGATCAGGCAGTGCGCGAGGGCGGCACCCACGTTGCGCTTGACGGTCGAGTCCGAGAGGTCGCGCTGGAGCCGCGAGTTCGTCACGTAGTCGGCGAGGAACGTGAGGTCGCCGTTCGCCTTCGAGAGGTTCCCCTCGCTGTTCTCGAAGTCGATCGGGTTCACCTTGTGGGGCATCGTCGACGACCCGGTCTCGCCCTCGACGGCCTCCTGTCCGAGGTAGCGGTCGGAGACGTACAGCCACGCGTCGAGGTCCAAGTCGAGGAGGACGTTGTTGACGCCGCGCAGCCCGTCGAACAGCGCCGCGAGGTCGTCGCAGGGGTTCACCTGCGTCGCGAGCGCGGTGTGTTCCAAGTCCAGCCCGCGCACGAAGGACTCGGAGAACCCCCGCCAGTCGACGTCGGGGTAGGCGGCGCGGTGCGCCGCGAAGGTGCCGGACGCGCCCGCGAGCTTCCCGGAGAGGTCACCGTTCGCGACGACGACCCGGCCCAGCGCCCGGCCGAGCCGCGCGGCGTACACCGCCATCTCCTTGCCGAAGGTGGTCGGCGTCGCGGGCTGGCCGTGGGTGCGCGCCAGCATCGGCGCGTCGCGGTGCTCGTGTGCCAACTCGACCAGGGCGTCGCGCACCTCGCGCACCGCGGGGACGATCACGTCGCTCACCGCGGGCTTGACGAGGAGCCGCTGGGCGAGGTTGTTCACGTCCTCGCTCGTCAGCCCGAAGTGGATCCACGGGTACAGCGACTCCGCGTCGTCGAGCGGGGAGTTGCCGGCGTCGGGCGGGGACCCCTCGTCGTCGGCGTCCCCGTCCGCCCCGCCCTCGGCGAGGTCCGCGAGCCGGACGCGGAGGAAGTACTCGACCGCCTTCACGTCGTGGTTGGTCGCGTCGTACCCCGCGGCCCCCTCGGTCTCCAGCCGCTTTATCAGGCGCGCGTCCTCGGCGGAGAACTCCTCGTAGACCGCGCGCAGCCCCGCCTCGGTCGCCTCGTCGAGATCGATCGGCGTCGCGTCCAGGTCGGCGAGCGCGATCAGGTACTCGACCTCGACCCGGGTCCGGGCGCGCATCAGCCCGGCCTCGCTCGCGTACGGGGACAGCGGCGCTGTCCGGCCGGCGTATCGTCCGTCGAGCGGCGAGACGGCCGCGAGCGGGTCCGACCGGGACAGCCCCGGGATCGAGCCGGCGTCGTCGGCCGCGCCGCCGTCCGTCCGTCCGTCGTCTCTCATATCCGCGACTGCCCGCGGAGCCAGCAAAAGCGTGTCGATGGGGCGACGCACGGACGTGGATCCGTCTCGCGTTCTCATCGCGTCGAACCCCCGTCTCGATCCGCAAACGTGCGTATCTACCCGACGCGGACCGCAATCGATATACCCGATCGGTCGGACCCACAGGTATGAAGATCGCCGGACTCGCGAGCAACCGGGGACGGAACCTCAGACACATCGCCGACGCCGCGCCCGGCGGCGCGGAGCTGTCGGTCGTCCTGACGAACCGCGAGCAGGCACCCGTCCTGGAGGCCGCCACGGAGCGCCGCGTCCCGACCGAGGTCGTCGAGCGCGAGGAGGGCGAGTCGCGCGAGGCGCACGAGCGGCGGATCGTCGAGCGCCTCTCCGACTACGACGTCGACCTGGTCTGTCTGGACGGCTACATGCGGGTGCTGACCGACGAGTTCCTCGACGCCGTCCCGACGACGCTGAACGTCCACCCCTCGCTTTTACCGTCGTTCCCCGGCACGGACGCCCACGAGCAGGTACTGGAGGCCGGCGTCCGGACGACCGGCTGTACGGTCCACGTCGTCACCGAGGAGGTCGACGCCGGCCCGGTCGTCACGCAGGAGCCGATCCCGGTGTACGAGGACGACGACGCCGACTCGCTGAAGGCGCGCGTCCTCCGCGAGGCCGAGTTCACCGCCTACCCGCGGGCGGTCCGGTGGTTCGCCGAGGACCGGGTGACCGTCGAGCGGGACGCCGACGGGAACCCCGTCGACGTCGCGGTCGAGGGCGACGCGGGCGGCGACTTCCCGGAGCGGCGGTTCGTCTCCGAGGAGCGGACCGCCACGCTCCGGTACGGCGAGAACCCGCATCAGGACGCCGCGCTGTACGTCGACGACGGCTGCGAGGAGGCGAGCGTCGTCGACGCCGACCAGCTGAACCCCGGCGCGAAGGGCATGGGGTACAACAACTACAACGACGCGGACGCCGCGCTGAACCTCGTGAAAGAGTTCGACGACCCCGCGGCCGCGGTGATCAAACACACCAACCCCGCGGGCTGTGCGGTCGGCGAGGACCTCGCGGACGCGTACGACCGCGCGCTGCGGACGGACGCGAAGTCGGCGTTCGGCGGCATCGTCGCCCTGAACCGCGAGTGCGACGCCGACACCGCCACCGCGGTCGCCGACTCGTTCAAGGAGGTCGTCGTCGCGCCGGGCTACACCGACAGCGCGCTCGACGTGCTCCGCGAGAAGAAGAACCTCCGCGTGCTCGACGTGGGGCCGCTCGGCGAGGGCGACGACCGGTTCTCGGAGCGGTTCACGGAGAAGCCGGTCGTCGGCGGCCGCCTCGTTCAGGAGCGCGACCGGCAGTCGCCGACCGCCGAGGACCTGGAGGTCGTCACCGAGCGCGAGCCGACCGACGAGCAGGTCGAGACGATGCTGTTCGCGTGGCAGACGCTGAAACACGTCAAGTCGAACGGCATCCTGTTCGCGACCGGCACCGAGACGGTCGGCGTCGGGATGGGACAGGTCTCGCGGGTCGACGCCGTCACGCTCGCGGCGATGAAGGCCGAGAAGGACGCGGAGGGCAAGTCCGCCGAGGGGGCCGTGATGGCCTCGGACGCCTTCTTCCCGTTCCCGGACGCGATCGAGGAGGCGGCCGACGCGGGGATCGAGGCCGTGATCCAGCCCGGCGGCTCCGTCAACGACGAGGACGTGATCGCCGCCGCCGACGAGCGCGACATGGCGATGGCGTTCACCGGGTCGCGCTGCTTCCGGCACGACTAGATACGCTCGGCCGCGGAGCCGGGAGTGCGCGTGCCGGTCTTATAAATCACCGATCGATACGAACACTCCCGAAGCCCCAGTCGCGAGGCGGGCGCACGCTCGCTGCGCTCCTCAGTCGTTCGCTTCGCTCACTCCTTGCGGTGCTTACGTCGCCTGCGCCCGCCTCGCGACTGCCCCTTCGAGTCCCGCCCCGCACAGCACCTCACGCCTCCCCAGCCTCGTCGGCGGCCCTCCGCTTCGCTTCGGACCGCCGACTCCCTCGCGCGCCGCTCCTCGCGGTCGCCAGGGGGCGACCGCTCAGAGGCGCGCGCCGCAGCGTTCTGTTTATAAATCGTCGTCGTCACCCCGCTTGCGTTTTTAAACACTTGCTGCGGTCGTTCCAGCGATCTGTTCGTCCGTCTGAAACGATAACCCCACGCGGACCGCCGGATCTGCGGGGCTTTTCTCCCGGGACGCTCTTAGCGCCGAGCCGAGACGACCGTGGCGAAGTTCGGCAACTCGGTACGGCTGCTCGGGGACCGGGAGTTCGCGGCGCTCGCCGGGACCGCGTTCGCGCGCAGTCAGGCGTACTCGACGATCCTCATCGCCCTCGCGCTGTACGCGGACCTGTTCGGCACCACCGGGTTCGTCGAGGGGCTCTTCGGCACCGCCTTCGCCGTCGTCCAGCTCGTCATCGTCCTCCCGCTGGGCCGGTGGGTCGACACCGGGAACGCGAAGCGGTGGCTGCTCGGCGGCTTCCTCGTCAACGTCGCCGTCTTCGTCGGCTTCTCCCTGGTCGACAGCTCGGTCCACATCATCCTCGTGCGGATGGTCCAGGGGCTCGGCGCGAGCGTCCTCTGGATCACGGGCGCGACCGTGATCGGCGAGATCAGCCCGGACGACGAGCGGGGGCGCTGGCTCGGCTCGTACAACCAGTTCGCCTCCTTCTCGTCGCTCGCCGGCGACCTCGTCGGCGGCTACCTGCTGTACGCCTACGGGTTCTCGGAGACGTACCTCGTCCTGACGCTCGTCACGCTCGCCGCGTTCGCGCTGGTGTACGCCTTCCTCCGCGACAACCCCGGCGGCCGGAAGGACCCCGAGGACGCCGGCGGGATCGAGACGTTCCGGTCGCTGCTCGGCCTGCCGATGCTGCGCGCGCTGGTCTTCTTCCGGTTCACGTTCAGCGTCGGCAAGATGGCGGTGATCATCTTCCTCCCCATCTACGCGCGGACGACGTTCGGCATCTCCGCGTTCGCCATCGGCTGGATCATGGCCGGCGGGAAGCTGACGAAGGCGCTCACGCAGGGGTTCGTCGGCGACCTCACCGACCGCTACGAGCGCACCTACCTGTTCGTCGCGGTGGGCGCGCTGCTGTACGGCGTCGGGACGGCGGCCGTCCCCCTCGCGGCGTACTTCGAGGGGACCGTCCCGCCGGTCACCGTCTCCTACCTCGGGGACTCGCAGACGCTCGGCGGGGCCTTCTTCGCGCTGTTCGGAGCCTACTCGCTTCTGGGGATCGCCGACTCGATCCGGCTGCCGGCGAGCATGTCGCTGTTCGTCAGCGAGGGCGAGGCGTACGACTCCGTCGCCAGCGCGATGAGCCTCCGCTCGGTGTCGTGGAAGGTCGGGCAGGTGGTCGGTCCGGTGCTGGTCGGCAGCACGATGGACTTCACGACGACCGAGACGGGGTTCCTGCTCGCGGCCGGGTTCATCGCGTTCGCGACGACCGGCTTCGCGTGGCAGGCGCGGGCGGCCCACCGCGCCCGACGGGATCCGGGGCCGGTCGCGCCCGGGGACGACTGATCCCGGCCGCCGCGGAGCGACGACGCCGGAGCCCGATCAGAGCGTGTAGTCGTGCTCGCCCGTCTCGGACTCCAAGAACGCCGTCAGCAGGTCGATCGTCGCCTCCACGTCGCCGCCGTCGGCGGTCTCGGTGACGGTGTGGAGGTACCGGGTCGGGATCGATATCGCGCCGACGGGCTTCGCGCCCGCCGTGTTCTGGAACCCCGCGGTGTCGGTGCCGCCCGCGGGCAGCACCTCGTGCTGGTGGCCGATCCCCTCGGCCTCGGCCACGTCGGTGAGGCGGCGGTGGACCTTCGGGCTGGTGATCACCGAGGAGTCCTTCAGCTTCACCGCGGTGCCTTCGCCGAGTTCGGTGACGGCGTCGGCCGCGTCGCCGACCTGCGGGACGTCGTTGGCGACGGTGACGTCCAAGGCGATCGCGAGGTCCGGATCGATGTCGACGCCGAGCGCCTTCGCCCCCCGGAGCCCGACCTCCTCCTGGACCGTCGCCGCGAAGTGGATCGTCACGTCCGGGTCCTCGATCCGGCGCGCGGCTTCCAGGGCCGCGAACAGGCAGATCCGGTCGTCGAGCGCCTTGCCCGTGACCCGGTCGCCCATCCGGGTCGTGGTCTGGTCGAGGGTGACCAGATCGCCGACGCTCACGAGGTCGTCGACCGCCTCGGCGTCGCGCCCGAGGTCGATGAAGACGTCTTTTACCTCGTCGTCCTTCTTGCGCTGCTCCTCCGTGAGCGTGTGGGGCGGAACGGAGCCGATGACGCCCGTCAGGTCCTCGTCGCCGTGGACGGTGACGCGCTGTGCGCGCAACACGCGGGCGTCGAAGCCGCCGAGGGGGTCAACCTGAACGAACCCGTCGTCGGTGACGTGCCGGACCATGAACCCGATCTCGTCCATGTGCGTTGCCACGGCCACCGAGTAGTCCGCGTCGCCCTCTATCGTGCCGACGACGTTGCCCATCGCGTCGGTCCGGACGCGGTCGACGCTGTCGGCGAACTCGCGCCGGACGACCTCGCGGACGTCGTCCTCGTAGCCCGGGACGCCGCGGGCCTCGGTCAGCTCTCGGAGCAGGTCGAACTCGAAGTCGAACTCGCGTGCCATGTCCGTCACTGTCCGCGCCAGCGACAAAGGTCCGCAGGATCCGGCACGGCCGTCGGGCTTCGCCTCCCGCTGAAACGCTCAATTAGTTTACCGTTGTTCCGCAACCCTTTTGCGGTCGCTCGCGGGAAGTCGTGTGTATGAGCGACGTGAGAGCGGAACTCCGCGAACAGTTCATGGACGCGTTCGGCGGCGCAGACTTCCCCGTCGAGAACCAGATGGACCTCGTCCCGGCGCTGCCGGACGGCCCGGGGACGAAGTTCGAGGCCGGCGACGTGAGCTTCACCGCCATGGAGATGGCGGCGAAGCTCGGCAGCGAACAGGAGTTCCCCTACGACACCGCCGAGGAGCTGGTCGACGACATCCTCGACGGGCTGGAAGCGAAGGGAATGATCTGAGTCGGTCGCGCCGGAGCCACTCTTCTCACCGCCGACACGTAGTGCTCGACGCCTCGTAGCCGAGAGGCCGTCGGGAGCTTGATTACCGCGGAGCCGCTACGGCGGGTGTGCTCGCCGACCTCACCGGACTGCTGCCGCGGTGGGTGCTCTGGGGGATCGGTCTCGGAGTCGTCGCCACCGCGGTCGTCGCGCTCGCGTTCTACCTCGGCGACCGGTTCGCCCCGCCCCGCGCCGCGGCGACCGGCGGCCGCGGTGCCGCCGGCGACGAGCGACGCCGCCGCGAGATCCGGACGTACCTGAACGCGGCCGGCGAACGGTTCCACGAGGACCACGCGTTCGACGGCGTCTCGATCCCCTTCTACCTGCCCGAGCGCGGCGTCGCCATCACCTTCGACGCGCACGACTACTTCCGGCTGGAGGGCGAGGGCGTCTACACGGTCCTCTGCGAACACGAGATGCCGGGACGCGGGCTCGGCCGCCGGCTCCCGTTCGACGTCGACGAGCCCGACTGGGCGACCGACGAGTCGAGCGACGCGGGCCGCGGTCCGTCCGGGCGCTTCGGCGGCGACCGGTTCGGGGACGGACGGTCGACCGCCCGCGGTTCCGGCGGGCGGGCCGACCCCGGCGGGCGGGCCGACCCCGTCGGCGACGCCTTCGACGAACTCGGGCTCGACCGCGACGCCGACGTCGACGCGGTGAAGGGTGCCTACCGCGAGCGCGTCAAGGAGACGCACCCGGACCAGGGCGGCGACGAGGAGTCGTTCCGGCGCGTCCGCGAGGCGTACGCGACCGCCCGCAAGCACGCCGACGGCGGTCCGGCGGACCGCGAGGCCGACCGCCGCCGCGAGCGGTCGACCGGGTACGGCCGGTGACGGGGTCGGACGCCGACGCCGCGGCCGGAACCGCGTTCCCGGACGTCGCCTTCGCGGAGCGGGCGGTCTACCTTCCCGCGGCCGACGCGCTCGTCGTCGCCGACCTCCACGTCGGCCGCGGCGAGGCGTCCGCCGTCTCGTTCCCGCTCGGCGAGCGCGACGACCTCCGCGACCGGTTCGGCGCGCTCCTCGACCGGTTCGACCCGGCGACGGCGGTCGTCGCCGGCGACGTCGTCCACGCGTTCGACCGGGTCACCGACCGCGCCGTCGAGACCGTAGAGGCCCTCCGCGGGGCGTGTTCGGACCGGGGGGCGGCCCTCGAACTCGTCGCCGGCAACCACGACGCCGCGCTCGCGGACGCGTGGGACGGGACCGTCCGGGAGGCGTACGTCGTCGAGGAGGCGGTCGCGGGAGGATCGGGAACGCGCGCCACTGCGCACGGCTCGGAGACGCACACTGACGCGGACGGCCAAGAGACGCGCACCACCGCGGTCTGTCACGGCCACGAACTCCCGTCGGTCGCGGCCGACCGGTACGTGATCGGCCACGTCCATCCGACGATCGAGATCGAGGGCGACCGCCGGCCCTGTTTCCTCTGCGGTGCCGGGACGTACCGCGGGGCCGACGTGCTGTTGTTGCCCGCGTTCACCCGGCTCGCCGCCGGCGTCCCGGTCAACGACGCGGCGACCGCCGGGCTCGACTCCCCGCTCGTCGACGACGCGGCCGGCCTCGCGCCCGTGGTGGTCGATCCGGGCCGCGACGGCGGCGACGCGGAGACGGCTCTTCGGTTCCCCCCGCTCGGCGAGTTCGACGAGCTGTTGTGAACGCTTTTGTCTGCCCGTGCGTATCGTGACCTATGAACACGGATAACGCCTGTCTCGGCTGCGGCGAGCCGTTCGACTGGGGAGAGGGAGAGTGCCCCGAGTGCGGCTGGGACCGCGACGAGTGGGCCGCGAGCGGCCGCCACGGGCTGGAGAAGGAGGGACACGGCGAGCCCGAGGAGGACGGACCGGGCGACGCGGGCGGCGGAATGAGCGGTCTCGGCCCGGTTCGGTGAGGTCCGGGGCCGACGCCGAGTCGCCCGACCGGTCGAATGCGGCTCAGTCGTCGGCGTCGAGCGTCCACGTCGAGGTGAACTCGTCGACGTCACCGTCGTACTCGCCCGATTCCCCGAGGTACGATACCCCAGATCCGTCCGGGCCGTCGGGGCCGTGGCGGGCGCGGTGGAGCGCGTCGCACACTGCGCCCTGGCCGCCCATGTTCACGCTCGCGAGGCGGGAGCGTTTCTGGACCACGTCCAGCCGCTCGGCCGGGATTGAGTCGCCCTCCGGCGTCAGGAACAGGGTGTCGTCGCCCGCGGTCACGTGGCCGCTCGTCTCGACGCGGTCGAGGTAGTCGGCGACCGGTTCGGCGTCGACGACGACCGAGAGGCCCCCGAGGTCGACGTGTGCCTCGTCGCCGGCGACCGCCACGTCCGCGCGGTCGAGCGAGACGACCTGCTGCGGGTCGACGCCGGCGTCGAGCAGGGCGCGTATCGCGTCGCGTTGCGTCGAGACGCGGGCCTTGTCGGCGATGGCCGCGCGCACCTCCGCCACCCCGCCGTCCGCGTCCGGGAACGTCTCGCCGAAGGTGTCCCGCGCGTTAACGCCGGTCGTTATCTCCTCGCCGTGCATGTGGTCGCACAGTTCGATCCGCGCCTCGTCGACCCAGTCGAGCCCCTCGACCTCGTCGCGGGCGTCGGTCGCCATCATCCACGCGAACGCGGGCGAACACCACGCGGTCGGGAGCGTGAACCGGACCTCGACCCGGTCGCCGTCGATGTCGATCGCGTCGACGTAGTCGAGCTCGACGATCGAGCGGGCGAGTTCCGGGTCCTCGACCCGGTCGAGTCGGTCTCTCACCGCCGATCTGCCTCGCTCGTCGTCCGCGGGGTCGACGGGGTCGCCGGCGAGGTCGTCCGACGCGTCGCCGCCCCGGCCGCTCGTCGGGTCCGCGCTGCTCCCCGACATCAGTCCGCCGCGGCCCCCGCGTCGCCGCCGTAGTGAGTGCCGAGGTCGAACCGCTCGGTGATGTCGTCGTCGCGGAACTGCCGCTTCTTCGCCTCGATGTCGATGTCGTACAGCTCCGCGGCGTTCTCGCCCATAACCTTCTTCATCGTCTCGACGTCGAGCTCGACCCCGTACTCGTCCCGCTGTTCGTCGGTGAGCTCCGCGTTCATCACCTGATCGACGAGCCAGTCGGGGTTCCACAGGGCGTAGTCGGAGCCGAACAGGACTCGGTCCTCGCCGAGCCAGTACAGCAGCTCGCCCATGATCTCGCCGAACTTCCGCGGGCGGTTCGTCGTCATCGCGGAGGCGACCGCCAGCCCCCCGTACACGTTCGGTTCCTGCGCGGCGATCCAACAGAAGTCGTCGAGCCGCGGGAGACCGACGTGGTTGACGATGAAGTTGAGTTCCGGGAACGAGGAGGCGGCGTCGTCGATGTCCTTCACGTCGAACGCGTCGCGGTTGAGCGGGCGGATCGTCGGCCCCTTGTGGGCGTTGATGTTCTCGATGCCGAGGTCGGCGCACTTCTCCAAGAACTCGAAGGCGTCGTCGCTGTCGAGACGCCACCCCTTCGAGTCGTCGCGCCACTCCGCTGTGTACAGCTTCACCCCGGGGATGTCGTACTCCTCCTTGAGGTGTTCGAGGTACCGTAACCCCTCCTCGCCGTCCCGCGGATCGAAGCTTCCGTTCAGGACGAACCGCTCCGGATACTCCTCGGCGAGTTCCGCGTTCTGCTCGGTCGTGTTGAACCCCTCGTCGTAGAAGTCGTCGAGGTACGTGGGCTGGAAGATCGCCATGTCGGCCGTCGCGTTCCCGAACAGGTCCTCGGTCATCCTGTCGGCCCCGTAGTGGCGATACGTGTCGATGTCCCACTGCTCCTCCTCCGGCGTGAACCCGGTGTGGTAGTCGTAGAAGCACTGAAGGAACTGCTCGCCCCCCTCGTGGATGATGTTCTCCTGCCGCGCGTCCCACAGGTGAACGTGGCCGTCGATAACGAATATCTCCTCGCCGTCCATCTCGTACATACGAATTGGTATGTGGGTTGATACCATATAACTATAAGGATCATTCAGGTAAATTATTCCCGCGTTTTCGCGTTTAGTCGGCGGTCCGCAGATCCCTTCTGGGGGCGCGTTCGCGGCCGATCGCGCCGGAGACGAAACCACAACGAACGTTTATGATGAAGGGTGTGAGAGAATAGGTCACATGCGAGCAGCCAGACTCCACGAGTACACGGACGACATGAGCGAGGGACTCACCATCGACGAGGTCGACCGGCCGGCGGCGACCGGACCCGACGACGTGATCGTCGAGGTCGAGGGGGCGGGGTGGTGTCAGACGGACAACCACATCATCGAGGGGATGTGGGCGGAGTACGTCCCGCAGGAGCTCCCGATGACGCTCGGCCACGAGAACGCCGGCACGGTCGTCGAGACGGGCGACGAGGTCGACCTGGTGTCGCCGGGCGACCCGGTGATCTGTCACCCGGTCCAGACCTGCGGCACGTGTCGCCCCTGCCGGCTCGGCGAGACGATGCACTGCGAGAACGACGCGTTCAACGGGCTCACGACTGACGGCGGCTTCGCCGAGTACCTCCACACCAGCGAGCGCTCGGTGATCCCGCTACCGAGCGGCGTCGACCCCGTCGACATCGCGCCCCACGCCGACGCCGGCATCACCGCGTACCACGCGGTCAAGAAGGCGGTCGCGGAGCTGAACCCCGGCGACCACGCGGTCGTCGTCGGCGTCGGGGGGCTCGGCCACATCGGCCTCCAGTGTCTCGACGCGATGAGCGCGGCGCGGATTACGGCGGTCGACCTGAAGGAGTCGGCGCTGAACCTGGCGGACAGCTACGGCGCGGACCACCTCGTCAACCCGTCCGACGACGACGTGCCCGCCGAGATCGAGGCGATCACGGACGGCACGGGGGCGGCGCAGGTGCTCGACTTCGTCGGCGAGGACGTGACGACCGGCTACGCGCCCGAGATCACCGCCGCCGGCGGCGACCACCACATCATCGGCTACGGCGGGCACGTCCACGAGCCGTCGCAGGCGCTGGTGAACGGCGAGTTCTCCTTCGTCGGCAACATCGTCGGCCGGTACGCGGAGCTTCAGGAGCTCGTCGCGCTCGTCGAGCAGGGCGACGTCGACCTCCACACGAGCCGGTACGACCTCGGCGAGATCAACGCGGTCGCCGAGAAACTCGAACACCGGGAGATCGACGGCCGCGCCGTCATCAGGCCGTAGGGAAGGCGCAAGTCCGCGTTTCACCCACGCCAACCGCTTTGTCCCGGGAGCGCGACCGTCCGACATGGACGACTCTCACCCGTCCGATTCCGGGTTCCCGTCGCCGCGGGGGTGGGCGCTGCTCGCGGGCGGCTACGCGTTCGCCTGCGGCGCGTTCGTCGCCGTCCTCCTGTCGGACATGCTCCGCCTCTTCGTCGACGTGGCCGGCCTCCCGTCTGTATTCCCGGTCCCGCTGCTCGCGGCCCCCGCGCTCGTCGTCGGCCCCCCGTGCTGGTGGCGGCTGGTCGAGCGCCGGGAGGCGTTCTCCTACCGGGCCGGCGCGGCCTTCGGCCTGCTCACGGCGCTGGGTACCGGGACCCTCTGGACCGGCTGGTTCGTGGCGGTCTGGGGCGTGGAACTGCTCGCGGCCGGGCCCGTGCTGTCGATCGTGGGCCTGACCCTCGGGTTCGCCGCCGTCGCCGGGCTCCTCGTCGGCGTCCCGCTCGCGTACGTCCGGCGACGGGTCGGCGGCGGGGGGACCGAGACCGCCGCCCCGTGAGCGCGGCCGCGACCGCTACCTCCTTGTGAGTTCGGGACACACCGGACGCGCATGAGCGAGACCAGTCCCGACGACGCCGACCCCCTCGCCGACGAGGACCTCTATCGCGTCCTCGACGCGGACGGGCGGCCCCTGCCGGACGCGACGGTGCCGGACCTCTCGGACGAGGAGTTCCGGGCGATCTACCGCGATCTGGTCACCACGCGCCGGTTCGACGAGCGCGCGGTCAGCCTCCAGCGACAGGGGCGGATCGGGACGTACGCGCCCTGCGCGGGGCAGGAGGGGTCGGCGGTCGGGTCGACCCACGCGCTCGCGGCCGACGACCTGATATCCTACCAGTACCGCGAGCACGGCGCGGTCGTCGTCCGCGACCTGCTCGCCGAGTACCTCCCCTACTGGATGGGTCACGAGTCCGGGACGGAGGCGATCGCCGACGGGAACGTCTTTCCGCTGAACATCGGCATCGCGGCGCACCTCCCGCACGCGGTCGGAGCCGGATGGGCGTTCGACCACCGGGACGAGGACCGGGTCGTCGCCTGCCACTTCGGCGACGGCGCGACCAGCGAGGGCGACTTCCACGAGGCGATGAACTTCGCGGGCGTGTTCGACACGCCCACCCTCTTCTGCTGTCACAACAACGGCTGGGCCATCTCGATCCCCGAGTCGCGCCAGACCGCGACCGACACCTTCGCGCAGAAGGCGACCGCCTACGGCTTCGACGGGGTCCGCGTCGACGGGATGGACCCGCTCGCGAGCTACGCCGTCACGCGGGAGGCGGCTGAGCGGGCGAGAGCGACGGGCGGCGGCGACGGAGACGGGTCGGGGAGAGGCGAGCCGGGAGGAGACGCGCCGCGCCCGACGCTGATCGAGTTCGTCGAGTACCGGTTCGGCGCGCACACCACGGCCGACGACCCGAGCGCCTACCGCGACCCTGGCGACGTGGACCCGTGGCGCGCGCTCGACCCGGTCGACCGCATGGAGACGTTCCTCCGCGAGACCGGTCGGATCGACGACGCGGGCGTCGCCGCGGCCCGCGAAGAGGCCGACGAGGTCGTCGCCGCCGCGATCGACTTCGCCGAGTCCGTCGACGCCGGTCCGAGCGACATGTTCGACCACGCCTACGCCGACCTCCCGCCCGAGGTCCGCCGCCAGCGCGACGAACTCCTCGCGGCGGTCGAGGAACACGGGGAAGAGGCGTTCCTGCGCGAGGAGTGAGGGGACCGAGCCGTCCGCTTATACGTAGTCGCCCGCGGCGGCGGCCGCCGTCCGACCGCTCTCCAACGCGCCCTGTATCGACGACCACTCGGTGTAATCGCCGGCGAGGACCACAGGCCCCTCGGGGTCGTCCGGGTCCGGGAGGCCGGCGTGGACGCCGGGCGGCTGCGCGAACTGCGCGAACCGGATCCGGTGGACGTCGACGGTCTCCAGCCCGCCGAAGTCGCGGTCGGGGTACCACGCCGCCAGCGCGTCGCGCACGTCGTCGCGGAGGTCGGCGTCGTCGCGCTCCAGCGACCCCTCGCCGAGGAACGTCGCGGCGAGCAGCGCCCGGTCGTCGGGCGCGTACTCGGGCGCGACCTCCGACATCGGGACCACGGCGTTCGGCGACTCCCCGGCCGCGTTGAGCAGGATCCGCTCGCCCGTCTCGAACGACTCGCCCGCGGGGAGCGCGTACCACCCGGTGACGTTCGGGACTCCCTCCGTCGGGACCGACTCGACGCCCGTGAGCCGGCGGGCCTCCGGCGGCGAGGCGGCGACGACGACCGCGTCCGTCTCGCGCGTCGAGCCGTCCGCCAGTTCGACGGTCGCGCCCTCGGCCTCGCCGCGGCCGGTCCGGAACGGGATCCGCCCCCCGCCCGCGACCCGGACCGACTCCACGTCCTCGCCGGTCCGGATCTCGACGCCGGCCTCGCGGGCGCGGTCGGCGAGCGCGGCGGGGAGGGCCGCCATCCCGTCGGCGGGCACGCCGATCGACCCCCGGCCCATCGCTCGGAAGGTGTACTCGAAGACGTGCTTCGAGGTCGAGAGGGTCCGGTCTAAGGTGATCCCGCCGTAGAACGGCTCCACGAAGTTCGTCACGTAGTCGCCGGCGAACCCCCAGTCGCGGAGGTACTCGCGGATCGGCGCGTCGGGGCCCGCGAAGAACTCGCCCTCATCGCGTTGCGAGAGGTCGTACCGGAGCGCGAGGGTGCGGAGCTTGTCGGAGAAGGAGACCTCGTCGTTCAGGAGCGAGGGGATCGCCGACAGCGGGTCGCGGAGCGGGTCGCCGAGCACGGAGCGCGACCCCGGGCGGCAGATCGTCGCGCCGGGCGCGAACGTCCGCATGTCGAGGTCGTCGAGGCGGTCCGCGCCGAGCTCGCGCTCGACGGCGGGGTAGCTGGTGAAGAGGACCTGGAAGCCGCGGTCGAGCGTGAAGCCGTCGACCGTCTCCGTCCGCACGCGCCCGCCGACCTCGGGCCGTCGCTCGTACAGCGTCACGTCCGCGCCCGCCTCGGCGAGCCGCCGCGCCGCGACCAGTCCCGCGAGGCCGCCGCCGACGACGGTGGCGTCTCCGTTCATGCGCGATCGTTCGGTCGGCTCGCTTATAAGCGGTGGATGATTGACCGGTCGCGACCGCCGCCGTATATATATCGCAGATCGAGGGGCCCGTTTCCGAAGTCCCAGCCGCTCGGCCGTGCGACCGCGTTTTTGTTTATAAGCCGCCGATCGACACGGACACCACCGAAGCCCCAGCCGGGAGGCGGGCGCACGCTCGCTGTGCGCCTCACTCGGTCGCTCACTCCGTTCGCTCCCTCGTTGCGGTGCTTGCGTCGCCTGCGCCCGCCTCCCGGCTGCCCCTTCGAGTCCCGCCCAGCACCGCAACCGCGCCTCACGCCTCCCCAGCCTCGCGGTTCGCGCTCTATGAGCCCTCACCGCTCCCTCGCACGCGCTGTCTCGCGGCCGCCGAGGGCGGCCGCTCGCAGGCGCGCGCCACCGCATTTCGGCGAGTCAGTCCGACGGCGGTCCGCCGCCGAGTGCGAAGCGATTAGTCGCCGCCGCCGCAAGGTTCGGTATGGCTGACTTCGAGACCACGCCGGCGTTTCGCGGGCTGGAGAGTCGGGCGTCGGGACGCGTTCACGAGACCGCCGACGCGGCGGCGGTCGACGCCGACGAGCGGGCGCGCGGACTCGACCCCGCGTACGACTACGACGCGGTCGACCCGGACGCGCTGTTCGACCCCGCGGCCCGCGGGGGGAGCGGCGACGCCCGGACCGCGCCCGCGACCGCCCGCGGCCACTGGCGCTTCGACGCGCTGCTTCCCTTCTCGGCCGAGGACGCGCTCACCGCGGGCGAGGGCGGCACGCCGCTCGTCGCCACCGACCGGCTCGCCGACGAACTCGACGTCGAGGCGGTCTACGTCAAAGACGAGGGCCGGAACCCCACCGGGACCGTCCTCGACCGCGGCCTCTCGCTCGCGATGACCGCGGTGGCGAAGCGGGTCGCGGACGGGGCCGACGTCGAGCCGCTCGTCTGCGCGAGCCCCGGCAACGCCGGGCAGTCGATGGCGGCGTACGCGGGCCGGGCGGACCTGCGCTCGTACGCGTTCGTCCCCTCGCGCTGTGCGTTCTCGAACAAGTCGATGACGAACGTCCACGGCGGCGAGATGCGCGTGGTCGGCGGGCGCTTCCCGGACGCGGCCGCCGCGGTCGACGAGCAACTGGAGACGGAGTACACCGACCTCGGCGAGTTCGTCACGCCGTACCGCCACGAGGGCGCGAAGACCGTCGCGTTCGAACTCGTCGCCGACCTCGGCGACGCCCCCGACGTCGTGGTCGTCCCGACCGGCTCGGGCGAGGTCGTCGCCGGCGTCCACAAGGGGTTCGTCGAACTCGACCGGATCGGCGCGATCGACGGGACCCCGCGCGTCGTCGCCGCGCAGGCGTCGGGCTGCGCCCCGATCGCGGCCGCCGTCGAGCGCGGCCTCGCGGAGCCGGAGCCGTGGGAGACGCCGGACACGATCTGCGGCGAACTGGAGATTCCCGATCCCGCCGGCGGCGGCGCGGCGGTCGAGGCGGTCGAGGAGAGCGGCGGGACCGCGGTCGGCGTCGACGACGACGACATCCTCGCGAGCGCGGTCGCGGTGGCGCAAAACGAGGTCGTCGAGATGGGCGCGACGGGCGGCGCGGCCCCCGCCGGCGCGTGGGCCCTCGCGGAGGACGGCTTCTTCGACGGCGACGAGACCGTCGTGCTACTCAACAGCGACGCCGGGCTCAAGACGCCCGACGTCCTCCGCAGTCACCTGATGGGACAGGGGATCTGAAACGGCGGTCGGTCAGAGAAGAAGGCGGTCAGTTCACTCGCGCCGCGCGAGGAGGCCGATCGCGAGCAGGGCGATGGCGGCCGCGACGACGCCGAACCCGGGCGACTCCGCGCCGGTGTCTCCGCCCGTCTCGTCTTCCATGCCGCCGTCGTTCGAACCGTCCTCGCCGTCGTTCGAACCGTCCTCGCCGTCACCCGACGAGTCGTCGCCGTCGGTCGTCGAGCCGTCCTCACCGCCGTCCGCGTCGCCGCTCGACTGGTCGGTCGACCCCTCACCGTCGGCCTGAATCTCGACGACCGCCTCGGAGAGCGTCGTCGTCGACTCGATGACGCTGCGCGGTGCCGGCTGGTTGAGGTAGTTCTGGTTCATCACGACGTAGTTGCCCTCGGTCCCCGCCGTCGTGCTGGCGTACGGCTCCTGACCGAGGATGGATGCCTCGGAGTCGGTGACTAACAGTAGTTCGGGGTTCGTTTCGAGGATCACCTCGTCGGAGAGCTCCGGGTACGCCTCGTACTCGGCCGCGACGTTGTCGGTGCCGCCGGCGGTCATGATCGCGTCGATGAAGGTGTTGTTCGCGGCGACGTAGCCGCCGCCGAGCGGGTACAGCGCGGCCGGGCGGTCGACGTCGGCGGTCCGGTTCTCGGCGGCGTCGACGGCGTCGTACATCTCCGCGTTGGTCTCGCTCGCGGCGTCGCACGCCCCGACGAGTCGACCGATCACCTCCGTCTTCTCGGCGATGTCGTCGATGGAGGTCGCCGCCGGGAAGTGGTAGACGGTCAGGCCCTGCTCGCGGAGCGGCTCCACGTCGGCCGACGAGGAGTTCGGCGCTAACACGAGGTCGGGCTCGGTGTCGACGACGCGCTCGACGCTCGCGCCGAACTCGGCGGAGACGTTCGCGCGCTCGTCGGCCCCGTCGAGGTAGAGCGCGAACTGGCTCACGCCGACGACGCGGTCCTGCTCGCCGAGCTCCCACAGCGTCTGCGCAGCCGACGGGTTGATCGTCGTGATCCGGTCGGGCGACTCGTTGAGCGTGATCGTGGTCCCGGTCGCGTCGGTCATCTCCACCGGGAACCCGCAGGCGTCGTCGTCGGTCTGCGCCGACGCGTCCGCCGTCCCGACCGCCCCGACCGCCGGGCCCGCGCCCGCGGTCGGCCCGTCGGTCGATACCGTCGGCTGTGCGCCCGCGGCCGTCCCGGCGACGCCGCCGAGCAGGGCGGTCGTCACCAGCACGGCCATCGCTATCGCGAAGCTGTTTCGCATCGGATCGACGACCGGCTTCGTCCAATAAGTACTTACCTACTACAAGTTGTGTTGGGGAACGTATGCGACCCTGGGTCCGGTCGGCGGCGTGGTCCGCGGCGATAGCGGCGCTTCTGGCGGTCGTCGTCGTCGTCAGCGCCGCGATCGGCCCCGTCAGGATCCCGCCGGAGACCGTCGTGAAGTCGGTACTGAACGCGCTCGCGGTGCCGGCGGGGATCGAGACGACCGGGGGCGTCGGCCCGCTGTCGGTGCCCGGGGTCGGCCCGCTCACGCTCCCCGGTTTCGATCTCGCGTTCGCGTCGCCGTTCGCGTTCCCCGTTGACGCCGTCCACCAGCAGATCGTCGTCGGGGTGCGGCTCCCGCGGATCCTGCTGGCCGCGCTCGTCGGGTTCGCGCTCGCGGCCGCCGGCACCGTGATGCAGGGCTTCTTCCGCAACCCGATGGCCGACCCCTCGATCATCGGCGTCTCCTCGGGCGCGGCGGTCGGCGCGGTGGCGTTCATCGTCTTCCCCGTCGCGCTCTCGACGACGATAGCGCTCCCGCTCGTCGGCTCGGTGGAGGTGGCGCTCTCGCGCGGCGCGGGGACCAGCCTGTTCGCGTTCGTCGGCGCGCTCGCGGCCGCCTTCGGCGTGTACGCCATCGCCACCCGCGGCGGTCGAACGCCCGTCGCGACGCTGCTTCTGGCCGGCGTCGCGGTCCAGACGTTCCTCGGCGCGGTCGTCTCGTACCTCCAGCTACAGGCGGGCGAGTCGCTCCGGCAGATCGTCGCGTGGCTGATGGGCCACCTCTCGGGGGCCGCGTGGAGCGAGGTCGCCGTCACCGCCGTCGTCGTCCCGCCGCTTTTCGCCGTGCTGCTCGCGTACGCCCGCGACCTCAACGTCCTCCTGCTCGGGGAGGAGGAGGCCCGCGGGCTGGGCATCGCGGTCGAACGCACCAAGCGGATCCTGCTCGCGGCCTCGGCGCTCGTCACGGCCGCCGGCGTCGCGTTCGCCGGCGTGATCGGGTTCGTCGGCCTCATCGTCCCGCACATGCTCCGGCTCGTCGTCGGCCCCGACCACCGGGTGCTGCTCCCGACCGCGGCGCTCTCCGGCGGCACCTTCCTCGTCGCCGCCGACACGGTCGCGCGCTCGGCGGCCGCGGAGTACCCGGTCGGCATCATCACCGCCGCGGTCGGCGCGCCCTTCTTCGTCTACCTGCTCGTGACCCGGGAGGTGTCGGAGCTGTGAGCGCCGACCGCCCCGGTGACGGCGAGGGTTCGCCGGCCGCGGACGGCTCCGGATCGCCGTCCGCAGACGATCCCACATCGCCGCCCGCCGACGGACCCGCCGTCGACCCCGAGTCGGCCCCCGACACGTCGCTCTCGTTCGGCGACGCGCCGCTCCTGTCGCTCTCGGACGTGGCCGTCTCCTTCGGCGACGTCGACGTGGTCTCGGGCGTCGACCTCCGGGTCGAGGCCGGCTCGCTCGTCGGCCTCGTCGGGCCGAACGGTGCCGGCAAGACCACGGTGTTGCGCGCGGCGACCGGCGCGGTCGAGCCGGACGCGGGGACGGTCCGGATCGGCGGCGACCCCGCCGCGTCGCTGTCGGCCCGCGAGGTCGGCCGCCGGGTCGCGAGCGTCCCGCAGGCGACGAACCTCGCGTTCGACTTCCGGGTGCGCCACGTCGTCGAGATGGGCCGGACGCCCCACCTCGGGCGGTTCGACGCCCACGGCGTCGAAGACGACGCCGCGGTGAACGCCGCGATGGCGGCCGCGGACGTCGAGCGCTTCGCCGACCGGTCGATCACCGAAGTCTCCGGCGGCGAGCGCCAGCGCGTGCTGCTCGCGCGGGCGCTGGCGCAGGCGGCCCCGCTCCTCCTCTTGGACGAGCCGACCGCCAGCCTCGACGTGAACCACGCGGTCGAGACGTTGGAGCTGGTGCGCTCGTTCGTCGACGAGGGGGCGCGCGGGGCGATCGCCGCGATCCACGACCTCGACGCCGCCGCGCGGTACTGCGACGAGGTCGTCGTCCTCGCGAACGGGGGCGTCCAGGCCGCCGGGCCGCCCGAGTCCGTGCTGTCCGCCTCGGCCGTCGGTGCCGCCTTCGACGCGGAGGCGTTCGTCGGGCGCAACCCCGCGACGGGAACGCCCGCGGTCACGGCGTTCCCCCAGAGCGACGTCTCGGCCCGCCGGGTCCATGTGGTCGGCACGGGCCGCCCCGCCGCCCGCGTCGTCGCCCGGCTCGCCGCCGCGGGCCACGATCCCTCCGTCGGCGTGGTGCCCGCGGGCGACGCGGCGGCCGGCGCTGCCGCGGACGCGGGCGCGACCGCGGTGACGGCTCCGCCCTTCGAGGGACCGACCGGGGAGACGGTCGCGGCCGCGCGCGACCTCGCCGCCGGCGCGGACGCGACGGTCGCGGTCGGCGCGGACGCCTCTGGGGCCGACGAATCCAGGGACACCCCCGGTCCGAACGCCGAGGTGGCCGCGGCCGCCGACCGCCTCGTCCGCGTTCCCGCCGACGTCGACGACGCGGCCCTGCTGGACGCGGTCGCGACCGCGTTCGAGGAGTGACGGCGGGGTCGCCGCGTGCGACCCGCGAAGCGTCACCGTTTATTCGCTCGCCCGCCTCCCTCCGACGATGAGCGTCCCCTGCGTCGCCGTCGCCCGCGAGCGCGGCGAGACCGTCCGGAGCCGCCTCGCCGACGCCGACGCCCTCGACGGCGACCACCAGATCGCCGTCGACGGCGACACGATCTACATCCCCGTCGTCGGCCGCGAGCGGGTGCCCGCCGACCTCGCGGACCGGATCGTCGAGCGCGACCCGGCGGCGCGGGACCGACCGACGACGCCCGCGGAGATCCTCGGCTTCGAGCCCTCGCTGGAGCGGCTCGGCGACATCGTCATCGTCGACGAGGACGACGACGAGCGCGCCCGCGAGATAGCCGACGCCGTGATGGCGGCCGACCTCCCCTGCGACACCGTCCTCAACCGCGCCTCGCCGATCGAGGGCGAACTGCGCGTCCGGCAGTGGGACGTACTGGCCGGGAACGGCACCGAGACGGTCCACCGCGAGTACGGCCACGAGTTCCTGTTGGACGTGGCCGCGGTGTACTTCTCGCCGCGGCTCGCGACCGAGCGACACCGCGTCGCCGAGCAGGTCGCGGCGGGCGAGTCGGCGATCGACATGTTCGCCGGCGTGGGCCCGTACGCGGTCCCGATGGCGGCCCGCGGCGCGGAGGTGGTCGCCTGCGACCTCAACGAGCGCGCGGTGGAGTACCTCCGCGAGAACGCCGAGCGGAACGGGGTCGCCGACCGCGTGACCGCGCTCGCGGGCGACGTGCGGGAGATCGCCGACGAGTACGCCGACACCGCCGACCGGCTGGTGATGAACCTCCCGCACTCCGCGGACGAGTTCGTCGACACCGCGGTCGCGCTCGCCGGGGACGACTGCGTGGTCCACTACTACGACATCCAGCACGAGGACGACCCGTTCGGCCCGGGTCGCCGCGCGATCGAGGCCGCCGCGGGCGACGAGTACGCGGTCGCCGTCGAGACCGAACGCGTCGTCCGGTCGTACGCCCCCCACGAGCACAACGTCTGTCTCGACGTCCGACTGACGCGGACCGGCGACTGACGCGCTCTCCCCCTCGCAGATCTCCACTCACTTCTTCCGCTCTCTCCTCGCTCGCCTTCCGACGCGGGCACAGACACGTCAGGGCGTTCACTTATGAGTGTTACTCTCTGTCATACACTCGTATGAGCGACGCCGAAGACCCCGAAGAGCGGATCGACGAGACGACCACTTGGCCGGAGCTGGCGATGGGCCTGTACGACCGGCTGACCGGCCGGAACGCGGAGATACACTACCAGTTCGAGGACATGACAGTCGAGGTGCCAAGCGGCACGGGCGAGGACGCCGAGCACGCCGAGTGGCGCGTCGACGGCGGTGTCCGGGTCACGACGAGTGAATCGGAGTGAGTCGGCGCGGCAGCTCTCGGTCGAGACCGAGGACCTGACGCTGTCGGTCGACGGCGTCGACGCGGCGGTCCACGCGACGGGTCACCGGATCTTCGTCGAGGTCGATAGCGTCCGCGAAGCCCTCCGCGTCGCCCGTCGGCTCCCGGACGACGCCGTCTCGGACCGCGCGGTCGCGGAACTCGTGCGCGGTGGCCTCACCGCGGAGGTCAGAGTCCGCGGCCGCACGGTCGCCGTCGCGGGGGCGGACGCGCGTCCCGGCCCGCTCTCGCACCGCCTCGGCGTCGCCCCGGCGGAGCTGCGGCTCGCGGGGGCGGTCGGCGTGGGCTACGGCGGCCTCTCGGCGGCGGTGCGCCGAGCGCAGCGGCTGTTCAGGTGACGTAGATCCCTCGCGGACCGTCGCCGCCGCTCGCGAGGACGTCGAGACAGCGAAACCGCCGCGCCGTCCCGAGGGGGGTCGGGGCGGAGCGGCTGGGGGCCCGTCACATGACAAGCGGTCGCGGCGGAAGTCGTCGGGCCAGAGGCGATTCTGCGCTTGGCGCGTCGGAGACGCGATTCGCGGTCGCCGCGACGGAACGCTGATGGGGATGACGGCCGCGCCGGGTCGCCGTGGGGGAGGCGACCGGCTGAGCCTTCGTCGCCCGGTACGGGCTTCGACCGGGCACGCACCGCCGGGGGAGTCGATCCCCGCCGTCTCGGCACGCGGGCGGTGTCATCACGCTCAAAATGAGGTCCGAACAGGTATTTAGTCTTTTTCCTTATATTCTGCCATTGTATTCGAACTTCTTTGGCGTGTTCACACAGAATATCGCTGCTCCTGTGACGAACATGTTGAAGATCGCGGTCGCGCTGCCGGGTTTTGCCCTCGCGGACGGTGGGAGTGATCCCCGTCCCGTCCCCGTTTCGGAACCCTTATTTTTCCGTCCGGGAATTATTCGATGCGCCGGGGTAGCTCAGCTGGCAGAGCGATTCCTTCGTAAGGAATAGGTCGAGGGTTCAAATCCCTCCTCCGGCTCTTCTGACGGAACAACGTGGAGTCGAAGAGCTGCGGGAGAGATTTAAATCAGGGAGAGCGAAGCGGAACGACCGTGGTTCACAGTCCTCTGGTCCGGCTTACTTCTTCGAACCCCTGACGCTGACTAGTGCTCTGACGAGATCCACGCGGGTACACCCGCGTTTGTCTTCCGCGTTCCGTCCTGATCGCACCTACCGTCGACGATACCGATCATTCGTCCACCGATCTGACTGATCGTGATCATACTCTCATAGGAATATTAGGCGTGCGACTATGTGACATGGGCACGTAGCGACTGATATGCGACCAGAGACCGACCACGTCGAAGAAGAAGTGTACGAGTGTTTCGAATGCGGCCGGCGGACGGACTCGCCCGGCCAGTGCGAGTGCGGCGGCGAACTGCTCCACATCGGCCACTCTCGGGACCTGTGACCGGCGTCGGTCGCTCCCGAGCCGCGACCGCTCCGCTCAGTCGGTCCCGGTAGCGTCGGCTTCGCCCGGGTCGTCGTCGTTGCTCTCGGATCCGCCGTCTCCCTCGCCGCTCTCGTCCCCGTCGCTCTCGTCTCCGTTCGCGCTCGGGTCGCCCTCCGGGTCGTAGTCCGGCAGCGAGAGGACGTTCTCGCGGCCGAGCCGGAACCCGTCGAGGTCGCCCTCGTCGCGTAACCCCGTCACCACCTGACTCGTCTTCGCGGCGGTCCAGTCCAACTCCTCCGCGACGCGCTTCTGTTTCATCCGGCCGCCCTCCGACTCGACGAGCCGAAGCACCTGCTCCTCGTTGCTCAGCAGGTCGCCGTCGACCGGGGGCGCGTCCTCCGACTCGGCCGAGTCCTCCTCCTCGTCAGAGGCTGAGTCGTCATCCGCGGCGGCCGCTCCCGCGCCCGCCGTCTCGTCCACGCTCGGATCCGCGCCGCTCGCCGCCGCGTCGTCCGCTGCGGCGTCGCTCGCTGCCGCGCCGCTCGCGCCGGCCGCCGGGACTCCTGCGCCCTCGCCGCCGTCGCGGATCCGGCGGCGGTAGGCGACGGCTCCGCCGGCGACGACGAGGACGCCGACGAGCGCGAGGAGTCCGGCGGTCGGGGCTCCGGCGAGCGGCCCCGCGGGGGCGACCGCGATCCGCGGCTGGCCGGCAGAGAAGTCGACCGGGCCGTTCCAGACGACCGACCGGTCGCGGACCTCGCTCGGCTCCGGGGTCGTCTCCGCGAGTTGGTACCCCTCCGGCCACGAGAGGATGAGCGACGAGGAGTCGTCGAGGAACAGGCCGTCGACGGCGTCGCCGATACGCATCTGGTCTCCGTCGACCGCGGCGAAGTTGGTCCACTCGAACCGGTAGGTCAACACGCCGTACGACTGCGGGAGCTCGCGGCGCTCGGCCGTCACGGTCGCGTTCGACACGGTCATGTTGCGGCCGGTCGCCTCCTCGGCGGTCGCCGCGGTCGAGGCCATCCGGTCGCGGAAGCGGCTCGTGTACGCTTCCGTGTCGTTCTCGACGTCCGCGCGGAGCTCCTCGAACGCCCGCTCCTCCTCGTCGGTGGCGAGCCGGATCCGGTACTCGACGGTCCACCGCGCGTCGCCGTCCCGTTCGACGGCGACCTCCATCGACACGTCGTCCGGCTCGACGTCCATCTGCGCGAAGCCGCCCTCGAACGGGACCGCGCCCGCGCCGCCGGCTCCGAACGCCAGCCCGGCGGCTCCGAGGAGCGCGACGACGACGAGAACGACCGACGCTCGCTGCACAGCCGAAGTCACAAGAGCCGTCGTGAAATTCCTTCCCATCCGCTACCGACCCGACTCCACGCCGCACCCCGGGCCCGATCTCCGCCCGAGGTCACCGTCCGGCGTCGCTCACGCGCTGAGGCGCGGCCCGCCGAGGGCCACCGTCGAGACGACCGTTACGCGATCGACCGACGCGCGGGCGTCGTCGCCGTCCGTCCCGTCGGAGCCGGAACCGTTCGAACCGCGGGGGGCGGCACCCCTGGAATCGCCGGTGCCGGCACCGTCTGAACCCCCGGAACCGGCACCGCTTGACCCGTCGCTGGACCCGTCCGACCCGCCGGCAGCGTTACCGCCTCCCGGCGGGTCGGACGGGGCCGAGCCGTTCGCGGCGTCTGAGCCGTCTCCGCCCGTCCCTTCGGGCGGACCGTTGCCTCCGGGCGGGCCGGCCGACTCATTGCCGGAGCCCGGTCCAGGCGCTCCGACCGACCCGTTTCCGGGCGTTCCGACCGATCCGTTTCCGGGCGGTCCGACCGATCCGTTTCCGGGCGTTCCGACCGACCCGTTCCCCGGCGGTCCGACCGATCCGTTCCCCGGCGGTCCGGCGGACCCGTTCCCCGGCGGTCCGGCGGACCCGTTCCCGGGACCGTTACCTGACGGACCGTTCCCCGGGGACCCGGCGTTTCCCGGCGGTCCCCGCTCGGTCCCGTTGCCCGGCGGCCCGCGGCGGGCCGGTCCGACCGGCCCCCCGACGCCCGGCCCGGCCACGCCGCGGGCGATGGCGGCGACCGCGGGACCGCGGAGCTCGTCCGCGCGCTCTCGGAGGGTCGCCAGGCGCTCGTCGTCGACGCCGCGCTCCTCGCGGACCCCGGTCGGGAGCGACGCGGACGCGTTCGCGGTCCGGTTCAGCCCGCGGGAGAGCGACTCGATCCGGGCGGTCGTCGACGCCATCCGCGCGGCGTACGCTCCCTGACTGAGTTCGCCCGCGTCGCGCCGCTCCTTGAGCTCCCGCTGCCGTTCCTCCAGTTCCGCGAGCCGCTCCTCGGTTCGGTTCAGTCGGTCCGCGACGACGTCGGCGCGGCTCTCGTTGCTCTCCGACTCCCGGAGCGCGACCTCGAAGGCGCGCGACTCGACCTCGCCGTCGATCTCGGCACCCTGAACGCCGACCACGCCGGCGAGCCGTTCGCCGGGGCTGAGGTCGGCCGTCCCGTTCGCGCCGCTCTCGTTCCCGGTCGCGTTCGTTCCCGGATCGGTCTGTGGGGTCACCGCGCCCCCCGGCGCGGCGGCGGCGGCCCCGGCGACCACCGCCGCGGCGACGAGAGCGACGAGGAGACTCGCGATCCATCGGTTCATCACCAACCCGTACACGCTCGACGCCCATATACCCGGAACTCCGTTAAGCCGGATCAACGCGGATTAATCGCCGGACGCGGCGGTGATGGACGCGATCGGACGCCGACGCGAGTCCCGCGCCGCAGCCGAGGGGGAAAAGAGGAGAGAGGCGTCGCGGGGTCAGTACGTCTTCGCGAAGTAGGCCGTCCGCTCGGCGTCGTCGTCGCACATCGCGCACGTCTCGTCGCCGTCGCCGTCCGCGATGGGGTCGTCGTCCTCGAAGGGGACCATCACGATCTCGGCGGCCAGCGGCTCCTTGATCGGCTCCTCGCAGGCCTCGTCGCCGCACCACGGGGCCTTCACGTAGCCGCCGTGCTGGCCGAGCGTCCCGAGGATGTCGGCGCGGTCGTCGGCCTCGCGCACGCCCTCATCGAGGGTCTCCTCGGCGGTCGCGTACAGCTTGGCGTACACCTCGTCGAACTGGTCGCGGACGGTCTCGGCGACGCCGTCGCGGTCGACCTCGACGCTCTCGCCGTCCGGCCGGTGTACGAGGGTGAGCTCCTCGTCGTCGACCTCGTGTGGGCCGATCTCGATCCGCAGCGGGATCCCGTTCAGCTCGTGTTCGTTGAACTTGAACCCGGGGTTGCGCTCGTCGCGGTCGTCGAGTTCGACGCGGATCCCGGCGTCGTCGAGGTCGTCGGCCACGCCCTCGGCGTAGTCGAGCACGTCGTCTTTCGTGTCCTCCTGCCAGATGGGGACGACGACGACCTGCGTCGGCGCGACCGTGTGCGGGAGAACGAGCCCCTGCTCGTCGGAGTGGGTCATGATCAGCGCGCCCAGCGCCCGCCACGAGAGGCCCCACGAGGTGGTGTGGGCGGTCCGCTCCTCCTCGTCCTCGTCGGAGTAGGTGATGTCGAACGCCTCCGCGAACGACTGGCCGAGGTGGTGGGACGTGCCCGCCTGGACCGACTTCCCGTCGGGCATCAGCGCCTCGACGGTCGTCGTCGTGTCCGCGCCCGGGAACTTGTCGTGGTCGGGCTTCTGTCCCTTCAGGACCGGCAGCGCGAGCAGGTCCTCGTAGACGGACTCGTACTGGTCGAGCCGCGTCATCGTCTCCTCCCACGCGTCCTCGCGAGTCGCGTGCGCGGTGTGACCCTCCTGCCAGAGGAACTCCTTCGTGCGGAAGAACGGCTTCGTCTCGGTCGCCTCCCACCGGACGACGGAACACCACTGGTTCACGCGCAGCGGGAGGTCACGGTGGCTCCGCACCCACTGCGAGATGTACGGCGTGATGATCGACTCGGAGGTGGGCCGGACCGCGAGCCGCTCTTCGAGCTCCTCGTTGCCGGCCTCGTCGACCCACGCCACCTCGGGGTCGAACCCCTCGACGATGTCCTTCTCGCGTTCGAGGTACGACTCGGGGATGAACAGCGGGAAGTAGGCGTTCTGGACGCCGGTCTGCTTGAACTTCGCGTCGAGGAAGCCCTGGAGCCGCTCCCAGACCGCGTACGCCCGCGGTCGGGTGACGATGAAGCCGCTCATCCCCTCGGGCCCGTAGTCGGCTAACCCCGCCTTCTGTACGACCTCGGCGTACCACTCGCCGGTGTTGTGCGTCTTGGACTCGGTGATCCCGAGCTCCTGGTCGTCGTCGCTCATTACTCCCGAAAGCGGGTGTCGCGGGCTTAAAAGGTCCGAACCCGACCGCCGCGTCGCCGTTCGGGGCTTCCGCCGCCCCGTTAAATGTTCACGTCCCGCGCGGGCGGAATCCGCGGAAACGTTAACCCCCTCGCGTCGCCTACCTCGCCCATGGACCTGTCGGGGCTGCGCCGGCACAACCCGCGGTCGCTCGCCGGGCGGCGGGAGGCGGCGGTGTTGGCACCGGTGATCGCTCGCGGCGGCGAGGCCCACCTCCTCTTCACCAAGCGGGCCGCCCACCTCGGCGAACACCCGGGCCAGATGAGCTTCCCCGGCGGCGGCCGCGAGCCGATCGACCGGACGCTGACAGACACCGCGTTACGCGAGGCCGACGAGGAGGTCGGGATGCGACCGAACGAGGTCGACGTCGTCGGGCGGATCGACGACACGCGCACGTCGAGCAAGTACGCGGTCCGCCCGTTCGTGGGGGTCGCGCCCGACCGCGAGTACATCCCGGACGAGTCGGAAGTCGCGGAGGTGGCGGTCCTGTCCGTCGACGCGCTCACCGACCCCGCGAACTACGAGTCGGAGCGTCGGGTCGGCCACCCGGAGTACGGCGACCACCGCGTCCACTACTTCCACGTCGACGGCTACACGGTCTGGGGCGTGACGGGCCAGATGGTCGTCCAGCTGTTGGAGCGCACGACCGACTGGCGCGCCCCCGCGGAACCCGACCGCGTCGTCGGCGCGGACGCGGAACTGCCGATATAGGGGTTATACGTTCTGTTGAACCACCGTTCAGACGAGTCCCGTTACACCAATACACAAGAACAGCACACCCAACCCGCGATACAGCCAGACGGGAGTGTCGGACTCCTCGGATCGGTCGGAAGACGACCGCCGGAGGAACTCGAATCCGAACGCGTGGATTCTCTTCGGAAGGACGACGTAGGCGAGGCCGAGGACCACGGCTATGACGGATCCGGCCCACCACAGCGTATTCATACGCTTTTTTCACCGAGTGAACATATATGTCTGGTGGATAATCTGTGGCTCTGATTGGGTGGGAGTTTTCGGTAACGTCGCTCGGCCGTGCGTGATCGGTTTCGCCGAGAGTAGCTCCGTGACCGAGACTGCCGAAGCCCCAGCCGTGAGGCGGACGGACGCTCGTTGCGCGCTTCAGTCGCTCACTTCGTTCGCTCCTTCCAGTGCTTACGTCGCCTCTGTCCGCCTCACGGCTGCCCCTTCGAGTCCCACCCGCGACCGCACAGCACCTCACGCCTCCCCAGCCTCGTCAGTCGCCGTCGCTTCGCTCGGCGACTGACTCCCTCGCGCGTGCTGCCTCGCGGCCGCCTTCGGCGGCACGCTCGCAGGCACGCGCCACCGCNCCCCCCAGCCTCGTCAGTCGCCGTCGCTTCGCTCGGCGACTGACTCCCTCGCGCGTGCTGCCTCGCGGCCGCCTTCGGCGGCACGCTCGCAGGCACGCGCCACCGCACCGCAGATCGTCGGTCGTCGCGCATGGCGTCACTCTGCGGGGATCACTTCGAGCCGGAGCGTCAGGTCCGCACCGTCGGCCAGCGCCGCCACGAGGTCGCGGTCGAGGTCGGCCGCGGCCCCCTCGCCATCAACGAATATGGTGCGTTCGTCGTCGGTGTAGTCGCTCGTCCGCCCGACCATCGAGCGGTCGTCGACGAGCGCGAGGTCGGGGTCGCCGCGGCCGGTGATCGTCTCGCGGTGGGTCTCGTCGCTGTCGTCGACGACGAACGTCGCCTCTATCGTCGCGGCCGCGTCCCGACACGCCTCGCGGAACTCGGGGGCGAAGTCCCGCGGGGTGCGGTCCGCCTCGACGCCGACGATACAGTCGCCGGCGGGCGTGAGCCAGTCGTCGGTCGTGAGTTCGACGGTGCTCGCGTGCTCGGCGGTGACGTTCTCGTGGCCGACCGCGCGGACGACCTCGACGAGGGGGTCGTCGGAGGCGGCGTCCGCGTCGCCGGAGGCGGAGTCAGCCTCGTCGGTCTCGGCGTCTGCGTCGCTCATGTCGTCGCGTCCGCGCCGCCGCGGCAAGTGGCCGTCGGATCCGGCGCGCCGCGTCCGGGCTGCCCGCATCGCTCCGGGACAGACCGACGCCCCCTCTCAGACGTCGGCCCCCTCGGCGAGGGCGGGGACGAGGCGGGCGGGGTTCTTCGCCAGCACGCGGGCCATCAGGTCCTCGGAGACGTCGAGGGTGAGCACCTCCATCACGCCGACGTTCGGGTGGACGTCGGGCGCGCCGGAGCCGAAGAGGACGCGGTCGGGGTGTTCCAACACGCCGCGTTCGAGCACCTCGCGGTACCGCACCGCGCTCGTGTCGACGTACACGCGGTCGTGCTCGTCGAGGAGGTCGAGCGTCCGATTCATCAGCTCGGCGTCCAGCGGGTACCCGCCGAAGCTCCCGAGGACGAGCGGGAGGTCGTAGCCGAGCAGCTCCGTCTCCACCGCCTCGGGCGGGAACTCGCGGCCCGCGTGGACGAAGAGGGGGAGGTCGGCGTCTTCGAGCCGTGAGAGTACGTCCTCGTTCGGCAGCCCGTCGACGTGGGGCGCGAGCGTGAAGCCGTGGAACCGGTCGTCGTAGGAGTACTGCTCGACGTCGTCCGGGCGGGTGTGGTGGTCGTCGCGCTCGGCGCGGAGGTTCCGGACGACCGACGCGGGGCCCGTCCCGGGGTCGCGGGGCCCGTTGAGCCGGGCGAACGCGACGAACGGGCGGTCGATGGAGAGGCGCGCGACGGCGTTGTTCGCGCGGAGGTAGCTCCGTCCGGGGGGCCGCTGGCCGGGGCTCGCGACCGCGCGGACGATCCCCGCCTGAAGCATCTCGCGTTCCAGCCGCTCCGGGGAGATGTCCCGCCCGTGGGTGGCGACCGACGACTCGTCGGGGTCGAGGGTCGCGCGGGTGTCGACGATCCGGAAGTCGTGTTCGAGCCCGAGCATGGCCGCTCTCTACCGGCCCGTCTCGGCCGACCCGCATGTGCCTGTCGGTCGCACGGCGGCGGGGAGGCCGTACTCCGCCCGATATCCCGATCCGGTCACGGGCCCGCGGTCGAGACGATCTTGATAACGTCGCCCTCCGTCAGCTCGTGGTCCTCGCCGATCCGCCGCGAGGCGCGCGCGTCGACCGCGTGGAGGTACCCCTCGCCGATGTCGGAGTGGACCGCGTACGCGAGGTCCGGCGGGGTCGACCCCGCGGGCAGGAGGAACGCGTCCGGGAGGACGTTCCCCGTCCCGTCCGTCCACTTGCCGGCGTCTTGGACCGGATAGGCCGTGATGCGGTCGAGCAGGTCGTAGACCGCGGCGCTCAGCGCCGTCTGGACGCCCGTCCCGTCGTGGTCGGCCATCGACTCGCGGAGCGCGTTGAGGCCGGCGCGCTGGTCGTCGGAGACGTCGCCGACGATCTCGAACGACTCGTCGCCGGGGTCGTAGTCGACGACGCCGGCCTCCGCGGCGCGGCGCAGGGCGAGTTCGCCGTCGGCGGTGGCCGCGATCACCGGCTTGTCGGTCCCCTCGCGGATCCGGTCGACCGCGCCGTCGGGGGCCGCGTCGACCTTGTTCGCGACGACGACGATGGGCTTGGTGCGGCGGCGGACCGCCCGCGCGAGCGCCTCGCGGTCGTCGTCGGTCCACGCCTTCGGGTCGTCGGGGTATTCTAAGCCGCGGAGGACCCGCGCCACGTCGGCCTCGGTCGCGCCGAACCCCGTGAGCATCTCCGACAGCGCGGCCTCGAGGTCGAAGTCCGGCGACCGCGACTTCCGCTCGACGCTCTCCCAGTTGCGGTCGACGATGCCCGCGAGCCACAGGTCCATCTCCTCCTCGACGAAGTCCACGTCGTCGAGCGGGTCGTGGCTCCCGACCTCGACCGGCTCCCCCTCGGCGTTCGTCGCGCCGGAGGCGTCGACGACGTTCACCACCACGTCCGCGTTCGTCAGTTCGTCGAGGAACTGGTTGCCGAGCCCCTTGCCCTCGTGCGCGCCCGGGACCAGTCCGGCCACGTCGAGGAGTTCGATCGGGACGTAGCGCTTCCCCTCGCGGCAGTGCTCCGATCCGCAGCGCTCCTCGCGGTCGAGACACGGGCAGCGCGTCCGCACATGGGTCACCCCGCGGTTGGCGTCGATGGTCGTGAACGGGTAGTTCGCGACGTCGACGTCGGCCTCCGTGGCGGCGGTGTAGAAGGTGGACTTGCCGGCGTTCGGCTTGCCCGCGAGCGCGACCGTGATCATGCCGGAGCCTCGCGGCGACGCGAAAAGCGCCTTTCGGTCGGACACGGCAAAGCGACTGGCGGCGGCTACTGCGGATCCATCAACCAGTTGTGGTGGCGCGTGCCCGCGAGCGGTCGCCATCGGCGACCGCGAAACGGCACGCGCGAGGGAGTCGCTGGCGGTCGGAGCGAAGCGACGACCGGCAGCGACGAGGTTGGGGAGGCGTGAGGTGCTGTGCGGTGCGGTCGGGCGGGACTCGAAGGGGCAGTCGCGAGGGCGAAGCCCGCCGTGGCAAGCACCGCAGCGAGTGAGCGAACGCGAACGAGCGAGGAGCACAGCAAGGCGCGCGAGCCGTCGCGACTGGGGCTTCGGTGGTGTTCAGCGTCGATCCGCTATCGATTGATTACCACTGAACGGCGATGGCGTCAGAAATAGTCACGGCCCATCGCTTGCCGACAGCAACGCGAAAATCACTTTCTGGCGACGATCCGGAGTACGTCCTCGTCGGCCAGCTCGTGGCTCTTCCCGACCTGCTGGTCGTCGTGTTTGGCGCTCTCGCCGGACACCCGCGCGAACTTGAACCGCTCGTCGAACTCGCCGCCGAGCTTCTCGCAGGCGTCGCCGACGGTGTCGCCCTCGAAGAGGATGAGCGGCTCCTCGTAGTCGACGCCCCGCCCCGGCTTGTCCATGTAGATGCGGATGACGCCGAGTTCCTCCCAGAGCCGTTCCTTGAGGCCGTCGAGGCCGAGGCCCTTCTCGGCGGAGATGAACAGCACGTCGTCGGGGTCGAGGTCGCGGTCGCGGAGCTCCTCCTTGACGGTCGGGAGGTAGCTCTTGTCGATGAGGTCGGCCTTGTTCACCGAGACCATCGACGGGAGGTACACCCGGTTGTCCATCACGGCGTCGACGAGTTCGTCGATCGTGAGGTCGTGAGGGATGGTCACCTTCGCGTTGACGTAGCCGTACTCCCGGAGCACCTGCTTGACCGTCTCCTCGTCGAGGCTCACGTCGTCGCTCATCGTCACGCCGAGCCCGTCCTTGTGCGTCTTGCGGATGTTGATGTTCGGCGGCTCCGTGTCCAGCCGGATGTTGGTCGCGTACAGCTCCTCGCGGAGCCGGTCGTACTGCTCGATCTCGAACACCGAGAGCATGAACACGACGAGGTCCGCCGTCCGGACGACGGAGAGCACCTCCTTGCCGCCCCCGCGGCCCCCGGCCGCGCCCTCGATCAGCCCCGGCACGTCGAGGATCTGGATGTTCGCGCCGCGGTACTTCAGCATCCCCGGGTTGACGTCGAGGGTGGTGAACTCGTAGGAGCCGACCTCGCTGTCGGCGTTCGTGAGGGCGTTGATGAGGGTGGACTTGCCGACGCTCGGGAACCCGACCAGAGCGACCGTGGCGTCGCCGTGCTTCTCGACCGCGTAGCCGTGACCGCCGCCGGCGGAGGACTGGTTCTCCAGCTTCTCTTTCTTCTCCGCGAGCTTCGCCTTCAGCCGCCCGATGTGCGCCTCCGTGGACTTGTTGTAGGGCGTCTCGGCGATCTCCTCGCGGAGGGCTTCGATCTCCTCCTCCAGTCCCATTACACGTCTCTCGGCCGGTCGGCTCGTTAAAGGTGTTCCTTCGGCTCGCCGGGGCGGACCCGGCGTTCGCGGTCGACCGCGACTGACCGCGAACCGGCGGATCCGCCGCGAGAGTGGTCGGCGCGCCGATACTTCGACACGGTTATATCGGCGACGAGCAACTCTCAGACAC
>NZ_AOJD01000030.1 GCF_000337415.1 Halorubrum tebenquichense DSM 14210 | reverse complement strand
CCGTCGTCGAACTGCCGGAGCGGTATCGGATCATCGGCAGCCCGGTCGAGATCAAGGCCGCGAGCGACTACCTCGCGCGCAACGGCGTCGCGGTCGCGTGACCGCGGCGTCGACTGCCCCCACCTCTCTTCGCGACGGTCCCCGCCGCTCTCTCCGTCACTTCCCCTCCGTCTCCCCCGGTCATCTCCCGATTCCGATCCCCGTCCGGAGGGTTGAAGTCGCGCACGTCGAGATTTCCGACGATGCTCTCGCGCCGCGCGCTGCTCGCCTCGGGCGTCGGCGGCGTGACCGGAACCGCCGGCTGCGCCGCGTTCTCGTCGGATCCCGACGACGACGCGAGCGACGCTGACGCCGCCGAAGCAGCCGCCGCCGACGCCGCCGACGGAGACGCCGACGCGGCGCGGATCGGCTTCGTCGGCGACCTGATGCTCGGTCGCAGTGTCGCCGAGCGCTCCGCGCCGTACGACACGGAGGTCGACGGGACCGACGGGAACCCGGCCGACGGGAAACTGGTCGACGGCCGACTGCGGATCCCGCTTGACGGGCCGTGACGCCCCGCGTCGCCCGCGTCCTCACTGATCGCTGATCTCCGAATCGCTACGCGACACCGACTTCCGGATCCCCACCGCGCCTGCTGGGGTCCAAACCCTATTGCCGTTGATGGCGCAAGGAGGACCGTGACGAACACCAACCGCGAGTGGCTTCTCGCCCAACGGCCCGACGGCGAACCGGACACGGACAGCTTCGAACTGCGCGAGACGGACGTGCCGACGCCCAACCCGGGCGAACTCCTCGTCCGAATCCGATACCTCTCGGTCGACCCGTACATGCGCGGCCGGATGCGGGACGTCGAGTCCTACGCGGAGCCGTGGGACGTGGGCGACGCGCTCAAGGGCGGCGTCGTCGGCGAAGTGGTCGAGAGCGAGAGCGACGCGTACGACGCGGGCGACCTCGTGACCGGCGAGGGGAAGTGGGCCGACTACGCGACCCTCGACGCCGACGACGTCGCGCCCGTCGACCCGACCGTCGCCGACCCCGAGGCGTACCTGGGCGTGCTCGGCATGCCCGGCCGGACCGCCTACTTCGGCCTGCTGGAGGTCGGCCAGCCTAAGCCCGGCGACACGGTCGTCGTCTCCGGCGCGGCTGGCGCGGTCGGTTCGGTCGTGGGCCAGATCGCCAAGCGAAACGGCTGTCGCGTCGTCGGCTTCGCCGGCAGCGACGAGAAGACCGACTGGCTCACCGACGACCTCGGCTTCGACGCCGCGATCAACTACAAGGCGACAGACGACTACCGCGCCGCGCTCGCCGAGGCCGCGCCCGACGGCATCGACGTGTACTTCGACAACGTCGGCGGCCCGATCACCGACGCGGTGTTCACGCAACTGAACCTCGACGCGCGGGTCGCGGTCTGCGGCCAGATCGCCCACTACAACGACGAGGGCGTCCCGACCGGGCCGCGGAAGCTCCCGCAGATCATCCCCGTGCGGGCCAGCATCGAGGGGCTGCTCGTCGGCGACTTCGCGACGCGCTTCGGCGAGGCGAGCGAACAGCTCGGCCGGTGGGTCGCGACCGGTGAGCTCGAACACCGCGAGACGGTCGTGGAGGGGCTGGAGAACGCGCCCGACGCCTTCCTCGGGCTCTTCTCCGGCGACAACATCGGCAAGCAGGTAGTGCGAGTGTCGAGCCCGGACGACGAGTAGCGACCGAGGTCGAACTGCCAGTCCGGCGACGGCGTCCCGCCGTTCACTGGTCGTCAGAGCCGGTCGAGCGCTTCGTCCAGATCGAACTGCTTCGTCGATTCACTGAACGACTCCCGTCGACCGTCTGCTTCTCCCTCCGCTTCCGGGCTGTCCGACGCCGACCCCACCAGTCGGACGAGGTCGTGATCTACAGACTCCGCGGTCACGGTCGCCTCGAACCGCTCGCGTTCGGTCGCCGGTCCCGCGAACGGGTCGACGCGCTCGACGCCGTCGACAGAGCACGCTACCGCCAGGCACACCGCTTCGCGAAGCCGGTCGGTCGTCGCCCAGCCCGCCGGCGGGACGCGCGGCAGCTCGCGCTCCCGAAATCGCCACGTTTCGATCACTAACTCCGCGTCACGGGGTGGCATCACTACCGATACGCGGACCGCGGCTAAGTGCGTTTTGTCCGGGACCGAACCCGCGTTCTCTCCGGCCCGGACGGCACGCGGTCGGCCGGCGAGGCGGCCCGTCGGCCCGCCGACTCACTCCCTGAATGCCGTCGGATCGAACGGATTCGCCGAGTCCCAGTAGCCCGAGAAGGCCCCTTCTGCCCACTCGCGGACCGTCGGGTCGTCGGTGTGGAGCGACGCTCGGAGGATGCCGCCGTCGTCGCGGACGAGGAGGTAGACGGTCCCGTCCGCGACGGTGACCGCCAGCGGGACCTCCTCTCGGCGGACGCGTATCTCCGCGTCGTCGCTCGCGGCGAGCGCTCGGAGGTCCGCCCAGAGGCCGTCGTCGTCGGCGAGCGCCTCGATCGCGTCGGTCGAGAGGACCGCCTCGAACGTCTGGTCGCCCGCGGCCACCGTTTCGCGGGCCGTCGCGAGGCTCTGCTCGTTGAGCGTGTGCGAGAACGCGCGCAGCGTTCGCGCGCTGGCCATCGCGTCGAGGACGCGCTGGAGCGGCGCGCTGGGGCGCGTCCGACTCGGCATCGTGACGGTCGCGTCGGCGAGACGCCGGAGGTCGAACCCCAGTTCCGCCGCCGGCAGGTACGCCACGACGTCCCGCAGTTTGGTCTCCGTTTCGAGGACGGAGACGAGTTCCTCGATGCCGTCGGCCACGAGCTCCCCGGTCGCGGTCGCGACGTACGCTCCCCCGTCGCGGCTGACCCACGACCGCTCCGCGAAGTCTTCGAGGATCCGCCCCAGCGTCGCCTGCGACGCGCCGGTCGCCGCCGCGAGGTCGCGCCGCGTCTGCGGCCCCGACGCCAGCAGCTGTAGC
>NZ_AOJD01000029.1 GCF_000337415.1 Halorubrum tebenquichense DSM 14210 | reverse complement strand
ACTACCCAAACTGATCGTCCGTCCGAGGCTGTGGCCGAGGTGTTGCGGTAACGTGTTCTCCCGACGCACGGGTCTGTTGTTCCTCGTCTCGGCCCTGCTCTTCGGCGGTACCTTCGTCGCGGCGAAGGCGGGGCTGGCCCACCTTCCGCCGCTGTTCTTCGTTGCCGTCCGGTTCGACATCGGGGCAGTCGTCTTGGCGGCGTTCGCGGCGACGCGGCTCTCGCGAGCGGAGTTGCGTCCCCGCACCCGCGGGGACGTCATCGGCATCGTCGCGACCGGCGTGATTGTTATCGGGCTGACGAACGCGCTGCTGTTCGTCGGGCAGCAGTACGTGACGAGCGGCGTGGCCGCCGTCGTCTTCAGCCTGAACCCGATCCTGACGCCGGTCTTCGCGGCGTTTCTGCTCAGCGAGGACGGGCTTTCGGCCCGCGGATACGCCGGCATGGCCCTCGGCCTGTTCGGCGTCGCGCTCGTCGCCGATCCCGATCCCGCCGCGCTGTTGGGCGGCGGCCCCGGCGTTCCGCTCCTGTCCGCGGCCGCCGTGGCGAGCGCGCTCGGGGCAGTGCTGATACGGCGCGCGGACGCGACGCTGTCGAGCACCGCCCGCACCGTCTGGGGCGTCCCGCTGGCGGCCGTCCTCTCGCACGCGCTGAGCCTCGGCGTCGGGGAGTCGGTCCCCGGCCTGTCGCTGCCGCCCGTCGCGCTCGCGGCGCTGCTGTACGTCGGCGTCTTCTCCGGTGCGATCGCGTACATCGCGTACTTCGCGCTCATCGACGAGGTCGACGCGACGCGCGCGAACCTGCTGTTCTACTTTGTTCCCGTCGTCTCCGCGGTCGGGGGCTGGGCGCTGCTCGGAGAGACGCTCTCGGCACAGTCGCTGGCCGGGTTCGGCGTCATCTTCGTCGGCTTCCTCCTCGTCAGCGGTCTCTCCGTGACTCGGTCGCGGCTCCTCCGGCGGCTGGTTCCGGAACGGTTCGTCGACGACGGCCCGGCGTGACCGCCCCGTCGCCCCGTCGCACCGCGGACCTCGGCCGCCGCATCCAGTCCGTTAATAGGATCTCGGCTCTGAAACCACGCATGCGCTCGTCCCGTCCTCGGCCGCCCGATCGGAGTTCCGGCGTCACTCACCGCCCTTCCCGACACCGCGCGGACCGCCAATGAGGATCGACATCAATCAGCTCGAACAGTTCAACCACCTCGCGTCTCAGGGCGCTCGGCAGGCCGCGCGGTCGCTGTCACAGCTCACCGGACTTCGCTTCCGCGACGAGCGCACCGGGGCCGGACTCGTGACGGAAGCCGACCTCGAAGCGATCTTCGCCGGCCAGCAGTACATCGGCGTTCAGGTCGGACTCGAAGGCGGGCTCTCCGGCGAGACGGTGTTGATCTTCGAGCCGAGTTCGGCGGATCAGCTCCGGCAACAGATCCCCGGAGCGACCGGTAACGCGTCGATGGCGGGCAGCGCGTTCGCCGAACTCGGCAACATCATGGTCGGGGGCTTCGTCGACGGGTGGGCCGACCACCTCGGCGTCGAGGTCAACATGACGCCACCGACGTACCTCGAGGCGGCGGGCATGCGGATCCTCCCGCGGCTGACGCGTCGCGAGGCGAGCGAGGAGGGCGTCTTCCTCTTCGAGAGCCGGCTCACTGCGACCGACGTCGACCTGTCGGTCCCGATGTACCTGATCCCCGAGTACGAGGAGTTCGTCAGCCTCCTCGCGGGGCAGTCGAACAGCCAGACGGTCCCGGTGGAGAAGCTCACCCTGTTCAACGACTTCGCGAAGGAAAGCGCCGAGCGAGCGTCGGACCAGCTCGGTATGCTCACCGGTCTCCCCACCGACGTCGACGTGAGTCAGCTCCGGTTCCTCTCGCTGTCGGAGATCGCCGCGGACCTCGGGCGGCGGACCCACATCGGTTCGCTGTTCGAGATGAACGGGCTCCCCGGCGGGTACTTCCTCCTGCTTTTCGACGTTCGGTCCGGTCAGTCGGTCGCCGAGGCGATGACGCCCGGCGACGCCGCGGACCTCGACGACGCGACCGTGAAGGCCGCGATAGAAGAACTCGGCAACATCCTCACCAGCGGGTTCATCGACGGATGGGCGAACATGCTCGAATCGACCATCGAACACTCGCCGCCAGAGTACGTCCGCGACAGCGGCGAAGCGATCATGCGGTCGGTGATCGCCCGGCTCACCGACGACCAGGACTACGCGTTCGCCATCGACTCGGCGATCGAGATCGGGAGCGAGGAGACGCAGTGCCACATCTACGTCGTTCCGGACCGCGCGGAACTCGCTCAGGCGCTCGAGGCGCTTCCCGGCCCCGGCGACGACTGACCGTCGCTTCAGGATCCTTCGCGTCCGTTCGAGCCAGTGCGCGTCGGACCGGATTCGAACCGCGAGGACTCGCTTCGCTCGTCCTCTGGGCTACAAATCCGCTCCTGCTCTTCGCTCACTTCGTTCGCTCATGCGCGGGACCGGATTCGAACCGGCGGACCCCTACGGGATAGCGTCCTAAGCGCTACGCCTTTGGCCTGGCTCGGCAACCCGCGCGCAGATCTGCGTAGGCGAAACCGATTCAAGAACCTGACGGACCGACACCGCTACGTGGTCGCAGAAAAAGCCACGGTGGCGCGTGCCGGCGAGCGGCCGAAGGCCGCGAGTCGCACGCGCGAGGGAGTCGGCGGCGACCGTCGGGAGCCGCCGACGAGGTTGGGGAGGTGTGAGGTGCGGGGCTGTGCGGGGTGGGACTCGAAGGGGCAGCCGGGAGGACGAAGCACGACGACGCAAGCACCGCAAGGAGCGAGTGAAACGAGCGACTGAGGCGCGTGGTTCGAGAGAGCTTTGCTCTCTCGTCATCGCCGGAAGTCGGAGACTTCCGGCTAGCAGTCAGAATCCGAAAGATTCTGACGACATCACGAGACGCCTTCGGCGTCTCGAACGACAGCGAGTCGCGCGAGTCCCGCGAGCGAACGCGAGCGGGACCACGAAAGACGCAGCGCCGAGCGAAGCGAGGCGACCGTCTTTCGGAGGTCCTCACGGCTGGGGCTTCGCTAGTCGTCTCCGCAGCAACCATGTCCTAGCAGGCGAGTGCTTGCGAATAAGCGGCTGATATGTAAGGAGTCGGATATTTCGCCAACAACGTCTCAACAGCCCTCGCAGTCGCAGTACGCCTCGCACACGGGATTGTCGCAGTCGGGATTCCGGGCCGAACAGTGCTCCCGACCGTGCCGGATCAGGAGGACGTGGAGCGGGTAGATCAGTTCGTCCGGGACCCGTTCGTCTAACACCTCGTGTGCCCGCCCGTTCGACGCCGACTCGGGGACCAGTCCGAACCGCTTCGAGACGCGCTCGACGTGGGTGTCGACCGCCATCGTCGGCTTTCCGAAGTGGAAGTTCAAGACGACGCTGGCGGTCTTCGGACCGACGCCCTTGATATCCGTGAGCCACGCCTTCGCGTCGTCGGTCGCCATCGCGTCGAGGAACGCCAGCGAGTACGCGCCGCCGGTCTCCTCGCGGATCGCGGCCAGCGCGCGCTGGATCCGGGCGGCCTTCTGGTCGGGCAGTCCCGCCACGCGGATCGTCTCTCGCAGCGCCTCGTGGTCGGCGGCCTCGATCGCCGCGAAGTCGTCGTACCGCTCGAACAGCGCCTCCGAGGCCCGGGCCGTGTTCTCGTCGGCCACGTTCTGCGAGAGGATGGTCGTCACCAACTGACGGACGCCCTCCCCGGGTTCGGCCGTCGGGTCCGCGCCGTGCTCGGCCACCCGGTCGACCGGCTCGTACAGCGCCACGAGGTCGTCGTGAAGCGACCGGACCCGCGTCTCGTCCCACGTCTGCGTCGACATACGCGCGCTACGTGCGCGGGCGACTTCAGGGCGGCGGACGTGCGCGCGACTCAATGGACGCGGCCGCTTATATGCCTCCCTCGACTACCGGTCCCCGTGTACCGAGCGAGCGACCGGGTCGACAACGAGGCGTGGATCGAGCTGCTCGACGAGGCGTGCGCCGCGCTCGACCTCGACGAGGAGACGCGCTCGACCGCGGTCGACCTGTTCCTCTCCCGCGCGCCCGACGACGACCGCGGCAAGCGCGTCGCGGCCGCCGCCAGCCTCTACGCCGCCGGGCTGATCCGCGGCGAGGAGCGCTCGCAGTCCGCCGTCGCCGACGCGATGGACGTCTCCCGGCTGTCGGTCCAGAAGCGGTGGAAGCCCATCCTCGAAGACGCCGGCTTCTCGCCGCCCTCGTGGTGAAGTGCGGGAAATCTGGCGCGTCATCGACTCTCGATCCCATTCTGTCTCCGAACGCTACCGGCGATAGCTTTATTATCTAACGTAAAGTCTGCTTTACTGTAAAGCGAGCTTTACACTCGGTCCGCGCTCGCTTTACCTCCACCATGAGCGAACACGCCACCCCCGCGACGAAGCGGCTCTCCAGGCGGAAACGGTACAAGCGACTGATGGTCGGGCTCCTGATCGGTGGGATACTCGCCCTGTGGATAGGCATCTACTTCGATCGGTTCCTCGTCGGTGTCCTCTTCTATTGGGGAGGATTCTTCGGGATGCTAGCCGTGTGGCGGCTCAGTTCGGTGACTCTGTACGACGAGCGAGACACGGCCATCGAGCGGAAGGCGAGCGATTACACGATCACTATCTTCGGGTTCGTCTTCGTCCTCGGCGCGCCCGGTGGAATCGCGCTCGAGGAGAGCGGCCTCGTCGAACTGCCGGCCGCCTTCGGCGGTGCGATGTGGACGCTGTTCGCGATATACGTTGTCTTCGGCGTCGTATATACCGTTCTCCGACGGCGATCATGAAGAACGACATCCGGGAACGGCGCGCTGAGACCGGCGAGAGCCAGGCCGACTTGGCCGCCGCAGTCGGGGTCACCAGACAGAGTATCAACGCGATCGAACGCGAGCGCTACGACCCGTCGCTGGAGCTCGCCTTCGACCTCGCGGACCACTTCGACTGTTCGGTCGAGGACCTGTTCGACCCGGCGGGGTGAGGGTCGGCCGCCGCTTCCGGACCTACTTCGGCGTCGCCACCACGCCGAGGTGGTCCTCGTGGTAGCGGTCGAGCCGCCGCGTCTCCAGGATCTCGTACGCCTCGCGGAGCCGGTCGAGCGCACCCTCGAACACGTCTGCCGGCTCCGCGGTCACGTCCTCGCTGCGCGCCTTGATCGCCAAGAGTAGTCGGCCGTCGTCCGCCAGGAACCGCGCGTTGCGCACGGCCACCTCGGCCTGTCCGCGCGTGGCGACGTCCTGAACGACCGCGTCGACGTCGCTCTCGACGACGTGCGCGTACGTCTCCGGCTTCCGCGCGTCCTTGAGCAGCGGGAACAGCCTGTTGCGCGGCTCGGCGGCGTCGAGGAGGTCCCGCGCCGGGCGGGGCGCGAACTCGACCGCGTACGTCGGGCCCGCGAAGTCGGCGACGTGGCTCACCGTGGTCCCGCTCGCGGCACCGAGGTAGAGGACCTTCTCGCCGCCCGTCAGTCCCGTCTCCAGCCCGAGTTCCAGCATCCCGCCGAGCTTCGACCGCTCCGGGTCCCACGCGCGCCAGCCCTCGGCGGTCGGCTCGCCGTACACCGGTTCGCCGCGGGTCGCCAGCCGCCGCTCGCCGTCGATATCGCGCCGTTCGACGCCGGCGGGCAGGTCCTCACTCATCGCCGGTCACCCCCTCGGTCTCCGCGCCGCCCGCGTCTCCGGGGTCGTCCCCGTCATCCGTCCGCGCCCGGATCGTCGCCATCCGCTCGCGGAGGTCGTCGTGGAGCCGCTCCCGGCGCTCGCCGGCGTAGTGGTCCGCCCGCGCGCCGAGCGAGAGCTTCCCGGCGAGCGCGCGCGCCGCGGAGCCGCGGTCCTCCGGCCGCGTCCCCCGAACGAATTCGTGGGTGTAGATGATCCCGTGTTTCGGCGAGGGGGCCCGTCCCGAGAGGTGCGCGAACAGCGCGTCCTCCGCGCCGAGCACCTGTACCGTTCCGGACGGCTTCTTCGCGAGCGGCTCCAGCCCGCCGGCGAGTGCGATCAGCCGCGCGGCCAGCTCCGGCCCGGCCATCTCGGTCAGGTTCGGCGCGACCGCCGGCGCGATCCGACCGATGGTCTCCGCGAGCGCCGCCCGCTCGTCGTCGAGCTCCGCGGCGCGCTCGGCGAGGGAGACGGCCCGCCGCTCGACCTCGGTCTCCGGCTCGCGCGCGGCGATCGCTCGCGCCCCCTCGATTCCGGGGTCGACCTCGTCGAAGAGGCTCCCGGCCCACTCGACGGCGCGCTCGGCGAGCTCGTTGGCGACGCGCTCGCTGTCGTCCATGGCCCGGACCGCGTGGATCAGCTGCGCGTCGTCGGCGCGCTCGCGCTCGCGGACCGCCTCCCGCGTCGCGCGCGTCGTCGCGGCCTTGAGCCGGTCGTAGTACTCGTCCGCGTCGTCCGCGAATCCGGCTTCGACGGCGCGCGCGGGCCAGTCGGCGGGTGCCTCGGCGGTCCCGTCGCGGACCCGCGCCGCGGTCGCGGCGTCGCCGCTCGCCGTGTCGCCGTCCGCCGCCCCCGACGGACGCGCCTCGAACCAGCCGCCCCCGCCGTCGGACGCCCCGTTCGCCTCCGGGTCGTCGGTGTCGCTCATTGCCGACGGCTACTCGGCCCGCCGGTATAGACGTTCCCGATGCGGTCGACGGTCTCGGTCGACGACCCGCTTACGCGGCCGCGTCGGTCTCGGCGTCCGCGTCGTCCGATTCGTCCTCGGCGTCCGCGAACACGCCGCCCGCGCCGGACTTCAGTTCGGCGAGCGTCGCGCCCGCCAGCCCGCCGAGCGCGCCGCCCGTGCTCGCCGCGTTCCGGCTCCACAGCCCGCCGACCGCGGCACCGACCGCAGCGCCGACGGCCGCGTACTTCGCCCTGCTCATCGCGGTTCTGATTCGAGATCCCATACCGGCCCTCTCTTGTCGACTCATAAAAGTGTGTCTGCGAAAACCACGGATTGGCGCGGGCGGCGCGGCCGGCGACGCGACCCTCCGCCGACCCGCGAGCCGCCTCACTGGAGTCGCTTCGTCGTCTCCACGAGCGGATGTCTGGCGTAGTCGACGACGTCGATGTCGTCGACGACGCGGAGTCCCTCCTTCTCGGCGGTCTTCGCCATCCCGAGGTCGACGGTGGTCCGGGGGACGATCACGTACGCGTCCATCGCCTCGATCCCCGCCTCCCGGGCGGCCATGGCCCGGTGGTGGCCGTCGGCCAGGTAGAGCGTGCCGCCGTTGTCGATGACGACGAGCGGCTCGGCGAGGCCGTTCTCCAGCTCGTACTGCCGCCCCTCCAGTTCGTCGGCGTACACGCGGGCCTGCGTCGGCGTCAGGGCCGCGATGTCGACCTCGCGCCGCTCCTCGTCGAGGTCGACGCCGTGGATCTGCGAGAGGGTCCGCATCAGCTTCCCGACCTTGCCGGGCGTCGCGCGCTCGATCTGCGACCGGACCACGTCCGTGTTCGAGATGATCCCGACGAGGTTGTCGGCGTCGTCGACGACTGGGAGCCGCTGGATGCCGGACCGAAGGATCACCCGCGCGGCGTCGGTCACCTTCATGTCCGGGTGCGCGACGATCAGGTCCTCCGTCATCACCGTGAACACGGGGGCGTCGTCGTCCGCGAGCAGCAGGTCCCCGGCCGCGACGAACCCCTCCACGGTGCGACCCTGCGTGACGGGGAACCCGTTGTGCCCGTCGCTGTCGGCCATGCGGCGCGCGACGGCCGCCACCGTCTCGTCCGGGCTGACCGTCTCCACCTCGCGCGTCATGTACTCGCCGACGGTCGGTTTCCCGCTCATCGTCCGCGGTAGACGCTCCCGGAATAAAAAGAGGGCGGGGCGTTGCCGCCGCACGGGCGGTCGAGTCGGGACGTGGAACGGGAGCCAAGGGGGCGGCTCACGGTGCGGTGGCGTAACGAGACCGCGAAAGGACCGCGAAAGGGAGCGGGGATTCGTCTACTGCGGGCTCGGGCTGGACGGGCTGGAGACGTTGCTGTCCTTCAGCGTCGACCCCGTGATCGACTTCAGCCGCGAGACGAGCGAGTCCTTCTCGGTCTCGCCTTCGAGGGCGATGTCGAGGACCTCGCTGATGTGCGAGACGGGGATGATCTCGATCATCTCCTCGTACTCGTCTTCGATCATCACGTCCTGCTCGTTGGCCGCGGGGATGATCACCCGGTCGCAGCCGGCCTTCGCGGCCGCCTCGATCTTGTGGGTCACCCCGCCGACGGGGAGCACGTCGCCGCGGACCGAAAGCGAGCCGGTCATCGCGAGGCTCTGGTCGACGCCGACGTTCTCCAACGCGGAGATGACGGCGGTCGCGACCGTGATGGACGCGCTGTCGCCGTCGACGCCCTGCTGGCCCGTCTGGATGAACTGGATGTGGATGTCCTTCTCCGAGATGTTCTCGTCGGAGAACTTCTTGATGATCGCCGAGACGTTCTGGACCGACTCCTCGGCCATCTCCTTGAGCTGGCCGGTGGCGATCACCTGCCCGCCGCCCTGCGTCGGCGTCACCTCGGCCATCACCGGGAGCATGATACCGGAGTCCTCGCCCATCACGGCGAGGCCGTTGACGCGCCCGACGACGTAGCCGTCGGACACTTCCAGCTCGTAGTCCTTCCGCCGCTCGATGTAGTCGTCCGCGAGCTGCTGTTCGATCGAGCGCGAGCGGCCCTTCGCCTGAAGGACGTGGTCGCGGGTGGTGTAATCGGCGTCCTCGCCGCGGGCGATGTCGCCGGCGACGCGGACCATCCCGCCGAGGTTCCGCATCTTCAGCGTGAGGTGGCCCTTCCGGCCGGACCGGCGCTTGGCCTCGAGGATGATCTCCTCGACCGCCTCGGCCGAGAACTCCGGCAGGCGGCCGTCCTTCGCGACCTCCTGGGCGATGAACCGGACGTATTTCCGGCGCATCTCCGGGGTGTCCTCGATGGTGTCCTCCATGTACACCTCGTAGCCGTACCCCTTGATCCGGGAGCGCAGCGCCGGGTGCATGTTCTCCATCGCGTCGAGGTTCCCGGCCGCGATCATGACGAAGTCGGTCGGGACGGGCTCGGTCTGGACCATCGCGCCCGAGGAGCGCTCGGACTGGCCCGTGATCGAGAACTCGCCCTCCTGGATCGCCGTCATGAGGTGCTGCTGGCTGCGGATGTCGAGCGTGTTGATCTCGTCGATGAACAGCACGCCCTTGTTCGCCTTGTGGATGGCCCCGGCCTCGACGCGGTCGTGGCTGGGCGTCTCCATCCCGCCGGACTGGAACGGGTCGTGCCGGACGTCGCCGAGCAGCGCGCCGGCGTGCGCGCCGGTCGCGTCGCGGAACGGCGCGGTCTTCGTGTCGCCGTTGTTCACCAGCAGGTTCGGGATCATCGCGTCCGACCCGCGGTTCAGGTAGCGGAAGACGAGGTACACCACGCCGGCCGCGATGATGCCCACGAGGATCGTGCCGGCGATGATGAGCGCGTAGCCCAACACGACGGCGATGATGATCCACATGAGGAGCGACCGCATCTGGTTGCGCTTGCGCGCCTCCTCGCGGTGCGCCTCGACGATCTGGTCGCCCTTGCCGGCCGGCACGGTCCGCACCTTCGGCTTGTTGCCGTCCTCGGGGTTGTGATACACCAGGACGTCCTGGAGCTCCTCTTTGGGGAGCAGCTCGGACATCGCCTTCGCGAGCATCGACTTGCCGGTCCCGGGCGAGCCGATCATCATCACGTGGCGGCGCTGCTTCGCCGCCTTGATGATCACGTCGCGGGCGTGCTCCTGCCCGATGACCTGGTCGACGAGCCGGTCGGGGATCTCGAGTTCGGCGGTGGTGTCGATCTTGAGCCCGCCGAGCAGGTCGTCCTCGTCGGGGTCCTCCTCGATCTCGGCCCCCTCAACCTCGACGGTGCTCCCGAGCTCGTCGATCCCGCCGTCGTCGGCCGGACCGGCGCTCTCGCCGTTCGCGTCGGCGGTCCCCCCGACAACGTCGGCCTCGTCGAACCCGTCGCCCTCGTCGACGACGATGTCGTCGTCCCAGGGCTCGTCCGCGTCGTCGGGGTCCGCGGCCGACCCCCCGCCGGAGTCCGTGGCCGGGTCCCGGTCGACGTCGGGGTCGCTCCCCGGACCCTCGTCGGGCTCGGGGTCGCCGTGCGCGGCGTCCTCGCCGTTCCCCGCCGGACTCGAGTCGTCGACGCCGCCGCGAGGCGGTTCGTCGGGGTCGTCGGCCGTCGGGTCGTTCGTGTCCTTCTCGTTGCTCATAGAATCGGGTGTCGCTATCGAAACGGAAGGGTCGGCTACTGATATACTTTCTCCCCCCAACCCCGCGGGTCCGGGGGCAGTAAAACCCCTCATGAAGCCGTTTATCCCCCGATCTCTCCGTTCGAGCGTTCCCACGGAGTTTATAAATGACGCCGCCGCTACGTACGTCTATGCGGGGGTTCTACATCGGTCGGTATCAGCCGTTCCACAACGGTCACCAGCACATGGTGGAAGAGATCGCGGCGGAGGTCGACGAGCTCGTCCTGGGGATCGGCTCCGCCGGGGACTCCCACACCACGCGGAACCCCTTCACCGCCGGCGAGCGCGTCATGATGGTGACGAAAGCCGTCGAGGAGTTCGACATCACCACCTACGTCGTCCCCATCGAGGACCTCGACCGGAACTCCGTGTGGGTGAGCCACGTCCGGAGCATGACCCCCCGGTTCGACGTGGCGTACTCGAACAACCCCCTCGTGGTCCGGCTGTTCGAGGAGGCCGGCGTCGAGGTCCGCCAGTCGCCGATGTTCCGCCGCGACGTGCTGGAGGGGACCGAGCTCCGCGAGCGGATGATCCGCGGCCGCGACTGGGCGGACCTCGTCCCGGACGCCGTCGTCGACGTGATCCGCGAGGTCGACGGGGTCCGGCGCATCCGCCGGATCGCCGAGACCGACGCGAACGGCGAGGAGCCGTCGGACGCGTAGATCGGGCGTACGAGGTTGTTTCCGGCTATAAAGTTGCGACCGACACGAATGCCTCCGAAGCCCCAGCCGCTCGGCTGTACGTAATCGCTTATAAATCACTGACCGACACGAATGCCTCCGAAGCCCCAGCCGCGAGGCGGGCAGACGCTCGCTGCGCTCCTCGGTCGCTCGTTTCACTCGCTCCCTCCGGTGCTTACGTCGCCTCTGCCCGCCTCGCGGCTGCCCCTTCGAGTCCCGCCCCGCACAGCCCCGCACCTCACGCCTCCCCAGCCTCGCGGCTCCCTTCGGTCGCCGCGTCCCTCGCACGCGCTCCTCGCGGTCGCCGGGGGCGACCGCTCGCAGGCGCGCGCCACCGCGTCGTCGGGTGAACCGAGCCGCCGCCCGTTTCCTTTAACAGCCCCCCGCACGCGGTTTCCGACATGATCACGCTCACCTCGGACTTCGGCTCGCCGTATCCCGCCGCGATGAAGGGAGTGATCCGCCGGCACACGGACGCCGAGCTGATCGACGTGGCCCACGACTTACCCCGCGGGGACCCCCGCGCGGCAGCCTTCTGGCTCCGGTTCGTCCTCCCAGAGTTCCCGCCGGCGGTCCACTGCGCGGTCGTCGACCCCGGCGTCGGCACCGACCGCGACGCCCTGGTCGTCCGCGCCGGTGCGCACGTCATCGTCGCGCCCGACAACGGCCTCGCGATGCCGCCGGCCCGGGCGCTGGCGGGCGGCGAGTCGGACGTCGAGGCGTGGACCGTCGCGGTCGACGAACCCGCGAGCGAGACGTTCCACGGCCGCGACGTGTTCGCCCCGACCGCGGCCCGCGTCCGGACGGCGCTCGACGACGCGGAAGAGCCGACGGGGGACGGGGGGCTGACACCGGCCGCGGTCGCCGACGCGCTCGCGGCGATGGACGACCTCTCGCCCGCGAGCGACCCCGTCGACGTCCGCTTCCCGGAGCCGTCGGTCGAGCGCGGAGGGGACGACGGGGCGGGCGACTCCACCGGCGAGGTCGTCGCCGTCGACGGCGAGGTGCTCGCGATCGACCGGTTCGGGAACGTGATCACCAACGTCCCGGGAGCGCTGATCCGCGGCCGCGACTGGATCCGCGTCGACGGCGACCTCACGCCGGTCGCGGAGACGTTCGGAGCCGTCGACCCCGGCGAGCGACTGGTCACCGTCGGGAGCCACGGCTACGTGGAGTGCGACGTCAACGACGGGCGCGGCGACAGCGCGTTCGACCTCCGGCCCGGCGATTCGGTGCGTCTCGTCCCCGACAGCGTCAGCCTCTGAGTTTCGAAAAAAGCCGGCCCTACAGCTCGACCCCCGAGGGGATCAGGCTCTCGCTGCGGAGGAGGTTCCCCTCGTGGTCGTACACGAGGAACGTGTCCTTGTCGTAGGTGACGAGCCGCTCGCCGTCCACGTCGATCTCGACGCGGTACTGCGCGTCGCCGTCCTCCGTGGCGTCGCGCGCGGCGTGGATGAAGGGGAGTACGTCCGTCGCCGTCTCGTTGAGTTCGAGGACGAAGTCACCGGTGTAGCGGTTGGTGACGCCCACCACGCCCTCGGGGTCGTCCGCCTCGTCCAGCGGCTCTCGGAGCCGGAAGGCGACGTCGATCTCGTCGGCCGTGAGCAGGTCGTCGTCGCCGTCGCTCTCGCCCCCGGAGAGCCGACCGCGGAGCAGGTCCGCCGGCCCGTGGAAGTCGATCCGCACCAGCGGGGGCGACCGGGAGTCGACGCCGTCGCCGACGCCGTCGACGGTCAGATCGAAGTAGTCACGCCGCATTTCGTATCGTTCGCTTTGCGGCCCGGCCGTATCAACGTAACGGGCGGACCGGCGAAACGGCGGGGTCGACCGCGCGGAATCGGCGGCGACGGTTCGGTGTGGGGCCGGGAGTACCGGACCGGGCGAGAGGCCGCCGACGAGGACCGGCCCGATGTCGGTCGTGATAATCGTCGGGGGTAGTTTAACATCCCCCCGCCGCAACGTCCCCACATCCATGGCGAGCGACGTCGGCGGGAGCGACCTCGGCGACCGGATCGAGGCCCTCCAGAACCAACTCTCCCGGGCGTGGGAGCTGCTTCAGGGGTCCACGCTCGACGTCCGCCCCTTCCGCCCGGGGGAGGACGGGCCGCTCGCCTCCTTCACCGTCCCGGACGACGAGCGCGAGATCGACCGCTACTGGGTGAACGCGCCGTACGCGTACGTCGTGATCACCTACGACGACGTCGAGAGCGAACACCGCTACTACGCCGTCGAGCCGGAGCTGGACGCCTTCGAGCGCGACCTCCTCGACCGCGTCGTCGACGACATCCGCGACCCCCTCCTGTACCGCGAGGGGACCGGCAAGACCGACGAGGAGACGCTCAAGTCGGAGCTGGAGACGCTGTTAGAGGGGTACGGCGTCGAGGCCGGGATGGACACGTTCCACGCCCTGCTGTACTACCTCTACCGCGACTTCCGCGGCTACGGGAAGGTCGACCCCCTGCTCAACGACCGCCACATCGAGGACGTCTCGTGTGACGGCTACGACCTCCCGATATTCGTCTACCACGACCAGTACACCGACATCGAGACGAACGTCTCCTTCGACCAGGAGTCGCTCGACAGCTACGTGATCCGGCTCGCACAGCAGTCCGGCCGCCACGTCTCCGTCGGCGACCCCATCGTCGAGACGACGCTGCCGGACGGCTCGCGCGCCGAGCTCGCCCTCGGCGAGGAGGTGACGCCCCGCGGCTCGGCGTTCACCATCCGCCAGTACGCCGAGGACCCGCTCACCCCCGTCGACCTCGTGGAGTACGGCACCTTCTCCGTCGAGCAGATGGCGTACTTCTGGCTCTGCATCGAGCACAACAAGAGCCTCATCTTCGCGGGCGGGACCGCCTCCGGGAAGACCACCTCGATGAACGCGGTGTCGATGTTCGTCCCGCCGCGCGCGAAAGTGCTGACCATCGAGGACACCCGCGAGCTCTCCTTATACCACGACAACTGGCTCTCGGCGGTCACCCGCGAGCGCCGGTACGAGGGCACCGACATCGACATGTACGACCTGCTGCGCTCCGCGCTGCGCCACCGCCCCGAGTACATCATCGTCGGCGAGGTCCGCGGCGAGGAGGCGATCACGCTGTTCCAGGCGATGAACACGGGTCACACGACGTTCTCGACGATGCACGCCGACTCGATCGAGACGGTGATCAACCGGCTGGAGAACGAGCCGATCAACGTCCCCCGCGCGATGGTCCAGTCGCTCGACATGCTCTCGGTCCAGACGCTCACGCGCTCCGACGACGAGCGCGTGCGCCGCGCGAAGACCATCGGCGAGATCGGCGGCATCGACCAGCGCACCGGCGAGCTCGACTACTCCTCCGCGTTCGAGTGGGTGCCCGACTCCGACACGTTCCGCCGCAACGACTCGTCGCTGTTGGAGGAGATCGCCGACGAGCGCGGCTGGTCCCGGTCGGAGCTGCTCCGGGAGGTCCGCCGCCGCGAGCGGTTCATCGAACTGCTCTCCGCGCTCGGCATCAACGACTACCGCACGTTCACCGCCCTCGTCAACGAGTACTACGCAGACCCCGAGCGCGTGATGGACAAGCTCGACGAGCGCGCCGCCGCGGCCGACGACGTCGACGCGGACTCTCTCACCGACGAAGAGGGCGTCGCCACCGCGGGAGACCCGGCGGTCGATGCCACGGACCGATGATCGAGTACCTCCCCCTCGCCGCGGCGGTCGCGGCCTGCCTCGCGCTCGCGCTCCCGCTCGTCGACGACCGGGTCGACCTGTTCGTCACCCGCGTCGCGCTGTCGGCGTTCGGCGACTACGTCGGCGAGAACGAGGCGCGGCGGCGGGCCCAGCGCGACCGGATGCGCGCGGCCCACGTCGCCGGGACGACCCACCGGGTGTACGCCTCGCGCACGCTGCTGTACGCCGCCGTCCTCGGCGTCGCCGGCAGCGTCATCGGCGTGTACGGTGCCGCGGGGCTGCTCGCCGCGCTCGACGTCGGCGAGGCCGCGATCCGCGAGGCGCTCCCGGCCGAGTTCGGGTTCGTCGCGGTCGTCACCCGGCTCGCCGACCTCGGGCTCGGCAGGCTGTTCGTCCTGCTCGCGGTCGTCTCCGCGACCGTCGGCGCGGGGCTGGCGCTCGGGGCGTACCTCGCCCGGTGGCAGCTGCTCGACCAGCGCGCACACGCGAGGGCGGCCGAGATAGACGCCACCCTCCCCCGAACCGTCGCGTTCATGTACGCGCTCTCGCGGTCGGGAATGGCGTTCCCGCGGGTGATGGACACGCTCGCGGAGAACGAGGCGGTGTACGGCGAGGCCGCCACGGAGCTGTCGGTCGCGGTCCGGGACATGAACGCCTTCGGGACCGACGCGCTGACCGCGCTCCAGCGGGTCTCCCGGCGAACGCCCAGCGACGACCTCGCCGACTTCTCGGAGAACCTCGCGTCCGTCCTCGGGACCGGGCAGTCGGTGTCCGCGTTCCTCAACGACCAGTACGAGCGCTATCAGGCGGAGGCGGAGGCGAAACAGGAGCAGTACTTAGAGCTGCTCTCGACGTTCGCCGAGGCGTACGTGACCGCGCTGGTCGCCGGGCCGCTCTTTTTCATCACCATCCTCGTCGTCATCGGCCTCGTCTTACAGGACACGATGCCGCTCCTCCGCGTCGTCGTCTACCTCGGCGTCCCGCTCGCCACCTTCGGGTTCGTCGTCTACGTCGACAGCGTGACCCAGGGCGTCGGCGGCACGGAGACGGTCGCGGCGTCGTCGCTCTCGGACCCGGACACGCCGTCCGTCTCCGGGGTGCGTCACGCGACGGACGAGCCGGGAGACCGCGGCGGCTCCCCGCGGTTCGACGGGGGCGCAGCGAGCGGACGCGGAGGAGCCGGTCCCGGCCGCGACGCCCCCGGCGCGGACCGGTGGGCGGCGAGCCGCGAGCGGCTCCGGGCGTACGACCGTCTCCGCTGGGCCAGACAGTTGATCGCGTCGCCCGCGGAGACGGTGCTGGTCTCGCCGCGGACCGTGTTGCTCGCCGCGGTCCCGATCGCGGTCGTCGGACTGCTCGTCTTCGCGTTCCCGATCACGCTCGGGACGCCGGTGGAGATGGCCGGACAGGTCGACGGGCCGATCGTCGTCGCGGTCGCGTTCGTCCTCGCGGCGTACGCCGTCGCCTACGAGTTCGGCAAGCGCCGGGTCCGGCGGATCGAGTCCGCCGTCCCGGACTTCCTCGACCGTCTCGCCAGCGTCAACGAGGCGGGGACCGCGGTGGTCGGCAGCGTCCGGCGCGTCGCCGACTCGAACCTGGAGGCGCTGACGGCGGACCTCAAGCGGACCCGCCGCGACGTGGACTGGGGGGCGGACGTCTCGACCGCGCTCCGCCGGCTCGAACGCCGGGTCCGGTCGCCGATGATGTCTCGGGCGGTCGCGCTCGTCACCAACGCGGTCCGGGCGAGCGGGGACATCGGTCCGGTGCTGCGGATCGCCGCCGACGAGTCGCGCGCGACGTGGTCGCTCCGGCGCGAGCGGCGACAAGTAATGTTAACGTATCTCATTGTTATCTACATCTCCTTCCTCGTCTTCCTCGGGATCATCGCGGCGCTGTCGGTGTCGTTCATCCCCGCCATCGAGTCCGCCGGCGTCCCGGGCACGGGCGGCGGCCTCCCGGACGCCGGGAGCGGCGTCCCCTCGGGCCCCTCGGGGATCACGGACGGGATCGGCGACATCGACGTCGCGGCATACGAGCAGCTGTTCTTCCACGCCGCGGCGATTCAGGCGACCTGCTCCGGGCTCGTCGCCGGCCAGCTGGGCGAGGGGTCGGTGCGCGACGGCGTGAAACACGTCGTGGTGCTGCTCGCGCTCACGCTCGTCGCGTTCGTCGCGATCGGCGCGGTGTGACGCGGTCCGGTCGGCATTTACCCGTCGCGGCCGGAGACCCCGGTATGGACCCGCAGTCGACCGGCGACCCGCAGTCGACCTACGACCGCATCGCGAGCCACTTCTCGAAGACCCGCGAGTACGCGTGGCCCGAGGTCGAGTCGTTCCTCGCGGACCGGTCGGCGACGCGGGCGCTCGACGTGGGCTGTGGCAACGGGCGGCACACGGAGGCGCTCGCGGCGCACGCCGAGACCGCGGTCGGGGTCGACCTCAGCCGCGGCCTGCTGGACGAGGCGGTCGCTCGCGCCCGCGACCGGGGATACGCCGACGCGGTCGCGTTCGTTCACGGCGACGCCGCGTCGCTGCCGGTGCGCGACGGCGCGGTCGACCTCGCGGTGTACGTCGCCACGCTCCACCACCTCTCGCCCCGGGCCGAACGCGTCGAGAGCCTGAACGAACTGGCCCGCGTCCTCGCGCCGGGCGGGGTCGCGCTCGTCAGCGCGTGGAGCACGGCCCACGACCGGTTCGACCGCGACGAGGGGTTCGACACGACCGTCGACTGGACCCTGCCGGGCGGCGAGACAGTCCCCCGATACTATCACATCTACTCGCCCGCCGAGTTCGAGTCGGTCCTCGGGGCGAGCGGCCTCGAAGTCCGCCACACGCGCGTTTCCAGCGGGAACTGTTACGCGGCGGTGTCGGCACCGGACCGCTGATTATCACGGCGGATACTGACGGGGGTGGATTAAAGAGTCCCTGTCGACCGCCTGATGGTAATGGCCGACACCCTTCTCGAACGGATCTTGCGCCGGGTCACGCCCGACGCGGTGGCGCGGAGCTATCTCACGAAGTTCCTCGTCGCCCTCGTCGTCGTCGTGCTCGCGATCGGTGCCGTCGGAGCCGTCACGTACGCGGAGACGACGGCGGAACTGGAGTCGAGCGCGCAGGACGACTACACCGCCGTCGCGGAGCTGAGCGCGACCGACCTCGACGCCTGGGCGACCGAGCGCCGCACGACGCTCCGGACGGTCGCCGACAACGACATCTTCTCACAGGACGCCGACCGGGTCGAGGGGTACCTCTCCTCGCACCTCTCGCGCGCCGACGAGTCGGTCGTCGCCCTCAACTACGTCGACCCGACCGCGGGCACCGTCCTCGCCACCACCGACGAGGCCGACGGCGGCGAGACGGTGGTCTCGAAGGCGTGGTTCGGTGACGACCTCGTGTTCGCGGACGAGGTGTTCCGGAGCCAGCCGTACAGCGTCGACGGCGAGCGGCGGATCGCGTACGTCACGTCGACGCCGCTCGGCGAGTACCTCGTGATGGAGGTGTCGCTCGCGCCCGTCACGGCCGACCTCCGGCAGCCGACAGAGGGGGCGTTCACCACCATCGTCGAGCAGAACGGCGAGATCACGGCGAGCGACAACGACTACGCCGCCGGCTTCCGCTACGACAACGACATCCGGTCGACGCTGTTCAGCGACGAGGGCACCGTCGGCTTCCTCCCGTCGGCGACGTTCGGCTTCGCGGACGGCGGCGAGTACCTCGTCGCGTACGCGCCCTTGGAGACCGAGGACTGGCTGGTCGCGGTCCACGTCCCACTCTCCGAGGCGTACGCGCTCTCCGGGATGATCGGCCGGAACCTCCTCCTCATCGTCGGCGTCGCGGTCGTCGGCCTCGGGCTGCTCGGCGGGACGCTCGGCCGCGGCACCGTCCTCGAACTGAACCAGCTCCGCGCGCGGGCGTCGGCGCTGGCGGACGGCGACCTCGACGTCGACTTCGACACGGAGCGGCGCGACGAGTTCGGCGACCTCTCCGCGGCGTTCGCGACGATGCGCGACTCGCTGAGCGAGCAGATCCAGTCGGCGGAGGCGCAGCGCGAGCGCGCCGAGGCGGCGAAGGCCGAGAGCGACGCGTTCGCCGAGCGGCTGGAGTCGCGCGCGAGCGACTTCGGCGAAACGATGGCGGCCTGCGCCGACGGCGACCTCACCGCCCGGCTCCGCGCCGACCCCGACGACCCCGAGGCGCTCCGCTCGATCGCCACGGAGTTCAACGACGCGATGGACGAGCTGGAGGCCGCGATCGCCGAGGTCGACGCCTTCGCGGTCGAGGTGGCCGACCGCAGCGACGCGGTCACGGACGGCACCGACGAGGCCGCGGCCGCCGGCCGGGAGACCAGCGACGCGGTCGACTCGATCTCCGCGGGCGCGGAGCGGCAGAGCCACCAGCTGGCGGAAGTCGCCGGCGAGATGGAGGACATGTCCGCGACCGTCGAGGAGGTCGCCGCCTCCGCCGACCAGGTCGCGACCACCTCCCGGCAGGCCGACGCGCTCACCGAGGAGGGCCGCGAGGCGGCCGCCGACGCCGTCGAGGAGCTCCACGGGATCGAGGCGCGCTCGGAGTCCGCCGCGGAGACGATAGAGCGGCTCGAAGCCGAGATGGCGGAGGTCGACGAGATCGTCGAGACGATCTCGGAGATCGCGGACCAGACGAACCTGCTCGCGCTGAACGCCTCGATCGAGGCCGCCCGCGCGGGCGAGAGCGGGTCCGGCTTCGCGGTCGTCGCGGAGGAGGTGAAGTCGCTCGCGGAGGAGACGCAGGAGTCCGCCGCCGAGGTGGAGTCGCTCATCGACAGCCTCCGCGAGCGCACCGACGAGAGCGTCGACGAGATGGCCGCGATCCGCGAGGGCGTCGACGACGGCGTCGACGTCGTCGAGGACGCCGAGGACGCCCTGGAAGAGGTCTCCGAGCGCGTGAGCGAGGCCGACGACGGCGTCCAGGAGATATCCGGCGCGATGGACGCGCAGGCGTCATCCGTCAGCGAGGTCACCGGCGCGGTCGACGACCTCGCGGGCGTGAGCCAACAGACCACCGCCGAGGCGACCACCGTCGCCTCCGCGGCCGAGGAGCAGGCCGCCACGCTCGGCGAGGTCTCCGAGCAGGCCCACGACCTCCACGAGCGCGCCAGCGACCTGCGGGAGATGACCGATGGCTTCGCGGTCGAGGCCGACGGGGCCGCGGTCCGAGACGACGCCACGGCCGCTGGCGACGCGGCTGGCGGTGACGTTGACGCCGACGACGTGAGTGCCGACGACGCAGATGTCGACGACGCGGACCCGGCCGAGTCGGAATTCTCCTTCGGCGCTGGTTCGGAGTCGTCGGACGGTACTCCGGCCAGCACGGACGGCGGCACCGCGGACGGGGCGGCCGGACCGACCGAGCCGGACGCCGACGGCTCGGAGCGCGCGGAGCGGTCGCTCGACGAGTAACGGGTCGAACGGAAAAGCGATCGTCGTCGTCCGCGACGAGGCTGCCGGTCGCGTCGCGGTCGGCGGTTCAGTCTTCTTCAGTCGGCCATCGACTCGTGGCTGACGCCCCCGTCGTCCGGGAGCGGTGCCACGAGTCGGTAGGCCGCGTACAGGCCGAGCACCGCGATGCCGGCCAGCACGAAGGCGGTCCGGATCTCCGGCGAGATCAGCGGCATCGCCGTCACCTCGCCCGCCTCGTTCGTGATCGGAGCCGGACTGAACGGCTGTCCGGCGAGCGTCTCGACCAGTCCGAGGACCACGATGCCGAACAGCATCAGTCCCGCGCTCAGCGCCCGCGCCGCCGTGTCGATGGTGTCTGTCATTGGAAGTCACCTCTCAGCCGAGCAGGTACCGCAGTTTGGGGAACCGCTGGACCAGTTCCGTCTGTTCGATGAGCGCGTCGAGGCCGTAGTAGCGACCGGCCGCGAGCACGATCACGGTCAGGAACAGCAGCAGTCCCATGAGGTCGCTGTTCACGACGCCGTGACCGAACTCGGCGTTGCCGATCCAGAACAGGGACATGAAGATGACCCCGCCGAACGCGGCGAACCGAGTGAACGCCCCCGCGATCAGCGCCAGCCCGATGAGCGTCTCGAACAGGGGCACGCCCGGCTCGATGAGCCACGCGAGGTTGTTCCCCATCCAGACCGGGATCCCGCCGAGAGCGGTCCCGCTCATCTGTTGCATGTACGCGGGACCGTAGCTGTACGCGAACCCGTCGGTGAGGATCTTGGTGAACCCCGAGTGGAAGAACCACCAGCCGGTGACGACGCGCAGGAACGCGATCCAGTACGTCGCCCAGGGCCCGTCCAGCGCGAACTCGGTCTCGCCGACCAGCGGATTGCTAGTTTGGTATGACATCGGTCTCACCTCACGGGTGTACGTTGGGTGGGTATACACATAGGTCCCGAACAGTGTTCTAAGCGCCTGAAAAGCGTTCTAGCGCGCTGGGAGCGGTCCGCAGTATCGTGGGTCTTTAAGTAAATACCCGCAGGCTGGCGGCTCGATCCCGACGTCCTGCGGCGCGTTCGACACGAACACGGAACGCTTATGAAACACGTTCCGCCTACGTATGGATGCGTCATCGACCGACGCGAGCGCCGGTGGTCTAGTGGTAGGACCTGAGCCTTCCAAGCTCATGGCCCGGGTTCAAATCCCGGCCGGCGCACTCCCTGCGGTCGTGCGCCGGCCGACCTCCCGCTCGCTTCGCTCGCGGGAGTCCCGGCCGGCGATTTCCTCGCTTCGCTCGGAAATACTGAGAGAGATCCGAATCGCTGAGTACGAACTGGAAAACCCCGCACCACACTGCGGCCTCGTACCTCCCCAGCCTCGTCGCGCTCGGAGTCGCGCCCTGACGGGCGCTCACCGGAGCGCGCCGACCGCAACCGATCCGGCCGTCAGTCGTCGTCCGCCGCGGGGGCCTCAGTGCCCTCCGCGGCCGCGTCCTCGCGCGGCCCGCCGGCGTGGCCCTCGTGGGCGACGGCGGTGGCCATGAGGTGCGGCGGGATGGCCGGCACCTCGTCGTCGGTGACGGGACCGTCGGCCTCGATCTCCTCGGTCGAGCGCGGGAACTCGCGGATCTCCTTGTGGATCGCGAGCCCGGCCTTCGCGCCCTGGCCCATCGCGACCGGGACCTGATTGTGTCCGGGCGTGATGTCGCCGACCGCGAACACGCCGTCCTCGGTGGTGCGGCCGTGGTCGTCGACGTCGATCTCGCCGGATTCGGTCAGGTCGCAACCGAGCCCCTCGGCCAGCGCGGTGTTGTAGTCGGAGCCGTACATCGCGAAGCCGCCGCGGTACTCGCGGCGGGTGCCGTCCGCGAACTCCAGCGCCTCCAGCCAGCCGGAGTCGGGGTCGTTCTCGACGCCGGAGACGTCCTCGCGGACGACCTCGACGGGGTGGGCGTCGAGCTGGGCGGCCGTCTCCTCGCTCCACGTCGGCTCCTCGCCGCGGGTCAGCACGTCCACGTCGTCGGTGACGTTGAGCATGATCATCGCGACGTGGGCGGCGGCCTCGCCGTGGCCCATCACGTACACCGGCTCGTCGGCGAACATGTAGGCGTCGCAGTGGAGACAGTAGTGAAGCCCCTTGCCCGTCCGCGGGAGCGGCGGGTCCGGGCGCTCGTCGGAGAAGCCGGTGCCGAGGACGACGCGGTCCGCCAGAATCTCGGCGTCGTTGGTGGTCAGGCGGAACCGGTCGTCGTCGGTGCGCTCGACGTCGGTGACGAAGCCGCGCTCGAAGGTGCCGCCGTACGACTGTACCTGCTCGCGGCCGGTCTGGAGGAACTCGTTGCCGGAGGTGTCCTCGGTGACGCCGATCACGTTGTGCGTGTCGGCCATCATCGCCGCGCGCCCGCCGCCGCGGTCGATCAGCACCGTTTCGTGGCCCAGTCGAGCGCCGTACAGCGCGGTCGTCAGCCCGGCCGGTCCGCCGCCGACGACCGCTATCTCGTACTCGTCGTCTGCCGAACTCATTACCGATCGTACGCGTCCCGCCGGTTTAAATGACCCCGTGCTGTGCGCGGCCGGCGACCAGCCACGCCGGGCCGCAGCGAGGGCCGCGTCGGTTCGGAGCGCGTCGCCGCCGACCCCGACGTTCCGACTCGTCCCCGCGACCCGACCGCGTGCCCGGAAGCTTATGCCTGCGTACCACCTTCGCTGTGCCAGTGCCCTCTCGTCTCGCCCTCGCCGCCTGCCTCCTGATCGTCGGGGCCGCCGCGGACGTGGGAACGACGTACGTCGCCCTCACCGGCAGCGAGTACGTCGAGGGGTCGCCGATCGGCCGGCTCTTCATCGCCCGGTTCGGCCTCCTCCGCGGGATGCTCCTCACGAAGGTCGCCGGGATGGCCGTCATCGGGATCCCGGTGGCGGTCGCGGGCGGCACCCGCCGGTTCGTCGCGACGCTGATGTGCGCGGGCGTCGGCGTCCTCTCGCTGCTCGTCGCCGCGCGGAACCTCCTGTTCGTCGCCGGACTGTGGCCCTGACGCCCGGCGTCGCCGTCTCGAAGCCGACCGATCCGCGGCGGCCGCCGCCGCGACCCCAGCGGTTTTGCGTCGCCAGTGACAGGCGATCGTATGTCACGCCAGTCCGCTCCGGCCCCGTCCCCGCCGGAGACCAGACGCGAGGTCGTCACGGAGACCCTCCACGGGGTCGACGTCGACGACCCGTACCGATGGCTCGAAGGCGACGACGAGGCGGTCCGCGAGTGGACCGACGCGCAGAACGACCACGTCGACGCCGTGCTCGACGACGACCGCCGCGACCGGCTCCGCCCGCGGTTCGACGACCTCGTCGAGGTGGCCGACTACGGGCCGATAACCGTCCGCGAGGACCGCTACTTCGCGACGGTCCGCGGGCCGGGGGCGGACCACGCCCGCCTCGTCGTCCGCGACGCGCCCGGCGGCGAGGACCGCGTCCTCGTCGACCCCAACGCGTGGCCGGCGAACCGCGACGACGACCGGCCGCCCCGGTCGATGGCGTGGTACGTCCCCTCGCACGACGGCGAGCGCGTCGCGGTCGGCGTCACCGAGGGCGGCGACGAGAACTACGACGTGCGTGTGCTCTCCGTGCCCGATCCGAGCGAAACGGCTCCGAACGCCGGCGCGACCGACGGCTTCGGCGCTGGCGTCGAGGAGGTCGCGGTCCTCCCCGAGCGCGGCCGCGTCAACGCGAGCAGCCTCGCGTGGGAGGCCGACGGCGAGGGGTTCGTCTACGTCGCCACCGGCGGCGCGGCCGACGGCGCGCAGATGGACAAGGAGATACGCCGGTTCCGGTTCGCGGACGGGCCCGAAGCGGAGGCGGTGCTGCTCGAACACGACGACCAGCACGTCTGGCCGCGGGTGACCGTCGACCCCGACTCCGGCCTGCTCGCGGTCGCCTTCTCCGAGATGGTGGGTGGAACCGAGTGGTACGTCCACGTCGACGGCGACCTCCGCCCCGTCCTGACCGACACCGACGCCGAGACGTCGGTCCGGTTCCACGACGGGACCGCGTTCGTCTCCACCGACCACGAGGCTCCCCGGCGGCGGCTGCTCGCCTGCTCGGTCGAGCGGTTCCGCGAGGGGGACCTCTCCTTCGACGAGTGCCGCGAGGTGCTCCCCGAGACGGAGGGGATCCTCCGGTCGGCGGTGCCGACGCCGGACCGCCTCCTCGTCCACCGCCAGCGCGACGCGCACTCGCGGCTCTCGGTCCACGACCGCGACGGGGCGCGCCTGCGCGACGTGTCGCTGCCGGACTACTGCTCCGTGACGTGGGTCTCCGCGGCCCGCGACGCCCCGGAGGCGTTCTTCGGCGTGACGGGGTTCGACCGACCCCCCGCGGTCCGCGGGCTCGACTTGGCGGACGGTGCGGGAGGCGACGCGGACGACGAGTCCGGGGAGGCCGCTCCCGCCGAGTCGACCGCGATCGATTCGGTGGACCTGTCTGTCCCCGACGACCTCGTCGTCGAACAGCGGTTCGTCGACTCGGCGGACGGCGCGTCGGTCCCGGTGTTCGTCTGCTACCGCGAGGGCGTTGAGGTCGACGGACCGCGCCCGACCCTGCTGTACGGCTACGGCGGGTTCCGCAACAGCGTCACGCCTTCGTTCGGGCGGTTCCGGCTCCCGTTCCTCGCGGACGGCGGCGCGTTCGCGGCGGTGTGCGCCCGCGGCGGCTACGAGTACGGCGAGCCGTGGCACGAGGCCGGGATGCTGGCCGAGAAGCAGCACACCTTCGACGACTTCGTCGCGGCCGGCGAGGCGCTCTGTGAGTCGGGGCTCACCGACTCGGACCGGCTGGCCGTCGCGGGCGGCTCGAACGGCGGGCTCTCCGTCGGCGCGGTGGTCACCCAGCGCCCGGACCTGTGGGCGGCCGCACAGTGCGCGGTCCCGCTGCTGGACATGCTCCGGTTCCACCGGTTCCTGCTCGGCGAGTCGTGGACGACGGAGTACGGCCACCCGGAGGACCCGGAGGCGTTCGAGTACCTCCGCGCGTACTCGCCGTACCACAACGTCGACCCCGACGCGACGCACCCGCCCGTCTACTTCACGACGGCCGCGAGCGACACGCGCGTTCACCCCTCGCACGCCCGGAAGATGACCGCGCGCCTCCAGCACGAGGCCGAGGGCGGGCCGTTCCTGTTGCGCACCAAGTCCGAGACGGGCCACGGCGTCGGCAAGCCGACCTCGATGATCGTCGACGAGCAGACGGACTCGTGGGCGTTCCTGTACGAGCAGTTAAACGTGGAGCCGTCCGGCGGTACCGAGTGACCTACGCGCCGTCGTAGAGGCGCTCGGCGGTCCGCTCCGGGAGGTCGGCGTCTCGGACCGCCGCGGCGACGCGGTCGACGTCGTAGCTCACGCGGTGCGTCTCGACCGCGTCGACCCCGTCGGCCGTCGTGTCGAGGACCGCGTAGCCGGCCCGCGGGTCGCCGTCGCGCGGCTGGCCGACGCTGCCGGGGTTACAGACGAACCCCCCGCCGGCCGCGCGGACGCCCTGAACGTGGGTGTGGCCGAGGACGATGCCGTCGTACTCGCCCATGTGTCGGTCGAGGGTCGGGAACTCCTCCGGGTAGACGTAGGCGTCCTCGCGCTCCGCCGCGGGGTGGGAGTGAACGAGCAGGTAGCGGTCCCCGGCGAACGTCTCGGCGCGTGGGAGGCCGCCGAGCCACTCGCGCTGCTCGTCGGACAGCGACGCCTTCGCGTGTTCGAGACCGGCCTCGGCCATCCGATTGGCGGCGTAGCGCTCGGGGGTCTCGACGGTGCGGTCGTGGTTCCCGCGCACCGTCGCGGCCGCGACCTCGCGCACGCGCTCGACGCACCCGGCGGGCCACGGGTTGTAGCCGACCACGTCGCCCGCGCAGTAGATCCGGTCGACGGCGGGCATGTCGTCGAGGACCGTCTCCAGCGCGGGGAGATTCGCGTGGACGTCCGAGATGAGGCCGATCTTCATCGGTGGCGGGTACGGTCGGCGGGAGGGAATAGGTTGTGCCGAGGGTCACGTGTCGTGAAGGGGACGTAGACGAGCCCTGAACCTCAGAGTCACCAACAAAGTTGAAACTCTCTCTGCGGTGCGGCGGCGCGTGCCCGTGAGCGGCCGCCGAAGGCGGTCGCGAACGGCACCGCGCGAGGGAGTCGGTCGCCGGAGCGAAGCGACGGCGACCGACGNGGTCGAGCGACGCGAAGACCGCCAGCGACGAGGCTGGGGAGGCGTGAGGCTGCGGTGCTGTGGCGGGGCTCGAAGGGGCAGGCCAGAGGCGGACAGAGGCGACGCAAGGACCACAGGGAGCGAACGGAGTGAGCGACCGAGGACCGCAGCGAGCGTCTGTCCGCCTCTGGCCTGGGGCTTCGGCGGCCTCTGTCGTGTTCTTGGAAGTGACTCTGTAGAGCCTCACGTATAGGGCTTCGACGATGCTCGCCGCGTCAGCACGGAACCAATTCGTGCCGCCGATACCGAACAAAAGCGATTACGCCGTCACCTTCTCGCGGAATCGCTCGCGGACCTTCTCGATCTTCGGCTGGGCGTGCATCGAGCAGTAGGCGTCCTCCGGGTTCTTCTCGAAGTAGTCCTGGTGTTTCTCCTCGGCGCGGTAGAACGTCTCCAGCGGCTCGACCTCGGTGACGACCTCGTCGTCGTAGCCGCCCTCCTCGTCGAGCGCCTCGACGTACCGGGTCGCGGCCTCGTGCTGATCGTCGTCGTGCGTCAGGATGATCGAGCGGTACTGGCTCCCCACGTCCGGGCCCTGCCGGTTGAGCTGTGTCGGATCGTGGACGGTGAAGAAGATCTCCAGGACGTCGCCGTAGGAGAGCGCGTCCGGGTCGTACTCGACCTGAATGACCTCGGCGTGGCCGGTGTTGCCGGTACACACCTCGCGGTACGTTGGGTCCTCGGCGTGGCCGCCCGCGTAGCCGGACGTGACGCTCTCGACGCCGTCGAGCTCCTTGAACGCGGCCTCGGTACACCAGAAGCAGCCGCCGCCGACCGTCGCGGTCTCGGTGTCTGTCATACTCCCTCGTTGGCGTCGCAGACGTATTAATGGCGCGCGGAACGAGGCGGGAAAACCGTCTTCGACGGGACGCCGACCCGAAGACACATTTCCGTGGCGCAGCGATGCCCGCTCGATGATAGCGTGGCTCGGCGGTCAGGGGAACGTCATCTCGCTGTTGATCCCGCTGTTCGGGATCTGTCTCGTCTTGATCGCCGACAGCCTGACCGAAACAAACCGCGCGAAGCGGTACTTCCTCTCGGGATACGTCCTCTGGTTCGGGTTTCGAGTCGTGATCGGGCTCCAACAGGGGACCCTGATCACGTTCCCTCGGCCGATCGGTCTTCTGGGCGCTCTCTCGCTGTTGATCGGGTTTCTGTCTCTGACGTTCTACGGGTTATGCGTCGTTTGGCGGGAACGCGACCCGACCGCGTCGCGGCTGGCACCGTGATCGCGACCGCCGAAGTCCCCTCCTGACCGGGAGACGGTGTGATTGCTTATAAATCGCTGATCGACAGGGACATCGCCGAAGCCCCAGCCGCTCGGCTGGACGCATCTGTTTATAAATCGCTGAGCGACACGAACCACTTCGAAGCCCCGGTCGCGAGGGCGACGCACGCTCGCTGTGCTCCTCGCTCAGTCGCTGCCGCTCCTTCGCTGCGGTGCTTGCGTCGCCTGCGTCGCCCTCGCGACCGCCCCTTCGAGTCCCGCCCCCGCACCGCCCCGCACCTCACGCCTCCCCAGCCTCGTCGACCGGTCTCCGCTTCGCTCCGACCGGTNCCTCGTCGGTCGCCGTCGCTTCGCTCCGACGACCGACTCCCTCGCGCGTGCTCCTCGGCCGCGGTGCGGCCTCGGAGGCACGCGCCACCGCTCCGGTCATTTATAAACGCCCAACGATGCGGCGAGACCAATGGACTCGCTCACAGGCTCGGCTTGCCGGCGGCGGTCAGGAGTACCTGAAGCCGTATCCGACGAGGAAGCCGATTCCGCCGACCGCCGTAGCGACGACCGCAGCCGCGAGCGGCGGGAAGGAGAGGAGGGCGGCCGGCCCGGCGGCCACCGGAACGAACAGGTTGACGGTGAACCCGAGGCTCGGGCCGAACGCGAGCATCCATCCCCCGACGGGGTCGCCGGTCCGATACGCGTGAGCGGCGACCGACGCCCCGACGGCGAGCGCTCCCGCTCAGACGATACGCGACTGCGTGGCGGCCGACGGTTCCAGGCCCCAGACGCGCAGGGCGGTGAGTCCCGAGAGGGTCACGACGAAGGCGAGGACGCTCCCGACGACGGCTCTCCTGCGCCCGTCGGATCCCATACGCGGACCCGTTGTCCGGGCGGCAAATGTCTTCGGGCCGTCGACGCGGAGAGCGTGTCCCGAACTGGTTCGCCCGGCAACCCTGCGCTCGAACGGTAGACCTTTGCCGCCGCCCGCACCAGTTCAGGTATGGTCTCGCTGGGACTGGTGGTGGCGCGGTTCAACGACTCCGTCACGGAGCCGATGGCCGAGGCCGCCCGGGAGGCGGCGGCCGACCGCGACGCCGTCGTCGTCGACGAACTGAGCGTGCCGGGCGCGTACGACAGCCCGCTGGCCGCCGACCGACTCGCGCGCCGCGACGACGTCGACGCGGTCGCGGTCGTCGGAGCCATCGTCACCGGCGACACCGACCACGACCGCGTCATCGCGGACGCGACCGCCGAGAAGCTCACCGACGTGAGCTTAGACCGGGACACCCCGGTCGCGTTCGGCGTGAGCGGCCCGGGGATGTCCGGCGCGGAGGCGCGCGAGCGGATCGACAAGGGGGCCGACGCCGCGAACGCGGCCATCGACCTCGCCGAGGAACTGGACTGACAGACACGAAGCCGACCACACACGACACATGAGCGACGCATACGACTTCTCGGAGCGGATCGGGCGCGTAGAACCCAGCGCGACGCTGGCGATATCGAACCTCGCGGCGGAGAAGGAGGCCGAGGGGGCCGACATCGTCGACCTCTCGGTCGGCGAGCCGGACTTCGACACCCCGGAAAACGTCGTCGAGGCCGGCAAGGAGGCGCTCGACGCGGGACACACCGGGTACACCTCCTCGAACGGGATCCCGGCCCTGAAGGAGGCGATCGCGGCCAAGCTCGGCGAGACCGGGATCGACGCCGACGCCGACGAGGTCATCGTCACGCCCGGCGGCAAGCAGGCGCTCTACGAGACGTTCCAGACGCTGATCGACGAGGGCGACGAGGTCGTCCTCCTCGACCCGGCGTGGGTCTCCTACGAGGCGATGGCGAAGCTCGCGGGCGCGGAGCTCTCGCGGGTCGACCTCGCGCCGCACGGCTTCCAGCTCGAACCCGCCCTCGACGACCTCGCGGAGACGGTCTCGGACGACACCGAACTGCTCGTCGTCAACTCCCCGTCGAACCCCACCGGCGCGGTGTTCTCGGAGGCCGCGCTGGAGGGCGTCCGCGACCTCGCGGTCGAACACGACGTGGCCGTGATCTCCGACGAGATCTACGAGCGCATCATCTACGACGCCGACCACGTCTCGCTCGCGAGCCTCGACGGGATGGCCGACCGCACGGTGACGATCAACGGCTTCTCGAAGGCGTACTCGATGACCGGCTGGCGGCTCGGCTACCTCCACGCGACCGACGAGTTCGTCGGCGAGGCGGGCAAGCTCCACTCGCATTCGGTCTCCTGTGCGACCAACTTCGTCCAGCGCGCGGGAATCGAGGCGCTGGAGAACACCGACGAGTCCGTCGAGGAGATGCGCGACGCGTTCGCCGACCGCCGCGACCTGCTCGTCGACCTGTTCGACGAGCACGGCGTCGACGTCGACGTGGGCGACGGGGCGTTCTACATGATGATCCCGGTCGACGACGACGACCAGGCGTGGTGTGAACGCGCCATCGAGGAGGCCGCGGTCGCCTGCGTCCCCGGCAGCGCCTTCAACGCCGACGGTCACGCCCGGATCTCCTACGCCGCGAGCGAGGAGCGCCTGCGCGAGGCGGTCGACCGGCTCGTCGCGAACGACCTGCTGTAGGCCCACCGGACGCGGCTTCCGGGCCCTCGCGCCCGGCGTCACGCCAACGCTTTTTACCCGACTCTTCGAACTCTAACCGGGTGATGTCATGTACGAGCGCATTCTCTACCCGACGGACGGGAGCGAGGGAGCGGCGACCGCCGTCGATCACGTCCGGGAGATGGCCGGGGCGTTCGACGCGACCGTTCACGTGCTGTACGTCGTCGACGCCCGGCACGCCGACTACGGACTGAGCGGCGCGTTCCTCGCCGACGAGGGGTCCGGCGTGCGCGCCGATCCCGTCCCCGACGACGACAGCGGTATGCTCGGCGAGGGGGGCGACGCGGCGGAGACGCGCGCGGCGCTCACC
>NZ_AOJD01000028.1 GCF_000337415.1 Halorubrum tebenquichense DSM 14210 | reverse complement strand
CCTCGCGCCATCAGAGATGTGTATAAGAGACAGACCTCGTGGTGATGGGCACTCGCGGCCGGACGGGGATCGAGCGGTACCTCCTCGGCAGCGTCACGGAGAAGGTGGTGCGCCTGTCGGACGCGCCCGTCGTGACGGTTCGCGCGGACGAGCCGGAGTGAGGCCGCGGGGCCGCCGACCGCGGGGTCACCGGGCCGCGAGACCGACCGCGTCGCCCGCACCGACGATTTTTGCCTCCGGATCGAGTACTCGCTTCCGTGAGCGACGCCGACGCACCCTCCATCCCCGATTCGGAGCGCGAGGCCCTCCTCGACCGCGTGAACAGCCAGAGCGCCACGGTCGGCGCGAGCGTCCCCGACGAGATCGAGATCGACGGGAATCCCGTCGACCTCTCCGCGTTCATCGTCGAGACCCGGAAGGTCGACGCCGTGCCGCCGGCGACGGACCGGAAGGTCACGGCGGCGAGGGAGCGGCTCCGCACCGAGCGAGAGCGGCGCGTCGAGCGGCTGGAGACCGCGGCCCTCAACCGCGAGACGGCCGAGTCGATCGCCGAGGAGGTGATCGGGATCGACCGCGCGCTGAACGCGTTAGAAGGGATCCGCCGCCCCGGCTTCGCCGACGAACACCACGCAGACTCGCTGGAGAGCCACGAGCGCTGGCTCGCGTTCGTCGACCAGGTGCGGTGACGGCGCGCCCTTCCGAAACCCTTACTCGCCGCCCGCGTGGTACGTTCGGGTATGAGCGACACCGCAGCGTCCGACGACGGCGCGGCCGCCGTCGACGCCGAAGAGGTCAGACACGTCGCCGATCTCGCGCGGGTGCGGCTCGCCGACGACGAGGTCGACGAGTTCGCGGCGCAGTTCGGCGACATCCTGGAGTACTTCGAGGCGCTCGACGAGGTCCCCGAGACGGAGCGGGAGGAGGAGCTGGTCAACGTGATGCGCCCCGACGAGATCGAGGAGGGGCTCTCGCAGGAGGAGGCGCTCGCGAACGCCGAGGAGACGGAGGACGGCTTCTTCGTCGGGCCGAAGGTGTCGTAGATGGCGGCCGACATCAACGCCTTCGTGACGGAGGCGACGATCGAGGGCGACGCGGACGCCGACGGACCGCTCGCGGACGCGACCGTCGCGGTGAAGGACAACATCTCCACCGAGGGGATCCGGACGACCTGCGGCTCCGAGATGCTGGCCGACTACGTGCCGCCGTACTCCGCGACCGTCGTCGACCGCCTCACCGAGGCGGGCGCGACGGTGGTCGGCAAGACGAACATGGACGAGTTCGGGATGGGGACGACGACGGAGACCTCCGCGTTCGGCCCCACGCGGAACCCCGTCGACACCGACCGCGTGCCGGGCGGCTCCTCCGGCGGCTCCGCGGCCGCGGTCGCCGCGGGCGAGGCCGACGTGGCGCTCGGCTCAGACACCGGCGGCTCGGTGCGCTGTCCGGCCGCGTTCTGCGGCGTCGTCGGGATCAAGCCCACCTACGGGCTGGTCTCCCGGTACGGGCTCATCGCGTACGCGAACTCGCTCGAACAGATCGGCCCGATCGCGGGCACCGTCGAGGAGGCGGCCGCCGCGCTCGACGTCATCGCCGGCGACGACCCCCACGACGGGACCACGCGCGACCTGAGCGAGGTTACAGGCGCGGACCCGTCGGCGAGCTACGCCGCGGCCGCCGACGGCGACGTGGACGGGATGACCGTCGGCGTCCCCACGGAGCTGTTCGAGGGCGCGGACGAGCGCGTCGTCGAGACGGTCGAGGCGGCGATCGCCGACCTCGAAGCGCGGGGCGCGGAGACGACCGAGATATCGCTGCCCTCGGTCGAACACGCCGTCCAGGCGTACTACGTCATCGCGATGGCGGAGGCCTCCTCGAACCTCGCGCGCTTCGACGGCGTGCGGTACGGCCACCGGGGCGAGTCGGACGGCAACTGGAACGAGTCGTTCGCGGAGACGCGCGAGGAGGGGTTCGGCGCGGAAGTCAAACGCCGGATCCTGCTCGGCACGTACGCGCTCTCGGCGGGTTACCACGACAAGTACTACGAGAAGGCGCAGGACGCCCGCGCGTGGGTCCGCCAAGACTTCGAGGCGGCGTTCGAGGACGTGGACGTGATCGCCTCGCCGACGATGCCGGTCCTCCCGTTCGAGCTCGGCGAGAGCCTCGACGACCCGCTGCGGATGTACCTCGCCGACGCGAACACGACGCCGGCCAACCTCGCGAACCTCCCCGCGATATCGGTGCCCGCGGGCGAGGCGGACGGCCTCCCCGTCGGGCTGCAGCTCGTCGGCCCGAAGTTCGGCGAGGAGACGATCGTTCGCGCCGCGAGCGCGGTCGAGGAGCGATGAGCCTCACGGACGAGGAGCGCGAGCGGCTCGCCGACGTGGTCCGCCTCCAGCCGACGAAGAACGGCGAGCTACAGGACGCCTGGGAGATGGAGAGCGGCAGCGAGGTCCACGGCTACCTCGAAGACCACCTGAAGGAGCACTACTACCGCGACGACGACAGCCTGATCCGCACGACCGCGGAGGCGAACGACCTCGTCGACGTCGAGCCGGGCGTCGAACCGGACGCGGTCGCGAAGGGCGGCGTGCCGGAGACGATCAGCGTCCCCGAACTGGAGGCGCGAGTGGTCGAGGTGCTCGCCGGCCCGGACGAGCGCTCGCAGTCGGTCGTCAGCGTGCTCAACGCGCTCCGGGAGGCGTACGACGACGACCCCGAGGTCGACGCGGTGCGGCGCGCGCTCCGCAGCCTCGAACGCAAGAACGTCGTCGAGGTCGTCTACCGGACCGTGCCGACGTTCCGGCTGGCGGTCGCGCGCGACGAGATCACGGTCGAGGTCAGCGAGTAGGCGACCGTCGGCGGCGGTCGACCCCCGACACGACTTTGTACCGCGCCGGAGACGGTTCGGCCGATGGCCGCCGACGAGACCCTCCGCGAGCGGTTCCGCCGCAACGCCAGCGGTATCGCCGCGACGCCGGTGACCGGGATCTGGCTCGCCGCCCTCCTCGCCGACTTCGGCTGGTGGCTCCCCTTCATGCTGTTCGGCTACGTCGTCATCGTCCCCGTCGTCTCCATGCTGTTCGACGAGGACGAGGAGACGGTCGAGGTCGACACCGAGACGGGGTCGGTCCGCGTGGAACGCGGGCAGTCGGCTTCGGAGTCCGGAGCCGGCGACACGGCGGACGCCCTCGAACGGCTGCGGACCCGGTACGCCGAGGGCGACCTCACCGACGAGCAGTTCGAGCGGAAGCTCGACCGGCTCTTGGCGACCGAGACGCCGGAGGACGCCGCCGAGTGGACCGAGCGGAACCGGGAGGCGGAACGCGACCGCGGTACGCTCCGGGACCCCGAGGTCGAACGCGAGCGCTGATCGCGGAAGGGCGAAGCGCCGCGTCGGCGGGCCGACTCCCGGGACCGCGGCGCGGCCGAACCTCAAGCTTCAATGCGCGCGGCCGACTCCACCGCGTATGAGCGATCAGGAGCTCCGAAAAGAGGCGCACGACCTCGACGTCACCGTCTGGGTCGGCAAGAAGGGCATTGACTCGGTCGTCGACGAACTGGCCGACCAGCTCGACGACCGCAAGCTGGTGAAGGTGAAGTTCCTGCGGGCGGCCCGCGGCGGAACCTCGACCGATGAGCTGGCCGAGGAACTGGCCGACGCCGTCGACGCCGAGCTGGTCGAGACGCGCGGGAACACGGCGGTGCTCCACTGATGGCGACCCCGGCGGTCGCGGCCGGGACCGCTCCAACGGCTCCGGTCGCCGACGCGTTGGAGCCGTTCCTCGGGCCGTTCGCCGGGCTCGTCGTCTCGGCGGCGATATTCCTCGCGGTGCTCGTCGCCGTCTACCTGCTCAACCGCGCCCTCGTCGCGCCGCTCGTCGGCCGCGTCTTCGACAGGCAGGGGCTCGACGAGCACGCGCGCCGCCCGCTACGGAAGATCGTCACCTTCCTCGTGCTGTTCGCGGGCGTGACCGTCGCGTTCGGAGCGGCGGGCTACAGCGGGTTCCTCCGCTCGCTGGCGACGGTCGCGGCCGCGGCGACGCTCGCGGTCGGGTTCGCCCTCCAGGACGTGATCAAGAACTTCGTCGCCGGCGTGTTCATCTACACGGACAGGCCGTTCCGCATCGGCGACTGGATCGAGTGGCAGGGGAACTCCGGCGTCGTCGAGGACATCTCCTTCCGCGTCACGCGCGTCCGGACGTTCGACAACGAACTGCTCACGGTGCCGAACAACGTGCTCACGGGCGACGTGATCAAGAACCCGGTCGCGAAGAAGACGCTGCGCCTGAAGTTCGTCTTCGGCATCGACTACGACGACGACGTCGAGCGCGCGACGGAGATCATCGTCGAGGAGGCGGAGAAGAACGAGGCCATTCTGGACGACCCCGCGCCCTCGGTCCGGCTGACCGAACTCGCGGACTCGTACGTCGGGCTCCAGTCGCGGATCTGGATCGACGACCCCTCGCGTGCGGACTTCGTGAAGACCCGCGCCGACTACGTGAAGGCGGTCAAGGCGCGGTTCGACGCGGAGGGGATCTCGATCCCCTTCCCGCAGCGGACCGTGTCGGGCCGGGACGCGTGGTCCGAGCCGTCGTCGTTCGGTGGGCCGGGCGAGCCCGAACCCGGCACAGATTCGTAGCGGGCCCTGCGACCCGGGCGGCGGCTCGTAGCGCGTCCCCCGCGAGTCCGGCGGCGCGATAGTAACGAACTTGAGGGTCGGGTAACTCGTTGTGCCCATGCATGTGGTCGTCATCGGGGCCGGCGAGGTCGGCACGAGCATCGCCGCGAGCCTCGCGTCGGACCACGAGGTCGTCGTCGTCGACGTCGACCCCGACCGGGCGGAACAGCTCAAGTACGAACTCGACGTGCTGACCATCGGCGGGGACGGGACCACCTCCGAGATCCAGACGGCGGCCGACGTCGGCCGCGCGGACATGGTCATCGCCTGTACCGACGACGATCAGACGAACCTCGTCGCCTGCGGCACCGCGAAGACGCTCGGCGACGGGTTCACGATCGCCCGGGTGAAAAGCACCGACTTCCTCCGCACCTGGGAGGGCAACGAGGGCGCGTTCGGCGTCGACTTCATGGTGTGTACCGACCTCCTGACCGCGGAGAACATCGTCCGGGTCATCGGGCTCCCGGCGGCCGTCGACGTGGACCCGTTCGCCGGGGGGCTGGTCCAGATGGCGGAGTTCGAGATCGCGGCCGACAGCCCCGTCGCCGGACAGACGGTCTCGGAGGCGGACCGCTTCGAGTCGCTCACGTTCGTCGGGCTCTTCCGCGACGGCGAGATGATCATCCCGCGCGGCGACACCGACATCGGTGTCGGCGACCGCGCGGTGGTGATCGGCAGCCCCGAGAGCGTCCAGTCGTTCGCGACCGACGTCGCGCCCGAGACGACACCGGACCGGGCGGACGAGATCGTCGTCGTCGGCGGCAGCGAGATCGGGTATCAGACGGCCAGACTGCTCGAGGAGCGCGACTTCAAGCCGCGGCTGATAGAACAGGACCCCGACCGCGCCCGGTGGCTCGCAGAGAACCTCCCGAACACCGTCGTGATGGAGCACGACGCGACCGACACCGAGTTCCTCACGCGCGAGCACGTCGACGAGGCCGACATCGTCGTCACCGCGCTCCGGTCCGACGAGAAGAACCTGCTCATCTCCGTGCTCGCGAAGCGGCTCGGCGTCGACCGCGTGATCGCCGTCGTCGACAGCCCGGACTACGTCACCGTCTTCGAGGAGATCGGCATCGACATCGCGATCAACCCCCGCACCGTCACCGCCGAGGAGATCACGCGGTTCACCTACGAGAGCGTCGCCGAGAACATCGCCGTGCTGGAAAACGACCAGGCCGAGGTCCTCGAACTCGAACTCACGGAGGGGTGCGGACTCGTCGGGCGACCGATCTCGGAGATCGTCGCGGAAAGCGACGTGCGGTTCGTCATCGGCGCGATCACGCGCAACCACGAACTGGTCACTCCCCGCGGAGACACCGTGCTTCAGGCCGGAGACCACGTGATACTGCTCGTGGAGTCCGACTCGGTGAACGACATCGCCTCCATGGCGTGACCGACCCGTGAACGCCACGATCCGGGTCGGCTGGCGCGCGAGCGTGGGGCTCACCGGAGACGTCCTCGCGGCCCTGTCCGTTCCTCTGGCCTTTCCGCTGCTCGTCGCCGTCTACTACGGCGAGTCCTCGCTGCCGTTCCTCGCGGCAATCGCGGTCTCGCTCGCGCTCGGCGCGGCGTTCCGGTCGGCACAGGACCCCGAGGTGAACCTCGGTCCGCGCGAGGCGTTCCTCGCGGTCGCGCTGATCTGGTTCCTCGTCGCCGCGGTGGGGGCGATCCCGTTCGTGGTCGCGGGCGTCGGGACGATAGCGCACCCGATCAACGCCATGTTCGAGTCGATGAGCGGACTGACGACCACGGGCGCGACCGTCCTCCGGGACTTCTCGCTCCACACCCGGTCCGTGCTGATGTGGCGGCAGGTGATCCAGTGGCTCGGGGGGCTCGGCATCCTGATCCTCGCGACCGCGGTGCTCTCCGAGCTCGGCGTCGGCGGCGCGCAGCTGATGGAGTCGGAGTCACAGACCCAAGACGTCAACAAGCTCACGCCGAAGATATCGCAGACGGCGCAGCTCATCTGGGGGATCTACGTCGGGCTCACCGCGGTCGCGGTCGTCGTCTACTTCGGACTCGGACTCGCCGTCGACCCGCAGATGGACCTGTACAACGCGGTCGCGCACGCGTTCACGTCGGTCGCGACGGCCGGCTTCTCGCCGGAGCCGCTGTCGGTCGGCGCGTTCCACCCCCTCATCCAGTGGGCGGTCGTCCCGTTCATGGTGATCGGGTCGACCAGCTTCGTCCTCATCTACTTCGCCATCAACGGCGAGCCGATGCGGCTCCTCCGCAACGAGGAGTTCCACTTCTACCTCGGCGCGATGGGGACGCTCGCGTCCGTCGTCGCGCTCGGCCTGTTCCTCGATCCCAGCATCACCCTCGGAGCTGAGGCGACGATACGCCACGCCGTGTTCAACGTCGCCTCCATCGTGACGACGACCGGGTACGCCAGCACCGACTACGTCCAGTGGGCCCCCGCGGCGAAACACATGCTGTTCATGGGGATGTTCATCGGCGGGATGGTCGGCTCGACCACCTGCTCGATCAAGTCGCTGCGGTGGCTGGTCGCGTTGAAGTCGTTCAAACGGAACCTCTACACCTCGATCCACCCCGAGTCGGTGCGCCCGGTCCGCGTCTCGGGGAAGTCGGTCGACGAGGGCGCGATCCGCGACATCTACGCCTACCTCCTCCTCAGCATCGTGATCTTCTTCCTGCTCGCCGTGGTCATCGTCGTCGACGCCGAGCGGGCGGACCTCCGCGTGGACGAGTTCGAGGCGCTCGGGGCGGCCGCGACGACGTTCCTCAACATCGGCCCCGCGTTCGGCGACGCGGGCCCCTACGGCACGTTCGCGACGTTCCCGCTCAGCACCCGCGCCGTGATGGTGGTCCTGATGTGGATCGGCCGGATCGAGATCATCCCGGTGCTCGTGCTGTTCACGAAGTCGTTCTGGACGTCGTGACGCCGGGTCCCGGGGACCGATGCGCGGTCGCGCGGTTCAGGGTATCGACGGCTTCTTACCGCGTCGGGAAGCTACGACGGATATCGTGATGAACGAGGTGGCGTCGTGACGCGAACGGTCGACCCCCGGGCGGTGCTCAGCTACACCGGGACCATCGTGAAGATCCTCTCGGCGTCGATGGCCGTTCCGCTCGTCGTCGGACTGATCTACGGCGAGGACGCGCTCGCGTTCGCCGTGTCGATGACGATCGCCGTCGCGCTCGGCGCGGGGATGGAACGGCTTCACGACGACCCCGACCTCGGGCCCCGCGACGCGCTGGCGGTCGTCTCGCTCGCGTGGTTCGCGGCGGCGGTCGTCGGCGCGATCCCGTACGTCATCGCCGGGCACGGCACCGCGTCCGCGCTGGGTCACCCGGTGAACGCGCTGTTCGAGTCGATGAGCGGGTTCACGACGACCGGCGCGACCGCCACCGCCGAGATCAGCTTCGAGCGGCACTCGCACGCGGTCCTGATGTGGCGACAGCTCACCCAGTGGCTCGGCGGGATGGGGATCATCGTGCTGATGGTGGCGATCCTCCCGCAGCTCGCGGTCAACGGCGCGGAGCTGATGAAATCGGAGGCTCCCGGGCCCGGACTCCAGAAGCTCACGCCGCGGATCGCGGAGACCGCGCGGGCGCTCTGGCTCATCTACATGGGCTTTACGGCCGCTCTGGTCGCGATCCTGTTCCTGCTCGGGCTCACCGGACTCGCGCCGGAGATGGACCTGTACAACGCGATCGCCCACGGTTTCTCGACGCTGCCGACGGGCGGGTTCTCGCCGCAGGCGGAGAGCATCGCGGCGTTCTCGCCGATCGCACAGTGGGTCTTCGTCCCGTTCATGGTCATCGCGGGCGTGAACTTCGCGCTGTTCTGGTTCCTCCTCCGCGACGAGCCGCGACGGATGTTCGACAATACAGAGTTCCGCGTCTATCTCGGACTCGTCACCGGGTTCGCGGCGGTCCTCGCGATCGGACTGTTCTACGGCGGTGCGCCGGCCACGGAGATCGGCGGGATCACTCAGGGAATCACGGAGAACGCGCTCAGACAGGGGATATTCCAGGTCGCGTCGCTGATGAACTCGACCGGGTTCGCCACGGCCGACTTCGCGCAGTGGGACACCCAAACGCGGTTTTTCCTACTTTTCGTCATGTTCGTCGGCGGCTCCGCGGGGTCGACCGGCGGCGGTATCAAGGTGATCCGGTGGCTCATCGTGGCGAAGGCTCTGTACCGGGAGCTGTACACCACGGCGAACCCGGAGGTCGTCCGACCGGTGCGGCTCGGGGGGGAGGTCGTCGACGAGGACGTGATCCGCGGGATCATGGCCTTCACGCTGTTGTACTTCCTCCTGTTCGCGCTCGCCGCGGTGTTCATCGAGATCGACACGAGCCGAGCCGCGGGGGTGACTCTCAGCGGAACGGAGGCGTTCGCGGCGTCGCTCGCCACCATCGGGAACATTGGGCCGGGGCTCGGGCCGCTCGGTCCCTTCGGGAGCTACGAGCTGCTGCCGGACACGAGCAAAATCCTGATGATCGGGCTGATGTGGATCGGCCGGCTGGAGATCGTTCCGGTTCTCGCGCTGTTCGTCGCCGGGTTCGACGACCGGTGAACGAGCGGGCAGGTTCTTAACCCGCGGCGTCGAACGTCGCCGTATGAGTTCACCCGACGCCGGACCCGCGGACCTGCTCGGCCACGCCCTCCTGCCGGTCGCCAACGAGGACGACGCGCTGGCGACCGCGCGGGCGCTCGAACCGTACGACCCCGACCGCGTGACGGCGCTCCACGTCGTCGAGAAGGGCGGCGGCGTCCCGGACAAGACGCCCGTCGAACAGTCCGAGGAGCTCGCGGCCGAGTCGTACGCGGCGGTTCGCACGGTGTTCCCGGACGCGGAGGAACACACGGCGTACGGCCGCGACGTCGCCGACGAGATATTCGACGCCGTCGACGCCGTCGACGCGACGGCCATCGCCTACCGCCCGCGCGGCGGGAACCGGATCGCGCGGTTCCTCTCGGGCGACCTGTCGGTGAAGCTCGTGACCGATGCTCCCGTCCCCGTCGTCGCGCTCCCCCGCGCGGAGTCGGACGACTGACCGGTCGGTCTCCGGCCGCGGTCTCCGCGACCGCGTCCTCGATTTGACGGGAGAACGCCCGCCTCCGCCCGAGACGGCGGCTACGCAATCTTCGGTGCGACCGCAACGTTCATAATCAATCTTTATAGATCGCGGGCGGCTACCGTGAGTCATGTACGACGACGACGACCTCGCCGCGATCCGCGAGGCCAAGGAGTCGTGGGAGGCTGAGACGCTCGACCCGACGCTCGACCGCCACGGGGAGCGGAAGGAGCGCTTCGCGACCGTCTCGAACCGCGAGGTCGAGCGGGTCTACACCCCCGAGGACGTGGCCGACCTCGACTACGACGCCGACCTCGGCTTCCCCGGCGAGGAGCCGTACACCCGCGGGGTGTACCCGACGATGTACCGCGGACGGACGTGGACGATGCGGCAGTTCGCGGGGTTCGGCACCGCCGAGGAGACGAACGAACGGTTCCGCTACCTGATCGACGAGGGGCAGACCGGGCTCTCGACCGCCTTCGACATGCCCTCGCTGATGGGGATCGACTCGGACGACGAGATGTCGCTCGGCGAGGTCGGCAAGGAGGGCGTCGCGGTCGACACGCTGCGCGACATGGAGATCCTGTTCGACGGGATCGACCTGACCGAGGTGTCCACCTCCTTCACGATCAACCCGAGCGCGCCGGTGATCTACGCGATGTACGTCGCGCTCGCCGACGAGCGCGGGATTCCGCGCGAGGAGCTCCGCGGGACCCTCCAGAACGACATGCTCAAGGAGTTCATCGCGCAGAAGGAGTGGGTGATCCCGCCGGAGCCGTCCCTCGATCTCGTGACGGACACGATCGAGTTCGCGGTCGACGAGACCCCCTCGTTCAAGCCCATCTCGGTGTCGGGCTACCACATCCGCGAGGCGGGGTCGACGGCGGTCCAGGAGCTCGCCTTCACCCTCGCCGACGGGTTCGCCTACGTCGAGGACTGCCTCGACCGCGGGCTGGACGTCGACGAGTTCGCCCCGCAGCTCTCCTTTTTCTTCAACTCGCACAACTCGCTGTTCGAGGAGGTGGCGAAGTTCCGCGCCGCCCGCCGGATCTACGCCCGGGTCATGGACGAGTGGTACGACGCGGAGGCCGACGCGTCGAAGCAGCTGAAGTTCCACACCCAGACCGCGGGCCAGTCGCTGACGGCCCAGCAGCCGCTCAACAACGTCGCGCGCGTCACGATACAGGCGCTGGCCGGCGTGCTGGGCGGCACCCAGAGCCTCCACACCAACTCCTTCGACGAGGCGCTCGCGCTCCCCTCGGAGCAGGCGGTCCGGGTCGCGCTGCGGACCCAGCAGATCATCGCCGAGGAGTCCGGCGCGGCCGACATCGTCGACCCGCTCGGCGGCTCCTTCGCGGTCGAGTCGCTCACCGACGAGACGGAGGCGGAGGCGATGGCGTACATCGAGGAGATCCGAGAGATGGGCGACGGCTCCGTCCGCGACGGGGTCCTTCACGGCATCGAGCAGGGGTACTTCCACCGCGAGATCCAGGAGTCGGCCTACGAGTACCAGGAGCGCGTCGACGAGGGCGAGGAGACGGTCGTCGGCGTCAACGCCTACGAGATCGACGAGGACACCCGGCCGGATCTCCTGAAGATCGACGAGACGACCCGCGACAGACAGCTCGACCGGCTGGAGTCGGTGAAGGCCGACCGCGACGACGACGCGGTCGCGGCCGCCTTGGACGACCTCCGCGACGCGGTCGACGCCGGCGAGAACGTCATGCCAGCCGTCGTCGCGGCCGTGAAGGAATACGCGACGATGGGGGAGGTCATGGCCGTGTTCGAGGCGGAGTACGGCACCTACCGCGAGCGGATCGGCGTCGCGTGACGGCCGGGAAGAGGGCGTCGCGTGACGTTCGTGTGAAGGATGTCGCGGTACGACCGGCAAAGGGGCGTCGCGCGAGGGCCGGGCCGACGGCGACGGGGAGCGGCGGGGGTCAGGCCACTTCGACCGGCTGCGCGGACTCGGCACGCCACGCGTTCCCCCGCCGACCGGCGCGTCGGAGTTCGACGCGGACCACCGACCCGGTGTCGAGTTCGCTGAGCGCGTCCTCGACCTCCGGGTCGTCGTACTCGACGACGTGAACCGTCCCGTTGCGCGGGTGTTCGCGGAGGGTCGTCGTTCCGTGGTCGTTACACGGTTTCACGACGGTGTACGTGCCTGTGCGGTCCATGACTCGACCGAAAATACGTGTCGGCGAAAGTTAACTATTATGTCGATACCTTTCCCGTCGGCCGCGGCGCTCGCGGCTCGGGACGGCGCGCCCGGGAACGCGCCCTTTTACCCGACCCGTCGAGTACCGCGGGTATGGACGAGACGGAGATCCCCGAGGACCACCCGCGCTACGCGTCCCTCGTGACGCGTCACCGGATCGAGGCGGGCGTCGAGCAGGGGATCACCTCGAAACAGGGACTGATCGCGCAGGGGCGCGGCGAGGCGTTCGACTACCTCCTCGGCGAGCGCACGCTCCCGAGCGCCGACGCGGCCGCCCGCGCCGCGGCGGCGACCCTCCTCCTCGCCGAGCGACCCGTGATCTCCGTGAACGGCAACGTCGCGGCGCTCGCGCCGAGCGAGACGGTCGAACTCGCGGCGGCGGTCGACGCGGACCTCGAGGTGAACCTGTTCAACCACACCGACGAGCGCGTCCGGCGGATCGCGGACCACCTCCGCGACCACGGCGCGAGCGAGGTGAAGGGGCTCGCCGGCGACGGCGAGATCCCCGGGCTCGACCACGCGCGCGGCGTCGTCGACGCCGACGGGATCGAGGCGGCCGACGTCGTCGTGGTCCCCTTGGAGGACGGCGACCGAGCCGCCGCACTCGACGCGATGGGGAAGACGGAGATCGTGGTCGACCTCAACCCCGGGAGCCGGTCGCCGCGGACCGCGGACGTGCCGATACTCGATAACCTGCTGCGCGCAGTGCCGAACGTGACGACGCACGCGCGGGACCTCGCGGGCGCGCCGCCGGACGAACTCGAAGCGATCGTCGACGCGTTCGACGCCGACGCCGCGCTCGACGCGGCCGAGGCGGCGATCCGCGAGGGCTCCTTCGCGAGCCCCGACGAGTAACCCGTCGCGGCTCCCGCCCGGAAGCGGTTCGCTCTGTCCTCTCGGCGACCGCGAACCGTCGTTTACTACAGCGGAAGGCAAAAGCCCTCGCCGCCCGTATCGGGCGGTATGGAACTCGACGAGACGGACCGGGCGATCCTGCGGATCTTACAGGAGGACGCGCGGACCCCGTTCTCGGAGGTCGCGCGTCGGATCGACATGTCCAGCGCCACCGTCCACGACCGGGTCAGCCGCCTCGAGGAGGCGGGCGTCATCCGGGGGTACCACGCGGATATCGACCCGAAGGCGGTCGGGTACGGGGTCGGCGCGTTCGTCGGCCTGCGGGTCGAGCAGGGCCGCGAGGAGGACGCGCTCGAACGGCTCCGCGGCATCGACGGGGTCCGCGAGATCCACCTCACCACCGGCGAGTGGGACGTGATCCTCCGGGTCGTCGCGGTGGACACCGACCGGCTGCGAGAGCTGATGTTCGAGCGGATCGCGGAGACCGAGGGGTTCTCGCGCTCGCAGACGATGGTCGTCTTAGGCACCGACTACGAGCAGCCCGGACCGCCGCTGTAGGGACCGCCGCTGTAGGGAGCGCCGCCGTGGAATGTCGTCGCGGGGAGTACGGCGACCGACGGGAGGCCGCCGCTCGCCCGCGACCGGAACGCTCAACTCGGGACCTCCCCGAACGGTGACCATGAGCACAGCGGACCGGTTCGACCTCACGCCGGAGCAGGCCTGGGCCGCCGTCGTCGGCGGGGTGACGGCGCTCCTGGTCGTCGGTTCGGTCGTCTCCCCGCGCGTCGTCTACGACCGGTTCCTCTGGCGCTACTTCTGGGGGCCGGTCGTCGCGGACGGCGAGGGCGCGCAGTGCGCGGTCCGCAGCGCGGGCGGGACAACGGAACTGATCGGCAGCGAGGCGGCGTGCCAGTCGGCCGTCAGCGCCGGTGAGGTCGTCGCGACCCCCGGATACACCACGTTCTCGACGGTGAGCTACGTGGTGATCCTGTTGGCGATGCTGATCGGCGTCGTCTTCCTCCTCCGGCGGCTCGACATCGCGACCGAACTGCGGTTCTTCTACGCGCTGTTCCCGTTCATGCTGTTCGGCGGGGCGATGCGGACGGTGGAGGACGCGGGCGTCGCCGCGACCGCCGCCGGCGTCGAGCCGCTGATCTCGTTCCCGGCGAGCGCGCTGCTGATCAGCCCGTTCATCTACTTCACGGTGTTCGCCTTCACGCTCGCCTGCGTGATCGCGGCGTACGCGCTCGAACGCCGCGGCGTCGTCGACGACTACGCGCGGCCGCTGTTCGCGTCGGGGGCGGCCGGACTCGCGCTCGCGGTCGGCTACCTCTCGTACCTCGCGGCGACGACCGGGTACGTGACGTTCTACCCGCAGGTGCTCGTGCCGACGCTGGCCATCGCGACGGCCGCGACCGCGGGCACGTGGGCGCTGGCGACCCGACGGATTCCGACGATCCGGCAGGGGACGGGGGCCGCCGGGATCGTGATCATCTGGGGTCACGCGATCGACGGCGTCGCCAACGTGATCGGGCTCAACTGGATGCCCGCGCTGACCGGCACCGCGAACCTCGTCCCGAAACACGTCGTCAACGCCCTGATCGTCGACTGGACCGGGCGACTGCTACCGGGATCGATCGTCTCCGTCACCGGCGACGCGTGGCCGTTCCTCCTCGTGAAGCTGGCGGCCGCGACGTTCGTCGTCTGGATCTTCAACGGCGAGATGTACGACGAGTCGCCGCGGTACACCCTACTCCTCCTGATCACCGTCCTCGCGGTCGGTCTCGGTCCGGGGACCCGCGACATGCTCCGCGCGACGTTCGGCGTCTGAGCGGGTCGGGGCCGGGCCCGCGGCGCTCGACTGAGGGACGTTCGACCGGGTGCCTCCCTCCAGGGCGCTCGTACGGAACAGACAAGTGGGCCGAGCGCCGAGCGCGGACGTGACAGACACACCGCGACGGCGCGTGCTGGCGGCGGCGGCGACGGGATCGACGCTCGGTCTCGCCGGCTGCGGCGACCTCGGCGGGTCGGACGGCGACGCGGCGGGACAGACCGACGACGGAAACGACGGAACCGATGGCGGCGACGGGAGCGGGTCCGGCGAGGACGCCAGCGCGACGGTCGCGCTCGACGTCCAAGACGAGATTCAGACCGCCCAAGAGGACATCCGAACGCGCGTTCAGGAGGGGAACCTCTCGCAGGAGGACGCGCGGGCGGAACTGCTCGACGCGCAACGCGAGATCGTCTCGGCCGCGGTCGACGATCTGGGGTCGTACGCGGCCGACGTCGACGGGTTCGGGATAGACGAGGCGAACGAGCGGGCGGGTCTCGTGTTGGTCAGCGGGCCGGCCGCGGCGGTGCTCGACGCGCTGGAGGCAGATCCGGTGAGCGGGCTGCTGTCCGCGGACGACTTCCCCGCGCCGCAGGACGGCGGGCAGCCGAACGGCTCCTGAGCGCGACCGCAACGACATCTTATAAGCCGTCGGGGGCGGAACGGTCTCGGTAATGCTGGATGGGGTCAACGTCGCGCTGGGCGTCTCCGGGAGCATCGCGGCGGTGAAGGTCGTCGAACTCGCCCACGAACTGCGCCGGCGGGGCGCTCGCGTCCGCGCCGTCATGTCCCCGGCGGCGACGAACATCGTCCACCCGTGGGCGGTCGACTTCGCGACGGACGAGCCGGTCGTCACCGAGATCACGGGCGACGTCGAGCACGTCGAGCTGTGCGGCCGCGAGGGGTGGGCCGACGTGCTCCTCCTCGCGCCGGCGACCGCGAACACCGCCGGAAAGGTCGCCGCCGCAGTCGACGACACCCCCGTCACCACCTGCGCGACGACCGCGCTCGGCGCGGACGTGCCGGTCGTGATGGCCCCCGCGATGCACGAGCCGATGTACGACCACCCGGGCGTCCTCGACGCGCTCGACCGACTGGAGTCGTGGGGGGTCCGCTTCGCGGACCCGCGGGTCGAGGAGGGGAAAGCGAAGATCGCGACCGAGGACGACATCGTGACGGAGGTCGCCCGCGCGACGACGCCGCGGTCGCTCGCCGGGGCGCACGTCGTCGTCACCGCCGGGGCGACGAAAGAGCGGATCGACCCGATCCGAATTCTGACGAACCGGGCGTCGGGGAAGACCGGCCGGGCGGTCGCCAGAGCGCTCTACGCCCGCGGCGCGCGGGTGACGCTCGTTCAGGACGGGCCCGAGGTCCCGTACGCCGACGTGGTCTCGGTCGAGACCGCCGACGAGATGATGGCGGCGTGTCGCCGCTCGGCGGCGACCGCGGACGCGCTGATCTCGGCGGCCGCCATCTCGGATTTCACTGCCGACGCGGTCGACCAGAAGATCCGGTCCGGCTCGCCGCTGTCGGTCGAACTGGAGCCGACGCCGAAGCTGATCGACTCGGTCCGGGAGGCGTATCCCGACCTCCCCATCGTCGGGTTCAAGGCCGAGACCTCCGGCGACGACGCGGCGATGGTCGCCGAGGCCGAGCGGATCCGCGACCGCGTCGGGCTGTCGTTCGTCGTCGCCAACGACGCGAGCGTGATGGGCGGCGACGAGACGCGCGTGCTGCTCGTCGGCGAACCGGGGACCGACCCGGAGGAGGTCGCCGGCGCGAAGGACGCCGTCGCAGGCCGGATCGCGGACCGCCTCGCGGCGACGCTCGACGCGTCGGCGTCCGTCTGACGGGGCCGCTCCCGGGAGTCGCATCGCCCGCCCCCGGCAGGCTCCCCGCGGATACAAACTGTTTTGAGGCGGTGGAGTAACCACACGGATAGAGATATCCATGTGTAACGAGACGGTCACGCACGGCTCCGTGGGAGGTGTGGTGGGTGGCTGACGCCGACTCCCCGTCCGACGCCGGCGATCCCGGCGACGGCTCGGCCGACTCGGTCGGTTCGACCGCGGCGGCGGACGCCGACGCCGCGGGCGGACCGGCGGCGGCCGGTTCGGTCATCGTTCCGGTCGAGCCGACCTCCACGCTTCGCTCGACGATCGCGCACGTCGCGGAGGCCGCGGCAACCGGCGGCGCGCCGGCGATCCACCTCGTCGAGATCGCCTCGTGGCGGAACGGCGACCCCGAGAGCGACGAGCGCGCCGCCGCGGCCGAGCGCGTGCTCGAACGCGCCGCGGCGTGGACGGCGGCGGACCTCGACGACTCGGAGGCCCCCGGTGCCGCGGACGTCGAGGTCGTCACGGCGGTGATCGGCGCGGACGACTACCTGTTCGGTGCCGACGACTACGTCCGCGTCCTCGCGGAGTACGCCGAGGCCAACCGGGCCGACCGCGTCGTGCTCGACCCCGAGTACACGCCGGTCGGGAACACGACGCTGCTCCAGCCGCTGGAGTTCGCGCTCTCGAACACGTCGCTGTCGGTCGAGACCGCGCCGGTTGACCGCCCGACGCGCCGTGAGCGATTCCGGACCGAGGCGACCACCGGACGGCTCGTGGCGCTATTCGGGCTCTCGCTCGGCTTCTACCTCCTGTTGGGCGACCCGACGTACTGGTTCGACGCGGTGACGGGGGTCGCGACGGCCGCGATCGTGTCGATCACCCTCTCGCGAGTGAGCCTCGACTCGGACCCGGCGATCCCGCGGACACCGATGCGAATTCTCCGCGGGCTGGTGTACGTCCCCGTGCTGCTCTTCGAGATCCTGAAGGCGAACCTCGTCGTCGCCCGGGTCATCCTCGACCCGCGGCTCCCGATCGAGCCGACGATGAACCGGATGCGCGTGATCGTCGGGAGCGGCCTCCCGCTGATGACGCTCGCGAACTCGATCACGCTGACGCCCGGGACGCTGACGGTTCGCGCCCGCGACAGCGACCTCTACGTCCACTCGCTCGTCCCGTGGGCCCGCGAGGGGCTGTTCGACGGCTCGCTGGAACGGTGGACGCGGTTCGTCTACTACGGCCGCCGCTCGGCGCGCCTGCCGACCCCCCGCGAGCGCGACGACGTCGCGATCCTCCAGGGGGACGACGCGACCGAGGAGCTTCCGATCGCCGCCGCCGACGGCGGTGACGTGACGGCGGAAGGGGCGGATCCGACGGCCGACCCGGAGGAGGTGACCGACCGATGAGCCTCGCGGACGCCACGCTCGCGGCCGGCTACACCCTCGGCGACTTCCTCCTCGTCGCGGCCGCCGGCTTCGCCGTCCTCGCCGTGGGGATGCTCTACCGCGCGGTCGTCGGCCCGACGATGCAAGACCGCGTGCTGGCGGTGAACGTCTTCGGGACGAACACCGTCGTGATCCTCGCGATCCTGGGCGCGGCGCTCGACGAGCCGACGTTTCTCGACATCGCCTTGGTGTACGCGCTGTTGAACTTCCTGATGGCCATCGCCATCTCGAAGTTCACCGTCGAGCGGGGTGGTGTGCTGTGAGCGCCGCCGCACTGGAGACAGCCCGGGTCTGGCTCGTCGTCGCGCTCACGCTGTTCGGGCTGTTCTTCACGCTCGTCTCGATGACTGGCGTCCTCCGGCTGCCGGACGTCTACTCGCGGGCGCACACCGCCTCGCAGGCCGACACGCTGGGGGCCGGATTCGGCCTCGCGGCGGTCGCGCTCACCGTCGGGCTGGCGGGGGCCGGGTTCAAGTCCGTCCTCCTGCTGTTCTTCATCTTCCTGACGAACCCGACCGCGGCCCACGCGATCGCTCGGGCCGCCTTCGAGGAGGGAATCGTGCCGTGGACGGAGGGGGACGACCGCCGATGACGGGGACGCTCGCAGCCGGCGCGACGGCGCTCGCGTCGATCGGTTCGTCCGCCGCGGGGCTCCCGGCTCCGCCCGTCGCGCAGGTGACCGCCATCGAGGCGAGCCTGTTCGTCTTCGTGGTGCTGACCGCGCTGTTCACCGCCTTGGCGCGCGACGTGCTCGCAGCGGTGATCATCTTCGGGGCGTACAGCCTCGGGATGGCAGCGCTGTACACGTTCTACCGCGCCCCGGACGTGGCGATGACCGAGGCCGCCATCTCCGCCGGGGTGACCACGGTGCTGCTGCTGCTCACGCTTGCGAAGACGACCCGACGCCAGCACGAGGCCGCCTTCGAGTCGGTGAACCTCCCCGCGGCGGGGGCGGTCGGGCTGCTGTTCGGCGGGCTGCTGCTCACGATGGGCGACATCCCGGCGGTCGGCTCCCGGGACGCGCCCATCTGGTCGAACCCGGACGTGACGCAGTGGTACATCGCGGAGACGTACGCCGAGACCCACGTCGAGAACGCGGTGATGGCCGTGCTGGCGGCGTTCCGCGGGTTCGACACCTTCGGCGAGGCGGTCGTCGTCTTCGCGGCGGGGATCGCCGCCCTCATCGTCCTCCGTCGGGAGGTGTTCGCATGAGCGGTTCCGACGACGACGGGTTCGACCGCGACCGGCCGCCGCGCACCGGCGGTCGTCTCGACTCGGACCGTCGGCAGGGCACGCCGTACACGGAGAGCCAGGTCATCATGCCGACGGTGAAGATCGTCGCGCCGTTCGCGTTCACCTACGGGCTGTTCGTCACCTTCCACGGCGGCAGCTCGCCGGGCGGCGGGTTCCAAGGCGGCGCGATCGTCGCCGCGGTCGTGTTCATGATCGCGTTCGCGTTCGGCATCGAGGCCACCCGCCAGTGGCTCGCGAACACGGTGGTCGTCGGGCTGGCGGTCGGCGGCGCGCTCGTGTTCGCCGGGATCGGACTGGTCCCGGTGGCGCTCGGCGGCGCGTTCCTCCAGTACGAGCTGCTCCCGATCCCCGACCCGGTCAAGTACGGGATGGAAGGCGTCGAGATCCTCGGGATCGGGACCATCGTCGCCGGCGTGCTCATGGGGCTGTTCTTCGTCCTCGCGAACGGCTTCAGCGACGCCGGCGGATTCGCTGACGCCGACGCGTTCGCCGACGAGACCGGCGGTCCCGGCACCGACGACCCGGACCAGGACTCGACCGACGACCCGACCGGCGAGGACGGCCCGACCGGCGAGGACGACCCGACCGACGAGGCCGGATCGGCCGACGCCGGTGCGCCGGGGACGGCCGCGACCGACGGGGGTGAGCGGCGATGATCGCGCTCGCCGCGGCCGGCGGTGCCGTCGAGATACTCGCGACGAGACACGCGTACGTCGCGTTCGCGCTGCTGCTCTGTATCGGACTCTATATGATGATTGCCAACCCCAACCTCGTGAAGAAGATCATCGGACTCAACCTGTTCCAGACGGCGATCTTCCTGCTTTTCATCGCCTCGGCGTACGTCGACGGCGGGGCGATCCCGATCGTTCCGACCGGCGGTCCAGAGGGCGGCCTGTACGTCAGCCCGCTCCCGCACGTCCTCGTGCTCACCGCCATCGTCGTGGGCGTGAGCCTCACCGCGGTCGCGCTCGCGCTGTGTATCCGGATATACGACGAGTACGGCACGCTGCGGACCGACACCCTCCGCCAACTGCTCCGCGACGAGGGGTCGATCCCCTCGGCGGGGGCGGGCGACGCCGGCTCCGAGACGCCGAGCGCGTCGGCGTCGGCGCTCGCTCCCGGCGAGACGGGGGACGCGACCGGGGGTGACGGCGATGACTGACGTGCTCCTGCCGCTCGCGGTCGTCGCCCCCATCGTCGCGGCGACGCTGCCGCTGGCGCTCGGACTGCGGTACGACCGGATCGGGTGGCCCGTCGCGGCGGTCGGAACGATCGTCACGGCCGGGATCGCGGCCGCGATCGCCGCGGAAACGGTGATAAACGGTCCGTTCAGCCACGCGCTGGGTGGCTTCCTCCCACCGATCGGGATCGAACTCGTCGCCGACCGGCTGTCGGTGGCGGTGCTGCTGCTCGTGGCGGCTGTGTCGGTCGCGACGCTCGCGTTCGCGCGGGTCGCCGGCCCGCACGAGAACCCCTTCTACAGCGCGTACCTCCTGCTGGTCGGCGGGCTGGTCGGCATGGTCCTCACCGGCGACCTGTTCAACCTGTTCGTCTTCCTGGAGATCACCGGGCTGACGACGTACGCGCTCATCGCCTCGGACCGCTCCGGCGCGAGCGCGTACGCCTCGCTGAAGTACCTCGTCGTCGGGACCGTCGGCGCGTCGCTGTACCTGCTCGGCGTCGGCTACGTCTTCCTCGCGACGGGGACGCTGAACATGCTCGACGTTCAGGCCCAGATCGTCGCGCAGGCCGGCTACGGCGACCCGCTCGTCCGCGCGGGCTACGCGTTCATCGTGACCGGGCTCGCGCTGAAGATCGCCTTATTCCCGGTCCACTCCTGGCAGCCGGACGCCTACCAGCGCGCGCCCGACTCGGTCACCACGGTCGTCGCGGCGCTGGTCTCGACGACGAGCGCGTACGCGCTGATCCGCGTGACCTACACCGTGTTCACGGTCGACTTCCTCGCGGCCAACGAGGGGATCGCGACGGCGCTGCTCGTCGTCTCGACCGTCTCTATCGTCGCCGGCTCGGCGCTCGCCGCGACGCAGTCGAACCTCAAGCGGATGTTCGCGTACTCCTCCGTCGCGCAGTTCGGCATGATCGGCGCGGCGGTCGCGCTCGCGAACGAGACGGCGCTGCTCGGCGGGATCGTCCACCTGATCGGCCACGGGCTGGTGAAGTTCGGCCTGTTCTTAGGTATCGGACTGCTCGCGCTCGGCTACGGGACCCGGCGGATCGAGAACCTCGCGAGCGCGGCCCGCGCGGCCCCGTACACGTCGGGCGCGCTCGCGGTCCTCGGGCTGGTCCTCGTCGGGATCCCGCCCTCGATCGGCTTCCTCGGCAAGTGGTACATCGGCGTCGGGGCGGTCGACGCCGGCCTCGCCGGCGGCGGCGCGGTCGGGATCGCGGTCGCGGCGGCGATATTCGTCAGCACGCTGTTCACGCTGTCGTACGTCGCGCGCATGATAGAGCGGTTCTACTTCGCCGGTGCCGGACTCCCGGGCGACCACGGCGACGCGGACGACGGTGACGCCCCCGCGGACGCGGCCGCGACCGACGGCGGGGAGTCGCCCGCCCGGACCGCGAGCGGCCTCCCCGCGCCCGTCGCCGGCGCGCCGCGCTCGTCGCTCGTCCCCGACCGGGTGCCGACGGCGTCGCTGATCGCGCTCGCCCTCGCGGCGGTCGCGGCGGTCGCGCTCGGCTTCGGCGGCTTCGCGCTCGCGGAGTGGTTCGACCCCTTCCTCACGGAGGCCTTCGCATGACTGACGTCGTACTACAGGACCCACGACCCCTACTGGCGGTTCTCGTCTCGTTCGTCGCGGCGATCCTCATCGTCGCGTCGTACCGCTCTCCGAACGTCCGCGAGGGGTGGACGCTCGTCGCGTCGCTCGTGAAGTTCGGGATCGTCGCGTCGATGCTCCCGGCGGTCCTCGACGGGCAGACCTTCGAGTACTCTCTCGGAGCGTTCCTGCCCGGGATCGGGACCCCGATCGAGTTCGTCCTGCGGGCGGACGCGCTCGGCATGCTGTTCGCGTTCCTCGCGAGCGGGCTGTGGATCGTCACCTCCTTCTACAGCATCGGCTACATGCGCGGGCTCGACGAGCCGAACCAGACCCGCTATTTCGCCGCGTTCGCGGTGTCCCTGTCGACGACGATGGGGATCGCGTTCGCGGGCAACCTCGTGACGATCTTCGTCTTCTACGAGCTGCTGTCGATCGCGACGTACCCGCTCGTCGCGCACGACGAGACGGCCGAGGCGCGCTCGGCCGGCCGCAAGTACCTCGCGTACACGATGTTCGGCGGCGGCGTGCTCGTGCTCGCCGGGACCGCCCTCGTCTACCTGCTCGCGGGATCGGTCGCGTTCACGCCCGGCGGCATCGCCGAACTCGCGAACGCCGACCCCGGGCTGGCGATGCTCGCCTTCTTCCTACTCGCCGTCGGCTTCGGCGTCAAGGCCGGGATCATGCCGCTCCACCAGTGGCTCCCAGAGGCGATGGTCGCGCCGACGCCGGTCTCCGGCCTGCTCCACGCGGTCGCGGTCGTCAAGTCCGGCGCGTTCGGCGTCTCCCGGGTCGTCCTCGACGTGTTCGGCCCCGAGCTCGTCTTCGACCTCTCGCTGCCGTTCGGCTTCACCGCCGGACTCGTGCTCTCGACGATCGGGGCGGTCACGCTCACCGCGGCCTCGCTCATCGCCTTACGCAAGGACCACCTGAAGCGCCGGCTCGCCTACTCGACGATCAGCCAGCTGAGCTACATCATCCTCGGGCTCGGCCTGTTCGGCTGGTACGGGCTGGTCGGGGCGCTCCTGCACATCCCGGCGCACGCGTTCATGAAGCTCACCCTGTTCTTCTGTGCGGGCAACATCCACGTCGAGACCCACACCGACTACATCTCGCAGATGGCGGGGATCGGCAAGCGGATGCCGCTCACGATGGGGGCGTTCACCGTCGCCTCGCTGGGGATGGCGGGGATCCCGCTGCTCGCCGGGTTCGTCAGTAAGTACTACATGCTGATCGGCGGGGTCCGGATGGGCGCACAGCTCACCCCCGTCGCGTACTACCTCGTGGGGGCGCTGCTGCTCTCCGGGGTGTTGAACATCGCGTACTTCTGGCCGGTGATCTACACCGCCTTCTTCGAGGCGGAGGACGCCCACGACGCGAAGCCGCTCGTCGACTTCCCGCTCGGTGGCGAGTCGCGGTCGATCGTCGCGGCGACGGACGGTCGCGGCGCAGCCGACGACGTCGCGACGGACGGCGGCCGGGCGGGTGACGACGAGCCCGGCGAGTCCGACGACGACGTCGACGATATCGTCGCGGACGCGGGCGACGGGGGCGACTCCTCGCCCGACGCCGCGGACGGCGTCGACGAGTCCGAGGTCCCCGACGCCGACCTCGACGACCTCCCGACCGACGAGGACGGCGTCGTCAGGCCGGACTTCGACACGAGCGAGCGCGACTTCTCGGAGCCGGCCGAGCGGGTCGACACGGGAGATTACGCCGTCGACCAGCGCCCCTCCGACGCAGACGTGCCGTTCGGTCCCGGGCGCGCGGACGCGTCTGCGAAGCCGTCGGCCGACGCCGACACCGCCGAGGTCGACTCGACCGGTCGGACCGGTGGCGACCACGGCGACGAAACTGACGACGCTCACGGCGACGAGACCGGCGACGCTCACAGCGATGCCCACGACGCGGGCGACGGCCACGACCATCACCACGGCGGGCCGCCGGCCGGCGGGTGGGAGCACCTCGCCGGTCTCGACGCCCTCCGCGGGCGCGAGTCGACGTGGTTCACGCTCGGCCCGATCCTCACCGTGATGAGCCTCGCCGTGCTGCTCGGCGTGATCCCACACGACATGGGCTTCCTGGAGCTGATCGAACTCATCGTCGACACGCGGCTCCCCGAGGAGGTGATGCGGCCATGAGCGTGCCGACCGGCCTCCTCGCCTCGATTCCGCCGTACGTCCTGATCGCGTTCGCGGCGCTCGCGGTGCTGGCGCTCCCGCGGCGCTCGGGGCACGCGGTCGCCGCGCTCGCGACGGCGTTCACCTTCGCGCAGGCCGTGTTGCTCGGCGACGGCGGGACGGGCGCGCACCTCGCGACGCAGTTCCTCGGATTCGACGTGGTGTTCTTCAACGTCGACCAGTTCTCGCTTCTGATGGGGGTCGTCGTCGGGTTCCTCGCGACCGCCGCGGTGCTGTACGCCTACGGCAGCGAGGCCCCGACGTGGATGACCGCGTTCGCGATGCTGTACGTCGCCACGACCCTCGGGACCATCTACGCCGGCGACTGGCTCACCCTGGTCTTCTTCTGGGAGCTGACCGCCGTCACCTCGACGCTGCTCGTCTGGCAGCACGGCGGCGAGGCGGTGCGGGCCGGCTACCGCTACGCGCTGTTCCACGGGACCGGCGGGACGATCCTGCTCGCGGCGGTCGTCGTCCACTTCGCGAACGCGGGGACGTTCCTGTTCTCGGAGACGACGGGGATCGACCCGGCCGCCACGCTGCTCGCGGCGGTCGGTATCGGCGTCAACTGCGGGTTCGTCTTCCTCCACAGCTGGCTGCCCGACACCTACCCGCGCCCCCACGTCGCGGCGTCGGTGTTCCTCTCGGTGTTCACGACGAAGACCGCCGCGTACGTGATGTACCGCGCGTTCCCGGAGGGTGGCATGTGGCTCGCGTACCTCGGCGGGTTCATGGCCGTCTACGGCGCGTTCTTCGCGCTGCTCCAGTACGACCCGCGCCGGCTGCTGTCGTACCACATCCAGGCGCAGCTCGGCTACATGCTCGCCGGGTTCGGGCTGGCGACGTACGTGGGCGAGTTCGCCGTGGTCGGCGGGTTCGCGCACCTGTTCAACAACGTCCTCTACAAGAGCCTGCTGTTCATGGCCGTCGGGGTCGTGATCTACCGGACCGGCGTCGAGGACATCCGCGACATGGGCGGGCTCTGGCGCGTGATGCCCGTCACCTTCCTCGTGTACCTCGTCGGCGCGGCCTCCATTACCGCGGTGCCCGGGTTCAACGGGTTCATCTCGAAGGGGATGGTGATCGACTCCGCCCACGAGGTCCACAACTTCGAGCTGCTGTTCGGCGAGGGCCTGCTCTGGTGGCTGCTCATCCTCGGCGGCGTGGGGACGTTCATGTCGTTCATCAAGCTCGGCTACTACGTGTTCTTCCACGGCTCGGCGACGCTGTCGCCGGACGACGCCACCCCGTTCCAGACCGGCGGGATGGTGTTGGCGGCGGGGGCGTGCGTCTTCTTCGGCGTGTTCTACACCCAACTCATCGAGGTGATGCCGTTCACCGACCTGATCCTCAGCAAGGAAGTCTACTTCAAGCCGTACAGCCAGAGCCACCTGACCGAGAGCGCCGCGCTGCTCGTCGCCGGCTTCGTCGGCTTCTTCTCGCTGAAGCGGCCGCTCGGCTGGCTCGCCCACCGGATGCCCGACGTCGACGCCGTCCTCTTCCCGGCGGCGTTCTACCTCGGCCGCGGCTCCGTGTGGGGCGTCACGGAGCTGTGGGCCGCCGTCGACCGCGCGACGATGGCGGTCGCCGGCGCGGCCATGCGGACCGCCTCCGACCCGCGGGAGGTGCTCTCCCGCGCCGGGGTGGACGTCGAGATCCGGGCCGGGATCGGCCGGAGCGTCCTGTTCCTCACGCTCGCGGCCGGGATCGCGCTGTTCGCGTTCCTGCTGGCCTGACGGGGGGCGGCCGGTCCCGTCGCGGGCGGCCACTCGTTTTCAGTCGTCGTCGACGCGTCTGGCCTGCTCGCTGAGCGTGAGGAACGCCACGGTCCCGACGAACGCGACGGTGAATCCGAGGACTGAGCCGTCACCGCCCCCGGTGTAGTGCGCGAACAGCAGCGGACTCGTGGACACGCCGAACAGACCGATCCCATACCCCAATCGATCGACTCGGTCGTCGAACCGCGGCGCTTCCGCGAGCAGCGAGAGGTCGAACGCGACGTAGAAGTACGTCACTCCGGCGTAGATTGCGGCTGTGCCGGCCGACACCGGAACGGACGAGACGAGGCGATGAACGCCGGCCGCGACGAGGAGGCCGACGCCGGCCGCGACGAGGAGGGCGCGTTTCACGGCCGTCCGGTTCGACGCCGGTCGGAAAAAACCCGGCGTCGGCGAGGGAACGTTCGCGGAGGGGTCCGTGCGGTGAGGGAGCGCTCGAAGAGCGGACGCCGGCGGCGTCAGTGCTCCTCGTACGCGAGGTTCATCATCCACTGGGAGAAGGCGTCGGCCTGCGCGTCGACCTCCTCCTCGCCGATGAACGGTGAGAGCATGTCTCCGGCCATCAGAAGCGAGAAGTCGAGATCTCGTGGGGCCGGCTCCAGATAGTAGGTGTTGTGCCCCTCGTAGACGGTGTCCTCGCGCCGGATGACGCCGGCCTCCTCTAAGCTCTCCGCGATGCGGCTCCCCTTCCGCGAGGAGACGTCCAGCTCCTTCCAGAAGTCGCTTTGGTGGATCCCGCCGGTCTCGCGGATGAGTTCGAGGCCGGCGCGCTCGTCCGCCGACAGGTCGGACTCGATTTCGGACGCGCTCATGGTTTCACACGCCTCCCGAATCGCTTAAAACTGGCTTTCCGTACGGAGCCTTCGATCTCGCCGCGCCGCCCCGCTCCGGTTCGCGCCCGGCCTCACCCGTCGGCGAGCGCGAAGTCGGCCGGCAGCGACACCGGCTCGGCCGGCGTCTCACAGGGCGGCCCGTCGGCGTACGCGACCTCGAAATCGTCGCCGGTTCGGATGCTGGTGAACGACCGCGTGCCGAAGTCGTCGCCGTGGAGGCAGGCGTCGTACTCGTGGTCCGCGAGGATCTCGCTCGCGCGGTCGAGCCACGACGCCCCGGACTCGCCGGGGTCGGGGACGAGCGCGGCCGCGATACGTCTCGCGCTGTCGGCGCGCTCCTCGCCGAACTCCCGTCGCCGCTCGGGGACCGCGAACCGCTCCGCGCCGTTCACCACGCCGCCGACGTTGCCCACGACGTGGACGCCGGGGTCGAGTCGGGTGACGACGAGGCGGCCGTCGTACGTCAGCAGGAACGCCGCCCGGTCGTCCGCGAGGACGAGGTTGAACCCGTCGTACGCGCGCTCGTCGACGTCGTCCTCGACCGTTCGCACCGCCTCCTCGGCGGAGTCGGCCGTCAGGCAGTCGCGGACGAGCAGCCCGCGGGAGCGGTCGCCATCGCGGTCGGCGTCGAGCCACCGGTTCGTGACGGCGACGGCGAGTCCGCCCTCGGCGACGCCGATCCACGTGCCGCCGGCCTCGGCGTCGCGCGGGGCCACGTACCGGATGTCCTCGTCCCGGAGGGCGGGCGGTTCGCTGGGACGGTCGAGCGCCTCGTCGCGGGTCGCCGCGAGCGCGACGGGCGCGTCACCGAACGTCCGCCACGCGAGGGTCAGGGTGCACACGGCGTCCGATACGCGCGACCAGCATGAAAACGCCACGGGGGATCGGGCGCTGTCGTTTACTCACAATAAAAGAAATCTTTTGGTGGCTGACCTCCTGAGTCGATTCATGAACGCGATTGCCGTCTACGAGGGAGCCGACGAACCGGTCGTGACCGAGAAGCCGCGACCGGCCCCCGCGCCCGGCGAGGCGCTGGTTCGGACCCTCCGAGTCGGCGTCGACGGGACCGACCACGAGGTCATCGCCGGCGGACACGGGGGTACCCCCGCGGGCGAGGACCACCTCGTCTTGGGCCACGAGGCCGTCGGCGTGATCGAGGACCCGAACGACACGCCGTTCGAGGTCGGCGACGTCGTCGTCCCGACGGTGCGGCGGCCGCCCAACGGTGCCAACGAGTACTTCGCTCGCGGCGAGCCGGACATGGCTCCCGAGGGCGAGTACCACGAGCGCGGCATCGTCGGCGCGCACGGGTTCATGTCGGAGTACTTCACCAGCCCGGCCGAGTTCCTCGTCGAGATCCCGCCCGAACTCGCCGAGTGGGGCTTCCTCGTCGAGCCGATATCGATCGCGGAGAAGGCATTCGAACACGCCTACGCCAGCCGATCGGCGTTCCACTGGGACCCCGAGTCGGCGCTCGTCCTCGGGAACGGGTCGCTCGGGTTGTTGACGGTCGCGGCCCTCGACGAGTCGTTCGACCGGATATACTGTCTCGGGCGGCGCGAGCGCCCCGACCCGACGGTCGAGGTTATCGAGTCGCTCGGGGCGACGTACGTCAACTCCAACGAGACGCCGATCCCCGAGGTGCCCGACGCGCACGAGCCGATGGACCTCGTCTTCGAGGCGACCGGCCACGCGCCTCACGCCTTCGAGACGATCGAGGCGCTCGCGCCGAACGGCGTCGGCGCGCTCCTCGGCGTCCCCGGCGACTGGGAGTTCGAGATCGACGGCGGCCGGCTCCACCGCGAGTTCGTCCTCCACAACAAGGCGCTCGTCGGCAGCGTCAACTCGGGCTACGGGCACTTCGAGTCGGCGATCGAGTCGCTTTCGCGGTTCTCGGAGTCGTTCTTGGACGATCTGGTCACGGGCGTCCACGGGCTCGACGACTTCGAGGCCGCGTTCGCGGATGACGACACGACTATTAAAACGGCGGTCGAATTCGGGGCATATGAAGAACGTTGACGACCTGATAGACAGCGCCGCCGAGCTGGCGGAACACGGCCTCTCGAAGGGCGAGATCGCGGACGAACTGAACGTCTCCCGGGAGACGGCCAGTTGGTTGGTCGAGCGCGGTGGCGGGGCCGACGCCGCCGAGTCGGTGGACGAGACGACCGCGTCCGCCGACATCCACGTCGACTGGTCGGCGCTCGGCCGCGACTCCACGCGGCTCGGCTACGCGGCGAGCGCGATGGCCGACCTCCTGGCAAAGCAGGGCGAGGAGGTCGACCTCACCGTCGGGATCGAGAAGGCCGGCGCGCCGCTCGCGACCGCGGTCGCGGACCGGCTCGACACCGACCTCGGCACGTACGCGCCCGCGAAACACCAGTGGGACGAGGGCGACATCGACGAGCAGGGGGGCGGCTTCTCGCGGAACTTCGCGGCCATCCGCGACCGCGACTGCTACGTCGTCGACGACATCATCACCTCGGGGACGACGATGCGGGAGTCGATCGACGCGATCCGGGAACAGGGAGGCGAACCCGTCGCCTGCGTCGTGTTGGTCGACAAGAGGGGGTACGACGAGATCGACGGCGTGCCCGTCTACTCGCTCGTCGACGTGGTCCGCGTCGACCGCGAGGAGTAACGCAAGGCGAGCGACCCCGCGGGGCCCGCGCATTTCCGTTCTCTCCGCTTCCGGTTTTCTCCCTCGTCCGGTGGCGCGTGCCTACGAGGTCGCCTCGGGGCCGAGTAGCACGCGCCAGCGACGGGGGTGGGGAAGCGCGAAGTGCGGTTGCTGTGCGGGGCGGGCGGGGCCAGAAGGGGCAGTCGCTGCGTGAGATCCGACCGTCGCTTTCGAACCGAACACGTTCGGTGCGGAACCCATTTGCCTCGGCGGCGCGTACGCGTCTGTATGACGTTCAGTCCCGAAACAGACGCCGATCCCGAAGAGATCGACGAGCGCGTCGAGACGGTCATCGCCGACAACGACGTGGTGCTGTTCATGAAGGGGAACCGCCTGATGCCCCAGTGCGGCTATTCGAAGCGCGCCGTCGAACTGATCGGCCAGCACGTCGAGGAGTTCGAGACGGTCGACGTGCTGCCCGCGCTGCCGCAGTACCGCGAGGCGCTGGAGTCGCACAGCGGCTGGGAGACGATCCCACAGACGTTCGTCGACGGCGAGTTCGTCGGCGGGAGCGACGTGCTCGCGGAACTCGACGAGCGCGGCGAGCTCGCGGCCGAGCTGGGTGCCGACTGAGGCCCCCTCCGGCACGGGGCCGCGCGCCGCCGGTTCCGGACCGTTCGCCGATCTTTGGGTTTGGAAGGGCAGGCCATATAAACCCACGGTGCCTATATACGACAGAAGCAGCCGTTGCCGCTGCCGTCCCGACCACCGGTTCGACCCCACCGCATCCCACAAACAATGACAGGCCGCGTGTTCCGACTTCATTCGACGCTCGAACTGCCACTCGAAGACGTAGAGACGTACTTCGACGAAGATCCCGACCTGCCGCCGGAGATCGACGACATCGACATCACGCGTCGAAACAACACACTCATCATCAAGGCCCTGTCCGACGACGAGTCGATCAGCAAGTACACCCCGACCGCACAGCTGAAGGCGTCCGTCACGGAGACGCGCGTGTGGGAGGAGGAGCCGCCGCGCGCCGGTGGCCCGCAGTGGATGGACGACGAGGAGGAGGAGATCCCCTCCGAGCTGGTCGAGTTCGCCTGCTTCAAGGGCGACCGCGAGACCGTCCTCCAGAACTCTGCGCTCCAGTACCCGATGTTCCTGGTGCTCCGTGAGATCGCGACGCTCTCCGAGAAGGGCACGCTGACGGCGATCACCGAGGAGGACGACGAGCTCGAGGCGACCCGAATCGTCGAGGGCGAGCGGCGTCCCGCGAGCATCGAGGTCGTCGAGAGCCCGCAGGGTGCCGGCGAGGGCGACGGCGGCGTCAACTGGCGCGACAACGAGTTCATCTCGGACTGAAACGGCGCACTCGGCGCACACCGGGACGTCCGCCCCGCCGTGCCGCCCCACCGACGCTCGAACGGCGTCCGACCGTCGACCCTTTATCGGTGCGTCTCCCTCCCACAGTCATGACCGACTGGGTGAGCCTCTTTTCCGGCGGCAAGGACTCCTCGTGGGCGCTGTACCGCGCCTTGGAGGAGGGACTCGACGTCTCGCGACTGCTGACCGTCCACCCCGCAGGCGACTCGTACATGTACCACACGCCGGCGACGGAGCTCGCCGCGCTCGCCGCCGAGAGCGTCGGGATCGACCTCGTCGAGGTGTCGCCGGACGATTTCGGCGCGGGCGATGTCGACGACGCGGGCGCGCAGGGGGACGCCGAACTGGAGCCGATGGAGGCGGCGCTCCGGGAGATCGCCGCCGGAAGGGACGTCGACCTCGCGGGCGTCACCGCGGGCGCGGTCGAGAGCGAATTCCAGACGAGCCGGATTCAGGCGATGTGCGACCGGCTGGGGATCGACCTGTTCGCGCCGCTGTGGCAGCGGGACCCGGTCGAACTCGCCGAGGCGATGTTCGACGCCGGCTTCGAGATCCGGATCGTCCAGGTGGCGGCGTACGGCCTCGACGAGTCGTGGCTCGGACGCCGGTACGACGCCGACGCGCTCGACGACCTGCTCGCGCTCCGCGAGGAGTACGGCGTCCACCCGCTCGGCGAGGGCGGCGAGTTCGAGACGTACGTCGTCGACGGCCCGCACATGGACCGCCGCATCGACCTGACCTACGACGCGGTCTGGGAGGGCGACCGCGGGCACGTCGAAATCCGAGACGCGCGGCTGGAGTAGCTCCGAACGCGGCTAAGTCGGTTCGTTACCTCTTCTTCACGGCCAGTTCCCGGCCTGATCGTACGCGTTCACGATCCGGCCGATGCCGACGACGTACGCCGCGGTGCGGAGGTTGGGGACCTCGTTCGACTCGTACGTCTCGACGAGCGTGTCGAACGCGTCCGTGATGACGCGCTCCAGTTCCTCGTTGACGCGCTCCTCGGTCCAGCCGAATCGCTGTCGGTTCTGGACCCACTCGAAGTAGGAGACGGTGACGCCGCCCGCGTTCGCGAGGATGTCGGGGACGACGTGGACGCCGCGGTCGGCCAACACGTCGTCGGCGTCGGGCGTGAGCGGCCCGTTCGCCGCCTCGACGATCAGGTCCGCGCGCACGTCGGCCGCGAGGTCGCCGTTGACGGCGTTCTCCAGCGCGGCCGGGACGAGGCAGTCGACGTCGAGCGTGAGCAGTTCGTCGTTCGAAATCGCGTCGGTACCGGAGTAGCCGGTGACCGATCCGGTCTCGGACTTGTGCGCTTTCACCTCGCGCGGGTCGAACCCGTCTGCGGCGTGGATTCCGCCCGAGGAGTCGGAGGCCGCGACCACGTCAGCGCCGAGGTCGTCGAGCAGCGCCGCGGCGACGGAGCCGGCGTTTCCGTACCCCTGAACCGCCACCGTCGCGCCCGACAGGTCGCGGCCGAGCCAGTCGAACGCCTCGCGCGCGGACAGCGCCACCGAGCGACCGGTCGCCTCGACGCGCCCCTCGCTGCCGCCGGAGTCGATCGCCTTCCCCGTGATGACCCCGGGCGCGGTGGTGTTCTCCAGCGTCTCGTAGGTGTCTTTGATCCAGTTCATCTCCCGTTGACCGGTGTTGACGTCCGGTGCGGGGATGTCGCGGTCCTCGCCGATCAGCGGGCGCAGCTCGGTCGCGAACGCGCGGGTGATCCGCTCTAACTCGTCGGCGGAGTAGTCGGCCGGATCGATCGCGATCCCCCCCTTGCCGCCGCCGTACGGAACGTCGACGACGGCGCACTTGTACGCCATCCAGCCGGACAGCGCCTTCACCTCGTCGCGGGTGACCCCCGGGTGGTAGCGGATCCCGCCCTTGTACGGACCGCGGTCGCCGTTGAACTGCGAGCGGTACGCGCGGACGGTCTCCAGCGAGCCGTCGTCGCGCTCGAACGTCAGGTTCGTCTCCAACACCCGCTCCGGGTTCTTCAGGCGCTCGATGACGCCCGGATCGGTCTCGAGGACCGCCGCCGCGTCGTCCACCTGCTCTCGCAGACTCTCGAACGGGTTAGCCTCCGAACTCATACGTTCACGTCTCCGCGCCGGTGGTTAATTGTGACGACCACGGGGGTCCGCCGGCCGCGCCGACCCGACGCTCAATGTCGATGCCCGTCGACTCGACGACCGGCGTCAGCGACCGTCAACCGGACGACCGGCGTCAGCGACCGTCAACCGGACGACCGGCGTCAGCGGTCGCCGTCGGGCGCTCGATCGAGGATCCGCTCCGCCTGCGCGATCAGCGGCGCGTCGACCATCTCGCCGTCGACCTCGAAGACGGCTCGCCCCTCCGCGTCCGCTTCGTCGCGGGCGTCGAGGACGGCGCTCGCCCACTCCACGTCCTCGGGGTCCGGGGTGAACGCCTCCGTGATCGGTCCCACCTGCGCCGGGTGGATCGCGAGCTTCCCGTCGTAGCCCAGCCGCCGCGCGAACGCCGCGTCCTCGCGGAGCCCCCCGTCGTCCGAGAAGTCCGTGTACACCGTATCGAGGGCGTCGATGTCGGCCGCGCTCGCCGCGAGGACGACGTGTTCCCTCGCGTACAGCACCTCCGTCCCCTCGTCGGTCCGGGTCGCGCCCACGTCGGCCGCGAGGTCCTCGGCCCCGAACGCGAGCGCGTCGGTCGCGTCCGCGGCCGCGATCGACCGCGCCGAGAGGACCCCCGCCGCCGTCTCGACGAGCGCGAACACCGCGGGGTCGCGCCCGCGATCGGCACAGAGGTCCGCGACGGCCGCGACGCGGTCGGCGGACTCGACCTTCGGAAGCATCACCGCGTCGAGCCTGACCTCGGCCGCTTCGGCCTCAGCAGTTCCGTCTCCCGCGCCGCCCCCCAACACGCCGTCGAGGTCGGCCGCGGGCGACTCGGCGGTCAGCCGGACGCACACCTCCGCGTCCGGGTCGAACGAGGGGTCGGCGAGCACGTCGGCGACCGCCGCCCTCGCCTCGTCCTTCCGGGCGGGCGCGACGGCGTCTTCGAGGTCGAAACAGATCACGTCGGCCCCGGCCCCGGGGGCCTTCCGCATGAGGTCAGGGCTGTCGCCGGGGGAGAACAGGAGGCTTCGGCGTGGCATGCTCCGTGGTCCGCGGGCGGACGGCTAAAAACCGCCGGCCGAATCCCAATCGAGGGGGCGATTCGTCGCGCTCGCGTCACCCGCCTCGACCGCCGCCGTCGCGCTCGTGTCGGTCTCGCCTCGACAGAGAGCGGTACCGATTTCACGTCGCCGGTCGACCCCGAGGGCATGACCGGACGCTACTACGAGGAGTTCGCGGTCGGCGAGACGATAGAGCACGCGAAGCGGCGGACGATAAGCGAGGCCGACAACCAGCGCTTCTGCGACATGACGATGAACCAGCAGCCGCTCCACCTCGACGCCGACTTCGCCGCGGAGACGCAGTTCGGCGAACGGCTCGTGAACGGGCTGTACACCATGTCGCTCGCGGTCGGCGTCTCCATCCCCGAGACCACCGACGGGACCATCGTTGCGAACCTCTCGTACGACGGCGTCGAACACCCGAACCCGGTGTACCACGGCGACACGATCCGCGCGCGGTCGACCGTCGTCGACAAGCGGGAGACGAGCGACGGCGAGCGCGGCGTCGTCACCATGCGCGTCGAGGCGTTCAAGATCGTCGACGGCGACGACGACGTCCTCGTCTGCGAGTTCGAGCGGACGGTGCTCTCGGAGAAGCGACCGGAAGGAGACGAGGTGTCCGACGGATCGACCGACTGACCGACGCGCCGGTCAGTCCCCTTCCGCGGCCAGCAGCAGTCCGAGGTAGGAGGTCCGCACCTGTTCGCCCGCGTCGAGGCCCAGTCGGTCGAGCGCCTCGACCGCCGCCTCGCGCGCCGCGTCGACCTCGCGCTCCTCGCCGACGGCGCGCTCGATCTCGACGTACTCGTCGAGTCCGGTGACGGCGTCGAGCGTCACCGTGAACCCGTCGTACGACCAGAACTCGCGGCGCTTCTCCACCGTCGCGGCCGGCTCGAACCCGAGGCCGGAGAGGACCGCCGCGAGCGCCTCGCCGTCGTCGACGCCGGTCTCGTGTTCGGCGCGCGTCTTCGACGCGTCCTCGATGAGCGGTCCCTTATAAGTGACCGTCGCTGCCGCGTCGCGGTCCCGCGCCGCCGACGATACTCCGCCTTCCAGCGGCGTCTCGCGTCGAATGCGGAGCGCCTCGTCGGTCTCGGCGAACTCGCGGTGGGGCGCGTCGTAGTAGGTGTCGCGCTGGAGCCGGGCGTCGACGCGCTCGGCACCGGCCGCGCGGAGCCGCTCCCGGGTCGCGTCGAGGTCGGCCGGGACTTTGATCTCGACTTCGTACACGGTAGTGCGTGCGACCGGCGCGTTCAAAAGGGACCCGGGACCCAGCGGAGCCGCCCTCGGGTCGCGCCGAGGACGACCGGCGGGTCCCGCGCCCCGGCGCGTGAGCACCCGAACCGCCGCCGTTTCCCGGTCGTCGGCGGCCCTCGCGCCGAACCGTGCTTCTTAAGGGTGTAACAGGTGACCTTCAGGTATGAGCGATCAGGAGCAAGCGGACGCGGCCGACGAGGCCGAGGAGACCGAGACCGAGACCGACGCCGGACTCGAAGACGGCGACTTCGTCCGCGTCGCGTACACGATCCGAACGGCCGACGACGGCCGCGTCATCGACACGACCGACGAGGAGACGGCCGAGGACGCCGAGATCGACGTCGACGAGTACGACTTCGAGCCGCGGATCATCGCGCTCGGTGCCGGCCACGTGTTCCCCTCCGTCGAGGAGGCGTTCGTCGGCGGCGCGGTCGGCGACGAGGGCACCGTCGACGTGCCCGCCGAGGACGCCTTCGGCGAGTACGACCCCGACGAGGTCGAGACGGTCAAGGCCGACAAGATCCCCGAGGACGACCGCTTCCCCGGCGCGCAGGTCCAGATCGACAACCGGCAGGGCCACCTCGAAACGATCATCGGCGGCCGCGCCCGCGTCGACTTCAACCACCCGCTGGCCGGCGAGGACCTTGAGTACGAGTACGAGATCCTCGAAGCCATCGACGATCGCGAGGAGCAGGCGTCGGGCATGCTCGGCATGTACCTCCAGGAGGCCCCCGAGGTCCGCATCGAGACGGTCACCGAGGAGGAGGAGACCGTCACCGAGGACGACGACGGCGAGGAGACCGTCGAGACCGAGGAGGTCGAGACGGACGTCCTCTACGTCACCGCGACGCAGGCGATGCAGATGAACCAGCAGTGGATGTTCCAGAAACAGCAGATCGCGCAGGACCTCATGGACCGACTCGGGCTCGACCGCGTCGTGATCGAGGAGGTCATCGAGGGCGGCGGTATGGGCGGTCTCGGCGGCATGATGGGCGGCATGGGCGGCGGTGCCGGTGACGTCGACATCGAGGAGGCGCTCGAAGACGTCGACGTCGACGCCGACGAGATCGTCGACGAGATCGACGAGGAGTAACCGACCCGGTCGGTTCGTCCGAGCCACTCGATTTTTCGCGGCGTGTCCTTCCCGAAGAGCCGCCGGAGTCGCGCTTTTTTGCGTATGCGACCGACCGGCGGAGCGGCGCGACCGCCGAACAGATCCCTTTTGCCCGCCCGCCCGCCCACACCGCACATGGAGATCGAACGGGCGCGCGAGGACGCGCTGGTCGCCGCGAGCGCCGCGGCGACGACGGTCGCGGTCGCGCTGCTGTCGAGTTTCACCGATCTCGTCTCGGTCGGTCGGCTCCCGACGCTGGCACCGCTCGCCGTGTACGCGCTGTACCTCTTCTCGCGAAAGGGCGGTCCGTACGGTGCGTTCGACACCGCACGGAACTGGGCGGTCGCGGCGGCCGCCACGGGCGTCGTCGTCCTCGCCGTTTCCGCGGTGATCTGAGACAAAAACGAACCGGACCGATCTGCGGCCAAGTCGCGCTCCCGCCCCGCTTCGCCCCGGCTCAGGCGATGTCGCGACTCGTGTCGACGGCGACCTCGTCGGTGAGCTTCAGTTTCAGCGGCTCTTCGAGGGCCGCGCCGCCGCGGAACTTGGAGACGACGAGGCGGTTCGCGATTTCGGTCCCGGTGACGGTAGTGCGGAGGTCGAACACGACGTCGGCGACCTGCTCCGTGACCCGCCTCGTTCGGGGGTCCTCGCCGCCGCGGAGCGCGTGGAGCAGTGCGACGCCGTCGGCGTCGTCGACGCGGGACCGCACCCCGTCGAGGAACTCGGCGTACGCCGAGGGGGCGGTCTCCGCCTCCAGCGGCTCCACGGAGTCGACGATCAGCGTCCCGTTCTCGGGGAGATCCTCGGTCAGCGACGCCGCCTCGTCGAGGTCCCCGGCGTCGTCCGGGGCCTCGACGGTCGTCTCCTCGACCCCGTCGAGGCTGAGCGCCGCCTCCACCGCGCCGGCCGACCGGACCGTCGTCAGGTACCGACATCGCCGGATCCTCGCGAACCGGTTCAGGATGAGCTCCGACTGGCTGTCGGGGTTCGCCTTCAACACGACGACGCTACCGCTCGGGAGCCCCCCGCCGAACTGCCGGTCCAGCACCGAGATCCCGGTCGGTAGCGTCACCATACGATCGCTGCCGCCCGTGGACGTTTGGGTCTGTCGATGGCGGCTCTCTCGGCCGCCGACGGCCCCGTCGTCCCCCGTTCCGACGCCGCTCGTTCCCGCGGCCCTCACGCGATCCGCCACTCCGCTCCCGCCGCGGTCCCGGCGAGCCGACGAGCGAGGTCGTCGTACGCGCACCGGACGCTCGGGTCGGTGAGCGGGGCGGCCCCGCCGTCCGGTATCGCTCCGACGACGGGGCAGCCGAGCAGCGCCGCCACCTCGTCCGGGACGTCCGTCTCGCCGATCACGACCGCGCCGAGCGGCGGGCAGTCGAGGCGCTCCGCTATCGCCGCCGTCTTCGCTGCGTCTCGGAGCGCGGCGCGCCGGAGCGGGGTCGCGATCAGCGCGCGGTCCGCCGCCCGCAGGGGCGCGGCCACGTCCGGCGACGCCCCGGCCGGACAGTCGAGCAACACCGGTGCGGGATCCGGCGTCGCGCCGCCCAGCGCGTCGAACGTCGCGTTCGCGTCGACGGACCGCGGGGCCTCCGGGGCCGCGAGGACCGTCGGCTCGGCGCGGTCGGGACGCACCGGATCGCCCCCGCGAGCCGCGTCGAGGACGGTCCGCGCGTCCCCCTCGACGGCTCCCGATCTCGGTCCGGCGGTCGCCGAATCGCCCGCGGTCTCAGCGGCCAGCCGCGCGAGGTTCGGGAGGTCCCAGTCGGCGTCGGCCGCGACCACCGCAGCGCCGCGCCGCGAGAGCGCGCGGGCGAGCCCGAGGGTAGTCGTCGTCTTTCCGCTTCCGCCCTTGCCGCCGGCGACGGCTATCACGGGCGGTGTGCGTCGCTATCCGGTATAAGGAGTCGGGAGAATCGCCCCGCGCGACGGCCGGTCGGTCACGACCCCGACCGCTCGTGACCACGGCCCCGCCGCCGGTCAGTCCTGACAGCAGCCGCCGGCCTCGCCGCCGAAGTCGACCGCGAGCGGTTCCGAGATGGCCTCGTTGACGGCTTCGAGCGTGTCTTCCAGCTCGTCTTGCGCGTCGAGGTACTCGCTCATCACGGGCATCGAGTGGAGTTCGTCCTGCGCCTCTTGGACGCGCTGTAGCCCCTCGTTCGTCGCCTGTCCGGACTGCCGCGCCTGCATGAACTCCGCGCGGAGCTGCTCGAACTCGTCGATCCGGCTCTGGACTTCCTCGTCGCGCTGGACCGCCGCTCTCGCCTCTTCGAACCGCTCGTACTCCGCGGTTTCGGCGATCCGTTCGCCGAGCTCTCGGCCGAGGTCCTCGATTGAGACCTGTTCGACGCTCATACGCGAACGTCGTGACCGAGCGGTTTGAACCTGCCGGAGCCGGGGCTCGGGGGCCGCTTCCGACGCCCGCTACACCCGCGACGCGACGAACTCGACGACCGCCTCCAACTCCTGCGGACCGATGCCGTGCCCGCCCGGGAAGCTCCCGTGAGACACTGCGGCGTCGACCTCCTCCAGCCGCTCGACGGCGGCGTTCGTCCGCTCGTCGGGGATCACGCGGTCGCCCGCGCCCGCCCCGACGAAGACGGGCTTGCCCTCGATCCCGTCCGGGTCGAGGTCGCCGTGCGACTCCGGCAGGTAGCCGTGGAGCGCGACGACCCACGCGTAGCGGTCCGGGTCCTCCAAGAGGAGCGAGAGGCTCGTGATCGCGCCCTGACTGAACCCGAGCAGGCCGATCCGGTCGGCGTCGAGCCCGTAGGCGTCGACCGCGGCCTCGACGCTCTCGACGATCAGGTCGAGGCTGCGCCGGAAGTCGGCGGCGTCGGGCTGGCTCGACTCCAGCCCGCCGGCCGAGAGGTCGAGTTCGTACCACGTGTACCCGCCCTGGAGCGGGTCGGGCGCGCGGAGGCTGACCACGTGGAGTTCGTCCGGGAGCTCGGCGGCGACCGGGAGCAGGTCCTCCTCGTCGGCACCGCGACCGTGGAGGACGAAGACGGCGGGTGCCGGCTCGCCGTCCGCGCCCTCGTCGGGCGCGACGTGAACGTGTTCGAGCGGAACGTCTGTCATCGTCCGGCGGTTGACGGGGGCAGCCGTTAGGTCCGTCGGCCGCGGCAGGGACGGAAGCGGTGTCGCGAGTGGGACCGGGCGACCGCGCTCGACGCGTCAACCCGTAACCGAGACCGGTTACGCCACCCGTCCCCGAACGCGCCGTTTAACCGTCCTGCCGCACAATTCGCTCAGTATGAGCGGCTCCACGGAGGGCGACCTGACGAAGACGGGGATGGCCCTGAAACACGACCGCGAGTGGGACTACGAACTCGACCGGATCCTAGAGGCCATCGAGGAGCGGGACGCGACGAAGGTCGGCCTCCAGTTCCCCGAGGGACTCAAGCGGCGCGGCCCGAAGGTCGCAGACGACCTCCGCGAGGTCGCGCCCGACGACGTGACGTTCATGCTGTCGGGACAGCCGTGTTACGGTGCCTGCGACCTCGACACGTACCTGATGCGCCGGACGGACGTGTTCGTCCACTTCGGCCACACGCCGATGAAGGAGTCCGACAGCATCGTCTACGTCCCCCTGTTCTCGAACGTCGACCCGTTCCCGATCATGGAGGACGCGCTGGCGGAAGAGCTGTCCCCGCCGGAGGAGGACGCCGACGTGGGCCTCGTCACGACGGCCCAGCACATGAACCGGTTCGAGGAGATGACCGACTGGCTCGAAGAGCGCGGCTACGAGGTCCACACCCGTCGGGGCGACGACCGCCTCACCAAGGAGGGGCAGGTGCTCGGCTGTAACTACGCCTCCGCGGACATCGACGCCGACCAGGTGCTGTACGTCGGTGGCGGGAAGTTCCACCCGGTGGGCCTCGCGATGGAACACCCCGACAAGCGGGTCGTCATCGCCGACCCCGTCAACAACGCGGTGTCGGTCGCCGAGCACGACCAGTTCCTCAAGCAGCGCTACGCCGCGGTCCACAAGGCGATGGACGCCGAGAAGTGGGGCGTCATCTTCTGTACGAAGATCGGGCAGGGCCGGTGGGAGAAGGCACAAGAGATCGTCGACAACAACGAGAACGCCTACCTGATCACGATGGACGAGGTGACGCCGGACCGCCTGCGGAACTTCGACATGGACGCGTTCGTCAACACCGGCTGCCCGCGGATCACGACCGACGACGGCCCACGGTTCCACAAGCCGATGCTGACGCCGGGCGAGTACGAGGCCGCCATCGGCGAGAAGCCGCTCGACTCCATCGAGTTCGACACGTTCCACGACACCTGGTAACGGCTCCGGCGCTCCCTTCGTCATCGGCCGCTTCTGCCAGATCCTCGGCGCTTTAGTTCCCCCGACGAGACAAATGTGGTAATGGCGAACGACGGACACATCGGGACGACGCACATCGGAAGCCTGCCGCGACCGCCGGCGCTGCTCGACCTGCTCACGAAGCGGCAGGACGGCGAGGACGTTGACGAAGCCGAGTGGGAGGCGTCGGTCGAGGAGGCGACGCGCGACGTCGTCGACCGACAGGTCGAGACCGGGCTGGACTCGATCAACAACGGCGAGCAGTCGCGCGTCTCGTTCAACTGGTACGTCGCCGACCGCCTCAGCGGCATCGACGGGACACAGAAGACGGAGCTGTGGGCCGACCTCCAGGAGTTCCCCTCCTACGCCGAGGAGACGTTCAAGACCGACGTGATCGACCTCTCCGAACACCCGGTCGTGGACGGGCCGATCGAGTACACCGGCCGCGAGGAGGCCGAGGCGGAGATCGACGGACTTACCGACGCGTTGGCGGCCGCCGACCGCAACGTAGACGACGCCTTCATGACCGCGGCGTCGCCGAGCGTCGTCACCGCGACGCACGTCGACGAGCACTACGGCGACTACGAGGAGTACCTCTTCGCGGTGGCCGAGGCGATGAAGACCGAGTACGAACTTGTCGCGGACGCCGGCGTCACCCTCCAGATCGACGCGCCCGAACTGCTGACGGTCGGCCACACCGCGGCCTACGCCGACGAGCCGCTTGAGGCGGCCAAGGACGCGACGCGGCTCCACGTTCGGGCGCTCAACGAGGCGCTCGCGAACGTGCCCGCCGAGCAGGTCCGGCTCCACACCTGTTGGGGGAGCTACGAGGGACCCCACCACCTCGACACCGACCTCGCCGAGATGCTTCCGCTGATCTACGAGGCCGACATCACCGGACTCAGCGTCGAGCAGGCGAACCCGCGCCACCAACACGAGTACCGCGCGTTCGCGGAACACCCGGTCCCCGACGGCTGGACGCTGATCCCGGGCGTCGTCGACGTGAAGACGAACATCATCGACCACCCGGAGACGATCGCCGACCGCTTGGAGCGCGTCGCCGACGCGGTCGCGGAGGGGACCCCGCTCGTCGCCGCGCCCGACTGCGGCTTCGGCACGCAGGCCGGGATCGGCATGGTCGACCCCGAAATCGCGTGGGCGAAGCTCGACGCGCTCGTCGAGGGCGCTGAGATCGCGAGCAAGCGGCTCGCCTGAGGGGATCGCGTCCGGAGTCACCAATCGGGCCCGACCGCATCCTCGACGTACGCCACCGCCGCCGCGGGCGAGTCGACGGCCGCGACACCGTCGACATCGTGGGTGTCTATCCCCGCCACCGGGCGTCCCTGCGCGAGCGCGAGTCCGATCTCCGAGAGCGTCCCGTTCCCCCCGTCGACGGCGACCGCGGCGTCGCCGTTCATCACGACGAGGGCGTTGCGCGCGTGACCGAGCCCCGTCGCGATCGGCGTCGTGACGTGCGGGTTCGCGTCCCCGCGGTCGTCCGTCGGGACGATACCGATCGTCTCGCCGCCGGCCTCGCGAGCGCCGCGACAGACGGCCTCCATGACGCCGCCGAGACCGCCGCAGACGACGGTGTGACCGCGTTCCGCGAGACGTTCGCCGAGTTCCGCCGCGACCGCCGCGGTCTCCGGACCGATCGAACTGCCGCCGATGACGCTGACGCGCATGCGTCGACGAGGGTTCCCACGGGTCGTAAAACCGACTGCCGACCGCCGCTGTCGGCGCAAGACGGGCGTTCGCGGCGATTCTCGTCGCCGAGACGGCCACTGAAACCCTTATCCCTGCTCGCCGTGAACGGAGGTTATGACGTACGATACCGTCGTGTTCGACAACGACGGTGTCCTCGTGGGCCGCACGCGCTTCGACGTGCTCCGGGACGCGACCCGGAACGCGTTCGAGGAGTGCGGCGTCGAGGAGCCCGATCCGGACGACGTAGAGCAGATGACCATCGGTGCGACCCCCGGCAGCGTCGGCACCGTCTGTCAGACGTACGACCTCGATCCGGGGTCGTTCTGGCGGACGCGCGACGACGTGGTGTCGCGGGCCCAACAGCAGGAGGCCCGCGAGGGCCGCAAGACCCCGTACGACGACCTCGACGAGCTTCAGGACCTCGACGTCGAGATGGGAATCGTCTCCTCGAACCAGCAGGCGACCGTCGACTTCCTCGTCGACCACTTCGACGGGTTCGATCGCATGGGAGCCGCGTACGGCCGCGAGCCGACGATCCACTCGCTCCAGCTCCGCAAGCCGAACCCGCACTACATCGAGCAGGCGCTCGGCGACCTCGACGCGGGCAACGCGCTGTTCGTCGGCGACAACGAGTCCGACGTGCGCGCGGCCGAGAACGCCGGGATCGACTCCGCGTTCATCCGCCGCCCCCACCGCCGGGACTGGGAGCTGAACGTCTGGCCGACCTGGGAGATCAAGGACCTCTCCGACCTCCACGACATCGTGGAGTGAGCGGGCCGGTCGGCCCGTCCGAGCCGCGGTCGCATAGTTCGACGCTTCGCGGCTCCGCGGCGCTCGGTCGCCGCGCCGATGAAGCGTTTAAATTCGATGGCGCGTAACTCGCTGTCGTGACCGACTCGCCCCCGTGGGCCGACCTCTTCGGCCACCCCGAACCCTACCCGGAGCAGGCCGACGGCATCGACGCCGCCGTCGACGCGGCCGAGGACGGCGGCTTCCTCGCCTTAGAGGGTGCCTGCGGGACGGGCAAGACGATGCTCGCGCTCACCGCCGGGCTCGACCGCGTCCGGGACCCTGAGTCCGACTTCGAGCGCGTCTTCGTCCTCACCAGCGTCAAACAGCAGTTACGTCAGTTCGAGACGGACCTGCGGGCGATAAACGACGACCTGCCGGAAGACTACGACCCCGTCTCCGGGCTCACGCTCGTCGGCAAGGCGGACGTTTGCCCGTACGCCCGAGAGAACCGGGGCGGGATCGACCGGGAGAACGTGTACGAGCGCTGTGAGGGGCTCCGCGAGCGCACCCGAAACCTCGTCGGCGACGGCGGCGCGACGACGACCTCGAACCTCGTGAGCGAGGCGCGGAGCCAGCAGGTCGGCCTGCTGGACTCCGGCTCCGAATCAAGCGAGGCCTCCGGCTCCGGCGAGTACCTCTCGGTCGACGGCGAGCCGACACCGTACCGACCGGACACCGAGGAGTACGACGGGACCGAGTTCTGCCCCTTCTACGCCGGCTTCCTTGACGACCTCCCGGAGGACGGCGACCCGGCCGAGGCGGTCCCGTTCGACGTGACCGAACTCGGCCACGTCGACGCCGACGAACTCGTCCGGCTCGCGGCGGGGCACGGCTCCTGTCCCCACTCGATCATGGGCGCGCTCGTCCCCGAAGTGGAGGTCGTCATCGGCAACTACTACCACGCGTTCGACCCCGTGACGACCGGGACGTTCACGGGCGCGCTGCTCGACGACTCGACGTTCGTCGTCTGCGACGAGGCCCACATGCTGGAGCCGCGCGTGCGCGACCTCGTGAGCGACGCGGTCGCGGACGCGAGCCTGCGCGACGCCGAGAACGAACTCACCCGCGTCGTCCAGCCGCTCTCGTTCGAATCGGCGGGCGCGGAGTCGGACGACGCCGCCTTGGTCCGCGGCGAACTGGAGGACGCCGACGTGACGGTCGAGGAGATCGAGGCGGTACGGGAGTTCTACGCCGACCTCCGCGGCGAGCTCGACCGCCGCGTGACCGCGCACCTCGACCGCGAGCGGCCCGACTGGCGGGCGTCGATGCGCGACCTCGACGACGACGAGATTCCCCTCCGCGACCCCGAGGAGCCGGGTAAAGACGAGATCACGACGTGGGCGGACCGCGAGGGGTACGGCGAGCGCGTCTGGGCGCGCGCCGAACAGGTCGGCGCGGTCGTCAAGCGCGTCCTCGACTCGCTCGAAGACGAGGACAAACAGCGCGCCGCGCCGGGCGTCGGCCGCACCCTCAACGCCTGGTACCGCGAGGGACACACCGACTTCTTCCGGGCGATCGAGCTCGAACGCACGTTCGACGAGACGGAGCCCCCGGACTCGTGGCGGCGGGCGTACAACGCGCGCCTCGCGCTCCACAACTGCCTGCCGAGCGAACCGATCGGCGACCGACTGGCGTCGTTCGGCGGCGGCGTCCTCATGAGCGCGACGCTGGAGCCGATGGACCTGTTCCGGGAGGTGACCGGACTCGATCACCTGGCGGAGCGCGGTCGCCCGGTCGTCGAGCGGACGTACGGCCTCTCGTTCCCCGAGGAGAACCGCGCCAGCCTCGCGGTCGACGCGCCGAAGTTCACCCACCAGAACCGCGGCGCGCCCGGCGAGGAGAACCCGACGCGACTCGCGCACGTCGACGCGACGGCCGCGGTCGCGCGCCGCGAGGGCAACGTGCTGGTCGGGACGCCGAACTACGCGGAGGCGACGTGGATGGCGGAGGCGCTCGCCGGCCGGCTCGACAAGCCGGTCCTCTTAGACGAGTCCTCCGACGACCGCGAGACGGAGTCACTGAAGGACGACTTCTTCGCCGGCGACGGGAAGGTGTTGGTGACGAGCCTCCGCGGAACGCTCACCGAGGGAGTCGACTACCGCGGCGACCGGCTCGCCGCGGCCGTGGTCTGCGGCGTCCCGATAATCAACACGGCGCAGCCGCGGACGCGGGCGGTGATCGCGGCCTACGACCGCCGGTTCGAGTCGGGGTTCGAGACGGCGCTCACCGTCCCCGCGGTGCGGAAGGCGCGGCAGGCGGTCGGTCGGGTCATCCGCGGCCCGGACGAGCGAGGGGTGCGCGTGCTGCTCGACGCCCGCTACGCCCGCGACTCGTGGAACGGCGTCCGGGAGTACCTGCCCGACCACGAGCGCGAGGAGTTCCAGCCCGTGAGCCCCGACATGGTCGACGTCGCGCTCGACCGGTTCGAGTCGCGGTCGGCGGCGGCCGACGACTGAGCGGACCTACTGCCGGGTAACGGCCCGTTAGGTGGCGGTAAGCGGCTCGTAACTATCGTCTTCGAACGTGTGGACGGAGTATGGACACCAACTCACCTTCCGGCCAGTACCACGTCGTCTGCCGCGACTGCGCCGTCGAACGGCTTTTCAACGACGCGGCCGACGCGACCACCCTCGAACGCGCCCACGTCGCTGAAACCGGTCACTCGGTCGCGGTCGGTCGGATCGTGTAGGCCGGGAGACGCCGTTTCGCCCCGGGCCAAGGAGATCGGCCTCAGACGACGTTCGAGTCGATGTCCCGCGGGAAGGTGGTGAGCGTCTCGGTCCCCGACTCCGTGATCGCCACCGTGTCGGAGTGGCGGTAGCCGTACTCGTCTGTGTACAGGCCGGGCTCGATCGTGTACACGTGGCCGGGCCGCATCAGGGCGTCGTCGCCGTCGTAGCGCTCGCCCCAGCCGCGGTCGATGTACGGCGGCTCGTGGCCGCCGAGACCGATGTTGTGACCGACGTGGTGTTGCGCCAGATCGGTCACGCCCTGCTCATCGAAGTAGTCCCAGACGACTTGATCGACCTCCGCGACCGGCACGCCCGGTCCCAAGGCGTCGATGGCGAGCGTCTGCGCCTCCAGCATGAGCTCGAAGTAGTGTTCCTGTTCGTCGGAGTAGTCGCCGACGAACATGGTCCGCTCAAGCTCCGAGCGGTACCCGTCGACGTTCGCGGTCGCGCCCGTGACCAGCACGTCGCCCTCGGAGAGCCGCTCGTTCGGGGTGTGGCCGTGGGGGAGCGCGGTCTCCTCGCCGGAGATGTAGCCGGCGTGGACCGGGCCGTCGCCGCGGACGCGGACGCTGTAGTCGTCGCCGAGCGTGTCGAGCATGGCTCTGGACGCGTCCGTCGACGCGCGCTGCGAGACGGTGGCCGGGTGCGCGCCCGGCTCGGAGTAGTCGGCGAGGTAGCGGTGGCCGAGGTTCGCCCACTTCGCGGACTCGCGGATCAGGTCGACCTCGTCGTCGGACTTCGCCCAGCGCATCCGGTCGACCCACGACTGGGTCTCGACGTCGAGGAACTCGGAGAACGCGGGCCCCTCGTACCCCATCACGCCCGGCGGACCGTCGGCGTCGGCGGCGACCGAGTCGACGCCGAGCCCGTTCAGCATCCCGACGGCGGCGGCGACCGGTTCGCCGCCTGGATAGTCGAAGTAGTCGTGGACCACGTCGATCCGCGGGTTCGGCGAGACGCGCTCGACCTCCAGCCTCGGGACGGTGATCTCGACGCGGTCGTCGGTGACCGCGAGGACGACCGGGCGCTCCGTCTGGATGTGATGGAAGCCGGTGAGGTACTCGATGGACGTCGCGCCGACCCACGTCGCGGCGTCGGCGTCGGTCGCTGCGAGGCGGTCTCGGACGGCTGCGAGCCGGTCCTCGAAGGCCGACTCGGGAAGTCGCGTGGCCATACCTCACGATGAACGAACGGGCCGATAAACGGTCGGGTAGCGGAACGGTAGCGGCGTCGGCGTCGACGCCGGTGCCGGCGTTGAGGACGCGCCGGTGCCGACGTCAGGAAGGGAAGCGGTATCGCGGTCGTTCCGGGCGAATCAGTTCTCGCGGCGCGCGAACGCGAGGTTGCCGGAGACGTTCTTGATGTAGGCGGTCACGGTCTCGCCCTCCTGTGCGCCGGGGACGAAGATCGTGTACTCGCCGCGCTCGGCGACGCCGTCGCCCTTGCGCCCGGTGCCGACGATCTCGAGTTCGTACGTGTTGCCCGACTCGACGGCGTCCTCCTGCCGCTGGGTGTTCTGCGTGTTCTGCTTCGCGACCGGACGGAACGCCCCGCAGGCCTCACAGCGGAGCATCGGCGTCCGGTTCTCCGTCTCCAGCCGGGTGTCCGGGAGGCCGCACTCCGAGCAGGTGACGAACGACTCGATGTACGAGTCGATCGCGGCCTGAAAGTCGCGCTCGCGGAAGTTCCCGCTGTAGCGGGCGCGGCCGTCCTCGTACTGCCCGGCCGTCCCGAGCTCCTGCTGGATCTTCGAGTGGACGTGTTCGGGGTCGCGGCTCAGCGCGTCGGCGATTCCGGAGAGGTTCGTCAGGCGGGTGAACGCCCCGTCCTTCTGCGCTTCGGGGTCCGGAACGGAGAGCCGTTCGTCGGAGCCGCCCAAGTCCGGGACCTCGTCCATCGCGCGGTCGAGGCTCGATTCGTAATCCATACGAGAGCGAACGACAGCGCGACGGAAATCGCTTCCGGGTTCGGGGTCGATCGATGACGACGATCGCTTATAAAGAACGACGCGGTTGACGCGTCCCCCCGAGGGCGGCCACTCGGCGGCCCTCGCCGCCGTACCGCAGATCGGTCGCCATTTCTCCTGTATCGACCGCACGTTGGACAGAATCAACCGCTTTTTGGGTGTTTCAACGGAGCCAACGAGGCCGAACGAGCGGGAGAAGTGAACGCCGGGCTCGGCGTGTGGCGTTCGTCCAGAAGTAGCGGGAGGTAGATTTGAACTACCGATCTCCGGGTTATGAGCCCGGCGGAATCTCCTGGCTATCCCATCCCGCTATCGTAGCAAAACCGCGTGCGACTGTTAAGGGTTCTGATCCCGCCGCCCGTGTGCGATTCGTCCACGCGTCTGCCACGGGTTTCCGTCCCGTCACGCGGGCCGGCCGTCGGTCGGGTCACTCCCCGTTCGCGTCGTCGGCCGCCTCTCCTCCCTTCGCCGCCACGGCCCTGATCCGGATCCGGAGCGCGAGCACGGCGACGGCGGCGAACCCCACCGTCACGGCGACGTCGGCCGGATCGCCGGAGAGGGCGCGCTGCGCGGTGAGCCCCGCCATCAGCGCGAACATCAGCGCCAACAGCCCAGCGATCGGGACCACGTACCCCTCGGTGAACGCCGACCCGCCGGATTCGTCGCTCATTTCCTCTCCGTCCGCGGGCTACCGTGAAAAGCCTCCCGCGGCGACCGTTCGTTGCGCCGGCCGCAAACGATTTTACCCATCATCGATAGTGATAGACGATGCACAAGCCGCTGCTGACGACGGACTTCCTAGACCGGGCGCGTCGACACTACGCCGACGAGGAGGCGGTCCTCGCGGTCGACGGGACGCGATACACGTACGCGGAGCTTGGCGAGCGCGCCGACCGGTTCTCCGCCGCGTTACAGGACCGCGGGATCGAGAAGGGGGACCGCGTCGCGGTGTTGGACCCGAACACGCACTACCATCTGGAGGCCGCCTACGGCGCGATGCAGGTCGGTGCGGTCCACACGCCGCTGAACTACCGGCTCACCCCCGACGACTTCTCGTACATGCTCTCCGACGCCGGGGTCGACGCCATCTACGCCGACGCCGAGTACGCCGCGAACGTCGAGGCGGTCCGCGACGAGGTGCCGACCGAGACGTTCCTCACGAACGACGCCGACGGGGTGGAGGGCGACTGGGAGTCGTTCGACGCCGCGCTCGACGAGGCGGACCCCGACGCCTACGAGCGCCCGGAGATGGACGAGGACGAGGTGATCACGATCAACTACACCTCGGGGACGACCGGCGACCCGAAGGGCGTCTGCCGCACCCACCGCGCCGAGACGCTCCACGCGTACCTCATTTCGATCCACCAGGAGATCACCGACGACGACGTCTACCTCTGGACGCTGCCGATGTTCCACGTCAACGGGTGGGGCCACATCTACGCGATCACCGGCATGGGGGCGCGCCACGTCTGTACCCGCGGGGTCGACGTGGCGGAGACGTTCGATCGGATCCGCGGCGAGGACGTGTCGTACTTCTGTGCGGCACCGACCGTCTTGAACATGCTCGGCGACCACCACGCCGAACACGGCGGCGCGACGACCGGCGACGCCGACGTGCGGGTCGCGACCGCGGGCGCGGCCCCGCCGGAGGCGACGATCCGCACCGTCGAGGAGGAGTTCGGCTGGGACCTCAAACACGTGTACGGCGCGACCGAGACGGGACCGCTCGTGACGACCTCGGACGCGAAGCGCCACTTCGACGCCGACGCCGACGACCGCTTCGCGGTGAAGAAGACGCAGGGGATCGGCTACCTCGGCACCGACGTGCGCGTCGTCGACGAGGACGGGGAGGACGTGGCCGCCGACGGCGAGACGATCGGCGAGATCGTCGTCCGCGGCAACCAGGTGATGGACCGCTACTGGAACAAGCCCGAGGCCACCGAGGCGGCGTTCTCGGAGCGGCTGGAGGGGTACTACCACATGGGCGACCTCGCCGTCGTCGACGAGGACGGGTTCGTCTCGATTCAGGACCGCAAGAAGGACATCATCATCTCCGGCGGGGAGAACATCTCGTCGATCGAACTGGAGGACACCCTCTTCGAGCACGACGCCGTCTCCGACGCCGCCGTCATCCCCGCCCCCGACGAGCGCTGGGGCGAGACGCCGAAGGCGTTCGTCGTCCCCGAGAGCGGCGACCCCGAAGACGCGGGCGCGACGACGGAGGAACTCAAGGCGTTCGTCCGGGACCGCGTCGCCGATTACAAGACGCCCGGCGAGGTGGAGTTCGTCGAGGCGCTCCCGACGACCGCCACCGGGAAGATCCAGAAGTACGAACTGCGCGAACGCGAGTGGGACGAGGAGGATCGGATGGTCGGGGAGGGGTAGTCCCTCGGCGGGATCGGGAGGCGTTCGGACCGATCAGGCCTCGCCGCCGTCGGTCTCGTCGCCGGCGTCATCGACCTCCCCGGAGTCGCCGTTCTCGCCGCGGTCGCCCGACTCGACGCGTTTCTCGGCGTCGCCGCCGGAGTCGCTCAGCCGGTCGGTATCGATGCTCACGCCGGGCGGCGTCACGACGAGGAACCCCCGGAAGTGCATCAGCTCGCCGTCCATGTCCTTCACGTCGCGCGCGAAAGGGGCGGCCAGCTCGTTGAGGTCGCCGTCTATCGACAGCACAAGCGTGTTCCCGTAGTCGACGCTGCGGACCCACTCCTCCGGGTCGGTCGTGCCGTCCAAGACGCCGAGGACGACGTCGCCGGCGGCCGCGAACGCCTCGTCCATCTTCGCCTCGGCGTCCCGCAGGTCGAGGTCCCAGTCGCTCATACGTGGGGGTCGACAGGCGGCGGCAAAAGCGTTCGGGAGCGCCCCCGCCGCGACGCGATCCGCCACCCCGGTCCGCGGTCGCGGTCCCCCTGCCGTCCGCCGGGGACGGTCGCGGTGTCGTTAAGTGCGTTCCCGACCGATCGGCGGTATGAAACACACGCGGCGGTCCCTGCTCGCGGCGGGGGCGACGGTCGGCGTCGCCGGCCTCGCCGGCTGTTCGGGCGGCGGCGGAGACGGCGGACTCAGCTTCGACGCCGGGGCGTACGACTGCGACCTGTCGGAGCCGTCCGACCCCGACCTCGACTACCGACCGACGCTCGGCGACCCCGACGCCGACGTGACCGTTCAGGTCTTCGAGGACTTCACCTGCGGGCACTGCGCGACGTACAACCTCGACCACTTCCCGGCGATCCGCGAGGAGTACGTCGAACCGGGCGAGATCCACTACCAGCACCGGGACTTCCCGCTCCCGGTCAACGAGCGGTGGGCGGTTCCGGTCGCGAGCGCGGCCCGGGGCGTCGGGGTTCGTCACGGCGACGAGGCGTTCTTCGAGTTCGCCTCGGCGGCCTACGAGTCGCAGGGGAGTTACGGACAGGGCAGCGCGACCGAGGAGATGCCGGGCGGCGCGGACCCCTGCGCGGTCCTCGCCGACATGGAGTACACGCCGTACGCGGACGCCATCCAGAGCGACAAGTCGGAGGGCGAGTCGATGGGGGTCGGCGGGACGCCGGCGATCTTCGTGAACGGGAGCCCGGTCGAGGGCGGGTACGAGGCCGAGACGATCTCGTCGGCGATCGACGCCGAACTCTGAGGCGCGGAACGATCCCCGTCGAGGTGGGCGGCTGTTCGGTCCCGCCTCCCGACCGGATCGCCCCGGAACGTCGGTCTTTTGACCGTTCGGCCCGTTTTATAAGCGGATGAGCGACGACGAACGTGACGGATCTCCCGTGGGCGGGAGCGAGGCCGCGGCTGCGGCCGAGACCGACGCCGCCGCGGGCGACGCCGCGGACCGCCGCCGCCTCGGTGCGGTCGTCCTCGCGGTGCTGATCTCGCAGGTCCTCCTCTATCCCGGCGTGCCGAACCTGGTGGTCGCGCTCGGCGCGCCGGCCGGCATCGACGCGGGGATGTGGTTCCTCGTCGCGGAGTTCGGCGCGTTCGTGACGTTCGCGGTCGTCTGGGGCGCGCTCTCGGATGCGCTGGGCCGGCGGATCCCCCTGATCGTCGTCGGCGCGTTCGGCGGCGCGGCCTCGTACGTCGCGCTGGCGTCGCTCTCGGGGTCGGGGCTCGGCTTCGGGGCCGCCCTCCTCGTCCGCGTCGTCGGGGGCGCGCTCACCATCGGCGCGTTCTCGCTGTCGATCACGCTGCTGATGGACCTCCGCGGCGGCAACGGCCGCAACATGGGGGTCGCGGGGCTCGCGATCGGTCTCGGCGCGGCGGTCGGCTCGGTCGTCGGCGGGTCGCTCGCCGACCTCGACGCGCTGTACCCCGTGTACGCCGGCGCGGTCGTGCTGGCCGGGGCGGGGCTGCTCGCGGCGACCGTCGACGACCGCGCGGCGACGGCTTCGGGCGGCGAGGCCCCCCACGGTGAAGCGGCCGAGACCGCGGAGCCGGTCGGCTTCCGCGACGTGCTCGCGCGGGCGCGGACGACGCCCGGCCTCCTCGTCCCGCTCGCGTTCGGCTTCGTCGACCGCCTGACCGCGGGCTTCTTCGCCCTGGTCGGCGTGTACTACTTCCAGGACCCGGCGACGTTCGGCCTGTCGGCGGGCGCGGCGGGCGCGACGCTCGCGCTCTTCTTCGTCCCGTTCGCGCTGCTCCAGTCCCCGTTCGGCGCGCTCTCGGACCGGATCGGTCGGTTCCTCCCCGTGGTCGCCGGATCGGTCGCGTACGGCGTCGTCACGGTCGGCGTCGGCGTCGCGCCGACCTACCCGATCGCCGCGGCGCTGATGGTGCTCGTCGGGGTCTGCGGCGCGCTGATGGCCCCGGCGACGATGGCGCTCGTCACCGACCTCGTGGAGCCGGAAGTGCGCGGCGCGGCGATGGGGCTGTTCAACGTGTTCGGCTCGCTCGGCTTCCTGACCGGGTTCCTCATCGGCGGGGGCGCGACCGACGCGTTCGGCTACACGCCGGCGTTCCTCGCGGTCGGCGGGCTGGAACTGGCCATCGCGCTCGCGCTGCTGCCGGCGGTCCGCTCGCTGTCGCCCGGGGCGGGGCTGATCGGGCGGCTCGGGGCCGAGGGCTGACGACCGCGTTCGGAGACTATTGCGGCCCTTTGTGTCATCGGTGTTAATTTAAATGCGCCGGCACAACGCCGGATCATGGCACGACCCTCCCGTCGGCGCTTCCTCGGTGGTAGCGCCCTGACGCTCGCCGCGCTGACAGGCGTTCTCGACCCCGCGACCGACGACAGTCCCCTCGACCGACCGGCCGGCGCGCCGGCCGACCTCGACGTCGACGTCCCCGCGCCGCTCGCGGACGCGTTCCTCCCGGTCCCGACGGCCGACGCGCTCTCGACCGCGTACTCGACGGTCATCGCCGACACCGTCGACGCCGACTCGGACGAGGGGCTCGGCTACCGGGTCCGCCCCGTGACCGAACGGCTCGACGTCGACGCCGACGAGCTCTCGGCGACCGTCGGGGTCCGGGCGGTCGAGCGGGGCGTCAGGCTGACGACGGCCGTCGGCGAGTTCGACCGTCCCGACGACGGCGAGACGGTCGCGGTCGGTCCGGAATCCGATGACTCGAGCGGTTCGGACGACGGCGGGCCGGACGACGACGCGTCCGCGGACGCCGAGACGACGGACGACCTCCCCGCGGGCTGGCGGCTGGCCGAGACGGACGAGACCGCCTTCGTCGCCGGCGACGGCGTCGCGGCGGTCGCGACCGGAGACGGGTCCGCCCCCGGCCCGCGCGGTCGGTCGAGCCCGTCGGCGGAGGACGCCGCCGAAGCGCGCCTCGAGACCGCTCGAACCGCCGGGCGGGCGGCCGCGGACGAGGCCGACCGCTTCGCGGAGGGGCCGCTCGGCGCGGCCGCGCTCCCGCGGCTCGGCGGGTTCGAGACGGTGCTGCTCGTCCCGGACGCCGCGACCGGCCCGTTCCCGGCCGGGGTCCCGGGCGACGTCGACGCGTTCGCCGCGGGCTTCGAGGTCGCCCCCGGAGAACTCCGCGACCTGACCGGGACGGCGGAGAACGCCTACGTGATCCGCCCGGCCGAGGACGCGGGCCGCCTCTCCGACGAGAGCGTCGAGCGGCTGGTGCGCGAGATCGACCCGGCGGTCCCCGTCGAGACCGAGGTCACCCGGGCCGACGGGGTCGTCCTCGTCGACGCCGTCGTCGAGGCACCGCCGGAGCGGGATCCGGAGGCGTCCCCCGACGCGGAGGTGTGGTCCCGGTTCGACCGCGACGCCGGAACGGTGACGTTCGAACACGTCGAGGGCGAACCCGTCCCGGCGGCCGAGCTGGAGCTGTGGCACGACGGCGAGGAGGTGAGCGACGACCTCCTCGACGGCGACGCGTTCGAGACGGGCGACGAGCTGACCGTCGACACGGGGCTGATCGCGGCCGTCGCGCTGCGCTGGTTCGACCCGGACGCGAACGCCTACGACGTCTACGCTCGCGAGCGGGTCGACCGCGAGGCGTTCGCCGTCGACTACGACCTCTCGACCGAGGAGCTGACGCTCACCTACGAGGGCGACGGCGAGGCCGACGCGAGTGACCTCCGGCTGGTCCACCGCGGCGACGACGGCGCGCGGACGGTCGGTGACGGCTTCGCCGACGGGACGCTCTCCCCGGACGACGCGGTCGCGGTCGAGGACGTGTCGATCGGCGACAGCGTGCGGCTGGAGTTCGACTTCGAGCGGCCGCCGGGCGTCGGCGGCGGGCCGCTCGTCCACTACCGCGCCCGGCCGCCCCGCGTGTGGATCCACTCGCGCGCCGAGGAGGGGACCGTGGTCACGTACGGCGACGAGGAGTCCCGCCCCGCCGACGCGTTCGTGACGCTGGTCGACGGGGAGCCGACCGACGCCCAGTTCGCCGACGAGTACGACACCCTCTCCGAGCGCGACGAGCTGGTGCTCGGCGAGCTCCCGCTCGGGAGCACGGTCACGGTCGAGTGGCGGGGGCCGAACGAACCGGCCGTCGTCGCCGAGGAGGAGGTCGTGCCGAACACCCGCGCGTCGATCGAGTACGACCCGGACGCGGGCGAGGTCACGGTGCGACACCGGAGCGGGCGGACGCTCCCGGCCTCGGACCTCGAACTACAGGCCGGTCGGACCCCGACCGACGTCCAGCCCGCCGACGAGCTCGACGAGTTCGGTCCCGACGACTCGTTCTCGGTCCCGGTCCCGCCGCTCTCGCGCGTGCGGCTCGTGTGGACCGGCGGCGAGCGCGAGCACCACATCGGCGGGACGACCACGGCCCGCGACGCGTTCGCCGCGGCGTACGACGCCGACGACGAGGCGATGACCGTCGAGTACGTCGGTGAGCGGCCGGTCGACCCGGAGCGGCTCCGCGTGAGGG
>NZ_AOJD01000027.1 GCF_000337415.1 Halorubrum tebenquichense DSM 14210 | reverse complement strand
CGCCATCAGAGATGTGTATAAGAGACAGGTCCCTCGGCGACCTGGCGGCCGGCACGACGGTCGCCGTCGAGTGGACCGGCGGGGGTGAGACGCGGACGGTGACGGAGCACGTGCTCCCGCCGCAGGCGACGTTCGAGGTCACGTACGAGCCGTCCGACGGCGAGGAGTCGGGCGGCGTCGTGACGCTCGTACACGCCGGGGGTGACGCCGTCGACGCCGAACGCCTCGACGTGGTCGTGGAGCCGGCGACCGACGGACTGCGCCCGTGGGACCCCGACGCCGACACGGTGACGGCGGGCGACGAGACGACCGTCGCGGTCGACGGCGAGGCCCGGATGGCCGTCGTCGTCTTCCGCGAGCGCGAGGTGCTCCACCGCGAACCCCTCGGCGACGAGGAGTAGTCGGCCGGAATCCGGCGGAGCCGCGGTCGAACGCCGTTCGACGGGGTTTTATCCCTCTGTCTCGGCCGACACACGTGGATATCGACACCGTCCGAGAGTCGTGGACGAACCGGACGGGCGAGTACTCTCCGGCGTACTACGCGCACTACGGTCCGAACGAGACGAGTTCGGTGATCCGCGACGCCCTCGACCGGAACCTCCGCCGCGACGCGAGCGTCCTCGAACTCGGCTGCGGCTCGGGCCGCCACCTCGCGCACCTCGCGGACCACGGCTTCGAGGACCTCTCCGGCGTCGACATCGACCCCGAGGCGTTCGACACGATGCGGGAGACGTATCCCGACCTCGCCGACGCCGGAACGTTCCGCTGCGGCCCCATAGAGGAGGTCGTCACGGAGTTCGACGACGGGCGGTTCGACGCGGTCTACTCCGTCGAAACGCTCCAGCACCTACATCCCGACGCCGAGTGGGTCTTCGGAGAGATCGCCAGGATCACGGACGGCGTCCTCGTCACGGCGGAGATCGAGGCACCGACCCGCGACTCGGCCCCGTCCGACCCGGACGTGAACTACGTCGACGAGGAGACGCCGCTGTACTACCGGGACTGGAACCGTATCTTCACCTCGCTGGGCCTCGTCGAGGTCGACGTCGCCCGCGGCGACAGAGACACCACGCGGACCTTCCGAGCGCCCGACTGACCGCCGGAGCCGAGTGGGCCTCCGAGCGTACCGCCGCCCCGAGGCGAGTCCTTTTAACCGGCGCGTCGCCTCGTCTCTCCCAACCGATGGACGTACTCGTCGTCGGCGCGGGCGAGATCGGGCGCTGGGTCGCCGACACCGTGTCGGCCGACGACGCGCCGGTCGACGCGAGCGTCGCGTTCGCCGACCGCGACCCGACGGTCGCCGAGGACGCCGCGGCCGAGCGCGACGCGCGGACGGTCGACGCCGACGGGGATACCGTCCACGACGTCGTCTGCCTCGCGGTCCCGATGTCGGCGGTCCCGGCGGCGGTCGCGGCGTACGCGCCGCGCGCGGAGCGGGCGATCGTCGATGTCTCCGGCGAGATGACCGACGCGGTCGCGGCGATGCGCGAACACGCCCCGGACCTCGAACGCGCGAGCTACCACCCGCTTTTCGCGCCGCCGCGGGTCCCGGGCAACGTCGCGGTCGTCGCCGACGAGGCCGGTCCGACGGTCGAGTCGCTCTCGGCCGCCGTCGAGGCCGGCGGCAACGACGTGTTCGAGACGACCGCCGCGGAACACGACGCCGCGATGGAGTCCGTTCAGGCGGGGGCCCACGCCGCGGTGCTCGCGTGGCGGCTCGCGGCGGACCCCGTTCGCGAGGAGTTCCACACCCCGGTGTCGGCCGCCCTCGACGAGGTCGCCGACACCGTCACGGAGGGGTCGCCGGCGGTGTACGCCGAGATCCAGCGCGCCTTCGACGGGGCCGACGACGTGGCCGACGCCGCGGCGGAAATCGCGGCGGCGGACGACGAGGCGTTCGCCGCCCTCTACGAGCGCGCCCGCGGCGACCGCGAGGGGCGGGACCGGCTGGAGTGAGGAGAGACAGACACCCATGATCGACAGAACCGCGGTTCGGAACAACGCGAACTACCTGCGCAACGTCAGACCGATCGACCCCGAGGAGATCGCCGAGTACATCGAGGGGACGCCGCACCCGGCGGTCGTCCGCGAGACGCTCCGCGAGGAGGCGTTCGACCTCCGGCTCCGCGAGCGTGACGACGGGACGTTCGTCCCCGTCGAGGAGCGCCCGGTGGGGCGGCCGGGGTGGTCGCCCGACGCCCTCCCGGAGCGGTACACGTTCGCGTTGGAGGACCTCCTCGTCGAAGAGTACGGCGCGAACTGGCACCGCGGGGAGTCCGGCGACGCGCTCCGCGAGCGCGTCCGGGATCTGAAGGCCGACTACCTCTACGAGAACGACGTCGAGTACGACCGCGTCGCGGCGCTCGGCTACGCGATCTACCACCTGCCCGCCTACTACGCGACGGTCGGGTACGTCCTCGACGACCTCGTCGAGAACGGGCTCCTCGACCGGACGATCCGCGTCCTCGACGTCGGAGCCGGGGTCGGCGGGCCCGCGCTCGGACTCTGCGACTACCTCCCCGACGACGCGGTCGTCGAGTACCACGCGGTCGAGCCGAGCGCCGCGACGGACGTGCTCGACCGGATGCTCGACGAGACCGGGCGCAACTTCCGGACCACGGTTCACGAGACGACCGCCGAGGCGTTCCTCGGTCTGGAAGGCGGCGGGGGAGCCGCCCCCGCGGCCGCCGATGCCTCCGACTCCGCCGACGCCGCCTACGCCTCCGACGCCGCCGACCCCGCGGCCGACGACCCCTTCGACCTCGTGCTCTTCGGCAACGTCCTCTCGGAGCTCGCCGACCCGGTCGCGGTCGCCGACGCCGCGCTCGACGCGCTCGCGCCCGACGGCAGCCTCGTCGCGTTCGCGCCCGCCGACCGCAACACCGCGATCGGGCTGCGTCGGATCGAGCGCGAGGTCGTCGCCGCCGGCGGCGACCCGGGGCGCGACGCCGAGATCTACTCGCCGACGCTGCGGCTGTGGCCCGACGCGGTCCCGACCGACCCGGGCTGGTCGTTCGACGTCGCCGGCGACCTCGCGGTCCCGCCGTTCCAGCGCCGGCTCGACGAGGCGGCGGCCCGTGGAGAGACCGACGAACCGGGCGAGTTCGTCAACGTCGACGTCCAGTTCGCCTACTCGATCCTCCGGCCGGACGGGCGGCGGCGCGTCGACGTCGAGGCGAGCGCGGAGCGGTGCGCGCGCATGGCCGAGTCGGAGCGCCACGTCACCGACCGGGTGAACCACCTCGCCGTGAAGCTGAGCCACGACCTGAGCGAGGGCGACAACGCCCTGTACCGCGTCGGCGACGGCTCGCAGGCGACCGACCACTACCTCGTCTGTACCCGCGAGACCGCGCTGAACCGCGACCTCCGCGAGGCGGACTACGGGGCGGTCGTCTTCGTCGAGAACGGGCTGGTCCTCTGGAACGAGGACGAGGGCGCGTACAACGTCGTCGTCGACGACGAGACGGTCGTCGACCTCGTCGCGCCCTGAGCGGCCGGACACCCCGTCGGCGGTCGCCGCTCAGTCGCCCGCGACGGGGTCGATCAGGTCGGGCGCGTCGACGCTCGGCGAGTTCACCCGGGTCGACACCGGGTGCGCGGTGAGGTCGTCGCTCGGATACGGGTCGAGCAGGGCGGCGGCCTCGTCGGGGCTCCCGCGGAGCCACGCCGTCTCCTCGCCCGGGTCCAAGATCACCGCCATCCGGTGGTGGAGGTCGGTGACGAGGTCGTTCGGCTCGGTGGTCACGATCGAGAAGGTCTCGATCATGTCCGACTCGCCGCCCTCGTCACCGACCTCGTCGCTCCCGTCCCCGCCGCCGAACGCGTCGAGGCCGGTCTGGGTCGTCTCCGGCGTCGGCGGCTCCCACCGCTCGTAGATTCCCGCCATCGCGAACGGCCGATCGTCCTCGAAGGCGACGCGGTACGGGGTCTTCCCCGACCCGCTCCGCCCGGCGTCACCGGGCCGTCCGCCGCCGACCCACTCGTAGAAGCCGTCGGCGGGGACGAGACAGCGCCGGCGCTCGAAGGCGTCGGCGAAGCTCCGCTTCTCGCGGACCGTCTCCGCGCGGGCGTTGATCAGGTCGAACGACTCGTCGGCCCACGACGGCGTGAACCCCCACTCCATCCGGGTCGCCTCGCTCGGGTTCTCGTCGGTGATCACCGGCAGCGACTGCCCCGGCGCGCAGTTGTAGCTCGGCTCGTGGCCGCCGAAGTCGGCGTCGAACCTGTCTTCGAGGTCGGGGGTCGGGGTGAAGAGGGTGTAACGCCCGCACATACCCCACCCTCGGCCCGGACGGGCTTCAATTCGGCGCAGCCGGCCGGCCCTCGCGGTCGACGGGTTCGCTGAAATGCGGCGTCGGCCCCGCTCCCGATTCCCGTTCAGATACCATTATGTACCTCTATTCTTCATGATCGACTCACGGTCGATAGTAATTATGAACAGAAAGAGGCTCGTACTGTTTGGCGTCGCGCTCGGGTTGGTCCTCGCCGGCGGCGTCGTCGGGTGGTGGGGGCACACCGACGGCGGCGACCTGACGATACGGGAGACGCAGATCGAGACGGACGGCGGGACGATAGACGCGTACCTCTACGTCCCGCCCGGGGTGACGCCCGACGACCCGGCACCCGGCGTGTTGGCGACGCACGGCTACATCAACAGTAAGGAGACGCAAGCGCCGTTCGCGATCGAGTTGGCCAGACGCGGCCACGTGGTGTTGGCCATCGACCAGACCGGTCACGGCTACTCCGACCCGCCGGCGTTCTCGCAGGGGTGGGGCGGCCCGCCGGCGCTCGCGTACCTCGCCGACCACGAACTCGTCGACGAGGACCGGATCGCGCTCGAAGGCCACTCCATGGGCGGCTGGGCGTCGGTCGCGGCCGCCGCGACCTATCCGGACCGCTACGAGTCGATGGTCCTCGCCGGCTCGTCGACCGGGTCGTCCGGCGCGCCGCCGGGCAACGCCACCTTCCCGCGGAACCTCGGCGTCGTCTACGCCGAGTACGACGAGTTCCACTGGCTCATGTGGGAAACCGAGACCGCGCCGGCCGCGCCGGAGAGCGAGAAGCTCCAGTCGGTGTTCGGCACGGACGAGCGGATCGAGACCGGCAGGACGTACGGCGACGTGGAGTCCGGGACCGCCCGGGCGCTGTACCAGCCCGGCACGACCCATCCCGGAACGCACCACTCGCCGACGGCCGTCGGACAGGTCGTCGAGTGGATCGAGCGGACGACCGGGGGCGACACGTCGCTCGACCCGGACGACCAGGTCTGGCACTGGAAGGAACTGGGGACCGCCGTCGCGCTGCTCGGCGGCTTCCTGTTCCTCTTCCCGACGATCGGGACCCTCTCCGAGGCCGGCGCGCTGTCGGCGGCGACGCGGTCGGTCCCGGAGCCGGTCGCCGAGCGGGACCGCGGCTGGCTCGTCTCGGTCGCGCTGACCGCGCTGCTCCCGGTCGTGACGTACTATCCGCTGATGCTCCTCGGGAGTGAGGCGATGCCGCTGACCGCGGTGACGCCGCAGAACGAGACGAACAGCATCGTGCTGTGGGTCCTCGGAAATGCGGCGATCATCGCCCTGCTGCTCATCGTCTGGCACGTCCGCAGCGACCGGACGTTCGCCGCGGCGCGCGACCGCTACGGGCTGGACGCGGGCGACGGCGCTGGGACGCTCGGCCGGTCCGTCGCGATCGCGGGCGGGACGGCCCTCGCGCTGCTCGCGCTGCTGTTCGCGTTCGACGCCGTCTTCGGGCTCGACTTCCGCGCGTGGGTCCTCGGCCTGAAGCTTCCGAGCGCGCTCCACGTCCGCATCGCAGCGGGCTACTTCCCCGCGTTCCTCGCGTTCTTCTTCGCGCTCGAACTGCTGCTCCACGGGCGGCTCCGGACCCCGGCGGCGACCGACTCGCTCCCCCGAGCGATCGCGGGGAACGTCGGCCTGCTCGCCGGACCGTTCGTCGGGTTCCTCGCCGTCCAGTACGGCTGGCTGTTCGCGACGGGTGCCCTGCCGGTGCCAATCACGGCGCTACAGGCGATCATCGCGTTCCAGTTCGTCGGCGTGTTGGTCGGCGTGGGCGCGGTCTCGACGTACAGCTTCCACCGGACCGGCCGCGTGTGGGTCGGGGCGGTCCTCAACGCCCTGCTCGTGACGTGGCTCGTCGTCGCCTCGCAGGCCACGCACCTCCCGCTCTGACCGAGCGGTCCGCGGAACGGCGGGGCGACACGCCCGGATTCAACACAGGTCCCACCGGTCGGCGATGACCCCGTCGACCCCGGCCGCGAGGAGTTCTTCGGCGTCCTCGCGGTCGGCCGCGGTCCACGCGTTCACCGCCAGCCCCGCCTCGTGCGCCGCGTCGACGAACCCCGGCTCGGTCGCGAGGTCGATCGGGGGATGGACCGCGACGCAGCCGAGGTCGGTCGCCGCCGCGACGAGGGCCTCCGGGCCCCCGTCGGCGACGAGGAGCGCGCGGTCCGCCGACGCGTCCCGGTCCCGAAGCGCCGCCAGCGCGTCCGGCAGGAACGACGAGAACAGCACCTCGGCGTCCGCCTCGTCGGCGGCGTCGAGCGCGTCGCTGGCGAGGCCCCGCTCTTTGATCTCGACGTTGACCGCCGTCCCGTCGGGGACGGCCCGGAGCGCCTCGTCGAGCCGCGGGATCGCCTCCCCCGAATCGAGGACCGTCAGCTCCCGGAGTTCGTCCCACTCGGCGTCCGCGACGCGTCCGGCCCCCTCCGTCAACCGGTCGAGTTCCTCGTCGTGGAAGACGACGAGTTCGCCGCTCGCGCACCGGCGCACGTCGATCTCGACCGCGTCGACGTGCGGCGACGCGCGTTCGATCGCGGCGACGGTGTTCTCGGGGTACTGCCCGGCGCAGCCCCGGTGTCCGATCAGCGTCACGTCGTCCGGATCCGCTCGGCTCGTCTCGCCGTCCTCTCCCGGTTCGCGGTCCGTCCGGTTCATCGGTCGGTCACGGTCTCCCTTCGGGCGCGGAGCGTGTTAGCCGTTCCCCGTCTCCGGTCTCTCGGTCACGACTCGGCCGCCTCCCGCGGACTTTTTCACCGCGCGCCGCCCCGGGACGGACATGCGCATCGAGAACAGCTTCATCCCCGTCGACGGGGTGGGCGAGACGACCGAGCGACGCCTCTGGGAGCGGGGGGTCACGACGTGGGACGAGTTCGATCCCGGAGTCGACGTCGCCGGAGTCGGCGCGACGACCGCGGACCGGATCGAGTCGTTCATCGCGGAGGCGCTCGCCCGGCTCGACGACGGCGACGCCGCCTACTTCGACCGGGAGTTTCCCTCGGGCGAACGATGGCGGCTCTACGAGAACTTCCGCGAGGAGACCTGCTTCTTCGACATCGAGACGACCGGGCTCGACGAGCGGCGCGACCGCGTGACGACGGTGAGCTTCCATCAGGGCGGCGAGACGACGACGCTCGTCGCGGGCGAGGACCTCACCGCGCGGCGGCTCCGCCAGCAGTTCGCGGACGCGAGCCTGCTCGCGACGTTCAACGGCGCGCGGTTCGACGTTCCCTTCCTAGAGACATCCTTCGACGTCGAGATCGACACGCCGCACCTCGATTTAATGTACCCCGCCAAGCGCGTCGGCCTCTCGGGCGGCCTGAAACCGATCGAGAAGGAGCTCGGCATCGACCGCGACCGCCCGGACATCTCCGGCCGCGACGCGGTCCGGCTGTGGCGCGAGTACGAGCGCGGGGACGAGGGGTCGCTGGAGACGCTGGTCTCGTACAACCGCGAGGACGCGGTGAACCTCCGGGCGCTCGCCGACGCGGTCTGCGAGGCGCTCGACGAGGAAGTGTTCGCCGCCGTCCCGGACGGGGACGGCGACTGAGAGGGACCCGATAGCTCGCGACTGTGGGTACGGACCGCCGCGACGAGTGCGTCGATGTCGTTACCGGCGGAGGACGGTCCCGCCGGAGCCGACGACGACGGCGTCGCCGTCGACGTCGACCGCGTTCAGGTTCTCGCCGGTGGGGGTGTCGAGCACGAACCGGTCGTCGGGTGTCAGCTCCTGAACGACCCCCCCGCTGCCGACGACGTAGCCGGACTCGCCGTCCGTCTCGACGGCGACGAGGTCGGCGTCGCCGAGGGCGTCCGGCGTCCAGTTCGCGCCGTCGTACGTGAGGACGGCCCCGTTGCCGCCGGACACGGCGACGTCGTCGGGGGCGTCGCTGTCGAGGCCGTAGAACGTCACGTCGGCGTCCTCGATCCCGTTCGCCTTCCACGTGACGCCGTCGTCGGTCGCGAAGACGCGCCCGTTCGTGTCGATCGCGTGGCCGCTGCGCGGGCCGTGGAAGTCGATCGCGGGCAGCCCGGAGCCGCTCCCCGGCGTGACGTAGTCCCACGTCTGGGCCGCGCCGTTCTCGAAGCTGTAGTAGATCTTCCCGGAGTCGCCGGCGACGTAGACGTTGGCCTCGCCGGCCCCGCCGGTGACGGCGACGTCGTTGTAGTTGTTCGTGTTGTCGAGCGGCGCGGAGTGGTCGACGAGCGTGTCCGTCGCCGGGATGTACTCGCCGATCGCGCCGCTCGCGCCCACGAACCAGACGCGCTCGCCGTCGTCGGTGACGGACGCGCCGTAGAGGTCGTTCCCGTTCCCGGTCGGCCCGCCGTCGCGGAGGGTCCGCCATCCGTCCGGTCCGGGCGTCGTGAGGACGCCGCCGCCGCCGACGGCGAAGCGCCCGGCGTCCGCGGACACGACGTCGTGGAGCGTGCCGTCCGTCTCGACCGGCTCGACGGTCCACTCGCTCTCGGCGGCCGCGGCGGCCGTGGTTACGCTACCCGTTGCGACGATCGCGCCGAGGCCCGCCGTCACCGCGCGGCGGGTCGAAGTCACGTGTCGGCTCATGACGCGGTCGGGCGTTCACCCGCCCTTTGTAAGTGCCTTGTGTCCGTTAATGGGAGCTGCGAAATTAACTCGGGTAAAATCGGGTTAACTGTCTCCAGTCCGGACGTTTTATCGTATGAAACGAGCGGCTCAAGCCCAGAGAAACCGCACTCGTCGGCCCGCTACCCGTCGGTACCCGATCGCGATGAAGTCGCCCGCAACTGCCCGACCCGATCAGGGGTCGTCGACGTCGGACTCGTCCCCGTCCGCTCCCGCGTTCGGCGTCACGGTCGCGGTCTCGCCGGTCGGTTCGTCGGCCGCCTCACCGGCCGACTCGCCCCCGGTCGCCTCGTCGTCGGGCTCGATGTCCGGGGCGTCCGAGTCGGGCTCGGACCCCTCCGAATCGGGTCCCGTGTCTTCGGAACCGGCGTCGGAACCCTCGGCCGGGGGTTCGGAGTCGTTGCCACGCCCGTCCTCGTGCGCGTCACTCTCCACGTCGGTCTCGCTCTCGCGTTCGGGTCCCACACCGTCCTCGACCGCAGCGTCCGCTGCGCCGTCGTCGGCGTCGCCCTCTGCGCCGTCGTCGGCGTCGCCCTCTGCGCCGTCGTCGGCGTCCTCAGCGTCGGTCCGGTCGTCGTCAGCCCCCTCGTCGTCGGTCCCGCCCGTCTCTTGGACTAGCTTCATCTCGCCCCGCGCCCGGAGGGTCCCCCGGATCTCCGCGCCGTCGTACACCACGAGGTCGCCGGCCGACACGTCGCCGAGGACGCGCGCGCCCGCCTCGACGGTCACCGTCCCGCCGCGAGTCGTCACGTCGCCGTGGATGACCGTGTCGGTACCGACGGTGACGTCGTCGCGGGCGCGCAGCGAGCCGAACACCTCGTTGCGCTCGCCGACCCGGATCGACTCAGCCCGGAGGTTACCGTGGAGGCGGCAGTCGTCGCCGACCGTCGCGGGGGTCGACACCCGCCACGCGTCGTCGGATATCTCCGCGCTCCGGGGCACGAGGAGGGGATCTCGGACGTCGTCGCCGTCGGCGAGCGCCGCCGCCAGTTCGTCAGCCGCGTCGGTCTCACCGACGCGAAGCAGCTGCGAGAGGACGATGAAGTAGAAGACGATCGTCGGGACGGGGTTCCGGATGACGATCCAGCCGTTCGCCTCGAACCCCTCCTCGATCGTCACGTCGTCGCCGATGTCGAGGTCGCCGGAGACCATCAGCCGGCCCGTGACGGTAACCCGCTCGCCGAGGTACGCGTCCTCGCCGACCAGCACGTTCCCGTCGACGGAACACCAGGTGTCGAGCCGGCAGTCCCCCTCGGCCTCGATGTCGTCGCCGACGCTCACGCGCTCGCCGATCGCGACGTTGCGGCCGCGAACGCCGAGCTCGACCGTCGACTGCCCGCCCACGAGCACGTCGCCGTCGACGACGACGTCGTGTTCCTCGACGGTCGTCCCCGAGGGGACAGCGAGCTCTTCGACCGGACCGTCTCCTCGCAGCGACACACCGGGAGCAGTCGTCCCGCGGATATAAACGGTGCGGGGCGTCCGACGGGCGTCGGACGCGTGCGATTGCCTCCCGAACGCTCCGGATGCCGCCGCGCTTTTCAGTGCGCCGGCGGAAGCGACTCCATGGGATTCGGATCGTACGACGAGAGCGAACAGAAGAATCAGGACGTCGACACCGACGAGGACGAGGCGGTGAACGTCCACGAGAACGACCACGACGGCGACGTCTCGATCGAGGGGGACGCCGACACGGACGACCTCGTCGGCCGCCTCTCGGAGATGCGCGACGACGACGACGAGTAACCGCGGCGGTCGGCCGGCGACGGGCAGCAGTCGACGGACAGCGGCCGACGGATCCGTGTCGCGCTCCTTTTACAGACACGCCGCGTATCTCGACGCATGAGCACGGATCTGACGTTCACCGACCGCGGCGTCGACGTCGTCTACGAGGGGACCGAGTTCGAACTGGAGAAGACGCTGATCGAGGAGGCGACCGGCAAGTCCTACCGCGACGTCACCGACCACGAGGTCCTGACCATCGTCGCCGAGGACCCGGAACTGGACGGCGAGCCGGTCCGGATCGGCGACGTGCTGTAACAGCCGAGAGAGTTCTCTTCTACTCCGCCGCGACGAGCTTGTAGCCGCCGCCGTCGGTCTCGCCGTCCGCCGGGTCCGGGGCGCGCTCGGCGTAGTAGACCTCGCCGTCGACGACGCGAGGCGCACTCGTTATCCATCCCTCGTGTTCGACGCGCCACACCTCGTCGCCCGAGTCGGCATCGAGCGCGTAGAGGGCCCCGTCCTTCGACCCCGTCAGCACGCGGTCGCCGACGACGGTCGCACAGCCAGTCAGCGGCCGGCCGGTCCGGAAGCGCCACTCGGCGTCACCGGTCGACGCGTCGAGCGCGTACAGGTGGTCGTCGTGGCTCCCCATGTACACCACGTCGCGCTCGGGGTCGATCGCGGGCCCCGTCATCGACAGGTCGCCCGTCTCGAAGCGCCAGTCCGCCTCCCCGGTGATCAGGTCGACCCGGTAGACGTAGGAGTCCCACGACCCGAAGAACGCGGCCCCGTCGTACGTCGCGATCGGCCCCTTGATCTCGCCGTCGTTCGTGTCGGGCGGGTCCGTCGCGAACCGCCACTGGAACTCCAAGTCCGGGAAGCTCCAGCAGTAGCAGTAGCCGTCGTTCGACCCGCACACCATCCGCCCGGCGGCGAGCGACACGGCGGGCGAGGAGTGCGGGTGATCGGTGGGGCGGTGGTCCGGCTCCGCCCAGGTCACGTCGCCCGTCTCCGCGTCGACCGCGAACATCCGCCCCTCGGGCGTCGGGAACTCGACCGAGACGTACAGTTCGCCGTCGTGGTACAGCGGGCTGGACCCGATGGAGCCGCCGAGCTTCGTGGACCAGTCTAGATCCCCCGAATCGAGCGCGAACGCGTAGAGGACACCGTCGTACGCGCCGACGTACGCGCGCCCGTCCGCGACCGCCGGCGTGCCGTGGATCCCCCTGCCCTCCGTGTCGGTCTCGCCGCGCCAGCGCACGTCGCCGTCGGCCGTGATCGCGAGGAGTTCGCCGGTGTCGCCCGGGAGGACGACGCCGCCGTCGGGGAGCGGCGTCGCGCTGGCCTTCGCCGCGCTGTGTTCGCCGGTGTTGACCTCGGGAATTCTCCAAGCCGTCTCGACCGCGTCGGGGACCGTCTCGTCCGGGTAGTACCCCCACCGCTCCAGCGACCCGCGGAACTGCGCGACGCCCGCGGGGATCGTCTGCTCCGTGGCTCCGCCGCGGTCGGGGCTCCCGTCGGTGTCGTCGTCGGTCGGCCCGTCAAGCGAGGAACACCCGGCCGCGGCGGCCGTCGCGGCCGCGCCGACCGCGGCGAGCCACTCGCGCCGGGAGGGGGCGTCGGTCATCGGGATGTCGGTCGCGCCGGGTCCGCTTTAGTGTGGCGACCGTACCTCCGGACTCCCGGCACCCGACCGGACGACTTTTTCCGTCGGTGGCCGAATCGGAGGTATGGAGATCGGTTTCGACCTCGGAGCGAACGTCCCGTCCGGCGTGTTCGCGCTTCACGCCGCCGTCGCCGTCGTGTTCCTGTACTTCGCGGCCGTGAACGGCGCGAACGGCGAGACGGTGGGGCTGGCGCTGTACCTCGCGATCGCCGGGATGGTCGCGCTCGTCGGCCTTCTCGCCGGTCGGATCGTGTCGCGGCGCTGATTTCGGGCCGCGTCCCTTCTCACACGAAGGGTATTACCCCGTCCTCCCGCAGAACGACAGACGGCCCATGGTCGAGTACACGGACGCCGCCGTGACCCCTAGGAACGGTGGCACATACAGGGCAGAACGCGTAGCGATACTGGATTCGGGATGGGTCGAGATAACCAGACACGGGAGTACGGAAGTGTATCCGCCGCACGAGATATCGGTGATCGATCCCGAATAACCCGCGCTGTCCCCGTCGGATCCCCACGACATCTGACTCGAATGCGAACCGAACGCCGAGAGACGCTTCGAGCCGTGGTCCCGCCGGGTGAACTTACAGTTCGGTCGACGTCGCCGGTCCCGAGCCAACCGGAAGCGGGACGCGTTCCGGAACTCCGGGACGTCGGTGACGGGGGCGAGAGCGCCGTCAGTGCTGCGACGGTTACAGCCGAGATCACAGCCAAATTCCCGGAATATTTTTCCGGATCTGTCCCTTGATCCGATATGGTGTACACAGTACACCGTGTCAGAGGCGACTCCATGCCCTCCTCCCCCTCATCGGCGTGACAAGCCGCTCCGCTCTCGTCTTCACCGCCACCGTCTCGATCAGCGCCGCCGTCGGTGACAAGCTCGCGTTCGCCGGCGTGGTACCGGAGATCCTCGCCGAGCGAGATCGCGCGGTCGCCGTCGAGGTGGCGTCGGAACCGATCCCGGAGGTCGAGTTCGTTGACGACGCGGGTGTCCTCGCGAACAGTGAGCCGGGCCACGATATCGCCATCGGCACCGTGCCGACGATCGACGAGGTCGTAGAGCGACTGGAGGACGGCCCGGTGGTCATATAACAGGCGCGCCGCGCGATCGCGGTCAGCGTACGCCAACACCGAGCCGTGACGGTTCCGACGGACTTCGACCTCGACGGTCGGGGTCATCGGTCACCTCCGAGCATCTCCTCTTTCGCGTCGCGGACTCGGTACAACTCTTCCTCCGACCCGCCGTGGTCCGGGTGCGCCTCCTTGACGCGTTCGTGGTAGGCCTCGATCACCTCGGCCTCGGACGCGTACACGTCGACGCCGAGGACCTCGTGGGCCGGTTTGCTCGTGGCAGATCCGGCGACGACCGCGTCCTCGTCGCCGTCTCCCGGCGGGAGGCGGGCCGCGGCGAACTCGGAGTCCCCGGTCTGAACGGGGCGGTTCCCCCGCATCCGGGTCTCGTGGATCCACTTGTAGGCCGTCCGGACGTTGTCCCGGAGTCGGGGGGAGGCGTCACAGGCGACCGCGTACTCCTGATCGTCCTCGCGCCAGCGGAGGACGAAGCCCGGATCGTTCGGGTTGGCGTTCGCGAGCGGGAGGCCGTTCGACTTCGTGTGCGCGTTCGCGATGGACGCCCGCCAGCCGTCGACGTTCATCCGGTCCAGCTCGGTCGCGAGGGCCTTCGTCGTCGCGCCGAGCGTCGCTTCGAAGCTCCGGTTCTTCGCCCGATCGGCGGGCGGCGTCCGCTCCCAGCCGGTCGGCCAGTCGAGGTTACTCATCGTCCTCCACCGGCCGGAAGTTCTGCTGGACCATGCCCGGAACGGGCAGGTGACCGTCTCGCTCGTAACCGGCCTCGGCGAGCATCTCGTCGACGTGATCGACGTCATGGTCGTCCGCGCCGTTCTCGATCACGAAGTGGCCGGTTCCGTCGTCGTACTGGGTGATGCTCTCCGGGTCGCCGTCGGGGATCGCTTTGACCGCGTCATGGAGATCGTCGATCGTCATTCGTCCACCTCCAGAACGGCGACCAGTTCGTCGCGACGCCCGGCGAGCAGTTCCCGAGCGCGGTCGGTGACCCGGTAGGCGTTGGTGCGCCCGTCGAACTCCTCCGACTCGATCAGGCCCTCGTCTTCGAGGTCGCTCAGGTTGGTGTACAGGCGGCCGTGGTTGACCTCGCCGGAGTAGCGGCCTTCGAGGCGGGACTTCAGCGCGAGTCCCTTCGGGAGCTCGTCGCCTTCGACCTCGGCGGCGACCAGGAGGAGGTCGCGCTGGAACCCGAGCAGATCGTACCAGGTGGTCGCGTTTTCGTGCGTCTCGTCCGTCGGCTGCGTGGATGCGTCGCTCATGGTGGTGTCGTCAGTCGCGTCGGTCGGTCGTCGCGCGGTACTGGTCGCGCCGTCGTGTCTCGGCATACGTCGGACTCGCTCCGACGCCCGGTTTAGCCTGCCCCGGCCGGTTCCGAACGGTTCCGGTGAGTCGCGTCCCCGCTCCCGTGTCCGGGTTTCGCTCGTTCCGGATGGTGTTCGGGATGGGGCGGTCAGCCCGTGGCTCATCGGTCGGGGTACAGATCGACTTCGCCGCGGAACTCGCGGAGCGTCGTCTGGGCGACGTCGTGGCTCGCGCGGTCGGCGCGGACCAGCGTCGCGAGCGCTGCCAGGTACTCATCAGTCAAAGTCGATGCCGCGTCTCGGACAGGAGTTTCAAGCCCCCGCGTGGTGTCGGCGTACATGGGTTTCGTGAGTGCCCACGGAGCCCCACGCGGATCGGCTGTCATCACCAGCGCGGTCCGCATCCTTTCTCAGATTCGGAGCGCCGCCGTCGTCAACGACGACCGAGTGGGTCCGTGACCGACATGTGTGGGTTCGGGGGTATTAATTTTGATGGAGTACTCTATCACTACATGGTTAGTTCTCACTCATGTCCTAGGAATTACCCTATAACTAATAGCCGGCTTGCGGTATCGCCGGTCGATGAGACCGGTGGTGAGCTGGATGACTAAGTCCGACGACGCGATCTTAGAACTTCTCTCGGAGTGTGGGATCGCTATTCCTCCCCGAGCGATCGCGTTCAACATCCAGAACGTGTCTCGGCCAACGATCGACCGCCGGCTCCCGAAGCTCGAAAGGGCCGGACTTGTAAGCCGGTACGACGATCCACAGGGCTACACTGAGATCACCGACCGTGGTCGAGCCTATCTCGCGGGCGAGGTCGACGCTGATGATATAGAAGATTTCGAGGAATAACGGATAGGTGGAGGTGACTAATTAGAAAAGTGTACTTTTAGGATACTATCTCGTATTATCGGGAGAGTTCAACACTTGAATAGAAGTGTGGTAGGCACAGCACTTCTCTCAATTCAAGGCTCGGCATCCCCATGTCAGGGTTCGTATTTTAGTCCATAGATATTGGTCGCTCCGCCACTTGAAAACTAATTAGTGTAGGAAACCAAACATAAGTAACCAACCGCGACCGGCCCATTGACTATTATTAATGTTCTACGCTCTTGGGTAGAGGATTGTTGGTCAGTTCTCAGCTGGAGCTAGAAGTCACAGCAGGCAAGGGTGACGCAACCGCGTCACCCGACNCGCTCTTGGGTAGAGGATTGTTGGTCAGTTCTCAGCTGGAGCTAGAAGTCACAGCAGGCAAGGGTGACGCAACCGCGTCACCCGACGAACGATGTTCCCTATCAAGACGTTCGTCTCGGAGCGTCGCGCCGCGAACCTGCTCGAACAGGTTCGCTGGCGCGACGGCGTCTATTGCCCGCGCTGCCGTGGCGAATCTGTGATTCGGTACGGCAGCTATCGGGTGTTTCAGCGGTACCTCTGTAAGGATTGCGACCGCACGTTCAACGATCAAACCGGCACGATCTTCGAACATTCTGCGGTAGCACTTAGAAAATGGTTTCTCGCGGTCTACACGTACATCCGCTTCAACACAAGTCTCAGGCAGCTAGACGTAGAGATTGACGTTTCGTACAAGACGATCTACCGGCGCGTCCAGCGCTTCCTGCGAGCGCTGGACGCACCTCGACTCCATCTCAAAGGCCCGATTGAGATCGACGAATTCTACGTGAAAGCGGGTCTCAAGGGCCGCGAGCGCGACGGCCCGTCGCGCTCGCGTGGCCTGTCCACACGCGGACGTGGTACATACGCTGAGGACAAGCCCCCTGTGTTTGTTCTCGCAGATCGTGACAGTGGTGAGCGATACGTGGTCCCGGCGAAAACCGCGACCGAATCACGGATTCGACTCCTGCTGGCCAACCGCCAGCAGGAGTCGTTGACCGTCTATACTGACGGCTTTCGGGCGTATGAACCGCTTGAGGAGGACGACGCATTCACTCGTGAATACGTCGTCCACGGTGACGGTGAGTACGTTGATGGAGATGTTCACGTGAACACCTGCGAGAGCCACGCGTCGCTGGCGCGACGGTGGCTCTCGCCGCATCGAGGCGTTTCTAAAGATAGACTCACACCATATCTCCGAGCGTTTCAGCTCCGTCGTGAAGTGTTCCGAAAACCGGGGAAAGAAGCACTCAAAACCATCCTCGAAACTGCGCTATGACTCACCAACAATCTCCGCCACAAGAGCGNAGTGTTCCGAAAACCGGGGAAAGAAGCACTCAAAACCATCCTCGAAACTGCGCTATGACTCACCAACAATCTCCGCCACAAGAGCGTAAGACTAATCGGTATAACTATTTCAGAGCCGAAATCAGGTTCCCCTCCGAATTAGACGAAAAGTTCGGTGTCCAAACAAATAAGAGCCGATTTTCTCTGGATCCAAATCTCCGTGACAAGCTCGATGAAAGGTTAGAAAGCGTTCTAACGAGTTTGGGGAATGAAATACAAGATGAACGTAAGGACGTGAGATCAGAGTTGAATAAGGATGACGTTGGGCGTGAGTCTACCTCAGAAAAGATCGCAAACAAAGCGCTAGACCGACTACGTCCCAGCGCTTATTCTCCCACAGAAGAGGACATTGAAAAACAGGAATCCGAAAAGCAACGCAAAATCGAGGAGATACAAGAATCAGACCTGAAAGAGGATGAAAAACAAGAGCGGATTGAGTCAATACGTGACCAATTCCAACGGGACCAGTATATTAACAAAAAAGTGGAAACATTAGGAAGTGGTAATTTCTATGATATGAAGAACAAAGGATCTCAAATGGATGTAACGTTAAACAACGAGCATCCATTCTACCGGCAGGTGTATCAAGAAGCGGAGATTGAGAATCCAGAGTTACAGGTTTATCTTGACTTAATAGTATTCACACTAGCGAAGACAGAGGATATGTTTTATACAAATAACGATATCAGACGATTCTACGATTCGCAGCGAAGAGAATGGTCGAGTGTAATGGCCTCATTCCTAGAGGACGCAGCTGCCGAGTTTGATGATCAATAATAAAATGGACTGAGACGGCCAATAAGCCCCTCAGCACATCGGGTTAGTTACAACCCTTTGCCTCGAAGTTCATCACCAACCGTTCTTTCGCGTCCTTCGCTTCTCCACGCTTCCCGCTGTTGATGAACCGTTTCTCGTCGCGATCGACCGCGTACACATCTTCGAACCCCTCCGGCAGATCCTCATACGAGCAGATCCAGTCGCCCTCCAGTTCTGCCAGCCCGTCGACGAGCGCCCCGTGGTCGATCGTGTTCACGAGGTAGTAGTCCTCGTAGCCGACGTACGGCGGGTCGCAGTAGAACACGGTGTCCTCGCTGTCGTACTTCTCGAAGACGTCGGCCCAGTCGAGGTTCTCGACGACGACGTCACCGAACCGGTCGGCAAACTCGTCGAGTCGGTCGACCTTGTTCGCGTACGACAGCGCCCGACCGCTGACCTTCGACGTCCCGAACCCGGCCGGGCCGTCGTACTTCCCGCCCCACTGGGTGTACCGGAGGTAGAAGAACTGGCCGGCGCGCTCGATCGGGTCGGCGGGCCGGTAGCCGTTGAAGAACTTGTGTGCGCACTCGTCGTGGAGCTCCCGCGAGTACGGCGTCCGGTCGAGCCACTCGACCAGCTCGTCGCACCGATCGCGGAGGACCTCGAAGAACTGGACGAGGTCGCCGTCGCGGTCGTTGTACACCTCGACCGTGCTCGCGTCCGGGTCCTTGTTCGCGAGGACGCCGGCCGCGCCGCCGAACACTTCCACGAGGCAGGTGTGCTCGGGGACGTGGTCGAGGATCCACCACGCGAAGCGACTCTTCCCGCCGGGATAAGGGAAGACGGCGTCCGCCATCACGGACCTCCGTCGAGCCGCTCGCCGACGACGCCGGCGACGCGTTCGACCCAGTTCGGCACGTCGTCGTCGTGGACGCTATCACCCTCGCAGAAGATCCGGCCGATCTCGACCGAGCCGTCGACGATCCGCGCGTCGAGCTGCCAGTCGAGCTCGTTCGCGGCCGAGATCTCGATACGGAGCGCCGAGTTCGCGTCGACGCTGACGACCGCGAGCGCGTGATGTGGGCCGCGGTATCCGCTGATCCCCTCCGCGACGAGGTCGACGTGGATCTCTTTTGACTGTGCGCTACTGCCGTGGGCAGGCTGCTTCGAAGCCATACCGAGCGCTGGTTGTCGGTCGTGGTTTAGTGTGACCCGCAGGGTTCCGATCGCCTCCGAACGAGCACAAATCGCCAGACGTGCCGGAGTTAGACGTGTTCGGCATGCTGTTCCGGATGGTCGACATCGACGAGGTGGTACCGCTTCGTCCCGCGATGTCGCTCGATGTCGACGAGGGTGTAGTGTTCCAGTTTCGGGAGGTAGTTCTCTCGGAGATACCGTAGCGTCACCGGGTCATCGTGCGCCTCCTCGTACCGCGCGTACAGCTCTTTCTGGATGAGACCGTCCTCCTCGGCGAGGACCTCGTACAGCGCGTGCTGGTGGGTGTTCAACTTCGAGATCGTCTTCTGTCGAACCTCGTGCTTGGCGTCGGCGACCGCGTCCTCAACGAGCCGCGCCGGGATCGCCGATAGTCCCTCGCGGCTCGCCATCCGCGCGCCGAGCCGTAGCGCCGCGATCGACGTTGCGGGCGGCTTCAACGAGATCGAACATCCCCCCCGACCTTCTCGGACTCGTCGGCCCACGTCGTGGAACAGCGGACCAGCGAGCCCTCTCCGTACCGGTACGTGAGATCGCTCTCGTCCTTGTAGTTGAGATCCGCGAACTGCGGGAGGACTCGGAGCGAGCACGCGCGACCGGTCTTGTACAGGTCGCCGTCCTCGTCGCGCTCGCGGAGCGTGAGGTCGTACTTGTAGTACGCGGAGTAGTCGTCGCCGGTCCCGGTTCCGGCCTTCCACCGCGACGGGATGAGCTTCACGACCCACTCGCGGCCGGGCGTCGGAGCGTCGAGCCACGAGTGATCGCGCTCGTCGAGCTCGCCGACGGTCCCCGGCTCCTGGTCGCGGTCGGCGACGACGTCGTACCACAGCTGGTGGACGACGGAGTAGACCGAGAGTTCTCGGTCGGCGTCGTTGAACACGTATTGAACCGCCGCGCTGTGAGCGACCGGCTCGGGACCGTGTCGGTCCTGAATACGGGGATCGGGGAGCGAGCCCATCGACGCGTCGGGCGTCGAGGACGCGTCGACGCTCACGCGGATCGACCTCCGTCACTGAGGACCTCAAGGACGTTCCACCAGATGACGCGCTGGCAGCTGTGACAAACGTGGCGGAACGATCCGCCCGACGGATCGCCGACGATCTCGGCGGTCCGCTTCTCCGAGGTCTTTCCGCAGCTCGTACACTTCGCCGAGAGGAGCGGCCCAACGTGACCGACGCCGGGAGCCGAGCGGCTCTCACTCGACATCGTCCACCTCCTCGTCGCTCTCCTCGGGGTCGTCCTCGTCGGCGAGTTCGTCGGGGAGGTTCCCGTTCTCCTCGGCGAGTCGGAGCTGTTCCGCGAGGGTGTTCGCGTGGCCGGGATCGTCGTCGGTCACGCGGACGCACCCCCGTCAGTGTCCGCGTCCGTCTCCTCGGGCGTGTACTTGTACGAGCCGTCAGCGGTGCCGATCGTGAACTGGTCGGGGCGCTGCGGGCACCCGACGAGGTGACCGTATTCGAGATCGCCGTTGATGCTCCGAGTACAGCGCGCGCCGCAGGAGTCACAGAAGAACTCGCGGTCCTTCCCGGCGGTGAAGGTACCGGAGTGTCCGAGGCTCACGCCGGAACACCTCCAGTCGTGGACCTGTTTTTCCTCGAATACCTATTACTAAGACGTGATACGTTAGAGTGAAGACCGCTATGGGGCGGGAGGGATTTGAACCTCGGTCGCTGTCGCTCCCTGATTCAAACCCCTCCTCGGCACGTCACCGTCGCTCGCGACGTTGCTCGCGACGGTAGAAAGTGGGGCCGGAGGGATTTGAACCCCCGATCGACTGATATCTCCGGTGCGCCTCGGAACTCCAGAGGGTCGTCAACACGACCGATGATCAGTCGGCCGCTCGGTATATCAGTCTGGAGTGTCGTCCCGGGCGCGAGCCTCTGGAGTCAGTCGCCATGCCTGGCTTGGCCACAGCCCCGCGTGATCTCGCATCGAATCGTTACCGAAACGCGGATAAAGGGGTTTCGATCGCGCCCGATCGGGAGACGGGACGGCGGAGCGAGGCGGCGCGGAGGGAGACGTTACGCGGGTCAGTCCCCCCGATCGTCGTCGCTCCAGTCGCAGTCCTGGCACTTGTAGCCGGTGACGAACTCGGTCACACTCGGCATGTAGCCGACGGAGATGACGTCTCCGCCGCAGTCCGGGCAGTCGCGGTCGGCGTCGGCGATCGACTCCGCCTCCAGCACCGACTCGCCCTCGACCAGCTCCGCGAGCTTTTCTGGCGTCACCATCCGCCCCTGAACGACGCGGTTCGACATACCCGTCGTTCGGCGTCGAGTACCTAAACCCCGGCGACACGCACGGCGCGCGGATGCCGAGCGAGCCGGCCCGGGCCGTGCGACGCGGCGACCTCGCGAGCGCCAACCTTCAGGTCACAGCCACGGGGCCCGGGAGTCGTCGTCGGTGAACGGGTCCGACCCGTCGCCGTCGCTCTTGGGTTCCTCCCCGCCGTTCGCGAGGACGGCGACGTCGTCGTCGACGATCGGTGACGGCCCCTCCGGCGGGGCGTCGAGCGGGGGATCGGTCGGGACGTCCTCCGCGGGATCGTCGGCGGCGTCCGCCGGTTCGTCGCCGTCGTCCGCGCCGTCGGCGTCGGGGCTATCGGCGTCGGAGGTGCCGTCGTCGTCCGGCGCGTCGTCGTCGCCGGCGTCTCCCAGTCCGTCCGCGTTCGGGTCGTACGCGAACAGCGTCGTCACCGCGAGGACGGCGAGCGCGATCGGGACCTCGGTCTGCATGAGGTCGAAGGGTTCGAGCAGGATCGGCAGCGCGAGCACGCCCAGCGCGACCGCCGACCCGAACCGGAACCGGTCGATGTCGACGCGACCGCGGAGGTGCGGCGACAGGAGCGCGATCGCCAGGGCGAACGAAACGCCGACGGCGGCGGCCGCGGTCCCGTTGATCACGTACTCGGTCGAGGTCTCCAGCGCGAACCCTGACGGGTCAAAGCTCCCGGCGAGCCCGAGCCCGATGATCACGCCGGGGCTCGGCAGGAACTCGCCGATCTCGGAGCTGGCGGTCTTGGCGGCGATGGTCAGGATGACGAGCCCGGCGAAGCGGCCGAACACGTCGAGGTCCAAGAGTCCGGCCAGCGCCGGCGCGAGGGCGGCCTCGACCGCGGCGAGCGGGATGATGACCGCTCCGATCAACAGCACGGACCCGACCATCTCGCGCCGGGTGCCGTCCATCTCCGCGAGGATCACCGCGGCGGTCGCGGAGCCGCCGAAGATCAGGATGCCGGTCTCGACGACGCCCGCGGCCGATCCGAGGACCCCCGCGACGACGAGCGCGGGGAAGATGCCGTCGACGAGCGGCAGGACCATCACGGTCGCGAGCAGCTTCGTCGCGTTCCCGACCTGCTGTTCTAGTCGCAGGGCGACGGGGTGACGTGAAGTGCTCATTCAGGGACGATAGCCCTGACCGACGGGGTGGCGGTGGGACGCGTGCGACTCGCGATGGTGTGGGGACCACCACGCGGAGTCCGCACCGCGAAGGGTCCGACGAGCCCATGTAAAGGGTTTGCGCGGATTGCCGGCTGTGAAGCGGACGCCGAGGTCGACGTTCGACTTGCCGGCGATACGCGCGTTCACGGGACTGTCGGAGTCCATACCAGATATACGTGTTTCGGTCGCGTTAAAGGTTGTGTGAGACGTGTCCGCACGACACGAAGGATCCACGGCGAAACCCGCTGGCCGACGACGATACCTCGATTCATTCCGGAGTTCACCGAACATCCCACGCCGCCTCGGGACCGTCGCGGACGGGACCCGACCGCGCTCGGATTCGGACGGTAGGTCGGGGGCGGGGCCGCCGCGAGAGACGGCGCGGCGACCGCGAGCGCCGGCGCGGCGAAGCCCACTGGCGCTCCGGCGCGTCCGCCCCGCGAACCGCACAATCGTGTATATCGAAGTGGTTCGATCGTGACCAACCGCCACGTCCGTGCCGTCTCGCAACGCTTTTCATCGGCCGTTCGTGACGGATTATATGGCGACAGATTCTGGCCGATTCTCGGCGAAGTTCGAGGTTCCGGAAGCGCTGACGTTCGACGACGTGCTCCTCCGTCCCAAGGAGAGCCGCGTCGAGCCCGACGACGCGGACCTGAGCACTCGGGTGTCGAAGAACGTCGAACTGACCGTGCCGGTGCTGTCCGCGGCGATGGACACCGTCACCGAGAGCGACCTCGCCATCGCGATGGCCCGCGAGGGCGGTCTCGGCGTCCTCCACCGCAACATGACTGTCGAGGAGACGGCCGCCGAGGTCGAGCGCGTGAAGCGGGCGCACGAACTCGTCATCCGACGCGAGAACGTCGTCACCGTCTCCCCCGACGACACCGTCCGCGAGGCCGACGCGCTGATGGAACAGCAGGGCGTCTCCGGTGCCCCCGTCGTCGACGACGACGACACCGTCCTCGGGATCATCTCCGGGACGGACATCCGCCCGTACCTGGAGGTCGGCGAGGAGGACGCGGTCCGCGAGGCGATGACCGACGAGGTCATCACCGCGCCCGAGGACGTCGGCGCGCGGGAAGCGCTCGAACTGATGTACGACCACAAGATCGAGCGCGTCCCCATCGTCGACGGGGCCGAGCGGCTGGTCGGGCTGGTGACGATGCAGGGAATCCTCCAGCGCCGCGAACACGAGGAGGCCGCCCGCGACGAGGACGGTCGCCTGCTGGCCGGCGTCGCGGTCGGGCCCTTCGAGGAGGAGCGCGCCGTGGCGGCCGACGAGGCCGGCGTCGACGTGATATTCATCGACTGCGCGCACGCTCACAACCTCAACGTCCTCGACTCCGCGGAGGCTATCAAAGCGACCGTCGACGCGGACGTCGTCGTCGGCAACGTCGGCACGCGCGAGGCGGCCGAGGCCGCGGTCGATTTCGCCGACGGCCTCAAAGTCGGCATCGGGCCGGGGTCGATCTGTACCACTCGCGTCGTCAGCGGCGCGGGGATGCCCCAGATGACCGCCGTCGCGGAGGTCGCCGACGTCGCCGTCGAACACGGCGTCCCCGTGATCGCCGACGGCGGCATCCGGTACTCCGGCGACGCGATCAAGGCGCTCGCCGCGGGCGCGGACGCGGTGATGCTCGGCTCGTACTTCGCCGGCACCGACGAGGCCCCCGGCCGCGTCATCACGATGAACGGCAAGAAGTACAAGCAGTACCGCGGCATGGGCTCGGTCGGCGCGATGAAGTCCGGCGGCGGCGACCGCTACCTCAAGGAGGAGGACGAAGACGAGGAGTTCGTCCCCGAGGGCGTCGAGGCCGCGACCCCGTACAAGGGGAGCCTCGCCTCCGAGCTCCACCAGCTCACGGGCGGGATGCGCTCGGGGATGGGCTACGTCGGCGCTGAGACCGTTCCCGACCTCCACGAGCGCGCGGAGTTCGTCCGCGTCTCGTCCGCGGGACAGAGCGAGAGCCACCCGCACGACGTGATGATCACGGACGAGGCCCCCAACTACAGCCCCGGCGAATAGCGCCGGAGCGACCCGAGCCGGCCGGAGCGCCGAAGAGGTATTTTAATATAGCCAGCGGAGAGACGAAACGTGTGAGCGAACACCCCCTCGCTCCCGTCACCCATGAGTGAGCAACCGCCGCTGGTCCTCGTGGTCGAGGACGAACCCGATCTGGCCGACCTGTACGCCGCCTGGCTCGGCGACGAGTACCGCGTTCGAACCGCGTACGGCGGCCACGAGGCCCTCGATCAGCTCGACGAGGCCGAAGACGAGGTCGACGCCATCCTCCTCGATCGCCGGATGCCCGGCCTCTCCGGCGACGAGGTCCTCACGTCCGTCCGCGACCGCGGCATCAACTGCCGGGTCGCGATGGTCACCGCCGTCGAGCCGGACTTCGACATTCTGGAGATGGGCTTCGACGACTACCTCGTCAAGCCCGTCACCAGCGACACGCTCCGGGACACCGTCGAGGGGCTACTGCGGCGCGGCGAGTACGACACGGAGGTCCAGGAGCTGTTCTCGCTGACCTCGAAGAAGGCAATGCTCGAGTCCGAGAAGAGCGCGAGCGACCTGGCGGACAACGAGGAGTACCAGGAGCTCACCGACCGGATCGCCGAGCTCCGCGAGCGGGCCGACGAGTCGCGCGACGCGGTCGCGACCGACGATGAAGACTACGAGAAGCTCTTTCAGGACTTCGACACCGACGCGTAACCGGGGATCGAGCCGACGCCCGCGACCGGTCGAGGGGGACGCCGCCGACTCTTTATCACCGATCCGACCGAACGCGTGATCGTATGCGCGTCCGGGAACTGCCGCTCTCGTCGTCCGTCGTCGACCACTTCGCCGACCGCGGCGTTCGCGAGCTGTACCCGCCGCAGCGCGCGGCGGTCGAGGCGGGCGTCTGCGGCGGCGCGGACGTGGTCGCGGCGGTGCCGACCGCCTCGGGGAAGACGTTCGTCGCCCAGCTCGCGCTCCTGACCGCCGACGGTCCCGGGCTGTACGTCTGTCCGCTCCGCGCGCTCGCCCGTGAGAAGTACGAGACGTTCGCCGCGCTACCCGGCGTCGACGTTGGCATCTCGACGGGCGACTTCGACGCGACCGGCGAGGAACTGGCGGGCAACGACGTCGTGGTCGCCACCAGCGAGAAGGTCGACTCCGCGATCCGCAATGGGGCCTCGTGGGTCGACGAGCTGGCCTGCGTCGTCGTCGACGAGGTCCACCTGCTGGGCGCAAAGCGGCGCGGGCCGACCCTCGAAGTGACGCTGGCGACGCTCCGACGGCGGAACCCGGACCTCCAGACCGTGGCGCTGTCGGCGACCGTCGACAACCCGGACGCGATCGCGGACTGGCTCGACGCCGCCCTCGTCGAGTCCGACTGGCGGCCCGTCGAGCTGCGGACCGGCGTCGCCGTCGGCGGCGACGTCGCCTTCGACGACGGGACGAGCCTGTCGGTCGACGTCGCGTCCGGGGGTGAAACGGACCCTGACGGGGACGACGGGGGCGGAGCCGACCGAGGGGGCGATACCGACGCCGAGGTCGACACCGACACTAGAGGCGGGACCGACGCGGAGGACGACGAGCCGGACGCCACCGAGGTCACCGCCGCCCTGGTCGCCGACGCGGTCGCGGACGGCGGCCAGTGTCTCGCGTTCGTCCGCTCCCGCCGCGAGGCGGTCGATCTCGCGGAGCGGCTCGCGGACGAGGGGCTCGCCGAGACGCTCGGGATCGAGGACGCGGCGGACGCGGCGGCGGACGAGGCCACCGACGTGGACGGGACGCTCACCGGCCGGCAGCTCGCCGACTGCCTGCGCGCCGGCGTCGCGTTCCATCACGCCGGGCTCCGGTCGGGCCACCGGTCGGTCGTCGAGTCGGCGTTCCGCGACCGCGACGTGGCGTGTATCTGCGCGACGCCCACGCTGGCCGCCGGCGTCAACGTCCCCGCGCGCCGCGTCGTCGTCCGCGACCAGCGCCGGTACGGCGAGGCCGGCATGGAGTGGATCCCCACGCTCGAAGTCCACCAGATGTGCGGCCGAGCGGGGCGTCCGGGGCTCGACCCGCACGGGGAGGCCGTCCTCGTCGCCGACGCCGACACGCGCGCCGCGGTTCGAGAGCGGTACGTCGAGGGGGAGCCGGAGGCCGTCGAGTCGCAGTTGGCCGATCCCGGGGCGCTCCGGACCCACGTCCTCGCGGCGATCGCGACGGGGTTCGCCGCGACCGAGACCGAGATCCTCGACGTGTTCGAGGGGACGTTCTACGCGCGGGAGACCGGGGCCGGCGGCCTCGCCGACGCGGTCGCCGTCGCGGTCGACGACCTCGTCGCGGCCGGCATGGTCGCCCGGGAGACCGGCGGCGTCGAGGACTACCGGCTCGTCGCGACGGCCGTCGGCGAGACCACCTCGAAGCAGTACGTCCGCCCCGAGACGGGCGAGCGGATCGTCGCCGGGCTCCGCGCCGCGGCCGGCCTCTCCGACGCGACGACGCTCACCGCGTTCGAAGTCATCTGCGACACGCCGGACATGCAAGACACCTACCTCGGGAACGCCGAGCGCGCGGACATCTACCGGTTCGCCCGGACGAACTCCGCGCATCTCACCACGGACATGACCGAGCCGGACGACTTCGAGGGGTGGCTGGAGTCGGTGAAGACGGCCCGCATCTTAGACGAGTGGATCGGCGGCGCGACCGTCGAGGAGCTGGTGGAGCGCTACCGGATCGGGCCGGGGGACCTCGACTCTCGGGTCGAGCGCGCGGAGTGGCTGCTGAGCGCCGCCGAGGCGCTCGGCGAGACGATCGGAGTGCGGGTCCCGGCGGTGTCGCGTGCGCGGTCGCGGCTGTGAGAGAGTGGAAAAGGCGATCGGCGCGTCCGATCCGGGCTCAGTCGGCTGACCCGACCGCCCGGTGGAAGGGGGTCCGGGCGATCGTCTGCCGCAGCTCCGCCAGCGAGTCGCGGCCGACGTCGCTCGCGGCCGACATCACCGCGAACACCTCCTGTCTGGACACCTTCACGCCGGTCTCGGTGAGCGCGTCCTCCGGGCGGCTCCCGAGTTCGCGGAGGGTGCCGACCGCGAGCAGATACGGGACGGTCCACGCCTCCATCGTGTTGCCGTTCGAGAGCGGCATCGTCTCCAGGTACGCCTGCGCGTCGTCGAGGAACGAGCGGGCGTAGTCGGCGGTCCGGTCGACGACGCGGGCGGACGACTCCCGGTTCTCCGGGTGGACGACCCGCTCCTGTTCGACGCCCTCCGCTTCGAGCCACTCGGCCGGGAGGTAGACGTTGTTCTCCTCGGTGTAGTCGTCGTACACGTCCTTCGAGACGTTCACCAGCTGCAAGAGGAGCCCGAACTCCTCGGCGGTCTCGCGCAGCCGGTCGGCGCGCTCCTCGGCGACGTCGCCGCGGGTGAGCAGGTTCGTGATGAGGTTGCCGACGGTGCCGGCCGCGTAGTAGCAGTACTGTTCCAACTCGTCGCGGTCGTCGATGCGGAGGCCGCCCTCGGTGGCGTGGCGGTCGACGAACATCGCCATCCCGTCGACCATCTCCAACACCGGCGGGACGATGGCCTCCTGCGCCTCCGGGTCCAACTCCTCGAACGTGGCGGCGATCGTCGGTGCCTCCGCGACGACGGTCCAGTCGTCGTCGCGCTCGGCGGGCAGCCACTCGTCGACCGCCTCGCGGAACGCGCCGATCTCGGTCTCGTCGTCCGGGTCGATCGCTCGTCGGTACGTCCGCAGCACGTCGCTCTGGGCTTCCGGGGGGATGTGGCCGGCGTCCTCGACGGTGTCGGCGACCCGGCAGAGGAGGTAGCCGACGCAGATCTGCGAGGCCATCGGCTCCTCTAGCACGTCGACGGTCAGCGCGAAGGTCCGCGAGACCCCTTGGACCGCCTCGTGACACCACGCGAGGTCGGCCTCGCCGGGGCCGTGTTCTCGTCCGCTCATTCAGTTGCCAGTCCTTACGGCACAACGCATAAAAAGCCTCGTGGAACGGCGGCCGGTCGCCGCTCGTCGCACGGAACCGCGAAATCGGAGGACTCCGCCGCCGTTCGCGCCGACGAACCGGCGGCCCGTGTACAATCGTGTGGAAACGGCTAAGTCGGCCCGGCCGAACGTCACGACATGGAGTTCACGCTCACCGAAGAGCAGCGTCAGATCCGCGACACCGTCGCGGAGTTCGTCGACGAAGAGGTCGTGCCGCGGGCGGCCGAGATCGACGAGAACGACGAGTTCCCGGCCGAGCTGATCGACGAGATGGCCGACCTCGGTCTCATGGGGATGCCGTTCCCGGTCGAGTACGAGGGCGCGGGCCTCGACTACCACAGCTACGCGATCGGCCTCGAAGAGATCTCCCGGGGCTCCGGGGGGCTCGGGACGGTCGTCGCGGCCCACACCTCGCTGGCCGGCAACATGCTCTACGAGTTCGGCGACGAGGAACAGAAGCAGGAGTACCTCACGGCCCTGAACACCGCCGAGGACATCGGCGCGTTCGCGCTCTCGGAGGCCGAGGCCGGCTCGGACGTGCCCGCCATGTCGACCACCGCGGAGCGTGACGGCGACGGCTACCTCGTCAACGGCGGGAAGCTCTGGATCTCCAACGGCTCCGTCGCCGACACGGTCACGCTGTTCGCCAAGACCGACCCCGACGCGGGCCGGAAGGGCATCTCGTCGTTCGTCGTGCGCCCCGAGGAGGACGACGGGTTCGTCGTCGAGGGGACGGAGGACAAGCTCGGCGACAAGGGGTGTCCGACCGCCGAACTGCGGTTCGACGACATGTGGATCCCCGAGGACCGGCTGCTCGGCGAGGAGGGTGAGGGGTTCGTCCACGCGCTGAAGACGCTCAACGGCGGCCGGATCACGATCGCGGCGCGGTCGGTGGGCATCGCGCGCGCGGCCCTCGACGAGGCGAAGTCGTACGCTCAGGAGCGCGAGCAGTTCGAACGCCCGATCTCCGACTTCCAGGCGATCCAGCACAAGCTCGCGGACATGGACACGAAAGCCCGCGCCGCGGAGCTGTTGATGCACGAGGCGGCCGACCTGAAGATGCGCGACGACGACTACATCAAGGAGGCCGCGCAGGCGAAGCTGTACGCCTCCGAGATCGCCCGCGAGGTCGCCAACGAGGGGATCCAGATCCACGGCGGCTACGGCTACACCAAGGACTTCCCAGCCGAGCGGTTCTACCGCGACGCGAAGCTCTCGGAGATCTACGAGGGAACCAGCGAAGTCCTGCGGAACACGATCGCCCAACAGCTGCTCGACGAGTGACGCCGCCGGCGGCCGTCACTCCCTCGAACCCGGGGCGTCGCCGTCTCCGCCGTCGTCCGTAGCCCCGTCACGGTCTGTCCCACTGCCCTCCGTCTCGCTGCCCTCCGATCTCTCCCCCTCCGCGTCGTCGTTCTCGGCGTCGTCACTCCCGGCGCTGCCGGGGCCGTGAGCGACGTCGGCGTCCGAGGGGTTCTGGTCGACGGCGTACCCGCCCGTGTCGATCCGCTCCGCCGGCTCCGAGTAGTCGCGCTCGCTTGACGAGAAGTCCGGCCGGACGACGCCGTCGTCCGGGATGTCGACCTCGTCGTCGGGCGCGTCGTCGCCCGTCGTCTCCTGACGGGTCGACGCGTCGCTGCGATCGGTCTCGCCGGCCGTCGACGCTGACCTCGATTCCGCGGCGGATCCCGGTTCCCCCGTCGTTGCGTCCGGTTCCGCGGCCGACCCGGTACCCGTCGCGTCCGGTTCCGCGGCGATGCCGTCGCCCTCGGCGACCCACTCGAAGCGGTCGCTCCCGCTCGACCGCCGCTCCGCGACGGCGGTCGCGAGCCGTTCGGTGAGCGTCTCCTTCAGCGCCTCGGCCTCGTCGATCTCGAAGTCGACCGCGGCGGCGTCGCTCCCGGTCAGCGACCCGGTCCCCGCGGTGTCGGCGACGACCGTCGCCACGCCCCACCGGCGCTGGAACACGGTTCGGCTGTCGATCACGTTCTGTATCCGGTAGTACGGGACAACCGCGACGGTCCGGCTCCAGAACCCGTTGCGGGTGAGCAGGTGGTCCTCCCCGAGCCAGTAGCCGCGGTGCTTCCACTTGAGGTGCGCCGCGGGCGGCACGGCGAGGAAGAGCGCGGCGACCCCGTACCACGGGAGCGACGCCGCGACGTACCAGTTCGCGCCGTACGCGACCCCCGTGAGCACCCCGACAGTCATCGCGTACCGGACGACGTACCGCCAGCGGATCCGCTTCGGCGGCCGGTTGAACTCGGGCGTGCCGAACGACTCGATCTCGTGTGCGAGCCGGTAGACGCGGTCGGTCGTCGCGATCGGCACGGCGGACTGGTTGCCGGACTCGGACCCCTGTCCGGGCGCGTACCCCGCGGTCTCGATCGAGAGACTCGCGTAGCCCAGCGCCCGCTTCGCGGGGTTGTCCGTGATACGCAGCGTCTGGACCTTCTCGGTCGGGATCGACCCGCTGTACCGCCGGAACAGCCCGCGCTCGTAGCGCAGTTCGTCGCCGGCGCGCGAGAGCCGGAATCCATAGTAGTTCGAGAAGGCGACGCCCGCGCCGATGAGCCACGACGCGAGGAACAGCGCCGCCACGCCGACGAACGCCGTCGCGGTGAGCGCGGCGGCGGATGTCTCCGGCAGGAAGCCCGACAGCACCGGGAACGACCCGGAGCTGAGGAACGCCAACAGCCCGATGAGGCGTCCGTCGAACGACAGCGCCCCGACGAGGGCGAGTTCTCCGGGCGAGATGGCGAACAGGACCTCCTCGTCCGGCGCGAACGCGTCGTCGCGCCCGCCCTCGACCGCGTCGTCGACGGCGTCGGTCCCGTCGCCGGCACCGCCCGCCCGGCCCGCGTCGGACTTCCGGCGCTGGACCTCGCGCCGGAGGCGGGTCGCCTCCTCGGGCGTGACGAACCGGATCGACCCCTCTGTGCTGGAGCCGCCGGCGGTCTCCAGATCGACCGCGGCGACACCGATCGCGCGCTGGATCACGGACCGGCTCACGTCGACGTTCTGGATCCGGCGGTACGGGATCTCGCGCTCGCGCCGAGAGATGACGCCGGAGGAGATGTCGAGCGTGTCTTCCGTGAGGACGTACTCGAACCGGCGGTAGTACGCGACCTCGTAGGCGAGCATCGCGAGGAGGATCGCCGCGCCGCCGGCGACCGCCAGCGGGATTCCGAACCCGCCGCTGTTGACGATCACGAACAGGGCGAGGGCGGTCCCGGCCGCCTTCTGGAGCGCGCGGTACGGGACCGACTGCGGCGCTAGCTTCACACCGCGTCCTCCCCGTCGGCGCGGATGGCCAGCCGTTTCAGTTCCTCGCGGAGGTCGCTCGCGCCGTCCGGCGTGAGTCCGGGGATCCGCACGTCAGCGCCCCGCGATCCGGCGGTGTACACCACGCACGAGGCGAGCCCGGCGGTCCGCTCGATCGGGCCGCGCCGGGAGTCGACGTGCTGGATCCGCACCAGCGGCACCGTGGTCCGCACCTGCGTGATCACGCCGCGGTCGAGGTAGATCGCGTCCTCGCGGATCTCGTAGCTCCAGCGACGGTACCGGAGCAGCGCGTGCGCGACGGTGAGCGTCAGCATCGCGGCTCCGACCCCCACCGGTGCCCACTCCGGGAGGTACCCGAGGTACGCGCCGCCGGCGAACGGGGCGGTGACGAGCGCCGACAGGAGCACCGCACGGAGGACCCACACGATCTGGACTCGGGGGTGGAGCGTCTGTGCCGTCATCGACGGTCCCCCGTCGCGTGTCCGCGTGTCATGGCCGGCGGTTGACGCGCCCGACGTATAAGTCCGGCCGGAAGCGACTGACGGGACTCGGACGCGACAATCATGATAGACACTCTCTCTCGAAGGCGATACTTGCCGAAACCGATATGACCCGGGGTCGAGTCGTGCCGGCCATGACCGACGACCCGTTCGAGAACATGCTCGCGCAGATGGACCGTGCCGAGGAGTACGCAGACGTGGACCACGGGATCTTCGAGCGGCTCAAACACCCGGAACGGACCCTCAAGGTCACGCTCCCCGTCGAACTGGACTCGGGCGAGGTCGAGGTGTTCGAGGGGTACCGCTGTCAGTTCGACAGCGCGCGCGGGCCGTTCAAGGGCGGCGTGCGGTTCCACCCGTCGGTGACCCAGCGCGAGGTCGAGGCGCTCGCCGGGTGGATGACGTGGAAGACCGCGCTGGTCGACCTCCCGTACGGCGGCGCGAAGGGCGGCGTGATCTGCGAGCCGAAGGAGCTGACGCAGAACGACTTGGAGAGCCTGACCCGGCGGTACACCGAGGGAATCCGCCGGATGATCGGCCCCGAGGTCGACGTGCCCGCGCCGGACATGAACACGAACCCGCAGACGATGGCGTGGATGATGGACACCTACTCGATGTACGAGGGGCACTCCGTCCCGCAGGCCGTCACCGGGAAACCGCTCGAGATCGGCGGGACGCCCGGCCGCGTCGAGGCGACCGGCCGCGGCGTCTCGCTCGTGACCGAGCGGCTCTTCGAGTACCTCGACCGCGACCTCTCGGACGCCACGATCGCCCTCCAAGGGTTCGGCAACGTCGGGTCCAACGCCGCCCGGCTCCTCGACGAGGCGGGTGCCAACGTGGTCGCGACCTCGGACGTGTCGGGGGCCGCCTACGACCCCGACGGGCTCGACGTGGCGGCGCTCGGCGCGCACGTCGACGCCGGCGGCCTAATCTCCGAGTACGTCGCGGGCGAGTACCGCGGGAACGCGGACGGCTCCACCTGGGATAATCCGGACCAGATCACCAACGCGGAGCTTCTCACCCTCGACGTCGACGTGCTCATCCCGGCCGCCGTCGAGGGCGTGATCACCGCCGACAACGTCGACGACCTGCGGGCGTCTGCGATCGTCGAGGCCGCGAACGGTCCGACGACCGTCGCCGCCGACGAGGTGCTCACGGAGCGCGACATCCAGGTCGTGCCCGACATCCTCGCGAACGCCGGCGGCGTCATCGTCTCCTACTTGGAGTGGGTCCAGAACGCACAGGAGTTCTCGTGGCCGCTGGAGACGGTCAACGCCGAGTTGGAGCGCCGCATCGGCGACGCGTTCGACAAGACGATCGAGCAGTACGACACCAAGGAACTGCCCGACCTGCGGACCGCCGCGTACACGCTCGCCTTGGAGCGCACGGCGAAGGCCCACGAGTACCGCGGGCTGTTCCCGTAACCCGGTCGTTCGCTGGCAGTCGCCGTACCCCGGCCGTTCGCCGCCGCCACGTCCGGCCCGCCCGGCGTCAGGCCCGCCTGATCCGGTCGGCCGTGACCGCGATCGGCTCCGAGTAGTGGAGTATCGGATCGCCGTCGGGGCGGTCGAACCCGTTCGCGGCGAACAGGGTGTTCGACCGTATCTCCGCCTCCGCCGGCCGCAGCGTCCACGGCTCGTGCTCTATCTCGCCGACGTACAGCCGCCCGCCAGACCCCGCGGTGTAGAAGCGGTAGTTCTCCAGCAGGAACGCCGGCAGCGACCCCGCCTCCGGCGTGAACGCCTCGCCGACCGGCGCGTAGGTCGCGTCGAACCGGGCGTGCGGGACGCCGCGGTGGACGCGACGGCTCGCGAACCGGACGGAGCGGCCGTTCGCCGGGTCCGCGTCGCCGGCGTCGCTGGGGGTTCCGTCGCCGGCGTCACCGAGGCTCCCGCCCCCGCGTCGAACGTCGGTCTCGGCCCGGTAGTACGGGAGCCGGAACAGCCCTCGGGCGACCGCCACGCCGAGCCGGTCGTCGGCGTCGAGGCTGTGGAAGTAGACGCCCGGACCGTTCGGTCCCTCGACGTACGTCCGGAGGTTGAGTTCGGGGAACGACAGCCCCATCGGCACGCCTCGGGGGCGGATGTCGTCCATCACGAACGGGACGACCCCGAGGTACGCGTCGCCGTCGTGGGTCGCGACCGAGAGACCGTCGGGGAGCGCCGCAGCGACGACCTCCGGGTCGACGGGCCAGTGCGCGAACAGTCCGTCCCGCCACGTCATCTCCAACCAGCGGCGGCCGAGCATGTCCGATCGTAGGGCTTGCGTCGGCATAACCCGCACGCCGCCGGCGGTTCCGGGCCGGCCCGTGCGGTCGCTCGGTCGCGGTGGCCGCGTTTACTCCGGCGGCGCGTCGACCGCCTCCGGTGCGTCCTTCCACTCGCCGAGCCCGGAGGGGTCGAGGTGGACGTGCACGTCGCCGACATCCTCCAGCGCGCGGAGGCTCGTGACGAGTTCCGTCTCCACGTCGTGGGCCTCCCGGAGGGTCATCGTCCCGTCGACCTCGACGTGGACCTCGACCTCCAGGTCGGTCCCGTCGTAGAACACGGTGAGGTCGTGGACCCCCTCGACGGCGGCGTGGTCGCGGAGGGCGGCGACGATCCGGTCGCGGTCGCCCGGCGGGGGCGCTCCCCCGACGAGGTACGTGACGTTCTCGCGGCCGATCTCGATCCCCTGATACACGACGAGGACGCTGACGAGCGCCCCGGCGACCGGATCGAGGATCGGGACGTTCAGCAGCACGCCGAACACGCCGACCAAGGCGGCGAGCGTGGTGTAGATGTCGTTGAGACAGTCCACCGCGAGGGCCTCGAGCGCGGTCGACCCGAGCTCGGCGTTCACCAGTTCCGTGTACCGGTACAGCAGGTACATGTCGGCCGTCGCGAACAGCAGCGCTCCGACGAGGAGGGGGCTCGGCCGCACCTCCACCGGACCGACGAACCCGAGCACCGACTCGCGCAACAGGAGCAGTCCGAGGACCGCGATCGTCGCGCCGACGAACAGCGCCGTCAGCGGTTCGATCCGCTGGTGGCCGTGCGGGTGGGTCTCGTCCGCGCTCTCGTACCGCGAGCCCCCCCAGACGAACACCACCGCGCTGGCGACGAGGTCCGCCACCGAGTGGGCCGCGTCGGCCAAGAGCGCGATGCTGCCGAACGCGATCCCCGTTCCCCCGACGACCGCGATCTTCACCGCGTTGCCGACGACGTTGACCGCCGCCGCCCGCTGGAACCGAGCGCGGTCATCGCTCCCGAAGGGGCTCAACATACCAGCCGATGCGGCCGCGCCCCTGTTAAGCGTCCCGCGTCGCGCCGGCTCCTGCGGTCCCGCATCGTCGCGCCCTCTGCGGTCCCGCGCCGCGGCACAGCCGAGAGCCCGTCCCCGGAGGCCATCCGCGCGCTTCGTCGTCGAGGCCGTCTCCGGCCGAAGGCTCCGTCGTAACGCCTAAGACCGAAACGCTCCTCCGTGACGGTAATGAATCACGATCTTTTCGCCCGAGGTGGTCCCGGTGGGCGTCGAAATTAAGGAAACGGAGGTGAGCGACGAGGATTTCGAGGAGATGAAGGGGTTCGTCCGCGACTACCTCGCGGCCAGCGTCGAGAGCGAGGACGACGGCGGCCGCATGCGCTGGTACCCGTGGCACTCGTCGTCGTACCGGTTCAACCACATCCTCAACGTCGTCGACCTCGCGACCGAGATCGCCGAGGCCGAGGGCGCGGACGTCGACGTGGTCCGTGTCGCCGCCGTCTTCCACGACGTCGCCAAGCTCGAGGCCGAACAGGACGTTCACGCGGAGGCCGGCGCGCGCGTCACCCGCGAGTACCTCCAGAGCCGCGGCAACTACCCCGAGTCGTTCATCGAGGAGGTGTGCGGGGCGGTCGTCGACCACTCGTACACCGGCGACCTGTCGGCCGTGCCCTTGGAGAGCCGATGCCTGATCGAGGCCGACGTGCTCGACAAGGTCGGCGCGAACGGCGCGGTCCTCATGCTGTTGCGGATGGGCTACGAGTCGCGGACCCACATGGACTCCGCGAAGATGGTCGACCGCGTGCTTCAGCGCGCGTACGACCACACGGACCGCGTCGTCTCCGACACCGCTGAAAGCATCGCCCACCAGCGCATCAAGCGCGTGAAGTGGCTCCGCGAGTGGCTCGAAGAGGAGGTCTCGCGGATGGACGCCGACGGCGTCACCGACCGCTGACGGCGCGCACCGCGAACCGCGCGGCACGCGCGCGGCGGCCCCCGTTTCAGGACCGCTCGTCCGTCTCCACGAGCGGCAGCACCGCCTCCAGGTAGCGGTCGATCCCGGCCCGCGACTCCGCGACCCACGCCCGGTCGTTCGTCGTCGCCCACCGGAACATCCCGCCGGTGGCGAACGTCTGGAGCGTCGACGCGACGTCCGACGCGGCGACGGACCGGTCGGCGTCCGCGGCCTCGGGACCTCCCGGAGACGGCGCGGCGTCCTCGCGAGACGCCTCGGCCGCCGCCTCGCGGACGATCCGTTCGAGGTACGCGCCGAAGACGCGGTCGCTGCGGTCGAAGTGTTCGCGGTACGCCTCGTCGTTGGCGGCCTGCGACCGGAGCTCCGTCATCACCGTGACGAACCGCGCGTCCGGCGCGTACGCCTCGTCGAGCGAGTCCGGATCGACCGCGGCCGCGAGGTACCCGTCGAGCTGTTCGCGCGCCGAGCGGTCGAAGGCCGCTTCGGGGGGCATCTCGGTCGGCCCGCCCGCGGCCGCCTCGCCGCGCCACGACGGTCCGTCCCCCTCCGACGCCTCCTTCGCTTCCGGCGGGTCCGTGGCGCTCCCGTCCGCGATGGACGCCTCGAACTGGTCGAGCAGGAACTCAAGCAGGTCGAGCAGCAGGTCGTCTTTCCCGTCGTAGTGGTGATACACGAGCGACTGGCTCTTGTCGAACTCGTCGCCGATCCGCTTGATCGTGACGTTCGCGTACCCGTGCTCGCAGAGCGCGCGGAACGCCGCGCCGAGGATCGCCTGCCGGGTGTCCGACGGCTCCGCGAACGGGTCGTCCATACGGACCCGTAGGCGGGTGTATTATATACCACTCCTGATTGAACGTTCATTCAACAGGCTTATTCCCCGGGGCTCCGAGCGGACTGTATGACTCGATCCGACGCGTCACGGCACGCCCGGTCGCCGCGCGCGATCAGACCCTCCCGAAAGGACGGCGGAGGCGATCGATGAGCCGACCGACGCGGCTCGCGACGGTCGCGCTCGCCGTCGCCGCCGCGGCCGCGCTCCTCGTCGGCGTCTCGCTCGCCGGCGCGGCGGCGGCGAACGCGGACACGTCCCCCGCAGACGGTCACGCCGCGCTCTCGGGCGTCGGCGGCCCGGCCGCGGACGGCACCGTCGCGCAGGCGGGCACCGCGTCGGACCCGACGGACAGACAGGTCCGGGGGTCGCCCGTGCTCGACCTCTTCGTCTCGCAGCGGTCGGTGCCGAGCGGCGCGGAGTCGACGGTCACGGTCGACATCGTCAACACCGGCGAGATGACCATCGGCAACCAGCTCGACTCCCGGGTGACGACGGCCCGCGGACTCACCCTTGAGGTCGACGACGGCGACGTGCCGATCGACGTCGAGGACGGGAAGATTCCGGTCGGCGACGTGCCGACCTCCGCGAGCCCGGTCTCCGTCCCGCTCGACGTGACCGTGCCCGACGACGTGCCGGACGGAACGTACGAGGTGGAGGCGACGGCCCGCTACCGGTACACCTTCGAGGTCATTCCCGAGTTCAACGACCACAAGGACCGGCGCGGGATCGACGACTTCGACCTGACGATCGTCGTCGACGACGGCGCGCGATTCGCGGTCATCGAGACCGACACCGACGCGCAGGTCGGCGGCAGCGGCGACGTGACGGTCACGATGGCGAACGTGGGCGACGAGACCGCCCGCGACGCCGTCGTCTCCGGGTCCACGACCGCGCCCGGCGTCCAACTCGGCGAGGGCGGCGGCCAGTCGTTCGTCGGCGACTGGGCCCCCGGCGAGAACCGGACGGTGACGTTCGACTCGACCGTCGGCGAGGCGTTCGGCGACGGAGCGTACGCGCTCTCCTCGACGGTCGACTACCGCGACCCGAACGGGGTCGACGCGACCGCGGCCGCCGCGCGCGCCGGCGTCGTTCCGATCCCGGAGCAGTCGTTCTCGCTGCGCAACGTCTCCGGGACGCTCGAAGTCGGGTACTCCGGGACGGTCTCCGGCACGCTGACGAACGAGGGGCCGGTCGACGTTGAGGACGCGGTCCTCGTGGCCGACTCCGGGAGTAACCGCGTGAGCCTCGGCGAGAGCCGGTACGCGCTCCCGACCATTCCGGCGGGCGAGTCCGCGGAGTTCTCGTTCGACGCCGACGTGAGCGGGAGCGCCGACCCCGGGCCGCGGCAGTTCCGGTTCACCACCGAGTACGACAGCGGCGACGCCACGGTCGCCGTCGAGGAGACCCGCCGCGTCGAGGTCGCGCCGCGACAGCCGGAGTTCGAGCTCGACGTCGAGAACGCCACGGTCCCGGCGGGCGGGACCCAGCGGATCGACGTGGAGATCACGAACCGGCGGCCGGAGACGCTGTCGTCGATCAACGCCGGCCTCTACGCCGACAGCCCGCTGTCGACGGTCAACGACGAGGCGTTCGTCGACGAGTTGGAGCCCGGCGAGTCCACGAACGTCTGGTTCGAGGTGTCCGCCGCCCCGGGCGCGAGCGTGGAGGACCACCCGATCGAACTCGACTTCCGGTACGACGACGAGCGTGGCAACGACCGCATCTCGGACGTGACGCAGGTCCCGGTGTCGGTGACCGAACCCGTCGACGACGGCGGGACCCCGACCGGACTGATCGCCGTCGTCGTCCTGGTCGTCGTCGCCGCGGCCGGCGGCGCTGTCTGGTACCGACGGCGGTGATCGGATGACGGAACGCACTACCGGCCGCGCGAGGGAACCGATCCACCTCCGACGGTCAGTGACCACCATCGGACGGCGACCGGCGACCCGCCGGACAGCGGGGCGTCGGTGACCGCGGTCGACCGCCTCATCGAGCGGGTCGACCGCCTCGTCACGGAGCGGCCGCTGGCGGTCATCGCGGCCTTCCTCCTCGTCACCGTCGTCTTCGCCGGCGGCCTGACCGGCATCGAGACCAGCGCGGGCGCGGACCAGTTCACGCAGGACATCCCCGCCCAGCGGGCGCTCGACGAGATCGACGAGGAGTTCGAGACTTCGATCGGGGGGTCCGCGACCTCCGCGCAGGTGATCGTCTCCGACGACAACGTCCTCTCCCGCGACGCGCTCGTCCGGACGCTGGAGACGCAGTCGCGGCTTGAATCGCGTTCGACGCTCCGGGTCGCGTCGACGTCGAGTCACGCGGACGCGATCGCGCGACAGTTGGACCCGGCGGCCGAGAGCGCGGCGGAGCGACGCGACGCCGTGGCGGAGGCGACGCCGGCCGACCTCCGGACCGCCGTCGCCGACGCGGACGCGGCCGGCGCGGTCGCGCCGCAGGTGTCCGTCGACTACAACCCCACCGCGCAGCGGGCCGGGACCGCCATCGTGGGGATCACCTACGACCTGCCGGACGCGGCGACGACGGCGCGGGTGACGGAGCTTCAGACCCGCAGCGTCGACGTCGTCGACTCGGTTCCGGGCAACGAGGCCGGCGAGAACGCGATCCTCTTCGGCGACGGCGTCCTCCAGTCGGAGATCAGCGCGCTGCTGATCGACACCGCGATCATCGTCTTCCCGGCGGCGCTCATCCTGATCGTCGGGTTCCTGATCTTCGCGTACCGCGACCCGATCGACATGGCGATCGGCATCTCCGCGCTCCTGCTGTCGCTACTCTGGACGTTCGGCTTCATGGGCTACGCCGGGATCCCGTTCTCGGACTCGCTCGTGACCGTCTTCCCGCTGTTGCTCGCGGTCGGGATCGACTTCGGGATCCACATCGTCAACCGCTACCGCGAGGAGCGGGAGACCGGGACCGGGATCGGGGCGTCGATGCGGACCACGACCGACCAGCTTGTTGTCGCCTTCCTGCTTGTGACGATCACCACGGTGTTCGGGCTCGTCTCCAACGTGGTGAGTCCCTTCGACCCCAACCGCGACTTCGGGATCGTCGCGGCCGCCGGGATCATCTTCACGCTCCTGATATTCAGCGTCTACCTCCCGGCGGCGAAGGTGTTGGCCGACCGGTGGCGCGAGCGGCTGCCGATCCCGGAGTTCGGGACGACCGCGCTCGGCTCGGGCGGGTCGCGGCTCGCGCGCGTCCTCCGCGTCGGCGTCGACCTCTCCCGGATCGCTCCGGTCGCCGTCGTCGTCCTGCTCCTCGTCGGCGGCGCGGCCGGCGGCGCGTACGGCACGGGGGTGAACACGGAGTTCTCGGAGGAGGCGTTCTTCCCCGACCAGGACCGGCTGGAGACGTACGCCGACCTGCCGGAGCCGTTCGCGCCGACCGAGTACACGTTCCTCGACGTGTTGGACCTGTTCGAGGAGGAGTTCGAACAGAACTTCGGCGGGTCCGTGACGTTGTACGTCGACCAGTCGGTCAGAGACGACGACGCCCTGGAACTGATCGACCGGACGACGCGGAACCCGCCGGACACCTTCGAGACCACCGACGAGCGCCGCGCGGCAGCGACGAGCGTCGTCACCGTGATCGACGATCGGGCGGCACAGGACCCCGAGTTCGCGTCGCTCGTCGAGCGAAACGACCGCCTCGGCACGGGCGTCCCGGACCGGAACGTCGACGAGGTGTACGACGCGCTCCTCGACTCCCCCGCCGAGACGCAGGCACGCGGCTACCTGGCCGCCGACCGCGGCAGCGCGCGGATCGACTACACGATCCGGCCCGGCGTCGACAACTCCGAGGCGGTCGCGGACGTGCGCGCCCTCGCCGAGCGCACCCCGCTCGAAGCCGTCCCGACCGGTTCCCTCGTCGTCAATGAGGCGGTGATCGACCTGTTGACGGAGTCGGCTATCCGGAGCCTGTTCGCGGCCTTCGGCCTCACGGCGCTGTTCCTGGCGCTGTCGTACGCGTACCTCGAAGGGAAGGCGGTGTACGGCCTGTTGAACCTCGTCCCTGTTCTCGTGACGGTCGGGCTGCTCATCGGGTCGATGCGGCTGCTCGACATTCCGCTGACGCCGATCAACGCGCCGATCCTCTCCGTCTCTATCGGGCTCGGCGTCGACTACACCGTCCACTTCGTCCACCGGTTCGTCGACGAGTACAAGTCGGGGCTCCCCGTCGACGAGGCGCTCGACGTCACCATCGCCGGGACCGGCGGGGCGCTCACCGGCAGCATGCTCACCACCGTCTCCGGGCTGGGCGTCCTGTGGCTCGCGGTGATTCCCCTGCTGCGCGACTTCGGGATCCTGCTCGCGCTGGGCGTGTTCTACGCGTACCTCTGTTCGATCCTGCTCGTCCCGTCGCTCGTCGTCGTATGGGGCCGGTACGGCGGGGTCGTCGGACTCGGTCTCGACGGCGGACTTCGGGAGTCGAGCGTCGAGGGCGGGCGCTGACGGGGTGTTCGTTTCGGAATTCGATCGCCGTCGGCTGAGCGGTTCGGCGGGCCGGTCAGCCGACGACGCCGACGACCAGTTGGACGGTGACGAGAACGAGGAAGGCCGCACCGGTGGCGAGGGTCCCGGCGGCGACGCCGTGCGCGTTCCCGAGCCCGCGGCTCCGGGTCGCGAAGTAGGCACCGAGGAAGACGAAGCCGACGAGAAGCAGGGCGACGAGGAGGTACGCGACGGTCACCAGCGTGCCGGCGAGCCCCTCGGGGATGCCGAAGCTCCCGACGCCGAGGAGGATGCTCCCGCCGATGAGAACGGTGACGCCGACGAACGAGACCGCCCACACGACCGGCGTCCGGACGAACTCGGCGAGCGTCGCGACGACGGCCTCGTAGCGTCCGCCGCTCTCGCCGCGGCCGGGAGCGGACCGCTTCCCTCCGATCTCGGCGACTGCGACGAACGTGGCGACGACGAGTAGGCCCATCAGACCCGTACTCAAGAGGGTGAGTGATGTCATGGATATCCGTTATTGGGACCTCCGTTCGCGCGTACAAATACCCTTCGACGCGTCCTCCTCTCCCCCGTCATCCCGGCGTCTCCGTCCCGCTCGACCCCCCGGATTCCACCCCGTCGGACCGCCGTCTTCGTCGTCGCCGACCGGCGCGCGTTCCGCCCTCTCCTCGACGGCCCGCGCCGGGGCTCCGGCGGACCGGTTCGAGGGGCAGATCCCCGCGCGAAACCGGCACCTTCGCCGCCGATCCTCCGGTCTGCTACACAAGAGATAAGTGTACCATCGCTAAGGGAGATACAAGAGCAGACAGACGAACATGATAGATCCAGTTATCCTACAACAGGGGAGCGACTGGCGCGCACAGGCGGAGGTCTTCGACGAGATCTTCTTCGTCTTCCTCGCGCTCGGCACTCTCGTCGGCACCATCGTCGTGGCGTACACGCTGTGGAACGTGTACAAGTACCGCGACGACGGGAACCGGTCGGACGAGAAGTTCGACGCGCCGACTGTCGGCGAGCTCCCGACGGGACAGGGCGGTCCGAAAGCCAAGAAGCTCTTCCTCTCGTTCGGGTTGAGCGCCATCGTCGTCATCAGCCTCGTCGTGTACGCGTACGGGCTCCTCCTCTACGTCGAGGACGGACCGAGCGTCCAGGACGACGGCGACATCGAGATACTCGTCGAGGGACAGCAGTACGGCTGGGTGTACGAGTACCCGAACGGCCACACCGAACGGGGTGAACTGATCGTCCCGGCCGATCAGCGGATCGACATCAACGTGACATCACAAGACGTCTGGCACAACTTCGGTTCGTCTGAGTTGCGGATAAAGTCGGACGCGATCCCCGGAGAGTACAACGAGAACTGGTTCTCGGTGAGCTCCGAGGAAGTCGAGGCGCAGGGCGGCGAGGCGACGTACACCGTCGAGTGCTTCGAGCTGTGCGGTCCGGGCCACTCCGCGATGAAGGGTCAGATCACGGTCATCCCGCAAGACGAGTGGGAGGAGTGGTACGCGGACACCGGTGAGGACTCCGAGAGCGAGAGCATCGAGAGCGCCGGCGTGACGTTCGACGCGTCCGCCGCCAGCGGGGTGAGCGCATGAGCGAACTCCCGCCGACGACCTCCGTCAAGCGGTGGCTCGTCACGACCAATCACAAGGACATCGGTATCCTGTACACGATCACCGCGCTGTTCTTCCTGCTGTTCGGCGGCGTGATGGCGCTTTTAATCCGCCTCCAGCTGTGGGACCCGACGAGCCAGATCCTCTCCGGGCTGGCGTACAACGAGGCCGTCACCGCCCACGGGCTGATCATGGTGTTCTGGTTCCTCTCGCCGTTCGCGTTCGGGTTCGCGAACTACTTCGTGCCGCTCCAGATCGGGGCGGACGACCTCGCGTTCCCGCGGCTCAACGCGGTGTCCTACTGGCTGTACCTGTTCTCGGGCGTCCTGCTCGCGATCAGCTTCTTCCAGGGCGGCACGCTCTCCGCGGGGTGGACGATATACGCCCCGCTCAACGTGCCCATGTACACGCCGAGCATCGGGTCGACCGGCGCGGTGCTCGCGCTCGCGATGTTCGTCACCGGCACGACGGCGTCGACGGTGAACTTCCTCACGTCCATCCACCACTCCCGCGCCGAGGGGATGGGGATCATGGACATGCCGATGTTCACCTGGTCGATGCTCACGACCGTGTGGATGATGCTGTTCGCGTTCGCCGCCCTGCTCGCGGTCGGACTCATCCTTTCGGCCGACCGCGTCCTCGGCAGCGTCTACTTCTCGGCGACCGAAGGCGGCTCCCTGCTGTGGGGCCACCTGTTCTGGTTCTTCGGTCACCCCGAGGTGTACATCGTGTTCTTCCCGGCGCTCGGCGTCATGTTGGAACTGTTCCAGACGTTCTCCGGGCGGCGGCTGGTCGGCCGGAAGTGGGTCATCATCGCCATCTGTCTGATCGCCGTCCAGTCGTTCCTCGTGTGGATGCACCACATGTTCCTGACGACGATCAACCTGGAGATCAAGACGCTGATGATGGCGACGACCATCGGGATCTCACTCCCCTTCGACCTGGTCGTCTTCGCGCTGATCTACACGCTGATCAAGGGGCGGATACAGTTCACGACGCCGTTCCTCTTCGCGTTCGGCGCGCTGCTGCTGTTCATCCTCGGCGGCATCACGGGCGTCTTCCTCGGTGCCATCGTGCTCGACTACGAGTTCCGCGGCACCTACTGGGTGGTCGCGCACTTCCACTACGTGATGTTCGGCGGGGCCACGGCGCTGTTCGGCGGGGCCTACTACTGGTTCCCGAAGATAACGGGGAAGATGTACGACGAGTTCCTCGGAAAGCTCCACTTCGTGGTGTTCTTCATCGGGTTCAACGCCGTCTACTTCTCGATGTTCCTCGGCTGGGAGACCCCCCGGCGGGTGTTCGAGTACAACCCCGAGTTCCAGATCTACCACCAGTTCGGGACGATCGGGGCGTTCGTGCTCGGACTGTCGTTCTTTATCATGTTCTACAACTTCGCGAAGTCCTACGTCTCCGGTGACCCGGCCGGCGACAACCCGTGGGACTACTCGCGCACGGCGGAGTGGGCGGTCTCGTCGCCCCCGCCGCTCGAGAACTGGCCGAACCGGCCGTCGTACGCCTCCGGGAAGCTGGAGTTCGTGAAAGACTACGTGCCGGACGGCGGTCCCGCGATGAAGACCGACGACAACGGCGACGTCGCCACCGACGGCGGCGACAGCCACTCCGCGCACATCTCCGACTACCCCTACTGGGACAAGCACGCCAGCCACGCGAGCATCTGGCCGTTCGCGCTCTCGCTGGCGCTTCTGGTCACGCTGTTCGGCTTCTCCGGCTTCGCCGACGCGGTCACCGTCGTGCTGGGCGAGAGCGCCATGCAGAGCGAGATCAACATCTCGAACCCGATCTACCCGACGGCGATCGTGGTCGGGCTCGTCGGACTCCTCTACACCGGCGTCAAGTGGGGCCTAGAAGACTTCTACGCCCCGCCGACCGAGTTCGCCGAGCGCTGGCCGTTCAACGGCGTCGAGAAGGTGAAGCTGGGGATGTGGTTCTTCCTGGCGTCCGACGTGATCGTCTTCGGCGCGTTCATCTCCGCGGCCGTCTTCGTCCGCTACAACGCGGGCTGGATGACGTGGGAGCCGCTGACCGAGTCGCTGCCGGGGCTGATCAACACGTTCGTCCTGATCACGTCCTCGTTCACCGTCATCCTCGCGCTGGTCGCGGCGCGCCGGAAGAGCAGGCAGGGAGTCCTCGCGACGCTCGGCACGACCATCCTGCTCGGGTTCACCTTCATGGCGATCAAGCTGTGGGAGTGGAACCACGAGATATTCGACCGCGGCGTCACCATCGGCGCGAACGCCCACGGTGACCCGATCCAGGCGTCGATCTACTACGTCACGACCGGGCTCCACGGGATCCACGTCCTGCTCGGCTTAGTGATCGCCATCTTCCTGTTCGTCAGGGTGTACCAAGGTCACTACCTCGACGACGAGCGGCCGATTGAGTACTTCGGCCTCTACTGGCACTTCGTCGACATCGTCTGGGTGTTCATCTTCCCGCTGTTCTACCTCTTCTGAGGGGATCAGCGGTCCCGTTTTCCCGTCGCCGTTTCCGCTTCGTACTTTGCCGTCTTCCGCGTCACGACCCGCCTTCTCCGCCCAGCGGCTCCGCGCACCACTGACAGAAGTCGACCGTCGGATCCGTCTCTCTCCCGCACTCCGGACAGCGCACGGTTCCATCGGCCTCGGCGTCCGCGGTTGCGTCCGCCGACGCCTCGTCGGGGTCGCCGCCGACGCCGACCGACGCCCCCGGAGCGCCGGCCGGGCGGGCCGCGTCGCGCTCCCGCTCGTACTCGCGGTTGTTCCTGTGAGCCGCGACGTACGCGTCGATCACGCTGGCTCCGACGACCGCCGCGGCGGGCGCGACGTCGCGGACCGGCGGCGGGTTCCCGGAGAACGCCGCGGTGACCGTGCCGTCGGGGACGAACAGGAAGACGGCCGCGGCCACCGCCAGATACCAGCCGAGCGCGCGGGCCCACCGGCGGAGGTACGCGTGGCCGAGTCCGGTGACGAGGAGCGCGAGCAGGGCGGCGAGCCACGGTCGCCGCAGCGAGCGGTCGGACATGTGCCGCCCTACACGCTCCCGCCCCGAGAAGCTATCTCTCTCTCGGCGCGTCGTCGCCGCTCCTCTCGGAGCGTTTATGTGGCGGACGCGCCGAACTCGGGTATGTTCGGCGTTCCGCTCGGCGAGTTCCTCTCCGGGGTCGCGGTCGCGGTGTTCGGCGTCGGGACCTGGGGTATCGGCCTCGGCGTCGCGTACCTCCTGTACCGCCGATGGCGCGGCGACGGCCCCCGAGGCGACGAGTAGGCCCCGGCCTCCGGCCGACTCGCCTTCCGATTCGGCCACGCTTTTCACCTCGCTCGTCCGATGTCGGGTATGACCGATACCGCGCTCGTCGTCGGCGGGACCCGATTCATCGGCCGTCACACGGTCGACGAACTGCTGGCACACGACTACGAGGTCGCGATATTCAACCGGGGCACCCACGAGAACCCCTTCGCGGCGGACGACCGCGTGACCCACGTCGAGGGCGACCGGAAGGACGACACCGCGCTGCGCGCCGCGAAGCTGTCGGTCGAGCCGGACGTCGTGATCGACTGCGTCGCCTACCAGCCGGCAGACGTTGAGGCCGCCACGGAGATATTCGCCGACGTCGACGGGTACGTGTACATCTCGTCGGGTTCCAGCTACGCCGCCGAGGAGATTCCCAAACGGGAGGGCGAGACGCCGCTGGAGCCCTGTACCGACGAGCAGGCGACCGACGACTCTCACGAGACGTACGGCAACCGGAAGGCCGAGGGCGACCGCGCCGTGTTCGCGGCCGCCGAGGAGGGCGTGGCGGCGATGGCCGTCCGCCCGTGTATCGTCTACGGGCCGCACGACTACACGGAGCGGCTCGACTACTGGATCGACCGCGTGCTCACGCACGACCGCCTGGTGGTCCCCGGCGACGGACAGAACCTCTGGCACCGGGCGTACGTCGAGGACGTCGCGAGCGCGCTCCGGATCGTCGCCGAGCGCGGGGAGCCGGGCGCGGCGTACAACGTCGGCGACCGACGCGCGCTCACGCTCCGCGAGACCCTGGAGACGGTCGCCGACGCCGCCGAGGTCGACTGCGAAATCGTCGCCGCGAGCGACGACGCCCTCGCGGCCGGCGGTCTCGAACCCGACGACTTCACGCTCTACCGCGAGTACCCGCACCTGCTCGACACCTGTGCGCTCGCGGACCTCGGCTGGGAGTCGACGCCGGTCGACGAGGCGATGGAACGGACCGTCGAGGAACACCGCGCGTCCGACCGCGACGGGAGCGAGTGGGATCCCGGCCGCGAGGCTGAGGAGCGCGTCCTCGGCGTCATGGACACGCTCTGAGGCGACCGGATCGTCCCGGGGAACGCGCCGGAGTCAGTACGCCGCGTCCCAGCGCGTCGGCTTCCGGCGGTTCCCGCAGTCGCGGCACTCCATCCGGTCCATCGTGTCGATCGCGACGTCGGTCCCCTCGCAGTTGCCACAGAGGTAGCCGTACCGCTGCCCGTGGTCGGGGTCGGCGTACGCGACGTAGAAGGGCGCTCGCGACCCGCGGTCGCTCTCGTCGAACGCGACGTGGACCGTGTCTCCCGCCTCGGTCTCGTAGACGGCCTCGGAGATGCCGGTGAGTCGGCCGACCTGCTTGCGGTACTCCCGTTCCGCGAACGTTTCCCCGCCGATGTCGACGTCGCGTTCGCCCGTGAGTTCGTACCCCTCTCGCTCGTAGAACTCCGTGCCCGCCTCGTTGTCGACGAGGACGCGGGCCTCGATCCGGTCGACCTCCGCCGAGCGGAGGCCGGACTCGACGTGTTCGAGCAGCGCGGAGCCGATCCCGGAGCCCCGGTGGTCGGGGTGGACGTGGAGCCAGTCGATCTCGCCGACGCGTTCCCGGCGACCGACGACGTAGCTCTCCGCGAAGCCGACGACGACCCCGTCCACGAGGGCGACGGGGAACACCGCGTCGTCGTCGTTGACGTCGTCCCCGAGGTCGCCGGCGTCGTACCACTCTTCGACGGCCTCGTCCAGCAGTTCCTCGTCGACGGCGTGTCCGTAGGACGCCACGAGCGATTCGCGGGCGACCGACCGGACCGCGTCGATATCGGTGGCGGTTGCGGCGCGCAGGTCCATGCGGGTTGGTCTCACTCCGAATACAAAAAACTCGGTCGCCGTTCTCACCGCACCCGGTGAGTCTCAGAGCACGAACGGGCCGCGCTGGTCGATCGGCTCGCCGTGGGGGCGTCCAGAGACCGCGACCGCGCGCAGCGAGTCCTCGCCGCGGACGTCGACCGTCGCCGCCTCCGTCACCGGAAGCACGTCGCCCTCGGCGATCGCCGCGCCGTCGACCGTCCCCGCGCCGTCCACGGCGTAGAGGAAGCCGCTCCACCCGTCGGGGACGGACCACGCCCACGAGCCCGTCACCTCGACGTCGAGGTACTCCACCGCCGTGTGCGTCGAGAGCGGCGACCCCTCGCCGACGACCGTGGTGACGGTCGCGCCATCGAGCGTCTCGGTCGGCAGTTCGTCGGCCGCGGCGTCCGAGTAGTCAGGCTCCATCTCCTTGTCCTCCCGGGGCAGGTTGACCCAGAGTTGGAGGCCGTTACAGCCCGCTCCGTCGGCGGGGAACTCGGAGTGACGGATCCCACCGCCGGTCGTGATGTGCATCGCCTCGTTCTCGCGGGCGGTGTTCGTCACCCCGAGGCTGTCCTCGTGGTCCATGCCGCCCTCGATCATGTACGAGACGATCTCGAACCCGCGGTGCGGGTGCATCGGGAACCCCTGGTCCGGCTCGATGTAGAACCGCTCGAAGAGGACGAACGGGTCGAGGTGCTGCGGGTGCGCCCCCGTCGGGAACGCTCGGTTCGAGTTCACGCCTGTGCCGTGGCGGACCGGCTCGCCGGAGACCGGAGCCGATCGGTCCGCGCTCGGCTGGCTGGAAGTCATGTCCGAACCGAGCCGACCACAGCCGATAAGCATCACGATTACGGAACCGAGAAATTGACAGAATACAGTGGTAATATATTCTGAAACCCAGAATAGAGGTTTTACAGACATTTGAAAGCAGTTCCAATAGTAGCAGGAAGTTTACTGGAACGCGTTACAGAGAACCTTCTTACCCGTGCCGCGAGTACGGTGGAACGCAACAATGAGCTACGAACTCGATCCGCTGCCGTACGACTACGACGCACTGGAACCGCACATCTCCGAGCAGGTGCTCGAATGGCATCACGACACCCACCATCAGGGCTACGTCAACGGTTGGAACGCCGCCGAGGAGACGCTCGAAGCGAACCGCGACGCGGGCGACTTCTCCTCGTCCGGCGGAGCCATCCGCAACGTGACCCACAACTCCTCGGGTCACATCCTCCACGACCTGTTCTGGCAGAGCATGTCCCCCGAGGGCGGCGCGGAGCCGGAAGGTGCCCTCGCCGACCGCATCGAGGAGGACTTCGGCTCGTACGAGGCTTGGAAGGGCGAGTTCGAGGCGGCGGCCTCCGCGGCCGGCGGCTGGGCGCTCCTGGTGTACGACACGTTCTCGAACCGGCTTCGTAACGTCGTGGTCGACAAGCACGACCAGGGCGCTGTCTGGGGCGGCCACCCGGTCCTCGCGCTCGACGTCTGGGAGCACTCCTACTACCACGACTACGGTCCGGCTCGCGGCGAGTTCGTCGACAACTTCTTCGAGGTCGTCGACTGGGACGAACCGTCGGACCGCTACGAGCAGGCCGTCGAACTGTTCGAGTNGGCGAGTTCGTCGACAACTTCTTCGAGGTCGTCGACTGGGACGAACCGTCGGACCGCTACGAGCAGGCCGTCGAACTGTTCGAGTAACTGCGGCGTAACCCGGCGCGCCCAACGCGTCGGACGCGCCGTTTCCGCTCCGTCGTCTCGGCCGCCCGCGACGGAGCGAGACTGTGGGCGTTCGCGGCGGCCTCCTCTCTCTGCGGTTTTCGATCCGATGTGACTGATCTGATCGACGAGCGGCGGCGCTCAGCCGACGTGAGCTATTGCGACGGGAACTACTGCGGCGTGAGCTACTGCGCGTCGAGTTCGGGGCCGTCCGTCTCGACGACCCTCCCGGACTCGTCGACGCCGACTCGCATCTCGTCGCCCGCGCAGGCGGCCGTCAGCCGCACGCGGAGCGGCTCCTCGGAGACGACCGTCGTCGCGGCGTCGCTCACGCACCAGTCGAACTCCCAGAACGGGGTCGAACTCAGGTCGACGCCGCGGTCGGCGTGGAACCGGAGGACGTCGGGGTCGTCGAGCAGCAGGAGGCCGACCGTCGACCGGAGGTCGTAGCTACACCGCCGACAGGCGTGTTCGACCGCGACCGCCTGCCCCTCCTCGTCGGGCGTCCGCACGAGGTCGGTCTCGACGGTTCCGGTACACTCGGGGCAGACGCCGTCGGCGGCCAGACAGTAGTGGTGTCGGACGTAGTGGTGGAACGCCTCCAACAGGTCGTCCGTCGACCGGCCGTCGAGCGCGCCCGCCGGGAAGGGGTAGCTCACCTGTATCGCGCCGCAGTCGGTGCAGCCGATGGAGAGTGTGTCGTCGACGTACCATCCGTGGAGGTCGCCGCCGCAGGCGTGACACGACCCCTCCGCCGGGAAGAAGCCGAGCTGCGCCCGCTCGGTCAGCGTGCCGGTGAAGATGGAGCTCACGACCTTCCGTCCGGGCGCGCGGAGCTCGTACCCCTCCTCACGCCGCCGGACGAAGTGGCCGGTGAGCTGGTCGAGGTGGTAGCTGAAGTTCGCGCTGTCCGTCGCGTCGACGCGATCGAAGAGGTCCGTGAAGCTCACGGGCGACTCGTCGCCGCCGAGTTCGAGCAGCGCGTGGAGGACCTCGACCCGCGTCTCGTTGCCGAGGACGGCGAACACCTCCGCGGGCGGGACCCGCGACTCCGTTCGGGCGGCCGCGGCCGCGCCGTCGGTTCCGTCGATGCGATCCGCGCGCTCGCCGTCGGAGGCGACGCCGCCGGATCGGTCGAACTGACTCATACGCCATCCTCGTTTACCGAGCGGTAAAGTCTGTTGGAGCGGGCGGGGCCCCGGCGCTCTCTTCCGGCGAACGACCCACCGAACCGGACGCAATATCCGCTATCTCTTCACTCTTTGCTGTTTCTACCGTTTGGTAAAACGCAATGAGTGACCTATCGATCGACGCGGACTGGGACGAACTCTACGTCGACGGGGAGTGGCGCGCCAGCGAGAGCGGCGAGACCATCGCCGTCGAGGACCCCTCGACGCGCGAGACGGTGACCGAAGTCGCGGCGGGCACCGAGGCCGACGTGGACGCGGCCTACGAGGCCGCCGCGAAGGCGCAGGAGTCGTGGGGTGAGCAGCCGCCCGCCCGCCGACAGGCGGTCATCGAGCAGTTCCATCGGGCGCTCGACGCGCACAGCGAGGAGATCATCGAGCTGCTGGAGTACGAGGTCGGCGGCTCGGCGATCATGGGCGAGACGTCGATCCAGATCGCGGCCGACCACGCGGGCGAGGCCGCGACGCTGCCCCGCCGGATGAAGGGCGAACACGCCGCCTCCAACATCCCCGGCAAGGAGAGCCAGCTTCAGGTCGGGCCCAAGGGCGTCGTCACGGTGATATCGCCGTGGAACTTCCCGCTGAACCTCTCGATGCGGGCGGTCGCGCCCGCCATCGCGGCGGGTAACTCCGTGGTGCTCAAGCCGTCGACGAACTCCCCGATCACCGGCGGGCTGCTGTTCGCGAAGCTGTTCGAGGAGACCGACCTCCCCGAGGGCGTGATCAACGTCGTCACCGGTCGCGGCTCGTCGATCGGCGACCGCGTCGCGAGCCACCCCGAGAGCGACGTCGTCGCGTTCACCGGCTCGACCGAGATCGGCAAGCGCGTCGCCGGCCTCGCCGGCGAGAACCTCGCCGTCCCGGCGATGGAGCTCGGCGGGAACAACGCGCACGTCGTCACCGCGGACGCCGACCTCGACCGCGCGCTCGACGCGGCCGCGTTCGGCTCCTTCGTCCACCAGGGACAGGTGTGTATCTCGATCAACCGCCACGTCGTCCACGAGGACGTGTACGACGAGTACGTCGCGGGGCTCGTCGACCGCGCCGAGTCGCTGCCGACCGGTAGCGTCCACGACCCGGAGACGATCGTCGGGCCGATCATCGACGAGTCGCAGCGCGACGAGATGCTCGGCTACGTCGACGAGACGGTCGAGGCCGGGGCGACCCTCGAAACGGGCGGCCACGCCGTCGACGTCGACGGCGTCGACGACTCGCTCGTGGTCGCCCCGACCGTCCTCTCGGGCGTGACGAACGACATGCCCGCCGCGGCGAACGAGCACTTCGGCCCGATCGCACCCGTAATTCCGTTCTCCGACGTGGACGAGGCGGTCCAGATCGCCAACGACACCGAGTACGGACTCTCCGGCGCGGTCCACTCCGGCGACCTCGGCACGGCGAAGGAGATCGCCGACCGCATGGAGACCGGTAACGTCCACATCAACGACCAGCCGATCAACGACGAGGCGCACGTCCCGTTCAGCGGGATCGGCGCGTCCGGCGTCGGCCACTACAACAGCGACGCGTTCCTCGACGAGATCACCGAGACGAAGTGGATCTCGATCCAGCACGAGCCGCGCGAGTACCCGTTCTGAACGCGTACCGTCGTCGCCGCGGCGGCTCGCGGCGACTGAGTCGTTTTCGACCGACTCGCTGCGACGGTTCCGCGTGACGGATTCGCTGCGGTCGATTCTTCTGACTGACTCGCGGTAGCCGGTCCGCGGGGACCGCCTCAGTAGTCGCTCCCGGAGGACCGCCTCAGTAGTCGCTCCCGGAGGACCGCCTCAGTAGTCGCTCCCGGAGGACCGCCTCAGTATCCGGTGGCGAGGTAGCTGCCGATCCCGTCGCCCGACTCAAGTTCGTCGACGAGCGCGACGGCGAAGTCCTCCATCGAGATGTAGCTGTCGCCGTCCTCGTCGGCCACCAGCTCGCCCTCGGCGGTCCGGTACTCGCCGGTCCGCTCGCCGGGCTCGATGAGCGCGGCCGGCGCGAGGTAGGTCCACCGCAGGTCGTCGGCGGCTTCGAGGATCCCGTACGCGTCGATGGCGGCGCGCGCGACCGGCTCCCACTCGTCGGGGAACTCCTCCGTCTCGACGAGGCGCGTGTCCGGGCCGACGGACAGGCCGCCCGCGCCGCCCGTCCACACGAGTCGGTCGACCCCGGCGCGGCGCAGCCCCTCGACGGTCGCCCCGATCATCTCGGTGAGGACCGCCGGGTCGTCGTCCTCGCCCGGACCGAGCGCGGACGCGACCGCGTCCTGACCGGCCGCGAGCCGCGCCACCTGATCGGCGTCGGTCGCGTCGCCCGCGACGGCGACGAACCCGTCGTCGTCGATCCCCTCCGCGGTCCCGCTCCGCGAGACCCCGGTGACCGAGTGGCCGCGGGAGAGCAGTTCCGTCGCGACTCGCCGTCCGATGCGCCCGCTCGCGCCCAAGAGTAACACGTCCATTTCGGTCCGCCAGTTGGCCGAGCGTCCATTAGGCCCTTCGGCAACCGGCGGTCGCTGCTCCCGGCGCGGGGATCCGGAAGTCGTTGCTCCCGCCGAAGGCTCCTGAGGCCCCCCTCCCGTTCGGCGACCGGCTCAGACGGACCACTCCTCTCGGGTGTAGCACATCTCCCAGAACGCGTGTTCGAGCCGGGCGCTCCGCAGGAACGCCGCACGCATGGCGTCGCGCTCGCCGGGGTACTCCTCGCCGTACCGGTCGACGAGGTCGCGCATCCACGCCACCGTCTCGCGGAACTCGTCGCTCGTGTACTTCTCGATGAACGGCGTGTACCGGTGCTCTCCGGTCGCGAGGTCGGCCATGTGGTCGGCCACGTCGAGGTATCCCTGTCCGCACGGGTAGACGGCGGCCGCGATCTCGGCGACCGATCCCTCGTGGGCCGTCCGCACGAGGAAGTCCGTGTACGCGGCGCAGGTGGGGGCCTTCTCGACGGCTTCGAGGTCCCCGGGCGAGAGCCCGTACTCGGCCGCGAACGACCGGTGGAGGTCCATCTCGTCCGCGAGGGTGGCGTGCGCGGTCCCCGTCAGCCGCCGGGTCGTCTCCTCGTCGTCGGCCGCCGCCCCCGCGAGCGCGAAGACGCGAGCGTAGTCGAGCAGGTACCGGTAGTCCTGCTTCACCCAGTGGCGGAACGCCCCCTCGTCGAGGCTGCCGTCCGCGAGTTCGACGACGAACGGGTGTTCCTTCTGCGCGTCCCAGATCTCCGATCCGGCGTCGAGGAGTCGGTCGCTGAACGACATTGACGACTCACGATCGCGGAGCGACCGTGATATAACTAACTAATATTATCCATTAATACAACGGGCGGCGGGGTAGGACGGACGTTGAGGGCGACGGCGAAAACGGAGCGAAACGACGGGGGCGCGTTCGGAGCGCGGGAGCGGTTTACGAGATGGAGTACGTCGCGGCCGCCATCAGCAGCATGGTGAGCGCGAGCGCCATCCCCATCAGGTAGGTCAGCGAGCGGTTCTCCCACCGGAGGTGCATGAAGTACGCGACGATGAGCAGCGTCTTGACCGTCGCGATCACCAACGTGCCAACGATCGCCTGCGCGTAGCTGAACTCGACGAAAGACGACTCGAAGAGGAGGAAGTTCAGCGTCGCCGCCACGAGGAGGGCGACGTATATCGCCGAGTACAGCTTCACGGAGTCGTGCGCCATCTTGCCTTCTCCTTCGTCCCTGCGCTTAAAGAATTAACCATCCGGGGACCCCGCGCCGACGGCCGGACCCGCCGGGTCGATGTCCGGCGGTCCCCCGCACCCGCCCCCGGTAGTCACCCGGGTGTTCGAGTCCCGAAACGCATATGGCCGCGACGGCCGGAGGTCCGGGCGGTCGCAGTACACGACCGGTATCCCGCCGTGACTCCGCTCGAACCGACGGACGACCTGCTCGAATCGCTGTACGTCGTCAACAAGGTCGCGAAGCAGTTCGCCGACGAGGCGACCGCCGCCTACGAGCGCGGCGACGTCACCGAGAGCAACGTCCGCTCGGCGCGAAAGGACGCGCTCTACCGGCTCAAGACGGCCGTCCTCTCCCGCATCGTCGCGTACGACGCCGACCGGGTCGCTGGCGAGTACCATGCCATCAACGGCGACGTGTGGCTGTTCCTCACGGTCGGCGACTGGCACTTCCACCAGCCGCCGCACGCGATCGGCAGCGACCTCACCGACGCGATCGAGATCTCGAACTCCCGGGCGAACCCGTTCGACGCACCCTACGTGCGCGACGCCAGCGTGGAGCGCTCGGACCGCACGCTCGACGAGGCGCTCTCTCGACTGGCGGACGCCGGCGTCAACGCCAACGACCACCTCGCGCGGCCGACGGTCACGGGCGAACACGACCGGCTCGTCGACGTTCGCTGGTCGTTCCTCTCGTGAGTCTCTCGCACCGTCTGAAAAAGTCGCGTTCGCGTCCCGAGGCGGTCCGCGGCGAGCCGTTCAGGCCTCGACGACTTCGATCGCGCCGAGCATCCCGTTCGCCGAGTGCGGGGTGCACTCGTAGAGCTGGATACCGGTGTTGTCGAACGACTGCTCGAAGGTGTACCCTTCCTCGCCGATGATCTCACCGTTGTCGAAGTCGGACTCTGAGTCCTCGACCGAGGCCACGTTGTGCCCGCCGCCGTTCCCGGTCCACTCCCAGACGACGGTGGTGCCGGAGTCGATCCGGATCGCCGCCGGCGAGAAGCCGTATCCGACGTCACCCGTGCCGACCTCGATCGTGACCTCGTCCTGCCCGGTGAGGTCCTCGATGGACCCGTCGTACTGGTTGGCGTCGGCGAGGTAGTCGTCGATCTCGCTCGGCACGTCGCCGCCGTCGCCGCCGTCAGACCCGTCCATCCCGTCGTCGCCGTCCGAGCCGTCGGACCCGTCTCCGCCGTCGCCGCCGCCGGAACAGCCGGCGAGCGTCCCGATGGTCAACGCGGCTCCGGTTCCGGCGAGATACCGCCGTCTGGACAGTTTGTCAGACATCGTCGATGGTACGGTCCGAGGCCATACAAACCCCGTGATGGCTCCCGGCTCGTGGGAACGTGCCGCGACGTGCGGCGGGACCGCCCCGGCCCGCGGCACACGGTCGGTCGCGCGCCGCCGAGAGCGGGGTTTATCGCCCTCCGTCCCGTCCCGAGATCCATGCGCGAGGACGCGCTGGCGACCCGGCTCGTCGAACACTACGAGGCGACGGTCGACGACCCGGCGATCCGGCTCGAAGAGCCGTACGACGCCGACGGACGTGAGGGGGTAGTGGACCTCTTCGTCCGGACGCGGACGCCCGAGCCGGTCGACCGCGTGGTCGAACTCAAGGCGGACGCCGCGGTCCGCCGCGCCACCGGCGCGAACGAGATCCTTCGCCAGTACCGCCGGATGGAGCGATACTTCCACGCCGACGACCGCCACGCCCTCCGGCCGAAGCTGGGGCGCAGCGAGCCGGGCGCTCGCTACCTGCTGTGTTTCGCGCCGACGCCGACCTGCGTCCACCACGTCGCCGTCAACCGCACCCTGTACGGCTCCGTCGACCCCGAGTCGCGGGCCGGCGACGTGCCCGCGGTCCGCACCGTCGCGTTCCTCACCGGACTCGACGGCGACCCCGCGGACCTCGGTCTCGTGTCCGTCAACGGCGAGGTCAGGTTCGGGTCGGAGCCGTTCCTCCGGGCGGTGCCCGAGGGGTCTCGGCTCGCGGAGAGCCTGCGCGGGGTCGACGACGACCTCGTGGCGTTCCCGTGACGGACGTCGCGGCGGGGGCGGCAGGGACGCCGCCGCCCGCGCTGACCGCACCGAACCCGATTACAGCCCGAGTTCGCGTCCGATGACGACGTGTTGGATCTCGCTGGTCCCCTCGCCGATCTCCATCAGCTTCGCGTCGCGGTAGAAGCGCTGCGGGGCGAAGTCGGTCGTGTAGCCGTAGCCGCCGAGCGTCTGGACGGCCTCCTCGGCGACCTCGCGGGCCGCCTCGCTGGCGTCGAGCTTCGCCAGCGCCGACTCCTTCGTGACCGACTCCCCGGCGTCGTACCTCGTCGCCGCCTTGTGCGTGAGCAGCCGCGCCCGCTCAATCTGGCGGTGCATGTGAACGATCTTGTCCCGGACCGCGTCGAACTTCGCGATCGGCTTCCCGAACTGCTCGCGCTCGCCCGCGTACTCCTCGGCGGCCTCGTAGGCCCCCTGCGCCAGCCCGACGGAGAGCGCGGCGATGGAGATACGGCCGCCGTCGAGCGTCTTCATCGTCTGCGTCCAGCCCTCGCCCTCCTCGCCGAGCAGCCGGTCTTCCGGGAGCCGCACGTCGTCGAAGGCGATCTCGCAGGTCGGCGAACTGTTGAGTCCCATCTTGTCCCAGACCGTCGTCACCTCGAACCCGTCGTCCTCGTCGGGGTCGACGATGAACGTCGAGATGCCGTCGTAGCCCGCCTCGGGGTCGGTGACGGCCTTGACGAGGATCGAGTTCGCCACGTTCGCGTTCGTGATGAACTGCTTGGTGCCGTTGAGCACGTACTCGCCCGCGTCGGCGTCGTACTCGGCGGTGGTGTCCATGTCGGAGGCGTCGGAACCGCTGCCCGGCTCGGTGAGCGCCCACGCCCCGATCCCCTCGCCCTCCGCGAGCGGGCGGAGCCACTCCTCCTTCTGCTCGTCGGTGCCGAACAGGTCGATCGGCTTCGCGCCCAGCGAGGTGTGCGCGGCGTACGAGAGTCCGATCCCGCCGGAGACGCGGCCGATCTCCTCCGTGATCAGGGCGTACATCAGCTGGTCGCCGCCGAGTCCGCCGTACTCCTCGGAGACCGGGACGCCCATCACGTCGAGATCGGCGAGGGAGTCGAACACCTCCTCGGGGAACCGGTGTTCGTCCTCGATCTCCTGTGCGATGGGGGCGATCTCCGACTCGCAAAAGTCCCGGACGGTGTCGCGCATCATCCGGTGCTCGGCGGGTACCTCGAAGTCCATGGGCAAGAATTGCGACCCGCGGACATAAACGATGCGAACGACCGTGAAAGACCGCCCCACGTTCCGACCGACTCCGCCCGCGAGCCGACGACTTATGGGGCGTCGCCGCGTTCCGCCGGTATGGAGTTCCGGCAGCTCGTCCGCGGTCGCGTCGACTGGCCCGACATCGAGCGGGTCGCGCGCGAGCTGGCGGAGCGGTACGACCGCGACGGGATGCGGGTCCGGTTCCTCGACGCCGACAACTGGCTGTCGACCCCGATGGTCGTCGACGACGACCTCTTCGTGAAGGTGATAACCCGACAGAACACGCTCGTCCACGCGCTGTTCACCACCGGCCGGAACCTCGGCGCGTTCTCGGCCGGCACCGAGGGGTTCTTCGAGCGCCACGAGACCCCCTACGAGATGGCGCGTCACGAGCTGGAGGCGACCCGGCGGGTCCGCGAGCTGGGGGTCCACGCGCCGGAGCCGGTCGAGGCGTTCGAGGTCGGCGACCTCGGCGTCCTCGTGTTGGAGTACCTCCCCGAGTTCCGCACGCTGGGCGAGCTCGACCGGGAGACCGTCACCCAGCTCGCTCCCGAGCTGTTCGCGACGCTGCGGACGGTCCACGACGCCGGCCTCGCGCACGGCGACCTCCGCGCCGAGAACGTCCTCGTGGCCGACGGCGAGCTCTACGTCATCGACGCCACCCGCGTGAGCGAGGACGGCCGAGAGGCGGCACGCGCGTACGACCTCGCGAGCGCGCTCGCGGCGCTCGAACCGCTGATCGGCGCGGCCGCGGCCGTCGACGCGGGGCTGGGCAGTTACGACGTCGACGAGCTGCTCGCGGCCGAGCGGTTCCTCGACTTCGTCGCCATCCGGCCCGACCACGAGTTCGACGGCGCGGAGCTGAAAGGCGAACTCGAGAAGGGAGTGACGTAGCCCCGCGGACCGCGGTCGCGTCGCCCCGAGCCGCGGACGTTCGTCCCGCCGCGGATCGTGGGTACTCGCTTCGGTCCCCCCGCGGTCTCGTCGGCGGAACCTCGCGTCCGGGGCCGGCGGTCCGGTGGGGACTCACCCGCCGAGGTACAGCTCCGAGACCTCCTCGTCGTTCAGGAGTTCCTCGGGAGTCCCCTCGAACCTGACGGTCCCCTGATCGAGGACGTAGCCGCGGTCGGAGATGCCCAGCCCCTTGGTCACGTTCTGTTCGACCATCAGGATCGCCGTGTCCATGTCGTTGACGGCCCGAACGTCCTCGAACACGCCGTCGGCGGTGTTCGGCGCGAGCCCCGCGGACGGCTCGTCGATGAGCAGCACGTCCGGCTCCATCACGAGCGCTCTGGCGAACGCCAACACCTGCCGCTGTCCGCCCGAGAGCGTGCGGGCCTTCGCGTTCCGCTTCTCCTCGACGATCGGGAACCGGTCGTACAGCTTCCCTATCACCTCGTCGAGGCCGCCGTCGCGGGCGACGCCGCCCATCCGCAGGTTCTCCTCTATCGTCAGCGACCCGAACACGTTGTCGGTCTGGGGGACGTAGCCGATCCCCTCGCGGACGATCTCCTCGGGGGCCATTCCCCCGATGTCGCGGCCGTGGTACTCGACGGTCCCCGTCCACGGGGTCAACATCCCGAACGCCGTCTTGAGCACCGTCGACTTGCCGGCCCCGTTGGGACCGACGAGACAGACGATCTCGCCCGGGTCGAGTCGGACCGAGCAGTCGTCGAGCACCTGTACCTCGCCGTAGCCGCTGTCGACGCCCGACAGCGAGAGGACGGGGTCGGTCCCGCCGCGCGGCCCGTCCGCGGCCCCGGAACGGTCGTTGGCGGCCCCGGTCACGTCGTCGCTCATGCGCCACCTCCGAGGTAGGCGTCGATGACGCGCTGGTCGTTGCGCACCGAGTGCGGCGTCCCCTCGGTCAGGACGGTCCCCTGATCCAAGACGACGATCGGGTCCGCCAGGTCCATCACGAACTCCATGTCGTGTTCGATGAGCAGGAACGTCGTCCCGCGGTCGTTGAGCCGGCGGATCTGCGATTTGAGCTTCTTCGCGAGCGTCGGATTCACCCCCGCGACGGGCTCGTCCAAGAGCAGTACCTCCGGCTCGGCGAGCATGGCCCGCGCGAGTTCGACGAGCTTCATCTGCCCGCCGGAGATATCCGTCGCGGGCTGTTCCGCGAGGTGGTCGATCTCGAACTCCGCCAGTATCCGCTCCGCGTCGGCGAGGTTCTCCGACTCGCTCTCGGCGACCGCTCCCGGCGAGGTGAACAGCCGGACGAACGACTCGCCGGGCTGGTTCCGCGGCCCGACGAGCATGGCCTCGCGGACCGTCATCCCCTCCAGTTTGCGGGGGGTCTGGAACGTCCTGACGAGCCCGCGCTCGGCGACTTCGTACGGCTCCATGCCGGTCACGTCGGTCCCGTTCACCTCGACGGTCCCCCCGTCCGGCTCGTAGAAGCCGGAGATGAGGTTGAAGATGGTCGACTTGCCGGCCCCGTTCGGACCGATGAGGCCGGTGATCGTCCCCCGCTCGACGTCGAAGGTCGCGTGGTCCGTCGCGGTGAGCCCGCCGAACGACTTCTGGAGGTCGTCGACCCGGAGGACGACGTTCTCGGCGGCGGCGTCACTCATCGCCGCCACCTCCCTTGCGTTCGCGGACGCCGCTGTCCGGCGTCTCCGGCGCGCCGCCCCCGTCGACCGCGCTCGGCCAGATCAGCTCCCGCTGCGGCGGTAAGATCCCCTGCGGCCGGTAGCGCATGACGGCGACGATCACGACGCCGATCAACAGCAGGCGCAGCGGCGCGGGGTCGATCGGCAGCGCCACGTCGTTGAGGAACCGCGTCCCCTCGCGGATCGTGACGATGACGATCCCGCCGAACAGCGCCCCGCGGTTGGAGCCGCTGCCGCCCAAGATCACGGCGACCCACGCGTAGAACGTCGTGATGGGGTCGAGGTCGCCCGGTCCCACGTACAGGTTGAGGTGCGTGTAGAACACGCCCGCCAGCGCCATGATCAGGCTGCCGAGGACGAACGACTGCATCTTGAACGAGTAGGTGTTCTTCCCCAGCGCCCGCGCGAGGTCCTCGTCGGACCGGATCGTCCGTAGCACCCGCCCCCACGGGGACCGGTGGGCGCGTCGGAGGACGAAGAACGTCGCGCCGGCGAACCCGAGCACCAACAGGACGTTCAGCGACGCCTGCCAGAACGCCGTTTCGAGGAGTATCGGCGATCCGGGGACGACCTCCAGCCGCAGTCCCGGCATCGCCTCCGGGAACGTCGAGAGAACGGGCCACCCCTCGAAGAACCCCGGTATCCCCCGAACACCGGCGCTGCCGTTCGTCAGCCAGCGCTCGTTGAGCACGATCAGGCGGACGACCTCCGCCAGCCCGAGCGAGGCGATGGCGAGGTAGTCGGCCCGGAGCCGGAGCGTCGGGATACCGATGAGCAGCGCCAGCGCGAACGCGACGACGAGGGCGACGACGAGCCCGACGAGCGGGTTGAACCCGCCCGCGATCGGCGAGCCGCTCGCGGTCATCAGCGCGGAGCCGTACGCGCCGATGCCGAAGAACGCGGCGACGCTGAAGTTGATCAGTCCGGTGAACCCCCACTGGGCGTTCAGCCCGAACGACAGCAGCGCGTACATCCCCGCCAGCCCGACGAGGAACAGGAAGTACGTCGGGCCGAGCGCGCCGGTGAGCAGCGCGGCGAGGAGGAACAGCACGAACGCGACGCTGACGCCGAGCACCCACCCCTCCGGGCGGGTCAGCCCCGCGAGCGCCGCCTTCGGGGCGTCGAGCGCGCTCATGTCGCGTCCTCCCCGGCGATCCCGTTGGGCCGGATCAACAGGACCAGAACCATGATCACGAACGCGATGGCGTTCGCGTACTCGATGCTGACCAGGCTCCGAACGACCGCCGCGAGCCATCCGGGCCAGATCGGTATCGCTTCGACGACGGCTGAGAAGAACGGTGTCAGTTGGTTTATCATGCCGATGAGGAAGCCGCCCGCCATCGCGCCGTAGACGGAGCCGATACCGCCGAGGATCACGGCCGCGAAGATCACCAAGAGGAGGTTGAACCCCATCCGCGGCGAGAGCTGGTTGAACAGCCCGAGGAACACGCCGCCGGCACCGGCGAGTCCCGCGCCGATGACCCACGTCCACAGCTTGACCCGCCTCGTTCGGATGCCGCTGACGCGCGCGAGGTCCGGGTTGTCGGCCATCGCGCGCATCTTCCGACCGAGGTCGGTGTACTGTAGCAGGACGTGGAGTCCGACGACGAGGGCGACCGCCGAGGCGACGATCGCGACGTCGTGGAGCGTCACCCGGACCCCGTACGGGAGCAGCGCCTCGATCGGGCGCAGCGGCTGGATGTCGAACCGGGTGAAGTCGGAGCCGAACCGGATCTGGATCACCGCGCGGTAGATGAACGCGATCCCGATCGAGGTGATCAGCAGGCCGATCGAGTCGACGTCGAGCGGCTCGTAGACGAGCTTCTCGGTACCGACCGCGACAACCGCCGCGACGGCGATCCCGGCGAGGAGCGCGACGAAGAAGCCGTACGGGAGCCCCAACACCGCGCCGCCCAGTCCGCCGACCGCACCGAAGGTCACGAGCGACGTGTACGCGCCGATCGTCATCGTGTCGCCGTGCGCGAAGTTGGCGAAGTCGGCGATGCTGTACACCAGCGACAGCCCGATGCTCCCGAGGACGATGATGCTGCTGAAGACCAGCCCGTTGGCCAGGTATCCGAGAACGGTCATCTGTGGGGATCAGCCTTCGATGAAGTCGATGCCTTCGTACGCGTGGTCTTGGACCTCCAAGACCTGAAGGAACCCGACCGGGTCACCGTCCTCGTTGAAGTCGATGGGGCCGCTGACCCCCTGGTAGTCGACGTCGTCCGGACCGCCGCCGTCGGCGAGAATCTCGCTCGCGGCCTCGAAGGAGGTCACCGTCTCGCCCTCGGGGCCGGAGACGCGCCGGACGGTGTCCTGAAGCGCCGCGCCGGTGAACTCGTCCGCGGCCTGGATCGCGAGCGCGGCGTTGATCACGCAGTCGTACGCGTACGCCGCCCACGAGGTCGGTTGCCGGCCGTACTCCGACTCGAAGTCGGACGCGAACGCCTGGTAGTTCTCCTCCTCGACGGGTGCCGAGGGGGTGACGATCTTCATTCCGTCCATGCTCCCGTCGGGCGTGTTCTCCAGCACGTCGTCTCCGGACACGGAGTCGGCCCCGTAGAACTGCGCCTCGTAGCCGGACGAGAACACCTCGTTGACCATCGTCGCGAACTCCGCCTGGTAGGTGATGAACAGCCACGCGTCCGCGCCGGAGTTGTTCATCTCGGAGATGACGCCGGAGTACGACTGCTGTTCCTGGTCGTGCGGGCTGTTGTACGCCACCTCGCCGTCGTACGCGCTCACGAAGGCGTCGGTGAGGCTCTGCCCGTAGTCGTTGTTGACGTAGGTGATCGCCACCTCGTCGTAGCCGTCGTCGGCGACGATGTTCGACAGCGCGAGCGACTGGCTGCGCCCAGACGGCGACATCCGGAGCAGTCCCGGGAAGTCCGTGAGGTTGAGCCCGGTGGAGTTCTGGCTCAGCTGGACGACGTCGGTCCCCTCGACGACGCTGTCGTAGATGGCCAGCGAGACGCCCGAACCGACCGCGCCGATGAGGAAGGGGACGCCGTCCTGATTGACGAGCTTCTGTGCGGCCGCGATGCCGCCCTGGTTCGTGCTCTCGGAGTCCTCGATGACGATGTCGAGCTCCCGCCCGTCGATCCCGACCTCGTTGACCCGGCTCAACGCGAGGTTGACGCCGCGCTGGTTGCGCTCGCCGAACGCCGACAGCGAGCCGGTCTGCGAGTCGACCATCCCGATCTCGTACGGGTCGGACGAGTCTCCTCCGTCGCCGCCGTCGCTTCCGTCGCCCTCGTCGGTCGTGCTGAGACAGCCCGACAGGGCGAGGACGCCCGCTCCCCCGGTCAGTTTCAGCAGCGTTCTCCGGTCCGTAACGTCCATGGTATCTTGTGACATATCGCTCGGTAGAGTCCAGTTTGGGAGAGTATCTCAACCCCGACCCGTCCATGGTCGGATCCGACTTTCCTCCGCGGCGGGCGCGGCGACATTTTCGCGACAGCGTTCATTTCGGACAGAATATCTCGGACTAATTGGTCGGGTGCCCATATATACCGATACCGCCCCGCCGTACGCACATGATACCGCCAATCGCGAGCAACTTCGTCGCCGGAGAGACGCCGGAGGCGGCGCTCGCTCACGTCGAGTCGCTCAACGACCGCGGCGTGGCCGGCATCCTGAACCTCCTGGGCGAACACTACGAGGAACGGTCGCCGGCCGACGCGGACGCCGACGCGTACGTCGACCTCGTCGAGCGGGTCGCCGAGCGGGAGGTCGACGCCTGCGTCTCGGTGAAGTCGAGCCAGATCGGGCTCGACGTCGGCGACGACGCCTTCGAGGAGAACCTCGCCCGGATCGTCGCGGCGGCGAACGGGACCGCCGAGACCGCGCCCGACGACGCCGACACCTTCGTCTGGATCGACATGGAGGACCACGAGACGACGGACGTCACGCTCGACGCGTTCGAGCGCCACGCCGTCGAGACGGGCGGCAACGTCGGCGTCTGCGTACAGGCGAACCTGAAGCGGACGCGCGAGGACCTCGAACGGCTCGCCGGGCTTCCGGGGAAGGTCCGGCTCGTCAAGGGGGCGTACGACGAGCCGGCCGAGCTGTCGTACAAGGAGAAGGCTCGCGTCGACGAGTCGTACCGGGACTGCCTCGCGTACATGTTCGAGGCGTTCGACGACGGGGTCGCCGTCGGGAGCCACGACCCGGCGATGATCGAGTACGCGGAAGAGCTCCACGCCGAACACGGGACGCCATACGAGGTCCAGATGCTGACCGGGGTCCGGGAGTCGGCGCAGTTCGACCTCGCCGCCGACGGCGTCGACGTGTACCAGTACATCCCGTACGGCTCCAAGTGGTTCTCCTACTTCTACCGGCGGATCCGCGAGCGGAAATCGAACGCGCTGTTCGCGCTCCGCGCGGTCGTGGGACGCTGACCCGACCGACCTTTCGATTCGGGGGCGCAGCGGCGGGCACCGCGCAGACGGTCGCGGGCGGTCACGGGTCCAAGAGCTTCGATTCCGCCTTCCGGAGGTGTTCGAGCAGCGTCGTCTTCGAGACGTCCATGTCCTCGGCGAGCTCGCGCGTCGACGCCTCTCGGGGCCACTCGTAGTACCCCGACTCCCGAGCGTGTTCGTACACGTCCCGCTGGGTCGGGGTCAGCGTGTCGAGCCGCTGCTCGCGGGCGGTCCGTCCGGCGTAGCCGGTCGAGGACATCGACTCGACGGAGACCTCCGCTCCGGCGTCCGCCTGTACCGCGTCGAGCGCGTCGCGTATCTCCGTCCGCTCGCCGACGAAGCACACCTGCCACTCCTCGCGGCCGTCCTCGATCCTGACCGGCGCGCTGTGGACGAACCCGTGTTCGAGCAGCGTCGGACACACCATGTCCGCCGGGTCGTACTCCAGGAAGAACTCGCGGACGACGTTCCCGGGAGCGTCCCGGGCGCGACCGAACCGCTCTTTCAGTTCGAACAGGTCGCCCGCGCGGTCCGACTCGCGGATCGCGTCCAGCAGCGCCTCGACCCCCTCGTTGGTGTCGGCGAACGCGGTGAACAGCCCGTTCACCGAGTTGGGTGGGGCACCGTCCGCCTTCGGCGTGTTGTAGATGGCGTGAGCCAACACCCCGCCGGAGGTCCGCTCCGTCGCCTCGATAGCCCAACAGTTCGGATGCCAGAGGTCCAAGGTCAGCCGAGTACCCGACCACTCCCGGTCCCGATCCGCGTCTGAGATCGCCATGAGGAATACAGTTTGGTATCGTGTGACAAAAACGCTTCCGACCATGGTCGGGTGGGTTATTTGGCCGTGCGGAGCGAAACGACGACTATGGCAGACGCCTACAACCACTACATCGACGGCGAGTGGGTCGACGGCGACGGCTCAGAGACGTTCGAGAGCGAGAACCCGGCGACGGGCGAGTCGCTCGGGGAGTTCCGGCGCGGGACCCCCGACGACGTCGACCGCGCGGTCGCCGCCGCCGACGAGGCGTTCGAGGAGTGGCGAGAGCTCTCCCGGATTCAGCGGGCCGAGTACCTCTGGGACGTGTACCACGAGCTTCGCGAGCGCACGGACGAACTCGGTGCGATCGTCTCGAAGGAGTGCGGCAAGGAGATCTCGGAGGGGAAAGCCGACGTGGTCGAGGCCGCGCACATGGTCGAGTGGGCCGCGGGCGACGCCCGCCACCCGAAGGGCGACATCGTCCCCTCTGAGATCCCCTCGAAGGACGCGTACATGCGCCGGAAGCCGCGCGGCGTCACCGGCTGTATCACCCCGTGGAACTTCCCGGTCGCGATCCCGTACTGGCACATGGCCATCGCGCTGGTCGAGGGGAACACCGTCGTGTTCAAGCCGGCCGAGCAGACCCCGTGGTGCGCGCAGATCGTCGCGGAGATGTTCGACGACGCGGGGATCCCCGACGGCGTGTTCAACATGGTACAGGGGTTCGGCGACGCGGGCAACGCGATCGTCGAGAACGACGACGTCCCGACCGTCCTCTTCACCGGCTCCGCGGAGGTCGGCCACCACATCCAGGACAAGCTCGGCGGCGTGCCCGGCAAACGGGCGGCCTGCGAGATGGGCGGGAAGAACGCCGTCGTCGTCACCGACGAGGCCGACCTCGACGTCGCCGTCCACTCCGCGGTGATGTCCTCGTTCAAGACGACCGGCCAGCGCTGCGTCTCCGCCGAGCGGCTGATCGTCCACAGCGACGTGTACGACGAGTTCAAATCGCGGTTCGTCGAGGTCGCCGAGTCGGTCGCGGTCGGCGACCCCCTCGACGAGGACACGTTCATGGGGCCGCTCGTCGAGGCGGACCACCACGAGAAGGTCACCGAGTACAACGAGCTCGCCCGCGAGGAGGGCGTGAACGTCCTCGTCGACCGGACGGAGCTGGACCCGGACGAGATCCCGGACGGCCACGAGGACGGCCACTGGATCGGCCCGTTCGTCTACGAGGCGGACCCGGACGCCGACCTGCGGTGTACCCACGAGGAGGTGTTCGGCCCCCACGTCGCGCTCCTCGAATACGACGGGGACATCGAGCGCGCCGTCGAGATCCAGAACGACGTGGACTACGGGCTGGCGGGCGCGATCATCTCGGAGGACTACCGGCAGATCAACTACTACCGCGACCGCGCCGAACTCGGGCTGGCGTACGGGAACCTCCCGTGTATCGGCGCTGAAGTCCAGCTCCCCTTCGGCGGCGTGAAGAAGTCCGGCAACGGCTACCCCTCCGCCCGCGAGGCGATCGAGGCCGTCACCGACCGCACCGCGTGGACCCTGAACAACTCGAAGGAGATCGAGATGGCACAGGGGCTCTCGGCCGACATCAAGACGAAGAACGACTGACGCCGCGGTTTCGGCGTCGCTTCTCCCTTATCAGTCCGCGACGCCCCGCACCGCCGCGACCGTCTCCTCGGGCGTCTCGGCCGCCGCGAGCGCGCCGCGAGCGACGAGCCGCGTCCGCGGGCGACCCACCGGCTGCGGCACCGGCTCCGTCTCGACCAGTCCCGCCTCGCCCAGGAGCCGTTTTATCCGCGTGAACGTCGAGGGACTCCCGAGCCCCGCGTCCTCGCAGGCACGCCGGAGGGTCCGGTCAAGCGCCGCCTCGCGGACCCCGACCGCGTAGGCCCGGATGCGAGTCTCCTCCGGGTTCGGGCCGGGGGTTCCGGAGCCGTCCGAGTCGGAGGACGCGTCGAGCACGCGGAGCACCGCGGCCGCGACTGTCCCGTCGCACCGCGACGCGAACCCCTCGTACACCCGGCGTCGGCTCGGGGTTCGAAGGCGATGCGGCTCGGCGTCCGCGAACCGCGAGCCGTAGCGTCCGCGGAGCGAGGCGTCGTCGCCGACGCGGTGCCATCGAGATGTCCCCCCGTCGTCCGGGCTGCCGCGCTCGCCCTCGACCAGCGCGAATCCGGTCTCGCCGCCCGCCAGCACCGCGTTCGGCTGCGGCGCGTCGAGGACGCGGAGATTGACCGCGTCGGCGTCCAGAAGCGCCGCGAGCCGGCTCGCCGACCGGAACCCCGCGGTCGCGGCGTCGACCGCCGACTCGCACGCGAGCACGCGCAGCGTTGGGAGGTTCTCCGCCGGGCCGGAAGGGCCCTCCCCACTCTCCGCGTCCCTCCCGCTCGCGAGGTCCGAGACGGTCGGTTCGACGAGCGCCGGGGCGGCCTCGCGGTACGCCTCCGCGACGGCGCGGAGCAGCCGGGGCCCCGGGTCGACGAGAAGCGGGTCGGAGAGCGCTCGGAGCGGGAGCGGCTCCGGGAGCAAGGGGAGGGCGGGACCGGTGGCCATCGGGCGATCCTACGGGGGCCGCGTGTTAAACCTGTGGAGGCACGCCCGGCGTGCCGGCTCGCGCGCCTTTTTCACCCCGCGCTCGGAAGCGGAACGCGTGCCACCGCTCGACCTCTCGATCGGGCTCGGAACCTCCGGGCTCGACGATCCCGAGACCTGTACCGACACCGTCGCCGCGGCGTTGGACGCCGGCTACCGCCACGTCGACACCGCGCAGATGTACGACAACGAGACCGCCGTCGGCAGGGGGATCGCCGAGAGCGACGTCGACCGCGACGACGTCGTCGTCGCCACGAAAGTCCACCCGGAGAACCTCGCGCCGGCGGACGTGCGCGAGACGGCCCGCGAGAGCCTCGACCGGCTCGGACTCGACCGCGTGGACCTCCTGTACGTCCACTGGCCGATCCGGACGTACGACCCGGCGGAGACGCTGCCGGCGTTCGACGACCTCCGCGACGCGGGGGTCACCGACCACGTCGGCGTCTCGAACTTCACGCCCGACCTCCTGCGCGAGGCCGACGAGATCCTCGACGGGCCCATCGCGGCCCACCAAGTCGAGTGCCACCCGCGGTTCCAACAGCGGGAGCTGCGCGACCTCGCCGACGAGTTCGACCACCGGCTCGTCGGCTACTCCCCGCTCGGGCGCGGCGAGATCCTCGACGACCCGGAGGTGGCCGCGATCGCGGAGCGGAACGATCTCTCGCCCGCCGTCCTCGCGCTCGCGTGGGCGCTTGACCGCGGGATCGTCCCGATCCCGAAGGCGCGCGGCGACCACGTCCGGGAGAACCTGCGCGCGGCCGAGGTCGACCTGCCCGAGACCGCCCTCGACGCCGTGGACGCGCTCGACTCCGGCGAACGGCGGATCGATCCCGACGACGCGGCGTGGAACCGGTGAACTGACCCCGCGCGGAGGGGTTGGCGTCCGCACCTCGCCGGCCAGCTCCCTCGCGTCCCCGCGCTCAGACCGCGTCGAGCCGCGCCCGTAGCTCCTCGTCCGCCCGCTCGACCAGGCCCTCGACCGGCTCGTCCAGGTACGTCGCCCACTGGTCGATAAAGCCCGAGCGCCCGAGCATCCTGACCGCCTCGTAGACGGGTCGCCGGCGCTCGAACCCCGCCGGAAGTCCGCCGGCCCGCTCGCGGTACCCATCTCGGAGCGCCGCGGCGAACCGCTCCGGCCCGGTCGAGTCGAAGCCGTTGAGCAGTTGGTCCTCCGCGCGCACCAGGTCCCGCGCCGGGTCGCCGACGTGGGACAGCTCCCAGTCGATCGGCGAGACGCCCGCACCGCCCCCACCGACCGCGCCGGTTCCACCGGTCCCCTCGCTTCCGGTCGTCACGAAGAGGTTCGGCTTCGTGATGTCGCCGTGGAGCAGCGCCGCCGGCGCGCCGTCGAGCAGGTCGCGGTTCGCGCGGACGCAGTCGACGACCGCGTCGTAGTGGTCAGCGAGGCGTTCGGAGGTCCCGATATCGCGAGTCCGTTCGATCGTCGCGAGCAGGACGTCGGTCCACGGCGCGAACCCGACCGAGAGCCCGGTCGGCGGGCCGCCGTCTCCCGCCGCGTCGCTCTCGACCGCGTCGCCCTCCGTCTCGTCGCTCCCGGCCGCGTCGCCATCGGCGGCTGATCCGGTTTCGGTCCCCGCCCCCACGACCTCGCCGTGCCGGGGGAATCGGTGGGCGTGGAGCGCAGCGAGCGCGCCGCCGACGCGGCGGAGGAGGCGTTCGCGCTCGTCGTCGCTCGCAGCCTCGTAGACGGCCAGTAGCTCTCGGCCCCGCGCCGGTGCCGTCGCGAGGTACGCCGGGTCGCCGCCGGGGTCGGCGGCCAGCACGTCGGGGACCGCGAGCGGGCCGTGCGCGTCGACGTACCGGAGCACGGCGCGCTCGCGAGCGATCCGACTGCCGTCGTCCGTGAGCGCGACCTTGAGGAATGCCCGGCCGCCGTCCGCGAAGGTCACGCCGACCGTCTCGTTGCTCCCGTTCCACGAGGGACCGACGCCGGTCAGCCGGTCCGGGATCCGGCCCGGGAACGCCGCGTCGAGGGCCCGCGATATCGGCTCCGAGTCGGCGACATCCATGGGATTCTGTCCGTCTCGCTGGATGTTAAGATTGCTGTCATCGTCTCTCACTCCTGTGCCGTGAAACCCCGCGACACGCCCCAGTTTCACGAACTGAGATTTTCATCGACACGCTCATACGTGTCGGCGAACCAGAAATAGTCCAGTGAACGACGGGTCACCAGACGGACGTATCGGATTCGAGGCCGACGGCGAGACGCTCGCCGTCAGCGACCGCATCGAGGGGACCCGGCTCGACCTGCGGACGGACCGCGAACCGGAGCTCTCCCCGGCGCTCCCCGAGCTGTTCCCGCTCCCGGTCGACCGGGCGGTGAGCTTCGAGGCGGAGTCCGTGTCGGTCTCGGAGTACTCGAACGTGAACGTACGCCGCGCGGACGGCGACTTCGTCGCGCAGCTCGACGAGCCGTCGGAGTTCCCGCGCGGCGACTACTGCGTCGAGATAAACGGCGTGACGAAGGTGCTGCTGCGGGTCGAGGACGCGGAGATCGATGCCAGTGGGATGGCCGGCTCCGGCCCCATCGAACTGGTGTTCGACCGCCCGACCACGGTGACGGTCGGAGCGCGCTCGCTCCACACGCGCCCCGAAGCGACGATCACGGTCCCGGACGACCCGGCCGCGCTGACGGAGGCCGTGTCGGTCCTCGGATCGTCGATACGGGAGTTCTCGCCGGAGCGGTCGTGGCCGACGCTCCGGGGATACCCCCCGCGGATCGAGCGGGGCGACGAACTCGACATCCCCAGCCCGCTGACGGTCCCCGACACGGGCGTCGAGGTCGTCGTTCGGCCGACGTACGCCGACGTTTACCGGCTCTCGACGCTGTCGTACTACCTCGGCGCGCGGATGACCGTCGGGGACGCGCCGGCGATCCGGCTCGAAACCGGGTACGAGGAGCGACTTCCCACCGAGGGCGAAGCGCTCGAACAGCGGGTCAAGGAGCTGTTCGGGACGTGGTTCTTCCTCGACACGCTCGCGCGGACCGAGGGGTACGTCCCGTCCGACCGGTACGAGTACGAGCAGGTCGGCGCGGAGCTTCCCTTCTACCCCCCGAACCTCGCGGACAGTTCGATGAGCGAGCGACTCATGGAGTACCTGGAGGTGGAGCCGAAGATTGTCGAGCCGTACATCCCCTCGTGGCCGACCGTGGCGACCGTACGCCCCGTACCCGCGGCGGCGGAACTACTCCCTCACCTCGCGCGCGCCTTCGCCCCCGTCCACGTTCGAGCTACCGACGGCGCGACGTCCCCGGACGAACCGGTCGCGTTGGCGACATCGGGATGGCAAGACGGCGTCACGAGTCGGAGACCGAACCCCGCGGCAGACCTCATTCCGGCTTGGAGTTCCGTCCTAACGCCTTCAACGTACGAGAACCGGCTCCGACGCGAGATGGCCGACCGCGGCGACGTGGCCGTGGCTTTCCTTATCGAGACGGAGGAACGCGCCCGGGACGTACGGAACTCGCTGACGAATCCTGAGGTCCCGGACGGGATCGGACGGTGGTCGGTGTACGCCGCCCCGAACAGCGACGCGGTCTCAGAGATTCTCACCGACTCTGGGCTCGATGTCGTCTTCTGCGGACTACCGACGGAAGACGGTGTCATCGAGACTGCGGACGGGGTCGTCGACGTCACGAACGTGAGCGCCGGCTCCGATCTCCGCGCGCCGGCGGTGTCCGTCTTCGAGGACGGAAGCGACGTCACGGCTGCCGCCGCCGCAGTCGACCGAGGGGGATCGGCCGCCGCCGTCTTCGAGACCCCGATCGAACCCAGTCGTCTTCGGACGCTGATCGGGTTGCTCGCGGCCGGCTGTCCGATCGTCGCCGCGGCTCGGTTCGTGTCCGACGCCACGGACTCGGTGACACGCTTCGCCGGAGACCCCGGAACCGTTGCCGCCGTCGACAGGGGACTCACAGCGCAGGTCTACTCGTGTCGTCCCCTCGATCCGGATACTCACCGGGTTCACTGCCGGTCGTTCCTCTCGTCGGAAGCGCTACTTGGCAGAGAGTTTCAGGTGGTTGCCGATCCGTTCGACCCGACGCCGTCTCTGGCCGGAACCGAGCGCGATATCGGCCGAACGGATCCCTCTGGAATTCTTCGGCTACACGACCTGAAGGGGCCCGTAATTCGTCTGTCAGACGAGTTCTACCTCCAAAACGACGAACTCACCGTCGAGAAGATCGAGGCGTCCGCTCGGCGGGCGCTCACCGCGGACGACTCCATCGACGACGGCGAAACCACGGGTACAGACGCGGAGTCGTGCTTTCGCGACTGATCCGACGCACCCGTCCGTCGCTACGGGACCCGCGCCGCACCGTATTCTCCCCGGCCGACATTCTTTATTCCCCGGACGACGAAGCGCCGCGTATGCCTCAGGTACACCTCGGCGAGGAGACGGTCGAGCGGCTCGACGCGCTCCGGGTCGACGACGAGGAGTACGATGAGATCGTCACCGAGCTCATCAACATCTACGAGGCGGAGGAGCTGACGCTGTTCCGCGGCAGCGACATCGAGTGAGAAAACACGTCCGCGGACCGGCCGGTCGCCGGTCTCGGACTCACTCCTGATACGCGAGCCGGACCTGCTCCCACTTGCCGACCTCCTCCAAGTGGGCCTGTAGCTCGTCGGCGTACTCCTGTACCAGCCGCTCCGCGGCCTCCAGTTCCTCGTCCGAGGGACCACCGCCACCGCCCCCGCCGAGACCGAGCGCGCCCTTGATCGAGTCGACGAGGCCGCCGCCAGAGTCGCCCGCCTCTCCGCCGCCGGGGGCACCGCCCATCCCCGCCATCTGCGAGCGGAGGTTCTCCAGTTCCGGCATGATCGCCGGGAGGCTCGACGTGTCCGCCACGACGCGGGCGTCCTCCGGGTCGTCGGCGTTCTCGATCTCGAAGTCGATCGCGGTCATGATGAGGCCCCACTCCTGGCTGGAGAAGCGGGACGCCGCGACGCGGTCGTTGAACTGGTTGTCGACGGTCATCCGCTCGCCGACGATGGCGTCGGTCCACTCGCTCATGCGCCTCCGTTCGACGGTCGCGGTGAAAAGTCCGTCCCCCCGATTCGACCCGTCGCCGCCGGTCGGTTCCCGCGCCGAGAGCGGACGCGGAGGAGTTTAGACGACGGACGCCCTCCGGTCGGACATGAGAGACAGCAGTCGCCGCGCCCTCCTCGCCGCCGCCGGAACCGCGAGCGCGGCCGCCCTCGCGGGCTGTGCCGGCGCGCTCCTCCCCGGTTCCGGCGGCGACGACCCCGGCGCGCCGGCCGACGAGCGGATCGACCGGACCGGCGAGTCGACCGTCGAAGTCGCCGTCGGCGCGGACGGCGGATTCTCCTACGCGCCCGCTCACGTCCGGATAGACGCCGGGACGACCGTCAGGTGGGAGTGGACCGGGAACGGCGGCGGTCACAACGTCTACGCGGTCGACGGCTCGTTCGAGTCCGAACTCGTCGCCGAGGCGGGTCACACATACGAACGCGCGTTCGACGCGCCGGGGACGTACGAGTACGTCTGTACGCCCCACCAGACCCGCGGCATGCGCGGCAGCGTCGAGGTCGTCTCGGCGGACGAGGACTGATCTCGACTCCCCCTCTCGCCACTCCGGCCCCGGCCTGCCGTTTAGCCGAAGCCGTCGGCACCGTCCGCTACGAGCGCCGCAGTTCGTCGAACGCGCCGCCGGCGAGCCCCGGACCGGGCGGGACCGGCATCCGCCCGTCCGCGACGGGGCACGGGTCCGGCGACAGGTCCTCGTCGAGCAGCGGTCCGGTCGCCAGCCCGCAGGGGGACACGTCCGGGATCGCGGCCGCAACGTGGACGGCGGCGGTGCGCGCGACCACCGCGTCGATCGTGGTGGTGACGACCGGGTCGATCCCGGCCGCCCGCGCCCGGAGCGCGGCCGCCAGCGTCCGGTCGGGTCCGCCCAGCGCCATCGGCTTGAGGACCGCCACGTCGGCGGCGTCGGCGTCCAAGACGGCGTCGATCCCCCGGACCCCGACCGACTCGTCGACCGCGATCGGGACCCCCGACCCCCGTCCGGTCTCGCGGAGGCTCGCCAGCCCTTCGAGGTCGTCCGCCGGGAGCGGCTGCTCTGCGTACGCGAGGTCGAACGCGGCCAGCGCGTCGAGCGCGCGGCGCGCCGTCTCCCGGTCCCACGCCCCGTTCGCGTCGACGCGGAGCGCGACCCCGTCGCCGACCGCCTCGCGGACCGCGCGGACGCGCTCCACGTCGGCGTCGACGCCGCGGACGCCGACCTTCAGTTTGAGGCAGTCGAACCCCTCGGCCGCGGCCCGCTCGGCCTCGGCGGCGGTCTCGGCCGGGTCGGCGTCGCCGACGGTCGCGTTGACCGGGACGGCGTCCGCGGGCGTCGGGTCGACGTCGGCCCCGTCCGCGAGCCGGTCCGCGAGACGTGCTCCCGACTCCCGGGCCGCGGCGTCGGCGAACGCGAGGGAGACGCCGTGTCGGGCGGCCGGCGTCGCCTCGGCGTTGAGGCCGTCGAGCGGGTCCGATTCCACCCTGTCGCCGTCGGGCCCCGACAGCCCGTCCAGCGCCGCCGAGCAGGCCTCGCGCGACTCCGTCCATCCGGGAAGCGGGGTCGCCTCGCCGAGCCCGACTACGGTCGTCCCGTCGCGCTCGCCTTCGACGGCGATCACGAACCCGTCTCGACTGCGGATCTCTCCGTTCGCGGTGCCGAGCGGCCGGGTCAGGTCGAGCGCGAACGGGTGGTGACGGACCGCGACGGGTGGCCCCCCGTCGCTGGATCGGTCGTCGGTCACACCGCCAGCCCGACCGCGAACGCGACGGCGTACGCCGCGAGCAGCTTACCGGTCGATTCGAGCGCGGGGTTGAGCGCCTCGCCGGACGTCTCTGTGAGCACCGTCCGGGCGACCGCCGCCGCCAGCGGGAGCGTGAGGAGGGGGAAGAGCGGCGCGAGGCCGTCGCCGCGCGCGACGAACCAGAGCGGGGCGAGGTAGGCCACCGCGAGCATCGCGAGGTACTCCGCGCGGGCGAACCGGTAACCGAACCGGACGGCGAGCGTGCGCTTGCCGGTCGAGGCGTCCTCCTCGCGGTCGCGGAGGTTGTTGACGACGAGGATGTTCGTCGAGAGCGCGGCGATCGGGAGGCTGGCGACGACCGCGGCGACCGCGACGGTTCCGTCCGGGATCCCGAGGGGAAACCACCCGGAGAGGAGCGCCGCGGCCTGGACGTAGTAGGTCCCGGTCACCGCGATCACGCCGAAGAAGACGAACACGAAGAGGTCGCCGAGCCCGTGGTAGCCCAGCGGGTAGGGGCCGCCGGTGTAGGCGATCCCGGCCGCGACGGAGGCGAGCCCGATCACGACGATTGGGACCCCCCCGACCGCGACGAGGTAGGTGCCGACGCCGATCGCGGCCGCGAAGGTGAGCCACATCGCGCGTTTCACCTCGGACGGCTCGATGAGGCCGCTGGCGACCACGCGGGTGAACCCCTCGCGGTCGTCGGTGTCGGCCCCCTGGATCGCGTCGTAGTAGTCGTTCGCGAAGTTCGTGCCGACCTGGATCAGCGCCGCGCCGACGAGCGCCGCGAGTGCCGGCAGCGGGGCGAACACCCCGGCGTCGAGCGCCAGGCCGACCCCGACGATCACCGGCGCGGCGGCGGCGGGGAGCGTCTGGGGACGGGCTGCGATCACCCACGCCCGACGGCGGGTCACCTCGGTACTCATTGCCCTCGATTGGTGCGTGGCGTCCCTTAACCTTATCATCGGAAACGGGCGCGAGGGAAACCGGGTCGGAGTCGTCGGGGCGACCGACACATTCGACAGGGTGCGGTCCGTACGGATCGTATGACCGACACGGAGACCGCGTCGGCGAACGGCGTCGCGGCCCGGTACGAGGAGACCGACGGCGAGCGCCGGCTCACCTTCTCGCGGGACGGCCGCGAGGCGACCGTCGCGCAGAACGTCGAGGGGTACGCCATGCTGAAGGTCCGCCCCGGTCCCGACGGCGACGAACTGGAGCGGTACTACGGGTTCGACATGGCGCTCGACCACGCCGCGGAGTTGCTCGGCGTCGCCGTCCCGGACCTCCCGGTGCCGGACGCGGCCGCCGACATGGGGATGTAGCCGCGGCGTCGTCGCCCGAGTCCGACTAACCAGCAACATCGTCCGCTATACGGAACGCGAGCCGAACGGCTTCGTCACCGGCCGGAGCGGAGTCCCAAACGCGTTCTCGACGGGGAGAGGGGTCAAAGCCGCGGATACTCACCGTGTATACCGGTTTAACTACTGAAAATAAATAACCACAAAACATCATAGTCGCGGCTAAATATTCTCAATAGCCATATCCGTTTATGAGTGGGACCGTTGAGAACGTGTATGGAGCGAAGACAGTTCCTGCGCGGCACCGGCGCGGCGATCGGCGGCTCGCTGCTCGCCGGCTGCGCGGGGAACGGCGACGGATCGGGATCGGGAACGGTGACGGTCGACTACGCGTACTACAATCCGGTCAGCCTCGTGTTGCGGGAGAAGGGCTGGCTGGAGGAGACGTTCGCGGACGCCGGCACCGACGTCGAGTGGGTGCTGAGCCTCGGCAGCAACCAGGCGAACGAGTACGCCCAGAGCGGGGAGGCCGACGTCTCCTCGACCGCGGGGATCGCGGCGCTGATGGCCCGCACGAACGGCGTGCCGATCACGACGCCGTACATCTACTCGGAGCCGGAGTGGACCGCGCTCGTCACCTTCGCGGAGACCGGCATCGAGTCGGTGGCCGACCTCGAGGGGAGGAGCGTCGCCGCCACCCGCGGGACCGACCCGTACTTCTTCCTGCTTCAGGCGCTCGACGACGCGGGCCTGAGCGAGGGCGACGTCGAGGTCGTCAACCTCCAGCACCCGGAGGGCCAGTCCGCGCTGGTCCGCGGCGAGGTCGACGCGTGGGCCGGGCTCGACCCCCACATGGCGGAGTTGGAGCTCGAACACGACGGCGCGGAGCTGTTCTTCCGCGAGCCCCGGTACAACACCTACGGCTTCCTCAACTTCCTCGACGGCTTCCTCGCCGACCGCCCCGAGGACGCGCGCCGCGTGATCGAGGCGTACGAGCGCGGCCGCGAGTGGGCGGTCGAGAACCCCGAGGAGACCGCGGGGATCCTCGCGGACGCCTCGGAGATGTCGGAGCCGGTCGCGGAGCGCGTGTTCACGCAGCGGAACGACCTCTCGCGGCCGATCCCGGGCGACCCGCACCGCGAGCTGCTCTCGAACCTCTCGCCGATCCTCGAAAGCGAGGGACTGGTGACCGAGGGCTCCGACCCCGCCGGCCGCGTCGACGAGCTGATCGACCCCGAGTTCGCGAGCGAGGTCGTCTGAGATGGCCACCGACGCCCGAACCGAGCCGCGAACGATCGGCCCGGTCGCGGTCCCCTCCGCGGACCGCTTCCGGCCGCTGCTCGGACTCGCCGTCCCGGCGGCGCTCGTCGTCGGCTGGCACGTCGTCGTCGCGACCGGCGTGATCCCCGCGTACCAGCTCCCGACGCCGCTGCGCGTCGCCGAGACGCTGTACGGGATGGCGGCCTCCGGGGAGCTGTGGGACCACGTCGCGATCACGGTCCAGCGCGTCTTCCTCGGGGCGGGGCTGGGGATCGCCGTCGGCACCGCGCTCGGGACCGTCACCGGCCTCTCGCGGACGGCCAGCGACCTGCTCGACCCGCTCTTCCAGAGCCTGAAGAACATCCCGTCGCTGGCGTGGGTGCCGCTGTTCCTCCTCTGGTTCGGCATCGGCGAGACCGCGAAGGTGCTGCTGATCGCGGTGGGCGCGTTCTTCCCCGTCTACCTCAACCTCTCGACGGGCATCGCCGCGGTCGACGAGGAGCTGTTGGAGGTCGCCGAGGTGTACGACCTCGGGCGCGTCGAGTCGCTGCGCCGGGTCGTGTTCCCGGCCGCGCTCCCGAGCCTGCTCGTCGGGATCCGCGGCGGCGTCGGGCTGGCGTGGATGTTCGTCGTCGCGGCCGAGCTGATCGCGGCGAGTCAGGGGATCGGCTTCCTCCTGAGCGACGGCCGGACCCTCGCGCGGCCCGACATCATCGTCGGTTCGATCCTGCTTTTCGCGTTCCTCGGGAACTGCTCGGACGTCGCGGTGAGGGAGGTGAGAGACCGTGTCGTCGGACGCTGACGCCGACGCCGCGCCCCCGGCCGGCAAGGCCGCCGCCGGGTCGACCGGGGACCCCGTCCTCGCGGTCGACGGGCTCCGGAAGCGGTACGACGACACGGTCGCGCTCGACGGCGTCGACCTCGCGGTCGCCGACGGGGAGTTCGTCGCGGTCGTCGGTCCCTCCGGCTGCGGGAAGTCGACGCTGCTCCGCGTGCTCTCGGGGCTCGAACCGCAGTTCGCCGGGCGCGTCGCGGTCGACGGCACCGACGTCCGCGACGGCGGCAGCGACGACGTGGGGATGGTGTTCCAGGAGCCGCGGCTGCTCGACTGGGCCGACGTGCGCGAGAACGTCGCGGTCGGGCTCCCGGCCGGCGTCGACCCCGACGCGCCGGCCGCCCGCGAGCGCGTCGACGAACTGATCGAGACCGTCGGCCTCGACGGGTTCGCGGAGAGCCGCCCGGACCAGCTCTCCGGCGGGATGGCCCAGCGCGTGTCGCTCGCGCGCGGACTGGCGTACGACCCCTCCGTGCTGCTGCTGGACGAGCCGTTCTCGGCGCTCGACCGGCTGACGAAGGCCGACCAGCAGGACCACCTGCTCGACGTGTGGGAGGAGCGGGGGACGACCGTCGTCCTCGTCACCCACGACGTCGAGGAGGCGGTGTACCTCGCGGACCGCGTCGTCGTGCTCGGCGGCCAGCCCGGCTCGGTCGAGGCGGTCGTCGACGTCGACATCGACCGTCCCCGCGAGCGGGCGGACCCGGATCTGGTCGAACTCCGGCGCGACGTGACGGACGCGCTCGGGCGGTAAGGGCGGTTCAGCCCCCGACCCGGACCGTCCCGGAAGTCGGGGTCCGGTCTCCGCGCGGCTCGGGATCCGGTCGCCGTGCGGGTCGCTGACTCGCCGCGCGCGAGCCGCGAGCCGCCCGGGGACCGAACGAAACGAACGTCGATTCCACTTATTAACTGGCTTCCGGATCGGAATACGCGTCGGATCTCCGGTGTGTGTATTACCTCCTTAAGGAGTATTGACATCGCTTCCGTCTAGCGATTTGTCGATCTCGCTCCACATCGGTCTCGACTGCCGGTCGGCTCCGATTTTGCGATCGTCCAAACCGTTAAGTACCCGACCGTCTTGTCGTGAACCGATGACAGACATCACGGAGGCTTCGTCGGACACCCCGGCGGATCGAGTTCTTCCAGGGCACGATAGCTTCTAACGTCGAAATCGGTCCTGTCAGGATCTTCGACACGACCCTGCGAGACGGAGAACAGTCACCACGTACTTCGTTCAGCTACGACGAGAAACGCCGCATAGCGGCGACGCTGGACGACATGAACACCCACGTCATCGAGGCGGGGTTCCCGGTCAACTCGGACGCGGAGTTCGAGGCCGTCAGCGACATCGCCGCCGCGACGGACACCACCGTCTGCGGGCTGGCCCGCGTCGTCGAGGGCGATATCGAGGCCGCCATCGACTCCGGCGTCGAGATGGTTCACGTGTTCGTCTCCACCAGCGACGTTCAGCTGGAGGACTCGATGCACGCGACCCGCGAGGAGGCGAAGGGGCGCGCGGTCGACGCCGTCGAGACGGTCAAAGACGCCGGCGTCGAGTGTATGTTCTCGCCGATGGACGCCACGCGGACGGACCCGGACTACCTCATCGACATCGTCGAGGCGGTGTCCGACGCGGGCACCGACTGGATCAACATCCCGGACACCTGCGGTGTCGGGATGCCGACCAGCTTCGGCGAGACCGTGGCGGCCGTCGTCGAGGCGACCGACGCCCGCGTCGACGTCCACACCCACGACGACTTCGGGATGGCCGCGGCCAACGCCGTCACCGGCTTCGAGAACGGCGCGGAGCAGGCGCAGGTGTCGGTCAACGGGATCGGCGAGCGCGCCGGCAACGCCGCCTACGAGGAGGTTGTGATGGCCGTCGAGTCGGTGTACGGCGTCGACACCGGCATCGACACGACCCAGATCACCAAGCTGGCCCGGATCGTCGAGGAGGCCTCGGACATCCCGGTCCCGGCGAACAAGCCCGTCACCGGGCGGAACGCGTTCGCCCACGAGTCGGGCATCCACGCTGCCGGCGTCATCGAGAACAGCGACACGTTCGAGACCGGCGTGATGACCCCGGAGATGGTCGGGGCCGAACGCGAGTTCGTGCTGGGCAAACACACCGGCACCCACAGCGTGCGCAAGCACCTGGTAGAGGCCGGCTTCGACCCGACGGACGGCGAGGTCCGGTCGATCACGAAGCGGGTCAAGGAGTACGGAGCCGGCAAGCGGCGGGTGACGGCCGGCGACGTCGAGCGGTTCGCCGAGGAGGCGGACGTGGCGCGCGAGGAGGAGGTCCGGGTCTGATGGCCGCCTCCGCGACCGGAGCGCCCCCCGAGCGACCGCGACGGCGGTCGTCGGCGGAGTCGGTTCGCGCTCCCCGACAGGAATTTATACCCCGGCCGCGTTGCTCCGAGCGAGATGCGACGGCACACCGCGGTCGCGGAGCGAGCGGACGTTCCCGCAGCCGTCGCGCCGATCATTGTAGGGGTCTGATCCCCTACACCACCCCTTCCTCACCGACGCGACGCACCGCCGAACGCCGGCGGCCGGGCCGTTTCCGACGGACGTACCCGCGCTCCCGACAGGCGCGGCGCGGCCCCGCTCGTCCCGCGTTCCCAGCGACCGACTCGACAACCCGCCAGATGCCACACCGAACACCACCACGACAATGAGCGACACAGCAGCACAGCCGCGGTCCGACGGAGACGAGGCGGACGGCTCGTCCGCCGACGCCGCGGCCGACGACCCGACCGACCCGGACGACGAACAGCCCGCGGGACCCGTTTCGACCGGCGCTGAGTCGGTCGTCGCCGCCCTCGAGGCGGCGGGCGCGAAGACCGCGTTCGGCGTTCAGGGCGGGGCGATCATGCCCGTCTACGACGCCCTGTACGACTCGTCGATCCGGCACGTGACGATGGCCCACGAGCAGGGGGCGGCCCACGCCGCTGACGCGTACGGCGTCGTCGCCGGCGAGCCCGGCCTCTGTATGGCCACCTCCGGTCCGGGGGCGACGAACCTCGTCACCGGCATCGCCGACGCCGACATGGACTCGGACGCGATGCTGGCGCTGACCGGACAGGTCCCGACGGAGTTCGTCGGCAACGACGCCTTTCAGGAGACGGACACGGTCGGCGTCACCCGGCCGATCACCAAACACAACTACTTCGCCGGCGGGGCCGACACCGTCGGTGACACCGTCGGCGAGGCGTTCGAGCTGTCGCGGGCCGGCCGGCCCGGCCCGACGCTTGTCGACCTGCCGAAGGACGTGACGCAGGACGAGACCGACCGGACGCCCGGGCCGGCGACGCCGCCCGCGGGAACCGACCCCGACCCGAACGCGGACGCCGAGGCGGTTGAGGAAGCGGCGCGAGCCATCGAGGCGGCCGAGCGCCCCCTCTGTCTGTTCGGCGGCGGCGTCATCAAGGGCGACGCGAGCGACGAGGCGCGGACGTTCGCCCGCAGCTACGGGATCCCCGTGACGACGACGATGCCGGGCATCGGCTCGTTCCCCGAGGACGACGACCTCTCGCTCTCGTGGGCGGGGATGCACGGCACCGGCTACGCGAACCTCGCGATCACTCACACCGACTGCCTGATCGCGGTCGGCACGCGGTTCGACGACCGGCTCACGGGCGGGATCGACACGTTCGCGCCCGAGGCTGAGGTGATCCACGTCGACATCGACCCCGCGGAGATCTCGAAGAACGTCTACGCCGACTACCCGCTCGTCGGCGACGCCGGGCGCGTCTTAGACCAGCTGACCGCCGCGGTCCGTGAGTCCCCCGACGCCGGGGCGTGGCGCGAGCGCTGCGCGGAGTGGAAGGAGACGTACCCGCTCACGTACGCGACACCCGACGACGAGCCGCTGAAACCCCAGTTCGTCGTCGAGGCGTTCGACGAGGCGACCGACGACGACACCATCGTCACCACGGGCGTCGGGCAACACCAGATGTGGGCCTCCCAGTTCTGGTCGTACTCGGAGCCGCGGACGTGGGTCTCCTCGCACGGGCTCGGCACGATGGGCTACGGCGTGCCCGCCGCGATCGGCGCGCGCGTCGCCGCCGACACGATGGGGGAGTCCGACCGCGACGTGGTGTGTTTCGACGGCGACGGCTCCTTCCTGATGACGATGCAGGAGCTGTCGGTCGCGGTCCGCGAGGAACTGGACGTCACGATCGCCGTGCTCAACAACGAGTACATCGGGATGGTCAGGCAGTGGCAGGACGCGTTCTACGAGGGCCGCCACATGGCCTCCGAGTACAGCTGGATGCCCGAGTTCGACAAGCTGGCGGAGGCGTTCGGAGCCCTTGGCCTGCGCGTCGACGACTACGACGAGGTCGCCCCCGCCGTCGAGGAGGCGCTCGACTACGACGGACCGGCCGTGGTCGACTTCCACGTCGACCCCGAGGAGAACGTCCTGCCGATGGTGCCGAGCGGCGGCGCGAACGGCAAGTTCGCGACCGCGGAGGACCAGCTATGAGCGGCGATTCGCCCGACGACCGAGCGGACGAGAAGGCGACCGATCCCCGACCCGCGACCGACGGCGGCTCCGCAGCCGGCGAGGGTCCGGAGACCGACTCCCGGCCCATGCCGAGCGAGCAGCCCGGACCGCGGGATCGGGACCACCCCGAGGGGCGGCGGAACCTCGAAGGGATCCGGATCGACCCCGTCGTCGAGGCGGAACACGAGTCGCGGCGCGCGGTGATCTCCGCGCTCGTTGAGGACGAGCCCGGCGTGCTCGCGCGCGTCTCCGGGCTCGTCTCCCGGCGGCAGTTCAACATCGAGAGCCTCACCGTCGGGCCGACGACCGTCGACGGCCACTCGCGGATCACGATGGTCGTCGAGGAGACGGACCCCGGCATCGACCAAATCGAGAAGCAGATGGCGAAGCTGAAGCCGGTGATCTCGGTCGGCGAGGTCGCGGGCGACGCCGTCACCTCGGAGCTGGTCCTGCTGAAGGTTGAGGCGGACGACCCGGCCGCGGTCCACGCCGTCTCCGAGATGTACGACGGGAAGACGGTCGACGCCGGCCCGGAGACGATCACCGTCGAGCTCACCGGCGACAAGGCCGACGTTGACAACGCGATCGGCGCGTTCGAGCGGTTCGGCATCGTCGAGATCGCGCGGACGGGGCCGACCGCCCTCGCGCGCGGCAACACCCCGACCGCGCCAGGAGAGAAGCCCGGAACGGCCGGCGAACCGACCACACACGACGACTGACGCGAAGACAGACGCGAACACGCGAACCCACAACGATACACATGACCGACGACGACACGCAGACGTTCGATTCGACAGTATACTACGACGACGACGCGGACGAGGAGGCCATCGCGCACAAGACCGTGGCCGTCCTCGGCTACGGCTCGCAGGGCCACGCTCACGCCCAGAACCTCGCCGACAGCGGGGTCGACGTGATCGTCGGCCTCCGCGAGGGGAGCTCCTCGCGGCCCGCCGCCGAGAGCGACGGACTCCGGGTGGAGACCCCCGCGGACGCCGCCGCCGAGGCCGACATCGTGAGCGTCCTCGTCCCCGACACGGTCCAGCCGGACGTGTACGAGAACGCGGTCGAGCCGAACCTCGACGCGGGCGACACGCTCCAGTTCGCGCACGGGTTCAACATCCACTACAACCAGATCCAGCCGCCGGAGGACGTCGACGTGACGATGGTCGCGCCGAAGTCGCCGGGCCACCTCGTCCGCCGCAACTACGAGAGCGACCAGGGGACCCCCGGCCTGCTCGCGGTGTACCAGGACGCGACCGGCGACGCCCACGACGAGGGGCTGGCGTACGCGGCCGCGATCGGCTGTACCCGCGCCGGCGTCGTCGAGACGTCGTTCCGCGAGGAGACGGAGACCGACCTGTTCGGCGAGCAGGCCGTCCTCTGTGGCGGCGTCACCTCGCTCGTGAAGCAGGGGTACGAGACGCTCGTCGACGCCGGCTACTCGCCGGAGATGGCGTACTTCGAGTGTCTCAACGAGCTGAAACTCATCGTCGACCTGATGTACGAGGGCGGGCTCGGCGAGATGTGGGACTCGGTCTCGGACACCGCCGAGTACGGCGGGCTCACGCAGGGCGACGTGGTCGTCGACGAGCACGCCCGCGAGAACATGGAGGAGGTCTTAGAGAAGGTCCAGAACGGCCAGTTCGCCCGCGAGTGGATCGCGGAGAACCAGGCGGGACGCCCCTCCTACACCCAGCTCCGGACCGCCGAGAAGAACCACGAGATCGAGGCCGTCGGCGAGGAGCTCCGCGGGCTGTTCTCGTGGGAGGAGTCGGCGGAGGACGACGAGGAGGAGAGCGCCGAGGTGACCGCCTGATGGGCGTACGCGCCGACGCGAACCGCTCCGGCGAGACCGCGGGCTCCCCGAATCCCACGCGCCACGCGGGTGATCCCCGATGAGCGAGGGGACGCTGTACGACAAGGTGTGGGACCGCCACAAGGTGACGCGGCTGCCGACCGGACAGGACCAGCTGTTCGTCGGGCTCCACCTCGTCCACGAGGTCACCAGCCCGCAGGCGTTCGGGATGCTGAAGGAGCGCGGACAGGAGGTCGCGTTCCCGGAGCGCACGCACGCGACGGTCGACCACATCGTGCCGACCGGCAACCGCGACCGCCCGTACCGCGACGAGGCCGCCGAGAGCATGATGGCGGAGCTGGAGGCGAACGTCCGCGGCTCGGGGATCGACTTCTCGGACCCGGACTCCGGCGATCAGGGGATCGTCCACGTCATCGGCCCGGAGCAGGGGCTCACCCAGCCGGGGATGACGATCGTCTGCGGCGACTCGCACACGTCGACGCACGGCGCGTTCGGCGCGCTGGCGTTCGGCATCGGCACCTCGCAGATCCGCGACGTGTTAGCGACCGGCTGCGTCGCGATGGAGAAACAGAAGGTCCGCAGGATCGAGGTGACGGGCGAGCTCGGCGAGGGCGTCACCGCGAAGGACATCATCCTCACGATCATCGGAAAGCTCGGGACCGACGGCGGCGTCGGCTACGTGTACGAGTACGCCGGCGAGGCCATCGAGGACCTCGGGATGGAGGGCCGGATGTCCATCTGTAACATGTCGATCGAGGGGGGCGCTCGCGCGGGCTACGTCAACCCGGACGAGACCACCTACGAGTGGCTGAAGGGGACCGACGCCTTCGCGGACGATCCGGAGGCGTTCGAGCGGCTGAAACCCTACTGGGAGTCGATCCGGACCGACGGCGACGCCGAGTACGACGACGTGGTCACCATCGACGGCTCCGCGATCGAACCGACCGTGACGTGGGGCACGACCCCGGGACAGACCGCGGGGATCACGGAGCCGATCCCGGACCCCGACGACCTCCCCGAGGAGGACCGCGACACCGCGAAGCGGGCACAGAAGCACATGCGCGTCGAGCCCGGCGACACGATGGAGGGGTACGACATCGACGTGGCGTTCCTCGGCTCGTGTACCAACGCGCGGCTGAAGGACCTCCGCGAGGCCGCGGCGTTCGTCGAGGGCCGCGAGGTCGACGACGACGTGCGCGCGATGGTCGTCCCGGGCAGCCAGCGGGTCCGCGACGCCGCCGAGGCCGAGGGGCTTGACGAGGTGTTCAAAGAGGCCGGCTTCGACTGGCGGGAGCCGGGCTGTTCGATGTGTCTCGGCATGAACGACGACCAGTTGGAGGGCGACGAGGCGAGCGCCTCCTCCTCCAACCGGAACTTCGTCGGCCGGCAGGGCTCGAAGGACGGGCGCACCGTGCTGATGAGTCCGATCATGGTCGCGGCCGCGGCGGTGACCGGCGAGGTCACCGACGTCCGCGAGATGGAGGAGGTGGCGACCGTATGAGCTCGCCCGAGTTCAGCGACGGCGAGGCCCCGGCGGAGAAGGTCACCGAGGTCTCCGGGACCGGGATCCCGGTCCGGGGCAACGACATCGACACCGACCAGATCATCCCGGCGCGGTTCATGAAGGTCGTCACCTTCGACGGGCTGGGCCAGTTCTCCTTCTTCGACCAGCGGTTCGACGACGAGGACAACGAGAAGGACCACCCGTTCAACGAGGAGCAGTACCGGGGCGCGAACATTCTGGTCGTCAACGCCAACTTCGGCTGCGGCTCCTCCCGCGAACACGCCCCGCAGGCGCTGATGCGCTGGGGGATCGACGCGGTCGTCGGCGAGTCGTTCGCGGAGATCTTCGCGGGCAACTGCCTCGCGCTCGGCGTCCCGACGGTCACGGCCGACCAGGAAGACATCGAGGCGCTACAGGACTACGTCGAGGCCAATCCGGACGCCGAGGTCGACATCGACGTGGCCGCCGAGACGGTCACCTACGGCGACACCACGATCGACGCGACGGTCCACGACGCCCAGCGGAAGGCGCTCGTCGAGGGCGTCTGGGACACCACGGCGCTGATGGGCGCGAACGAGGGCGCGGTCCGCGAGACCGCCCGGTCGCTGCCGTACGTGCCGGCCGAGGACGTCCCGGGGGACGGGGCGTGAGCCACGAGGTCGTCGTCATCGAGGGCGACGGGATCGGCAAGGAGGTCGTCCCCGCCGCCGTCGAGGTGCTGGAGGCGCTCCCCGTCGACTTCGAGTTCGTCGCGGCCGACGCGGGCGACGCGGTGAAAGAGCGGACGGGGGAGGCGCTCCCCGCCGAGACGTACGACCTCGCCGCGGACGCGGACGCGACGCTGTTCGGCGCGGCCGGCGAGACGGCGGCCGACGTGATCCTCCCGCTGCGGGAGGCGGTGGACTCGTTCGTCAACGTTCGGCCGGCGACGGCGTACCCCGGTGTCGACGCGCTCCGACCGGAGACGGACGTGGTCTTCCTCCGCGAGAACACCGAGGGCGTCTACGCCGGCCACGAGGACCGGCTCTCCGAGGATCTCTCGACACTGACGCGGGTCGTCACCTCGTCGGCCTCGCGCGAGCTGGCGGAGTACGCCTGCGAGTTCGTCGAAGACGGTCGCGGTCCCGCCGGCGACCACGACGAGGGATTCACCGTCGCGCACAAGGCGAACGTGATGCGCGAGACGGACGGGCGCTTCCGCGAGGAGGTGCTGGCGGTCGCCGCGGAGCGCGGCGTCGACGCCGACGAGGAGCTGATGGACGCGTTCGCGACGAAGCTCCCGCTCGACCCGACGCAGTACGGCGTGATCGTCTGCCCGAACCTCGCGGGCGACGTGCTCTCCGATCTCGCCGCCGGGCTCGTCGGGGGGCTCGGGCTGCTCCCCTCGGCGAACGTCGGTCACGACAACGCGCTGTTCGAGCCGGTCCACGGCACCGCGCCCGACATCGCGGGCGAGGGTGTCGCGAACCCGACCGCGGCGATCCTCTCGGCGGCCATGCTCGTCGAGTACCTCGGCCACGTCGAGGAGGGACAGCGCGTGCGCGACGCGGTCGAAGGCGTCCTCTCGGACGGGCCGCGCACCGGCGACCTCGGCGGCTCGGCGACGACTGACGAGGTCACCGCGGCGGTCGTCGACCGGCTGTAAGGCGTCGCTGCGGGCGATCCCGGCCGTCGGGCGGACCGCGGGAGAACCGCAAGACAAGAAACCCTGCGGCCCGTCCGGCCGAGTATGAGCAACTACGAGGTCGCGATGGAAGCCGCCTGGTTGGTCCGAGACGTCGAGGAGACCGACGACGCCATCGGCGTCGCGGTCAGCGAAGCCGGAAAGCGACTCAACGAGACGGACAAGCAGTACGTCGAGGTCGAACCCGGCGTCACCGGCTGTCCGGCCTGCGGCGAGCCGTTCGACGCCGCGTTCCTCGCGGCGAACACGGCGCTCGTGGGGCTCCTCTTGGAGATCGACGTGTTCAACGCCGACAGCGAGGAGCACGCCGAGCGGATCGCGAAAAGCGAGGTCGGCGGCGCGCTCCGCGACGTCCCGCTCGAAGTCATCGACGTCTTCGAGACCGAGGGCGACGACGAGGACGAGGAGCCGGCGCGATAACGGCGACCGCGATCGGTTCCCCCTCGGACGGCGGAGCTGATGACCCCGGCGGCACGAGTTCGGTCGGTGCCGAAAGCTTTTCTAATAACCTTAAGTAATTAGTCGGCATGGAACTGCCGACGCCACAGGACCTCCGCGAGCGACGGACGGCGCTGGAGCTGACCCAGAGCGAACTCGCCGACGCCGCGGACGTCTCCCAGCCGCTCATCGCGCGGATCGAGGGCGGCGACGTCGACCCCCGGCTCTCCACGCTCCGCCGCATCGTCAACGCCCTCCAGGAGGCGGAAGGCGAGGTCGTCCGCGCGGCCGACCTGATGAACGAGACCGTGATCAGCGTCGCGCCCGACGACGCCGTGAGCGGGGCCGTCGAGCTGATGGAGGCCGAGGCGTACTCCCAGCTCCCGGTCCTCCAGAACGGCGTACCGGTCGGCTCGATCAGTCAGGGCGACGTCGTCCACGCCGGCGAGAACGTCGGCGATCACCCCGTGAGCGAAGTCATGAGCGAGTCGTTCCCGACGGTCGCGCCGTCCGCGACCGTCGACGAGGTCCGGAACCTGCTGGACCACTACAAGGCCGTGATGGTGACCGACGGCGGCGAGACGGTCGGGATCATCACGGAGGCCGACATCGCCGCGCAGCTGTCGTAGGACCGCGATCACTCCTCGCGTCGCTCGGAGAGTCGCTCCCAGATCTCCGTACAGCCCGCGCCGTCCTCGACGTCGTCGAGGTGGCTCGGTTCGTCCCCGTCGTCGGGCTCCCGATCCGAGCCGGCGTCCGCGCCTCCCTCCCGGTCGACCTCCGCTCGTTCCTCGCCGGTCGCGTGAGGCTCGCCCGGCTCGGTCATCGTCCCTCCGGAACGTCGTCGAAGAGCTCGGGGGCTACGTCCGCGGACGCGTGCTGTCGGTGCTCGCCGTCGTCGGCCGGACCGGCGGGTCGGTCGCCGGTGGCGTCGGGAACCGGATCGGGCATCATACCGTGGTATGCCCCCACGAGGCATAAGTACCGCCACGGGGGTAAATCGGACCACCGCTCACGGATACCGGATTTTGTATCCGGTAGCTCGGAGGATAATTTTAGCGGAGAAGTGGTGTAGTCCGGCGGTTTCTCGATCGCGCGGCGTCATCGAAACGGTCGGCGATTGCGACCACCGTCACCCATTGGACCGCGGCGGGGGAACGTGGCGTGTGACCACTCGATTGCGCGTCCTCGACGACGGGGCGTGGATCTCCGTCGACGACGACCGAAAAGTCCGCGTTAGCGAACTGTGGCGGCTCGACGCGTCGGATCTCTGCGACTGCGCGCTCACCGACCTCGTCGTCGAGAACTTCCAGGCGGTCGGCGTCGACGGCTCGACCGTGGAGGCGCGCGTGTACGGCCAGTGTATCGCGTGCGGCGAGGACGGTACCACGGGCTGGATCCCCGTCGGACGGGTTCACGGCGGCTCCTTCGCCGAAATCGACCGCGACGCGGTCCGTCGCCCCACAGACTGTTCGGACGGGTAACGTTTGCCGGTTCGGGGAACCACCGGGAAGCGTTGACACGGTGCGGTCGGCTATATCCCCGCCGGGTGTAGCAGGTGGCGATGCCAACGGACGTAGAGAACTGGAAGTCCGAGGTCTACGGGAACGAGGTCCGAGACCGCCTCTTCGAGTTCGCCGAGGCGGGGTTCGACTCGATCCCCGACGACGAGCGAGACGCGTGGTTCGAGCGCTTCAAGTGGTGGGGGCTGTACCACCAGCGGAACGGGCAGGAGGGGTACTTCATGCTGCGGATCGGGACGCCGAACGGCGTTCTCGAACCGGGACAGCTCCGGGTCGTCGGCGAGATCGCCGACGAGTACGCCCGCGGCCCCGGGACGAACCCGATCTTCGGCGGCGCTTACGCCGACTTCACCACCCGGCAGTCGATCCAGCTCCACTGGATCGAACTCTCCGACGTGCCCGCGATATTCGAGAAACTGGAGGCGAACGGCCTCTCGACCCAGCAGGCCTGCGGCGATTCCTGGCGCAACATCGTCGGCAACCCCGTCGCTGGCAAGGACGGACAGGAGGTGGTCGACGCGTGGCCGGTCATCCGCGAGCTCAACGAGACGTTCAAGGGCAACGATGACCACGCCAACCTCCCGCGGAAGTGGAAGGTGTCCGTGACCGGCTCCGCCGACGGCTCCGGGCAGGGCGACATCAACGACCTCGCGTTCGAGCCGGCGTACAAGGCGGTCGGCGGCGGTGAGGGCGGGGTCGACAACGACGGAAGCGAGGACGCCGTCGGCTTCAACGTGCGCGTCGGCGGCGGCCTCTCGCGCAACGAGCCGCGTCTGGCCCGCGACATCGACGTGTGGGTCCCGCCGGAGAAGGTTCCGGCGGTCGCCGGCGGGCTCTCCGCGCTGTTCCGCGACAACGGCGACCGCGAGGACCGGTACAACGCCCGGATCAAGTTCCTCGTCGACGAGTGGGGGCCGGAGGCGGTCCGGGAGACCTTACAGGACGAGTACGTCGACTTCGAGCTGGAGACCGCGGGCCGGGACGTCCGCGAGGAGTACACGTACAACACGGGATCGGGCGAGCGCAACGACCTGATCGGCGTCCACGACCAGAAGGACGGCCGCAACTTCGTCGGGCTCAACGTCCTCGTCGGGCGGATGGGTGCCGGAGACGTCCTCGAACTGGCCGACCTGGCCGACGAGTACGGCTCCGGCGAGGTCCGGCTCTCGCAGCGACAGAACGTCATCGTCACCGACGTGCCGGACGACGCGCTCGACGCCTTCCGCGACGAGCCGCTCTTGGAACACTACTCGCCGTCCCCCTCGCCGTTCATGCGCGGGTCGGTCGCGTGTACGGGCACCGAGTTCTGCTCGCTGTCCATCGTCGAGACGAAGAACCGGCAGGTGCGGTTCGCGCGCTGGCTGAAGGCCAACGTCGACCTCCCCGGCGGGGTCGACGAGTTCCACATCCATCTCTCCGGGTGTACCGCCTCCTGCGCGCAGCCGCAGATCGCGGACGTGAGTCTCCGTGGCATGAAGACCCGCAAGGACGGCGATCCGGTGGAGGCGCTCGATGTCGGTCTCGGCGGCGGGCTCGGCGACGAGCCGGGGTTCGCGCGGTGGGTCACCCAGCGCGTACCCGCGGACGAGGTGCCCGGCGCGATCGCGAACCTGATCGAGGGCTTCGCGGCCGAGCGGGACGAGGACGAGTCGTTCCGCGCGTTCGTCGCGCGCCACGACGACGAGGAGTTGGACGCCTTGGTCGAACCCAAGGAGACCGACTACGAGGACCCGATGCTCCACAACACGAAGCGCACCTGGTACCCTTACGCCGAGAACGACGCGATGGAGGACGCCCCGCCCGCGCCGGCGGACGACTGAAGTCGGCCCGCGGCGTACCACGTTCGACATGAGCAACCGACTGCTGCGCGTCAACGCGTACACCACCCTCGACCTCGTCGACGGTCGGGTCCGGGCCCACGAGTTCGAGACCGAAGCGCCCGGCGTCGTGAACGTCACCGCGCCGCGCGAGGACCCCGAACACGTCAACTTACAGGTCGAACTCGACGGGACCGCCGTCGACGACCTCCCGGCGCACGCCGAGGAGTTCGACCTCTCGCCGGCGCAGGCCCGGGAACTCGCCGAGGCGCTGAACGACACCGCGGACCGCGTCGAGAAGGCACAGCGAGAGGACGAAGACTAACCACTAGTGCGGTGGCGCGTGCCTGCGAGCGGCCGACAGGCCGCGAGCCAGCACGCGCGAGGGAGTCGACCGGTCGGAGCGAAGCGGAGACCGGTCGACGAGGCTGGGGAGGTGTGAGGTGCGGTTGCGGTACTGTGCGGGGCGGGACTCGAAGGGGCAGCCGCGAGGGCGAAGACGTGCGACGTAAGCACCGCAGGAGCGAACGTAGTGAGCGACGAGGAGCACAGCGAGCGCATCGAGTTCTCGCGGCTGGGGCTTCGGCGGCCACGGACACCGGGCTGACTCCGACGAAAACAGTCAGTTCATAGCGAGCAACTGGACCCCCGACGCTCCCGGTCACACCGGAGTCGAACGCAGAGCCGACCTCCCTCTATAGCTCTAGTCCGCGGATCGCGACGGATCCCTCGTCACTGTCGCCCTCCGTCACGCGTCCGATCACGCGCCCGTCCGTCGCCGCCGCCAACTCCTCGGCCGCCTCGGGCTCTAACGCGGCCACGAACCCGGTCCCCATGTTGAACGTGCGGTACATCTCCTCGTCGGAGACGCCCCCTTCCGACTGAACGAACTCGAAGACCGGCTGCGGGTCGAACGCGTCGTCGATCACGTAGCGGTTCCCGCCGAGCCGTTCGAGGTTCGTCCACCCGCCGCCGGTGACGTGGGCCGCGCCGCGCACGCCGTGCTCGCGCATCGGGTCGAGCAGGTCGGTGTATATCTCGGTCGGTTCGAGCAGCGCCTCGCCGAGCGTCTCGTAGCCGTCGAACGGGCATGCGTCGGCGTAGTCGTGGTCGCGCGTGACGGCCTCCCGCGCCAGCGTGAGTCCGTTCGAGTGGATCCCGGCGGAGCGCCAGCCGACCAGGGCGTCGCCCGGCTCTGCCCGCCCGTCGAACACGCCGTCCTTCGCGGCGAGACCGACGCAGGCACCCGCGAGGTCGAGGCCCCGGATCACGTCGGGCATCACCGCGGTCTCGCCGCCGACGAGTTCGACGTCCGCCAGTTCGGCACCCGCGGAGAGCCCCTCGCCGACCTGCTCGGCGAACCGCTCGTCCGGCTCGTCGACCGCGAGGTAGTCGACGAACGCGACCGGGCGGACGCCGGCCGCGACGAGGTCGTTGACGTTCATCGCGATGCAGTCGACCCCGACCGTCGAGTAGTCGCCGAGCGCCTCCGCGACGAGCAGCTTCGTCCCCACCCCGTCGGTCGCGAGCGCGAGGTAGCGGTCGCCGATGTCGAGCAGTCCGGCGTAGTCGCTCGCCGAGTCGCCCGCGTCCGGGTCGGACCCGACCGCGCCGATCAGCGCCGCGGTCGCGGCCTCGCTCGCGTCGATGTCGACGCCCGCGTCCGCGTAGGTGAGTTCGTCGCCCTCGCCCGATCCCTCGCCGTCGCCCCCGTCGCCCTCGGACATGTGTGTGAGGCCACGCCCGCGGAGCAAAAACGCACCGTTCCGCCGGGGCGGGCCGGCCGTCCCGGCTGCCCCCGTTCGGCGTTCCGAAGGCGGACGGCGTCCGGTCCCACTCAGTACGGCCCGCCGAACCCGAGTCCGAGGACGAACACCAACCCGACCGCGAGCAGCGCCGAGGGCACGAAGACGGCCGCCCACACCGGCTTGCTCCACCCCATCACGGTCTTCCCGTCGAGGGGCCCGTACGGGATCAGGTTGAACGCCGCGAGGAACGCGTTGATCGCGATCCCGCGGGAGCCGAGGACGGTCACGAGGTCGCTCCCGATGACGCCGCCGAGGACGAACAGCGGGGCGAACGCGACCATCAGCCCGAGGTTCACCGCCGGGCCGGCGAGCGCGATGTGGCCGTGTTCGCGCGGCGTGAGCCGCCCGCGGTGGTGGACCGCGCCCGGCGCGGCGAAGATGAAGCCTAAGAGCGAGCTCATCACGGCGATAAACAGCATGCTGTTGTCCGCGCGGAACTCGGCGACCTGGTCGTAGCGGACCGCGACCACCTTGTGGGCGACCTCGTGGAGGAGGAAGGCGACCCCGGCGGTCGCGAGCGCGACGAACAGCGGCGGGAACACGCCCGCGGCGAGGATCCGAGTGATCCCGTTCCAGCCGCCGACGAAGAACAGGGCGAACGCCACGCCGAGCGCGAGCCACGCGACGAGGAGGTCCCGGATCTCGGTGCCGCTGAAGTACAGCCCCGCGATCCGCCGCCCCGAGAGGGTCGAGCCGGCGCTCATGCCAGCCCCCCGACAGCGCCGCGGACGAGATCGGCCCCGTTGACCGCGCCGTCGACGAGCAGGCGACCGACGTCCTCGACGCCGCCCACCTCGGCTCCGAACATCGCCGGGATGACGTACGCCGCGAAGAGGAAGCTCGCGACGATGCTCCCGACGTTCGTCATCGCGACGACCACGATGAGCCGGAACAGCGGCACGTCCAGCATCGCGGAGAGCAGGTCCGTCATCGACCGGCTCTCGTCGCCGAGCAGCTCGTTGAGCGCCCCGATGTCGGCGACGTTCACCGTCAGGCTCCTGAGCTCGACGTAGCCGGTGAACCAGCCGGGCGCGAGCAGCGGGTTGATCGAGGTCATCCACGCGACCGCGCCGCCGACGCCCGCCGAGAGCCACCGCGCGCCGGCGACCTTCGCGAACGCGAACGCGAAGACGCCGTTGATCAGGAACCACGCGCCGAACAGCCGGATCAGGAACGCGTTTCCGGCCCCGCCAAGCGCCAGCAGGAGGAAGAAGCCGACGAAGCCGACCGTGATCGCGTAGCCGATCGCCTTCTTCCACGGCAGGCCCCGGCCGGACTCCTCGCCGACCAGACTCTCCATCGGCGGGAGCGTCGCGGGGTTCGCGAGATACCCCTCGATTCCGGCCTGGTGACCGGCCCCGACGACGGCGACCACGTCGTGGCCGGCCTCGCGGAGCGCGACGAGCCGGTGGGCGATGAACGCGTCGCGCTCGTCGATGAGCGCCTCCGCGCCGCCCGGGGAGAACTGCCGGAACTCCTCCATCATCATCGTCACCACGTCCGTGTCGGTGAGGTCGGCGGCGTCCAGCTCCTCGATCCCGCCGGCCTCGACGTCGCCGTCGCCGCCGGCGAACGCCCCTACGGCGAGCGCGAGGACCGCGCCGACGACCAGCCCGAGGCCGATGCCGATCCCAAAGCCGCCGATCGCGGTCACCGCGAAGCCGCCGAGGTACGTCGAGACGAGCCCGTCCGCGACCCCGGTCAGCCCGGCGGCGACGCCGAGGGCGAGCCCCGAGCCGACCGCGGCGTAGAGCCGCTGGTCCGGCGAGAGCGCGAGCGAGCCGACCTGATCGACGGCGATCCCGACGACGACGGCGACGAGGACGCCCGCGGCGACGCTCGTCAGTATCGCGTTCGTGATCCCGACCGCGCCACCGAAGAGCCCGATCGCCGGCCCGGCGACGATCCCGACGAGCAGCCCGCCGATCACGCCGGCGACCCGGGGGTCGCTGACGCCGAACGCGAGCCCGCCCACGAGCCGGAGCTTCTCCGCGAGCGTCATGCGTGCCCAGAACCGCTGGATCGTGGTCTGTATGTCCCGGTCGACTAGGGCGACGTCGATCCCGAGCGACTCGGCGATGTCGACGGCGGCCTTCATGTCGGCACCCGGCTCGATGTCGAACCGCTCGCCGAGCTGCGTCTGGACGTACGAGAGCATCCAGTACGCGAGGAACTGGAACACGGTGTTCCCCTTGAGCAGGTCGCCCGCGTCGAGGTCGTCCGGCGTCTCGCCGTTGAGCTGGCGGTACCGCCCCTCGTCGAGTTCCACCGCGACCACGTCGGGCCGCTCCCGCTCGATCGTCTCCTCGACTTGGTCGACGGAGCGCTCGGAGACGTGCGCCGTCCCGACGACCGTGACGCTCCCGCCGCCGTCGGGACCGCGGTTCGCCTCCCCGTCGAGGCCGGAACCGTCGGTCCGCGGGGACCCGTCGGTCGACGGGGGTGCCTCCTCGCTCCCCCGTGACGTCTCTGTCATCACCCGTCGTACTCGGTCACCGCGTTTAGGGTTTGTGAGTCGGTCTCGGAACCCCGCGCCGCGACTCGCGGGAGACGCTCCCCGCCGATCCGACCGTCCCTCCCGCCGTCTCGACGGGCGTCCCCGCAGCTCTAACGACATCGAGCGTCCCCGCCGATCCAACAAGTTTGTATCCTCACGCGCCTCACGGCAGCACATGTCCCGGCTGCTGCCCTCCCTGCCGGACGCGACGCCCGAGGAGCGCGAACCCCGGGTCGTCGGCGTCGACGACGACGAGGCCGACGACCTCATCGCCGCCCTCGGCTCCGAGACCGCCAGGACGATCCTCTCGACGCTCCACGACCGCCCGGCGACAAAGTCCGAACTCGCCGACGAGGTCGACACCTCCCTCCAGAACGTCCAGTACCACCTCGCGCGGCTCGACGACGCCGACCTCGTCGACGTCGTCGACACCGCCTACTCCGAGAAGGGCCGCGAGATGGACGTGTACGCCGCCGCGGACGAGCCGCTCGTGCTGTTCTCCGGCGGCTCCGAGGAGTCGGCCGGGATCAAGACCGCCCTCATGCGCCTGCTCGGCGGCTACGGGCTGATCGGCCTCGCGGCGGTCGCGGCCCAACGGCTCCTCGCCGTCGGCTCGCTCGCCGGGGCCGGCGCGGGCGTCTCCAAGGGCGACGACGCCGGAGCCGCCGCCGACGGACCGACGATAGAGAGCGCGCCGGAGCCGGAGACGGCGGCGGACGCGACAGACGGCGCGATCGAACTCGTCGGCGACCCGCTGGCGGAGTACGCGGTCTCGCTCGTCGAACCCGGGGTCGTCTTCTTCCTCGGTGCCGCGCTCGTTTTCACGCTCGCGTGGGCGTACTGGTACCGCGCGTCGGCGTAGCGCCGCCGCCCCGAGCGCCGGGCGTGGGACAGCTATTCAAGCCGCCGCCACCACGTTCCGGTATGGAACACGAGGCCGAGGTCGTCGGGGTCGGTGCGGGCTCAGCGCCGAGCGGCGACGTCCCGGCGGTGATCCTCTCGGCGCGCGGCGAGTACGTCCCGATATTCGTCAGCGGCGACCAGGCACAGTCGATTGGGATGGCGCTGGAGGGCGAACCGTTCGACCGACCGCTCACCCACGACCTCCTCGTCGAGATCCTCACGGAGTTCGGCGGCGCTATCGACCGCGTCCGCGTCGACGACCTCCGCGACGGCACCTTCTACGCGAAGGTCGACGCCGAGCGCTACGACGACGGCGAGCCGGAGCGGTTCGTCTTCGACGCCCGCCCCTCCGACGCGCTCGCGCTGGCCGTCCGCGTCGACTGCCCCATCGTCGTCACCGACGCGGTGATAGACGAGGCGGGCCGTCCGCCGGACTCGATACGCTTCAGCGGGGACGGCGACCCCTCCGAGGAACGCTGAAACCGGACCGCTCGCGCCCCGCTATCGCTCTTCCCCGGGCGTTCTCGTCCCGAAACGCGAAGCCCGCCGTTCAAGTCGCCGGCCCTCCCACGGAGCGCATGGACGAGACGGCCACCCTCGGCTCCTCCCACACCGAGATGACGGAGATGCTGCTGCCGAACGACACGAACAACCTCGGCCGCGCGCTCGGGGGGACGGTGTTACATTGGATGGACATCTGCGGTGCCATCGCCGGCATGCGGTTCGCGAACCGGCAGGTGGTCACCGCCTCGATGGACCACGTCGACTTCATCGCGCCCATCGAGATGGGCGAGGTCGCCATTATCGAGGGATACGTGTTCAACACGGGCCGGACCAGCGTCGACGTGAAAGTCGACGTGCGCGCCGAGAACCCCCGCACGGACGAGACGCGCCGGACGACCACCTCCTACTTCACCTTCGTCGCGCTCGACGAGGAGGGGCGGCCGACCCCGGTCCCGGACTTGGAGTGCCCGTCCGAGGACGAGCGCGTCCTCCGCGAGGACGCCATGGAGGGACGGGAGGAACAGCTCCGACAGGTCGTCGATCGGTACGACCTCTGAGACGGCAGTCCGGTCGAACCCCGCTCTTTCGAGCTTCGCTCCTCGGACCGCCTCTCCGGGCCTTACTCCCCCGAACCGGCGACGACGTCGACAGTCGCGTCCGGGTCGTCGGACTCCGCGACCGCCGCCTCGTGGGCCGCCAGCGTGCGCTCGGCGAGGGCGTTGCGGGCGTCGCCGCGGTCGGGGTCGGCCCCGGCGTCGTCCCCGCCGCCATCGGCCAAGTGGCTCGGGCAGTCGCAGTCGGAAGCCCCGAACCCGTCGATCGGTCCGTCCGGAAGTTGACGCGCGACCGCGCACTCGACGTCGACGCCGCGGCTCCGGACGACGCGGTCGATCCGCGCCGCCGGGTGCCCCAGCAGGTAGTCGACGTGCCAGTGGCGCACGTCGTGGTCGCCGCGCGCGGTCCGCCGGTGTCTGTCGACCCGCGAGAAGCCGCCGGACCCGAGCGCGCTGCCGGTGTACGCGTACGCGCCCGTCGGGAGCCGGTGCTCGCCGAGCGCGCCCGCGGACAGGGTCGCGTCCGCCGCGAGGTCGACGACGAGCGTGTAGCTGCCGCCGTCGGCGTCGCTCATCGGTCCGTCGTCCCCGAGCTATCGCTCGCCGCCGGTCGAGTCGTCGCCGCCGACATCACGACAGCGCGGTCGGGGCCTCGTCCGCGGCCGCCCGGAGCGACCCGATCAGCTCGCCGGCGTCGTCGTCGAGCGAGTAGGTGTCGTGGAAGTCGTCCGGGTCGCGGTCGCGGCCCGAGAGCGCGCCGACGACGCCGGCGATGGTGTCGTAGTTGTCGCGGACGAGCCCCCCGACGATCCCGGGGGTCCCGGCGCGGTTCGCCAGCTCTTCCGCGGCCGAGCGGCCGGCGTAGACGCGGCGCTCGACGGGGTCGACGAACACCATCGCGAACGGGCGCGCGCCGAACTGCGCGTCGAGGAACCGCCCGACCGGGTCGGCCTCCCACGGGACCGCGACGACCCCGTCGAGCCGGCGGAGCGCGACCGCCGCGACCGAGCAGTACGGGCAGTCACCGTCGAATATCAACACCGGAGCGTCAGCGCCGTCCGGGTCCGTAGTCATGTGAGAAGGTAGGGTCTCGACCGGCTTAAGCGGCCGGTCGGGGCGAACCGGTTCGGGTGGAACGCGGCATTGAACCCGCTCAGTGCGAGTGGCCGAGCGCCTCTTCGAGGGGCTGACCGAAGCGCTCCTCGAACAGCTCCGCGGCCGTCTCCTCCATCTCCGCGATGTCCTCGGGCACGTCCCCCTCGCTGTGGTGGACGATGACGTGGGCCTGCTGGGCCATCGCCTGAACGACCACGTCGGAGACGACCGCCGTCGACGGTTCGCCCTGTTCGCTGAGCACGTCGACGAGGCCGGCGGGCAGTTCGAACGACTCTTCGTCACCGTCGGGACCGGTGACCGTGTAGGTCTCTGTCTCTCCCATACGCGTGGGTCGCGGCCGCGACATAAGGGTCTGTGGAAACCGGACGGGGGCGAACGCGGTCGTCTCCCGCCCGCGGCGCGGGGGCGTCGCCGTCACCCGTGCGACGAGATGGCCCTCACCGAGGAGCCGGAGCCGACGACCGCGGCGAGGTACACCGCGATGGCCGTGACCACGATCGATCCGCCGGAGGGGAGTCCGAGCCCGATCGAGACCGCGAAGCCGCCGGCCACCGACAGCTGGCCGAAGATCACTCCGAGATACATCGTCTCGCGGAAGCTCCGGGCGACCTGCGAGGCCGCCGCGACGGGGACGACCAACATCGCGGCGACGAGGATGACGCCGAGCACCTGCATCGCGCCCACGACGACGACCGCGGTCAACACCACGAGCAGGGTGTTGTAGCCCGTGACGTTCAGCTGCGCGACCCGCGCGGCCTGCTCGTCGAAGGTGATGAAGAGGAGCTGCTTGTACGTCAGCGCCACGCCCGCGACGACGATCAGCGAGAGCGCGCCCATGAGGCGCGCCCCCTCCGGCGTGACGACCGCGAGGTTCCCGAACAGGTACCCCTGGATGTTGACGCCGGTGAGCCCGTCGCCGTAGCTGATGATCAGGGTGCCGACCGCGAAGCTCCCGCTGAGCATGATCGCGATGGGCACGTCGCCGTAGGCGTCGGTGCGTTCGGTGAGCCACTGGACGGCGAGCGCGCCGAGGATGCCGACGACGAGCGCGACGAGCAGCAGCGACCCGTTCCACCCGGTCGAGGCCGTGAGGAGGATGCCGACCGCGACTCCGGCGAAGGCGGTGTGCGCGAGCGTCTCCCCGATCAGCGCCATCTCGCGGTGGACGAGGAAGGAGCCGACGAGCGGGGCGACCACCCCGACGAGCACGCCGACCGCCATCGACTGCCACATGACCGGGTGGCGGAACACGTTCGTCCCGAACGCGGCGTCCATCCCCCGGCCGAACGAGCGGAACGCGGCGTACAGGTCGCTCGCCACGGGGAGGTCCCGCGCCCAGTACAGCAGAACGAACCCGAGCATGACGGCGGCGACGACAGCGGTGACGCCGATGCCGACGAGCTCCGCGGTCCGGCGGAGCCCGCGGTCGGGGCGGGAGCGGTCCCGTCGAGTCCGGTCGCCGTCCGCCCGCGATTCCCCGCTCATCAGTGGTGGTGGTGGACGACCTGTCCCGTCGTGCCGTACGCCTCCGCGAGGGCGTCGCTCTCGACGAACGACTCCGTGTCCCCGTGGTGGTACAGCTCGGTGTTGACGCAGGCGATGCGGTTCGCGCGGTCGGTGACGACCCCGATGTCGTGTTCGATGAGAATGATGGTGATCCCCTCGTCGTTGAGCTCGTCGAGGAGGGCGTAGAACGCGTCGCGCGACTCGGCGTCGACGCCGACGGTCGGCTCGTCGAGCGCGAGGAGGTCCGCGTCGCTGGCGAGCGCGCGCGCGATGTACGCCCGCTGCTTCTGGCCGCCCGACAGCTCCGAAACGAGTCGGTCGGCGAGGTCGCCNGTCTCGATGGCGTCGGCGACGGCGTCGCGGTCGGCCGCCGAGAGCCGCCCGCGGCCGGCGTGCGCGAACCGGCCCATGGTGACGCACTCCCGGACGGTGACCGGCATCGCGCCGCCGCGGCTCGTCGCCTTCTGCGAGACGTAGCCGATCCGCCCCCCGTCGTCGAACTCCTCGACCGGGCGGCCGAACAGCCTGACGGACCCCTCGTCCGGCTCGTGGAGGCCGAGCATGAGGTGGAGCAGGGTCGTCTTCCCGGAGCCGTTCGGGCCGACCAGCCCGAGGAAGTCCCCCTCCTCGACCGTCAGAGAGACGTCGCTCACGGCGACAGTGTCGCCGTAGGAGAACGTCACGCCGTCGATGTCGACGATTTCGCTCACTGCGTGTCCTCGATCTGGGTCGGCCGCACGTTTAGCTCCTTTCGTCCGTCCCCGCGCCGTCGCGTCGGCGCACTCGCCGGCGGTCCGTCGTTCGTCCGGCTCACTGCGCGCCGAACGCCCGCTCGAAGGCGGGGACGTTGATCTCGGTCAGCTGTTCGAGGTAGCCGTACCCGGCGTCGTTCCACTCGCGGGTCGTCCCGCCGGCGGGCGTGACGGGGACCGCCTCCGTCGCGTCGCTGTTCTCGACTATCGACTCGGCGAGCCGCGGCGACTGGAACTGGTCGTACAACACCACGTCGATCCCCTCGGAGTCGACGAGGTCGATCGTGTCGGCGATCTCCGTCTGGGTCGGCTCGTTCTGCGGCGAGACGCCGACCGGTGAGTGGAGCCGGAACCCGTATCGCGCCTCCAAGTACTGGAAGGAGTTGTGGCCGGCGAGCACGGCCACGTCGCGCGCGGCGTCCTCGGCGATCGACTCGAACGCGGCGTCGACGGCGTCGAGTTCCTCGGCGTACGCGGCGGCGTTGTCGGCGTAGGCGTCCGCGTTCTCCGGGTCCGCCTCGCCGAGTCCCGCCGCGATCGTGTCGACCATCTCGGCCGCGAGGAGCGGGTCCACCCAGACGTGCGGGTCGTACCGCTGCTCGTCGTGACCGCCCTCTCCGCCGCCGTCGTGGTCCTCGCCGTCGTGGCCCCCCGACCCGTGGTCGCCGTCCTCATGTCCGTCCTCGTGGTCGCCGCTCTCGTCCTCGCCCTCGTGCGAGTGGTCCCAGTCGAGCAGGTCGCCTTCCACGTCGGCGAGCGCGTCGATCACGGCGACGGAGTCGTAGTCGGCCTCCAGCGTCGCGGCGAGGTCCTGCGCCCACGAGAACTCCGGACTGTCGAGGTAGACGAACGCGTCCGTCGCGGCGACGTCCGCGGCGAGGGTGCCGTCCGGCGTCCAGCCGTGGCCGAGCCGCCCGACGTCGACCGGGTCCTCGAAGGTCGCCGCGTCGCCCGCGACCTCGTTCGCCCAGTCGTTGAGGGTGAAGAAGGCCGCGTAGCCGGCGTCGAACCCTCCGGCGTCGCCGTCAGTGCCGCCGCCGGAACACCCCGCGAGCGACGCCGCCGCCCCCGCTCCCGCGAGTCCGGCACCGCGCCGCAACACCGACCGCCGTGAGTGAGTCATACCGATCCGTAGCTCCGATTAACAGAAAAAAGTTATTATTTGATAAGCTTCAATTAATAAATCGACGAGCGAGAGCGCTCCCGATTAACAATCCGCGGCGAGCGTTCGGGCGCGGCCCGCCCCTCACTCAACGAGGTCGACGACCGCGGCGTCGGCGAGGTCGGCCAGCGTCGCCGGGTCCATCGCGAACACCGCGCTCGGCGTCCCCGCCGCGCCGTAGACGGTGTCGTACTCCGTGAGCGTCGGGTCGAAGACGGTCGGCAGCGCGGCGTCGTGACAGAGCGGCGGGACCCCNCGCCCATCGCGGCGGCGTCGGCCCCGAAGTGGTCGGCGACGGCGTCGAGGTCCAGCCGGTTCGCGCCGCTCGTGATCGCGGCCGCGAGGTCGTTCGGCGAACCACGGTCGCCGCCGGAGAGCGACACGACGATGGTCGAGGCGATCGCGCCCGTCTCGCAGCCGACGGCGTCGGCCGCGGCTGCCGCCGTCTCCGTCCCCGCCTCGTACTCCAGCGCGTCGAGGTCAACTCCGTACCGTTTCCGCGCCCGTTCCGCGAACTCCGCCGCGCGTGGATGCATGCTACCCGCGCCGCGTCCCGCGGGTATCAAGCTCCCGGAGGCGGTGAAACTGCGGCGGGTCACGGTCGAATTCGGCGGCAGGAACAGGCGGTCGGACGGCGCTATCGGGTTCGGATCTCGTCTTTGTCCTTGACCACGCGGGCGTCGCCCTCGCCCGAAGTGACCTCGTTGACGAGGTCGTAGAGCTCGTTTTGAAGCCCCGCCGAGAAGGTGAGCACGCCGACCCACGAGCCGTCGTTCTGCCACTCCTCGCGTTCGAGGTCGCCGAACTCCCTGATCTGCGCTTGCCCGGATCCCGCGTAGTCGGCCGGAAGCTGGACCGCCATCGTCACCTCCTCGAACCGGATCGGGATCACCGGGCGCAACGCGTCGAGCGCGTCGTCGACCTGGTTCTCCACCGGTTCCATCGGGTCGATCTGGAACCCAGCCTCTTCCAAGGCGCGCTCGATCCGCTCCGGCGGGTGCGGCGAGTCGTCCATCTGCGGGTTCACCGCGTTGCGCGTGATAGTGGTGACGAGCTGGTTGTGCTTCCGCTCTTGCATCTCCGCGCGCTGCTCGGCGGTGATCTGGATCTCGCCGCGCTCGACGACCTCCGGAATGATATCCAGCGGCTCCGTGGTGCCGAAGACGGTCTCTAAGTCCTCCTCCGTGGGACGGTCCCCGCGCGAGGCGTTCTCGAAGATGTCCTCCGCGGCGATGACTTCCTCTAAGTCCCCCTCGAACTCGCCGCGTTTGATCGCGAGCGCGGCGTCGGGGTCGATCAGGACCTCGAAGCGCTCCCCGTGTGACTCCAGTCGGGCCGTCACGGCCTCGTCGAGCGATATCATACCGGAGGCTACCACCCCCGCGGGCAAAAAGCCTCCCGCCGATTGCGGTCCGCCGACTTCGGTCACTCTGTGCGTCTATCCGTCCGCCGACGGGCGCTCGTCCTCCCATGCTCCGCGGCACGCCTCCGAGCAGAACCGTCGATGGACGGCGTCGCCGTCCTCGACCCACGTCACCGTTCGTCGACCGACGCCCAGCGCCGGCTCGCCGCACGCCGCGCAGCGCGGCGCGGATTCCTCGTCGACGTCCTCCTCGAGCTCCGAGGTCGGATCCACCATACCGTCTCGTGTGCCCCCCGGACACTTGAACCCGCGAAGGCCGGCAGTTCTGGCCACGGCCGTGGCGGTCCCTTCAGCCGGGGCCGTCCGAGCGTCGCGGTCGGCAGTCGCCCGCTACCGCGTCGTCCGAACGTCGCGGTCGGTCGCCTTCCGCGACGGGTGTCTGACCGTGATCTCTTGGTCCGCGCTGGGTCCGACGACGGTCCGCTCGCGCCCGTCCGACCACCGCACGTCCACGCGCAGCGGCTCCGCGTGCGCGAGACCGAAGTGGGCGACCGGCTCCGTCTGGCAGAGGCAGCCGCCGCCCGCGTCGACTGTCCGGCGCTGAACCCCCTCGGCGGTCTCCAGCGTGACGACGGCCCCGCGGGCCGGCGCGCCGTGGCGCGTGGTGGGGCGCACGCGGAGCCATCCGGCGTCGGGCGCGTCCGGGTCGCCGTAGGCCGTCACCGGCTGGGCGGCGACCTCGCCGTGGACGACGAGGAGTTCGAGCGCGCCGTCGCCGTCGAGGTCGGCCGCCACCGCCCCGGTGCCGAACCCGTCCGGCTCCGCGGCCGCGCCGAGATCCACGGGCTCCCAGCGCGAGCGCCCGTCGGGGCCGTCGACCCGCTCGAACAGCCGGTTCTCCCCGCCGCAGACGTTGAAGAACAGCTCCTCGCGCCCGTCGTTGTCGAAGTCCGCGGCGACGACGGTCCGGACCGCGCCGGCGTCGCGAAGCGCGGGAGGAGCCACGTCCTCGTACCCGCCGTCGGGCGCGCAGCGCAGCAGCCGGCTCGGGGCCGACTCGTTGCCGACCGCGAGCGCGAACGTCCCGCCCTCGTCGACGATCGCGGCCCCCCGCGTGTCCCCGCCGGGATCGGAGAGGACCGGGCCGCCGTCGGTGCGGGCGTAGTGGCCGTCGCGGTTGCTGAACAGCCGGTTCGGTCCCCCTTCGACGCCCGCGAACAGGTCCCCCTCGCGGGAGCGGTACGGGACCGCGAGCAGCGACCGACAGCCGCCCGCTACCTCCAGCCCGACCGCCTCGGCCATGTCGGTGACCTCGCCGTCGTCGCCGAGCTCGTAGAACGCGAGCGGGGCGGCGTAGCCGGAGACGGCGACCCCGTACCGGCCCGTGCCAAGGCGGTCGAGCGCGGCGACCGAGCGCCCGGCGCGCACGTCGAGGCGGTCGGCGTTCACCTCGCGGGCGAACACGTCGGTCCAGCGGTACCGGTCGGACTCCAGCCGGCTGAGGAGGAGGTCGGGGTCACCGCCGTCGACGCCGCGCGCGCAGTTGTGGACGTACACCTCCTCGCAGCCGTCGGCGTCGAGGTCGGCCGCGCACACGCCCATCCCGTGGCGCGTCCCGTCGGCGACGATACCGCAGGCGGTGTCGGAAAAGCGGTCGCCCTCGCGGGCGTACAGCCGGTTCGGCTCGCCGTAGCCGGCGACGAAGACGAGCGGTCCGTCGCGGCCGGGGGTCACCGCGACGCCGTACCCGCGCATCGGACGTCCGTCGTCGACGAGGGCGGACCGCTCCGTGAACATGGCCGCCCGTCACCGCTCCGAGGATATGAACGCACGGGTTGGATACGGCGAGATCCGACCGGGACGAAAGTGACGACTCCGCTAAAGGTTCCGCTCGACGTACCGGTTCACCCGCGAGACCCGGTCCGCGTCGAACGTCCAGAGGCCGCGCCAGACCCGGGGTTCCGCCTCGACCGCGAGGAGCGCGACACCCCCCTCGATCCCGCGCTTGAGGTCGCTCCCCGGGTCGCTTTCGGCCGTGTGCGGCCCCTCCGGCGGTCGGTACACGACGAACCAGCTGTCGGTGAAGTCCGGGTCCTCGCCGGCGTGGATCACCGCGTCGAGGTCGTCCGGGAGGTCGTCCGGGACCCCGTAGAGGTGCGCGTCGACGCCGGTGTCGGCGATGCGCTCGTAGACGGCCCGCGTGCCGACCTCGTCGTCGATGCGCGAGAGCCGCTGGAACGACGAGCGGAGCGTGCCGTCGCCGGCGGTCCACGCCACCCGCTCGATGAACCGAGAGATGGTGATGAGGAGGAGCTTCTGGCGGTTGGACTCTGGATAGCCGCGGAGCGTGAACGTCGCGTCGTTGAGGCCGCTTATCACCGACGGGAGGTCCACGTCGTCCAGCGACCGGCTCCCCGTGGTGTACAGGTCGGAGTTGACGAACAGCACCGCGTCGCCCAGTTCGCTGAGCGTCGAGCCGGCGACGACCTCCCCGTCCTCCATCAGCAGGACGAGGTTCTCGATGTCGTCCGGAGTGCCGCCGTCGAAGGGGATGTCGTCGCGCCGGCGGAGCACCTCCACGTCGAGCGAGGGGACGACCTCGTCGTCCCCGTCGACACCGGCGTAGCCGGTCAGCTCCTCGGCCGTCAGGCCGACGTTCCGGCTCGCATCGACGGGTCCGGCCCTCTCCGTTACGCGGCCGTCGCCCGCGCCGTCGGTTACGCGGCCGTCGCCCGCGCCGTCGGTTACGCGGCCGTCGCCCGCGCCGTCGGTTCCGCGGCCGTCGCCCGCGCCGTCGGTTCCGCGGCCGTCGACCACTCGCATTACGTCGTCGCCGAAGGTGTCCACGAGCATGTTCAACACTGGGTCCGGGTCGGTTCGGTTGACGACGACCACGGAGCGCTCGGGCCCGTCGAAGCGATCGAGAAACTGTTCGAGAGTCACGTAGTCCGCACTGATCGGGTTCGACGCATAAGGATTCCCGCGCAGTTATCGCGTCTGAGAACGGATTCGATCGTCGACGCGCCCCGCGGCGGTGGCGCGTCCGAATCCGGTCCGCGGCGACGGCTCTTCCGGACCGCTCGGTCGACCGCCTACGCGCCCAGCGAGTCTTCCAGCAGCTGGAGTGGGTGTTCGATCTCGTAACCGGTGCCGTGTTCCATCTGCATCGCGCAGGTCGGGCACTCGGTCATCCCCACGTCGCCCTCGGCGTCTTCCATGTGTTCGAACATCTCCTCGCCGATCTCCATCGACTTCTCGTACTTCTCCTCCTTCCAGCCGTAGGTGCCGGAGATCCCCGAACAGGAGTCGCCGACGTCCTCCACGGTGACGCCGTCGACGTCGCGGAACGTCTCGACGGCCTGCCGGGCGAGCCCCTGATTCCGGGCGTGACACGGCGCGTGGTACGCGAGTTCGCGCTCCTCGTCGGGCCCGCCAGCCGCGTCGAGTTCGCCTTCGAGGTCCTCGTGGATGCGGAGGTACTCCATCGCCTCGAAGGTGTGTTCCGCCAGGTCCTCGATCCCGTGGAGGTCGAACAGTTCGGGGTACTCCTGCCGCAGCGACATCGAACAGGAGGTACAGGAGGCGATCACGTCCGCGCCCTCGCCGATGGCCTCGACGAGGTTCTCGACGTTCGTCTCGGCGTGTCGCCGAGCGTCGTCCAGCATGCCGTTCGCGAACATCGGCGTCCCCGAGCACTTCTGCGGGGGCACCATCACCTCGTAGCCGAAGTGCTCGTAGACGCGGACCATCGCCTTGCCGACCTCGGGGGTGTTGTAGTTGGAGTAGCAGCCGTGGAAGTACGCCACGCGCTTGTCCGGGTTCTCCACCTTCGCGCCGCCGCGCGCCTTCCACCACTCGCGGAACGTCTCCGTGGCGAACTCGGGGAAGTCGCGCTCCTTGGGGATCCCCATCACCTTCTCCATCGCCCACCGCGCCGGCCCGAAGTTCATCGCGAACGAGGCCGTCCGCGGGAACATGCTCGCGAGCCGCGCCGACGTGCGGTAGTTCGCCAACAGGCGGTTCCGAATGTACTCGACCGAGAGCTTCTCCATCTGGCGCTCGACGAACTGCCCGCGCGCCTCGTTGTGCATCTGCGAGAGCGGCACCGAGGACGGGCAGGCGTCGTCACACCGCATACAGTTCGAACAGGAGGTGATCGACTCGTCGATGTCGTGGTCCCCCTTCCGCTTGAGCCGCCACTGTTCCGGCCCCTGGAACTTCGGGCCGGGGAACTCGTCGTCGACCTCCGCGACCGGACAGGAGGTGTCACAGCTCGTGCACTTGTAACAGGAGTCGGCCCCCTCGCGGAGGTCGAGGTCGCCGCCGGGGAACACGTCGACCGGATCGTACGCGTCGGGGTCGAGGTCCGTCGAGTCGGTCCCGCCGGTCGCGCTCTCGACGCCGCCGTCGGTGGCGGCGCGCGCCGCGGCGTCGTCTCCGCCCGCGGCGGCCTCCGAGTCGCGCGCGCCGACCGCGTCCGACTCCGGGACCTCCCCGTCGTCGGGGACGAATATCGACGGCTGCTCGTCGCGGCCGGCCTCCGGCACGCCCGGGGCCGGCTCGCCGCGGCCGCGTCCGTTACCGCGGTCGTCCTCGCTCGACTCCTCCGCACTCCCGTCGTCGTCCGTGTGTCGTGTCATTGTGTCGCCTCCGTCGCCGCCTGCCGCCCGGCCACGATGCCGGTCGCGAGCGACACCCCGCTCGCGGACTTCTCCCTCGCCGCGTCCGCGCCGCCGACGACGCCGCCGGCCGCGAACACGTTCTCGTACTGTACCGCTCCGTCGCCGTCCACGGGCCGCATCCGCTCGTCGGGTCGCACCCCGAACCGCGCGTACGGCTGGTCGCCGAACGCGTCGTCGACGAACCACTCGTACCGGTCGTCGGGCTGGTCGACGAACAGGTCGAACACCGGCTCGCGGACGCCCTCGCGGTCCGAGTCGAGCCCCTTCCCGACGAGGCCGCCGGTCGCCAGCACGAACGCGTCGGCACCGTACGGAGCCGTCCGGCCCTTCCGGTCGACCGCGACGGTCTCCACGCGGCCGTCGGCGGCGGACTCGACGCCGACCACGGGGTTGCCGGTCTCGAACCGGACGCCCTCGGCGTCGAGCGCGTCGAAGAGCCGGTCCTCCAGGCGGAGCCCGGGGAGGCTCGGCGGCCCCATCGGGATCTCGAACACGTCCGCGCCGAGCCGCTCCGCGAGTTCGGCGCGGACCGCCTCGCCCTCGTCGTCGCCGAGGAACGCCGGGAAGCCGACGCGCTCGACGCGGTCGACGCCGCCCGACCCGTCGACCACGTCGTGGAGGTGCGGGGCAACCGCCTTCGCGAGCGCCTCGCGGGCCGGGACGCCGTCGATTTCCTCGTCGTGGTCGAGGGCCTTCGCGACGCGGGTGATCTTCGCGTCGGCGCGGAAGGCCTCCGCGAACTCCACCTCCGCGCCGGCGGCGTCGAACGGGACGCCCGCGGCCTCCAAGCGTCCCGCGAAGGCCCGCGCGTCGTACTCCGTCAGCGACCGGAACCCGACGATCAGCGCGGGCCGGTCGTCGCTCGCGAGGCCGGCCTCGGCCGCCGCCGGGTACCGCGCGGTCGGCTTCACCGCGCCGCCGAACGTCGGCACGAGGGCGTTGCGGTCGGTGTGGCCCCCGCGGTACGCGTCCCCCGCGAGGTCGTCGAACAGGTCGAGCCCGTCGCGGAGCGCGTCGCTCCCCGCGATCCGGTACGGGTGCGACTCGGGGAGCCGATCGATCGCCTCGAAGGGGTCCGCGAGCGGTCCCTCGGGGTCCGGCCACTCGTCGGGATCGAGGTTCCGGCCCGCGGTCGGCGGCCCGTCGCGGAGGGGCTTCGCCGGCTCCGTCGCCGGGACGTAGCCGAGCGCGTCGATCAGCCCGGAGGCCTGCCGCAGCGTGCTCGCCTTGTGGGAGACGAGCCGCACGTCAGCGCCCTCGCGGGCGGCCGAGACCGCCGCGGTCACCGCGGCGAGGCCGCCGCCGACCACGAGGACGTCGCTGGTTATCGCCATCAGCGTCCCCCGTCCGCGGTCGCGTCGCCCGTTGCGCGACCCCCGTCGGCGCTCGCGTCGCCCGTTGCGCGACCGCCGTCTGCGGCCGCGGTTCCGGTCGACCCGGCCTCGTCGCTCCCCGAACCGCTCGCGTCCGGCGATCCCGCCCCGGCGTCGAACGCGTCGAAGTCGACCGACTCGTCGAGGTTCGCCGGGTCTCCGTCGCGGTTCATCGTGGTCGCGTGGAGCATGTGGTTCAACATCGCCTGCGAGAGCTGCTCGCCCCACAGGGCGTGGCGCTGGCCCTTCCAGCGCTCCTGGTACAGCTCGTCCTCCGCGTCGCGGACCACCGGCTCCGGGTACTCCTGTGCCAGTTCCGACGCGATCCGATGGGTGCAGAAGCCGCCCTGACAGTTCCCCATCGAGGCGCGGGTCCGCAGGCGGACCGCGTTGAGGTCGGAACCCGCCTCGTCGACGGCGTCCTGAACCTCTGCGCGGGTGACGCTCTCGCAGTTACAGACGATCGGGTTCGGGTCGTACTCGTCGAGCACGTCGTCCGCTCGGGAACCGAGCCGCTGGCCCGAGCGGCGGGCGACGGGCGAGCGGAGGCCGAACTCGTCCATCAGCTCCTCCATCCGCGCGGGGTTCTCGGAGCCCGGCAGCGGCGCGTCGGCCGTGTCGCAGGTCGCCTCGTGGCCGAGCGTCTCGCAGACGTGATCGGAGATGGACTCGGCCATCATCCGGTAGGTGGTGAGCTTCCCGCCGACGATGGTCGTCATCCCCGGGAGGTCGTCGCGGTCGCCGTGGTCCAGGAGGAAGTAGTCGCGGGTGATGTCGGTCGGATCCTCGGTGCCCGTTCCCGGCGGCTCGTAGAGCGGCCTGACGCCCCAGAAGGAGCGGAGCGTCCGGGCGTCTTCGAGCGCCGGGACCAGCTCCGAGAGCGTCTCGATCATCAGGTCGACCTCCCAGTCCTCCTCGGGGTAGTCCTCGGGGTCGTCGACCTCCTCGTCGGTCGTGCCGAGGATACAGGCGGTCTCGTGCGGAACGATGATGTCGGCGTCGCCCTTCGGCCGGCAGCGGTTGATCACGGTGTCGACCTGTCGGGTGTTCATCACCGTCATCACGCCCTTCGAGGGGCGGACCTCCACGTCGACGCCGGCCATCTCGCCGATGTTGCCCGCCCACGCGCCGGTCGCGTTGACGACGTGGCGCGCACGGATCTCCTCGGTGGTGCCGGGTTCGCGGTGGACCCGCTTGCCCGGCCCGGTCTCGTGTTCGATCTCGACGCCGACGACCTCGCCGTCCTCGACGAGCACGTCGGTCACCGGCGCGTGGGTCTCTATCCGCGCGCCGTGCTCGCGGGCGTCCGCGGCGTTCGACACGCAGAGCCGGAAGGGGTCGACCGCGCCGTCGGGCAGCGCGATGGCCTTCTCCACGTCGCGCGCGAGGTACGGCTCGCGCCGCCGCGCCTCCTCGCCGTCGATCACCTCCGCGGGGATGTCGCAGGCGCGACACCCCTCCAGCTTCTCCTGGAAGTACTCCTCCGAGTCCTCGGGCCGCTTGACGAACAGCCCACCGGTCTCCTCGACGCAGTGGGCCGCGATGTCCCGGAGGACCATGTTCTCCTCGATGCACTCCTCCGCGCTCTTCTGGTCCGAGACCGCGTACCGACCCCCGCTGTGGAGGAGGCCGTGCATTCGGCCGGTCGTTCCGTGCGTCAGGTTCCCCTTCTCGACGAGAACCGTGTCGAGGCCCCGTCGCGCCAGGTCCCTGACGACGCCGCACCCCGTCGACCCCCCACCGACGACGACGACGTCCACTTGTCTGTCCATGGGAGGCCCTTGGACCACGACCACTTTACTTTACCTCCCGAGCCGTCCCACCCATAACTATCAGGGACATTCAAGTAATGTAATCCCTGTCTCTGCCGGTGCGTTTATATACAAGTCTTTTTCACTCAGCTCGAAGTTCGGATTTTAACAGGAACATTATTATGGTAGTACATTATGTTCACGACCGGCGTGGTAGCTTCCGTGAAGATATGTCGCGGCGGGTTCGAAACGCCTCGCGGCCGCCTCGAGTCGGCTCCGGACGGGGCTGACTCGGTGGGCGCGCGGCGCGGCAGCGAACGCGACACCGGGGTCGCCCTCGACGGCGAGCGCGATCCGGTCACCGCCGCGCGCGGACCAGCGCCACAGGAGGGATCCACAACATGACACAGTACGTCGGTGCGATAGACCAGGGGACGACCGGCACCCGATTCATGGTGTTCGACCACGAGGGCCAGGTCGTCGCGAACGCCTACGAACAGCACGAACAGATCTACCCGAACCCGGGCTGGGTCGAGCACGACCCGATGGAGATCTGGGAGAACACCCAGGAAGTGGTCCTCGACGGGCTCGCCGACGCGGGACTCGACGCCGACCAGCTCGAAGCGATCGGGATCACCAACCAGCGCGAGACGACGATCGTCTGGGACAAAGACTCCGGCCGCCCCGTCCACAACGCCTTGGTGTGGCAGGACCGCCGGACGACCGACCGCGTCGAGGAGCTTCAGGAGGCCGACAAAGTCGAGGAGATCCGCGAGAAGACCGGCCTCGAGGCCGACGCGTACTTCTCAGCGACAAAGACGGAGTGGATCCTCGACAACGCCGAGCCGCTCAAGATGCAGAGCTCGCGCGGCGGCGACCTCCGCGACCGGGCCCGCGCGGGCGAACTCGTGATGGGCACCATCGACGCGTGGCTCATCTACAACCTGACGGGCAACCACATCACGGACGTCACCAACGCTTCCCGGACGATGCTGTACAACATCCGGGAGATGGAGTGGGACGACGAGCTCTTAGACGAGTTCGACGTGCCGAGGGAGATGGTCCCCGAGGTGCGCCCCTCCTCCGACGAGGAGTACTACGGCCACACGGACGCCGACGGCTTCCTCGGCGAGGAGGTCCCGGTCGCGGGCGCGCTCGGCGATCAGCAGGCCGCCCTGTTCGGGCAGACCTGCTTCGACGAGGGCGACGCGAAGAACACCTACGGCACCGGCTCGTTCTACCTGATGAACACGGGCAACGAGGCCGTCAAGTCCGACCACGGGCTGCTGACGACGGTCGGGTTCCAGATGTCCGGCGAGCCGGTCCAGTACGCGCTGGAGGGCTCCATCTTCATCACCGGGGCCGCCATCGAGTGGCTCGAAGACGTCGACCTGATCAACAACGCGGCCCAGACCGCGGAGCTGGCGCGGTCGGTCGACTCGACCGACGGCGTCTACATGGTCCCGGCGTTCACGGGGCTCGGCGCGCCGCACTGGGACGGCCGCGCCCGCGGGACCATCGTCGGGATGACCCGGGGCACGAGCAAGGAGCACATCGTCCGCGCGACGCTCGAATCAATCGCGTACCAGACCCGCGACATCGCCGAGGCCATGGAGGCCGACTCCGGCGTGGAGACGACGACGCTCCGCGTCGACGGCGGCGCGGTCAAGAACAACTTCCTCTGTCAGCTCCAGTCCGACATCATCCAGACGGACATCGCGCGGCCGGAGGTCGACGAGACCACCGCGCTCGGTAGCGCCTACGCCGCCGGCCTCGCCGTCGGCTACTGGGACAACGTCGACGAGCTCCGCGACAACTGGCAGGTCGACCGCGAGTTCACCCCCGAGAAGGACCAGGCCGAGGTCGACAAGCTGTACAGCCGCTGGGACGACGCCGTCGAGCGGTCGAAAGACTGGGCGGTCGACGAGGAGGACGAGTAGATGAGCGGCCTCCTGCTTCAGGTCCCGGTCATCGGGATGGAGGTCGAGCAGTTCCTGCTGCTCCTGATCACCGCGCTGGCGGGCGGGGCGTTCGGTGCCGCGCTCGGCGCGCTGCCGTCGTTCATCTTCACGGGCTTCGTCGTGTTCCTCGGCGAGGGACTCAACATTCTCCAGAGCCAGGTCGGCCAACTCGACGCGGTGCCCGCCGGCGAGCTCGCCGTCGGGATCACCGGCGTCATCGGCTTCGGGGCGATCACCGGCCCGCATATCGCGTTCGCGGGCGGCGTGGCCGCCTCGGCGTACGCCGGCAAGAAGTACCCCGAGATGAACCCCGCGGACGGCGGGTATCACTTCGGGAAAGACATCACGTACGCGTTCGGGACGAAGCCCGACATCCTCGCGGTCGGTGCGATCTTCGGCGTCATCGGGATGCTGTTCACCCAACTCGCCAACGGGCTCTTCCTCAACGTGCTGGAGATAACGCCGCCGACCGACTTCATCGCGGTGTCCGTGTTCGCGACCGCGTTCCTCGCGCGCCCCGTGTTCGGCTACCCGATCGTCGGGAAGCCGGCGGGCGACGGACTGCTCGACATGTCGCCGTTCGAGCGCGGCGAGGACCACCCGCAGGCCGACGCCGACGGGGAACACGCCGGCCGCCCGGCGACCGAGCCGTGGCTCCCGCACCAGTACGAGTGGTCGGGCGTCACCGTCATCGGACTCGTCGGCGGGATCCTCGGCGGGTACATCTGGCTCCAGACGGGGAGCATCTTCCTCGGGTACGGCATCTCGGCGATGAGCCTGCTGTTCTTGAACCTCGGCGTCGAGAAGATCCCGGTGACCCACCACATCACGCTGCTCGGCGCGACGGGCGCGGTCGTCGTCGCGCCCGTCGCGGGCAGCGTCGTCGCGCTGCTCGCGGCCGGCGCGTTCGGCGCGCTCAGCGGCCTCGTCGGTGAGGTCACCCAGCGGCTGTTCTACTCGCACTCCGGGACCCACGTGGACCCGCCGGCGATGGCGATCGCGATCATGATGCTCGGCGTGGGCGTCCTCGCCATCCTCGGCGTCCTGCCGAACGCCGGGTACCTCTAAGCCCGCGTGCGGGGGCCGACGCCGCGTCGGCTCCGTCGCGTTCGAGGCGCTTCTCACGTGAAACCACCTTCCCGACCAAGCCGCCGGATCAAATGAGACCAGACCGGACACGCGACCGACGCAGCGCCGCGAGCGACAGCCGTCGCCGGGGTGCCGTCTCGAGCGCCACCGACGGCGACCCGCACCGAACCGACTCCGCTCCGTGCCAGTTTTGTTCGGCTATCTCGGAGGGTCAACCGTGAACATCGACGACCGGATCGAGCGACGGCTCGGCTACGACACGGGCCTGAGCGTCCTCGCGGACTTCGAGGCCGTCTCGCCCGTCGCGCACGCCGAGTCTCCGGTCGGCCGCGGGCCGGCGATCGAGCGCCTGCTCGACGTGTTCGCGCCCGCGTTCTCCGGGTCGCTCCCGCCGAGCCTCTACGTGTACGGCCCGAAGGGGAGCGGGAAGTCGGCGGTCGTCTCGGCGCTGTTCGACCGCCTCGCGACCCACAGCGGCCCGCGGCAGGCCATCCAGACGACGACCCGAGCGGTCGAGCCGACCATCCCCGGGTTCGTCTACGTCGACGCCCGGCACGCGTCGACCCGGTTCCGGCTCTACCACGCGATGCTGGCCGCGATGAGCGACGAGCCGGTCCCGGACCACGGGATCGGCACCGAGGAGCTGGCCGAGTCGCTGCGCGACGTGATGCGCACCGGGCCGGACCTCGTCGTCGCCGTCGACCACACCGACGAGGTCGAGACGCCGCCGGCGACGACGCTCATCGACTGGCTCGAGGACGTCGGCGAGCGGCTCGTGCCGGCGTGTATCGGCCGCGACCCGCCGGACGCGATCGACTGGGAGCCGGAGACGACGGTCGAGTTCGGGAAGTACCGCCGGCACGTCCTCGTCGAGCTGTTGACGAGCCGGTGTTCGACCGGTCTCGGCCGCGACGCGCTCTCGCACGACCAGATCCGCGACGTCGTCGAGTGGGCCGCGGGCGACGCTCACGACGCGCTCGCGGCCGTGATGGGCGCGGCGGTCAGCGCGGAGCGGGCGGGCGCGTCGACGGTGCGCTCGGCCGACGTCGACGCCGGGATCGAGGGCGTGCCGCGCCCCTGCGTCGCGCTGGGGCGCGTCCTCGCGCTCCCCGAGAGCCGCCAGCGGCTCCTCTACGAGCTCGCCGGGCTCTCCGAGGAGGAGCGGTCGACTGTCGGCGTGGCCACGGAGACGATCGCCGCGCGCCCGGGCGTCGACCTCTCGGCGTCGACGGTGCGCCGCGTCCTCTACGAGCTCGCCGACGCCGGCCTGCTCGAACGCGTCACCGTCCACCGGAGCGACGGCAAGGGCCGCCCCCCGAGCCGGCTCGTGCCGCTGTTCCCGACCGTCGTCTTCCGGGAGCTGTTCGACCGGCACACTCGGACGGGATAAGGCCGGTCCGGACCGGCGATCCCGACCGGCCCGACCGACGCGCTCGGGGACGCTCGCGGCGGATCGGTCCGCACTTTTATCGAACGGAAGACAGTTGCCGACGAAGCGACGACTCCCGGTATGGTTCCGCCCCTCGCGCTCGACATCGACGGCACGCTGACGACGCCGACCGGTCGGATCGACCCGCGAGTCTTCGAGCTGTTACCCGAGTGGGAGGCCCCGGTCGTGTTCGCCACCGGGAAGGCGTTCCCGTACCCGGTCGCGCTGGCGCACTTCCTCGGCCGCGAGGAGACGGTGATCGCGGAGAACGGCGGCGTCGCGTACGTCGGCGGCGAGACGACGACGGTCGGCGACCCGGACGCGGCGCGGGCCGTCGTCGAGGCGTTCCGCGAGCGCGGCGGCGAGGTCGGCTGGGGCGACGGCGACACGGTGAACCGCTGGCGCGAGACGGAGGTCGCGGTGTCGCCCGACGCCGACGAGGCGCTCTTACGCGAGGTCGCGGCGGCGGCGGGCGGCGACGTGGAGGTCGTCGACACCGGCTACGCCTATCACGTCAAGTCGGTCGGCGTGAGCAAAGGTCGGGCGCTCGAAGCCGTCGCCGAGGCCCTCGGCCTCGACCCCGCCGCCTTCGTCGCGGTCGGCGACAGCGAGAACGACGTCTCGACGTTCGGCGTCGCCGGCGAGTCGTACGCGGTCGCCAACGCGGACGACGCGGCCCGCGAGGCGGCCGAGACGGTCCTCGACGAGGGGTTCATGGGCGGGACGGTCTCCGTCCTCACGGAACTGCGAGAGCGCGGCGAGTAACTTCGTCGCCGGGCCCGCTCACTCCCCGTCGTACGGATACCGCGCCGTCGAGCCGCACTCCAGGCACCGGACGACCACGCGGCCGGACCGCGTCCGCACGCGGCTCGTCCTCCCGGGTCGGAGGTAGACCGCGCAGTCGTCGCAGGCGCGCCTGGAGAGTTCAGACGGCACGCCGCAGCGGTTCCGCTCGGCGATCCGACGCGCGCGGGCGACGTACCGGCGGGCGCGGTCGTACTCGTCGTCGACGACCGCCTCGCGGGCGAGCGCGAACAGCCGCTCGATCCGCTCCGCCGGGATTCCCATGTGACGTGGGCCGAGGCCCGCCGCAAAAGACGTTGCTATCCGCGGTCCGTCGCGCGCCGCTCCCGTCCGCTTCTGCGACCGCGACCCGCACGCTTTTTTATCGGTCCGATCCAATCGAACGGTATGAAGGAATCCCTGATGGACGTGATCTGCTGCCCGCTCGACAAGGCGGCCCTCGACCTCGACGTCGACGACGAGGACGACGACGAGGTCCTCGCCGGCACGCTCACCTGTACCGAGTGCGGCGAGACCTATCCGATCGAAGACGGGATCCCGAACCTCCTCCCGCCGGACATGCGCGAGGAGGCGGCGGCGTAGCGTCCGGTTCGGGCGGTCGCCGCCGGGACATCCCCGGTCGAGACGCCGGCGGCGAACCCCTCGCCCGTGTGAATCTTTTTCTAATACGGGGTCGTGGTCTCCACCGTGCCGACACTCGACGTCGAACTGAACGGGGAGGCGGTCCACGACATCGACGCGCCGGACGCGTTCGCGACGGACGGGCCGTTTCCGGTCGTGCTCGACAACGCCGGGCGCTCGACGCACGTCCACCTCCACTTCGACGACGAACTCGACCGGGTGACCGCGGTCGACGAGGTCAACCACTTCGTCGCCGACGAGGGGACCCGCCACGTTCACGTCTCGATCGCCGACGTCGACGAGCCGGTCCGCGGGAAACTGAAGATCGTCACCGGCTACGGATCGAACACGCGCTACGTCGACGTCAGGATCGAACCGTCGGACGAAACTCCCGACGAGCCCGTCGCCGTCGACGAGACCCTCTCCGCGCCCCCGGACCGCAGCCCGGATCCCCCGCCTGCGCAGCGCGCCGTGAACGCGCTCGACCGCCTCGTCCGGCGCGGCGGCGTCGCCGGCGCGGCTCTCGGATTCCTCGCGGTCGCCGCGGGCGTCGCGCTCGCGCTCGCCGTCGACAGCGTGATCGTCTGGCTCGCGGTGGGGCTGGCGCTGATGGTGGCGTTCGGCGCGGCGCTGCTCGCGGTGGCGTGAGCCGGTCTCCTCGCCGCCGCGCTCCGCGATCGTCGGCGCGGATCCGGGCGCTTTTAACCGTCCCGGCGGAACGAGACGCCATGAGCTTCGAGAAGGAAGACGAGGTCGTGCTCCACGACAAACACAGCGAGTACGACGGCGAGTCGGGCACGATCACGCAGGTGATGGAGACGATGTTCGGCGACGCGACGTACACGGTCAGCTTCGAAGACGGCCAGGAGACGGGCGTCCCCGAGGACGCGCTCGACGCCGTCGAGAGCGAGGAGTAACGCCGCCCCACTCGTTTTCGCATGCCGAAAGTCCCCTTCCACTACGTCGACCTCCGCGCGTTCTCGTACGCCACCGAGGACGTGAAACGCGTCGAGCAGGCGCTGTACACTCTCCTCCCGGAGGACGTCGAACTCGAGCGCAACGAGAACGTGGGCCATCACGGGGACCGGATCGTCGTGCTCTCGGCGCGGGTCGAGCGGGCCGACGAGATGCGACACGTGCTCGACCGCCTCTCCGAGCTGGAGGACCTCGACCGCGTCCTCGGCGAGCTCGACGAGCGGGTCGACGACAACTGCGCGCTCTTCCTCCGCCTCGACAAGCAGGCGGCGTTCCGCGGGGACGTCCGGCTCGGCCCCGGGCTCACCGTGCGCACGAAGGTCGAGGCGTACCCGGCGAAAAAGGAGAAGGCCGTCGCGAACGCCCGCGAGACGCTCTCGCGGCTGGCCGACGGCGACGACGACTGACCGCCGACGGCGGCGCGCTCGGACCGCACCCGCGGCGTGACTTTTTCACTCGGCCCGCCGATGTCCGGCTATGACCGATCCGTTCGTGGTCGTCGGTGCCGACGCGGCGGGGTTGAGCGCGGCAAGCAAGTTCCGCCGCGAGGCTCCAGACCGCGAGGTCGTCGTCTTCGAGAAGGGGCGGTGGATCTCGTACGCCTACTGCGGGATGCCCTACTTCGTCGCCGGCTACGTCGACCGCATGTCGGATCTCCTGTCGCTGTCGCCGAGCGAGGTCGACGAGCGGGGGATCGACCTCCGACGCGGGAGCGAGGTCGTCGCCGTCGACCCCGACGCGAAGCGCGTCACCGTCGAGACCGCCGCGGGCGACCGCTACGAGCAGGCGTACGACGACCTGCTCGTCGCCACCGGCGCGCGGGCGACGACCGGCCCCTTCGACGTGCGCGGCGTCGACGGCGCGTTCACCCTCCACGACATGGACGCGGCGGCCGCCATCGACGCGTACGTGGCCGAGCCCGACGCGTACGACCCCGACCGCGCGGACGTGAGCGCGGTCGACCGCGAGCGCGTCGACCGCAACGCGGCGATGCCCGCGCCGGAGACCGCGGCGGTCGTGGGCGGCGGGTACGTCGGCGTCGAGGTCGCGGAGGCGCTCGCGGAGCGCGGCCTCGACGTTCACGTCTTCCATCGCTCCGGGCACCTCCTCTCCCCGTTCGGTGAGGCGGTCGGGACCCGCGTCGAGGCGGCGCTCGAAGCGGAGGGCGTCGCCGTCCACACCGACGCGCCGGTCGAGTCGCTCGTCGGCGACGACCGGATCGAGGCGATCGAGATCGCCGGATCGACCGACGCGGCGGTCGGCGGCGAGACGGTTCCGGTCGACATGGCGGTCGTCGGCGTCGGCATCCGGCCGAACACGGACCTCCTCGACGGGACCGGCGTCGACCTCGGCGCGGGCGGGGCGGTCCGGGTCGACGACCGCGGCCGGACGAACCTCCCGGACGTGTACGCGGCGGGCGACTGCGCGACCGCGCGCCACGCGGTGACCGGCGAACCCGACTGGACCCCGCTCGGACTCACCGCGAACCGCGCCGGCCGCGCCATCGGCGCGACGGTCGCGGGCGACCCGACGCCCGTCGGCGACATCGCCGGCACCGCGGCGGTGAAGGCGTTCGACACGGAGGCCGCCCGCGTCGGCCTGCTCGACCCGGAGGCGGCGGCGGAGGCCGGGTTCGATCCGGTCAGCGAGACGGTGACCGCCGGGTCGCGCTCCGGCTACTACCCCGGCGCGGCCGAGACCGACGTGACGCTCGTCGCCGACCGCGACACGGGGCGGCTGCTGGGCGGAAGCATCGTCGGGACCGACCGGGCGGCGATCCGGATCGACACGCTGGCGACCGCGATCGAGGCGGACATGACCGTCGCCGAGGTCGAGCGGTTGGACCTCGCGTACGCGCCGCCGTTCAGCCCGGTGTGGGATCCGATACTCGTCGCCGCGAAGGTGCTGAACGGAGCGCTCGACGACTGAGGGAGGGGGCGTCCGCCGCGGTCGGGTCAGTCGGCCGACCGACCGACCGCGTAGCCGACCACCGCGGCCGCGACGCCGATCGCGAGCGCGGCGGCGACCGCGACGCCGAGCGGTTCGGCGACCGCGAGGAGAGAGGGGCCGTCGGCCTCGAGCGGCGAGGCGTACGGCGTCGGTCCCGCCGCCCGGAGCAGCGTGCCCGCCAGGGGACCGTAGGCGAGCAGCACCGTCGGGAGGACGCCGCCGCCGGTCGCGGCGAACCCGAGCGCGCCGAGCGCCGTCACCGCGGCGAGGACGCCGGCGGTCGCCGGCGCGCCGACGCCCGCCGCGGCGGTCGCGTCGAAGGCGACGTACGACAGGGCGAACCCGACCGCGCTCCACACCGTCGCGCACTCGAAGCCGGTCTCGCCGAGGAGGATCCGCCGCAAGGATGCGGATCCGGGCCCGCCCGTGCCGTCCGTCGCCTCGCCGCTCGCCGTCTCACCGCCCGCCGCCTCGCCGCTCGCCGTCTCGCCGCCCGTCATTCCGGCCGAGTCGCGCCCCGACCCTCGCGGTCGGGGGTGAGGTTGCCGTGTTCGTCGATCTCGCCCGCGACGATCCGCGTCGAGGAGATTCGCTCCCCGTCCTCGGCCGCGACGTGGTCGACGATCACCAGTTCGAGGGGGTCGTGGCCGCGTTCGGCGCGGATCTCGTTGATCCGCTCGCCGCCGTCCCGCGTCTCGGGGGAGACGACGAGCGCGTCGAACTCCGGCTCGACCGCGATGCCGGTCGGCTCGGTCAGCTTCCGGATCTCGTACTCGCGGCCGTTCTCCTCGGCCCGCGGGGCCAACTCCGCCTCTAGGTCGCGCTCACGCTGCTCGTAGGGCCGGACGTACCGCTCGACGTGTCGGGTGTCCGGCGCGAGGTCGTCGGCGGTGAGTCCGACGGTGACGTCACCCAGCTCGAACGCCCGTTCGAACAGCTTGCGGTGGCCGTCGTGAACGGGGTCGAACGTACCACCCAGCGCGACGTTCATGTCTCCCCGTTGCGGGGGTCGAACTTAAAACGTCCCGAACTGCCGCCGGGGCGACGCGAGACCGAGCCGCGAGCCGGCTCAGGCCTCGCGGTCGTCGTCCGCGTCGCCGTCCCCCTCGTCGCTTCCGTCGTCGTCCGCGTCACCCTCGTCCGCGTCGTCTCCGTCCTCGCGGGCGTCGTCGTCGCTTTCCCCGCCTTCGTCTCCGTCGCCGTCAACGGAGATCTGGACCGGCTCGGCGTCGCCGTCGGGCGACTCGCCGCCGAGCCGCCGGTCGAGGTTGAAGACGGCGTTCAGCTCCGCCTGAACGTCGCCGACGACGCCGCGGACGAGGTCGCTCGGCGCGATGGCCTCGTACTCGTAGGGGTTGTTGCCCGCGCCCTCGGCCTTCCGCTTGCCGCGCTCGACGGTGCCCTCGTCGTGGAGTTCTGCGAGCGCCTCGCGGACGGTGCTGGGGTAGAGTCCGGTGCCGTCGGCGACCTCGTCGCTCGTGCTCTTCGGGTTGTCCCGCAGGTAGACGTAGATGCGCGCTCGGGTCTCCGTGTCGAGGACCCACGCGAGCAGGTCGACGACGTTGTCGTCGAACCCCTTCACCGCCCTGTCGGCCCCCTCGCCGAGGCGTTCCCTGGTCTTTCGTAGCTCCTCGCGCGTCCGTTCCGTCGGCGACTCCTCGGCGTCGTCCGTCGAATCGATGGGCGAATCGTCCGTGGTCATGGCGGAAGGTGGGGCCACTCGGCCAAAAGGGTTTCTCGTCGCTTTCGTTCCGACGAAACACGCCGCCGTCAGGGCCGAACTAGGAGGTCCGCACACAGCGCGTCGACGCCCGACGCCTCCCGGATCCGGCGCTGGCGCGCGGCCCCGCTCTCCGACTCGTACACTTCGCGGATCCCGTCGATTCCGAGGCGGTCGCACTCCGCGTCGACGACCTCACCGAGCGGGGTGGTCCCCTCCCCGTCGCGGTCGACGAACGAGGCGTCGTGGCCGCGGCGGATCGCGCGCCACTTGTTCTCGTCGAGGAGTTCGCGGCGCAGCGCCGGCGGCGACTCGCCGTCCTCGTACCGCTCCGCGTAGTCGACGACGAGGGCGCGGACGTACTCGACTAAGGCGAGGGTCACCTCGGGGTCGCGCTGCGCGTCGGGCGCGCGCACCTCCACGGTGCCGTGGCCGGTGTGCGGGCGCACGTCGAACCACAGTTCGCCGCGGTCAGCGATCGAGTCCGTCTCGACCATCCGGCGCTCGTACCGCTGGAACGCGTCGAAGTCGTCGAAAGACGACGGAATTCCGGTGTTCGGGAGGTTCTCGAACACCTTCGCGCGGGCCGAGGCCAGCCCCGTGTCGAACCCGTTCCAGAACGGGGAGTTCGCCGATAAGGCGAGCAGAATCGGACAGTGCCACCGGAGGCGGTTCGCGACCCACACCGCCTTGTCCGCGTCGTCGACGCCGACGTGAACGTGGAGGCCCGCGGTCGTGTTCCGGTGTTGCGGGTACTGAATTCGGTCCAACTGGGCCTGATACCGAGGCTTCTGAACGTGGTCGAGTTCGCGCCACTTCGCGGCCGGGTGGAGGCCCGCGGCCGCGATCCGATACCCGTCGGCCGCGGCGTGGTCGACGAGCGCCTCGCGGACGGTCGCGAGCGCGTCCTCGGCGTTCGCCGGGTCCTCGATCAGTTCCGTCTGCGCCTCGATGGTACACTCGAACAGCTCGTGGTCGAACCCCTCCGGCACCGCCGCGGGCGGGTCGCGGCCGTAGACGAGGTCGTCGGTCCCGGAGGTCGGGCGGCCCTCGGCATCGACGATGTAGAACTCCTCCTCGATGCCGAGCGTCCCCATCCGGGTGAACGCCTCTCGCGAGCCCAGTTCCATTACCGCCCCGTACCAGTCGCGCGGTCTTATAAGGCTTGGAAGGCGGAAGCGTGGTCGGCGAGCGAATATTTCTCACGGTGGCGCGTGCCTGTGAGCGCCCGGCAGGACGCGAGACAGCGAGGGGCCTCCGGTCCCTCTGGCAGCCGGCGCTACGCGCCGGCGACAGCACGCGCGAGGGAGTCGACCGGTCGGAGCGAAGCGAGACCGGTCGACGAGGCTGGGGAGGCGTGAGGTGCGGTGCTGGGCGGTGTGGGGCGGGACTCGAAGGGGCAGCCGCGAGGCGGTCGCAGGCGTTCACGAAAGCCGAGCTCTCGTGAGCCAATCAGAACGCGGAGCGTTCTGACGACGACGGTAGGACCGCAGGAGGGAGCGAAGCGACCGAGCGAGGACCGCCCCGAGCGTGCGCCCGCCTCGCGGCTGGGGCTTCGGCGGTCGTCCCGTTGACGGCGACTGCGTCGTAGCGAGCGGCTGGGCGTTCGAAGTGGCGAATTCGAGTTCGCAGCTACCGAGCCACGAAGCGACCGACAATCCGACACACCTCTCCACAAGGAATTTGTCACGTTGAGCGTAGCTACGCAGTATGAATCGACGCCGGTTCGCCGCCGCCCTCCTCACCGCCGGCACGGTCCCGCTGGCCGGCTGTGCTGGCGACGGCGAGTGGAACCCGACGGTTGACGGTGACACGCCGACCATCCCACTCGGCGAGGAAGCGACCGTCACCGTCTCCGCGACCGACATCGGCGGCTTCAACTTTCGACCGCCGCCGGACGGAATCACCATCGGGACGGCCGCCTCGGAACGGAGCGTGTCCCCGCCGCCGGACTCCGGAGAAGACTCTTACCCGCCCCGGTGGTTCTGGTCGCGACGCACCGACGTGACCGTCGGAGTACCCATCGCCGTCGCAGAGACTGCGGACCCCGGCGAGTACCAGTACTGAGTCGTGGTGTTCCCGAACGATGCCTCCGACCGGGAGGTCCGCGAATCGTTCGATATTACGGTTACTGACGGCTGAAGCGGCGTTTTCGCTCGACCGCAGAAAATGGATCACCGAAAGCCGCGAACCGATCGGAAAACGAGTCGGCGGCGCGCCGTCACGCGCCCGATTCCCCGACACCCGACCCCACGTCCCGTTCAGCCGAGGACGTAGCGGAGCCGGGGGAACTTCTCGACGAGCGCCTGCCCGCCGACCTCGATCCGCTCGATGTAGGCGTCCAGACCGAGGACGCGGCCCGCACCGAACGCGGCGACCGTGAGGAACACGACCGCGTAGACGAGCGTCGAGTCGAACAGCGCGAGCGCCTCGCCGCTCCACCCGCCGAGGTAGAACAGCATCATCTGCATCGCGCCGCCGAGCGCGGCCAGCCGGACGAACGCGCCGGCGATCAGCGCGACGCCGATGAGCAGCTGCGTGACCGGGACCACGACGTTGACGATCTCCATCAGCGCCGCGTTCGACGCCATCGCAGCGTACAGCCCGCTGACCGGGCTCGCGGGGTCGATGTTCGCGAGGTAGCCCGCCGCGTCGAACGGCCACTCGGAGACCTTCCCGAGGCCGGCGAACAGGATCATCCCGCCGATCGTCGCCCGGAGCAGGACGATGAACAGCGCCGACAGCGAGTGCGCCTTCCCCAACAGCGTGACGCCGCCGAACTCCCCGCCGAACTCGTTTGTGGTTTTGGTGGACATAGTGTCTCTCCTCACTTACGGATACGCCGGTTCAGTATATAAACCGAGAACCGGGTTCCCCCTCCGCGAGACGGATTCGCCCGGTTCCCACCATCCGAGGGGCCTTTAAATACCACTCCCCGAACGCTATCGGTCTCCTTTCGCCTACCACGCCTCGCCGCTCGCTAAGTCCACGTCGCCGTCGCCCTTCTCCGAGGGGCACAGGTCGGCGAGGACGCAGTCCGCGCAGTCGGGGTTGATCGCGGTGCACGTCGCGCGGCCGTGGTCGATCATGAGGTGCGTGAACTGCTGCCAGTCGCTCTCGGGGACGATATCCAGCAGGTCCCGTTCGATCGCCTCCGGCCGCTCCTCCTCGGTGATTCCCAGTCGACGCGTGAGCCGCTGGACGTGCGTGTCGACGACGATGCCCTCGACGACGTCGTGGCCGTGCTGGAGGACGACGTTGGCGGTCTTGCGGCCCACGCCCGCAAGGTCCGTCAGCTCGGACATCGTGTCGGGCACCTCGCCGTCGTGTTCCTCCGCGATGTCCGCGCACGCCGAGCGGATGTACTTCGCCTTGTTGTTGTAGTAGGTGATCGAGTTGATCGCCTCCGCCAGCTCCTCTTGAGGCGCGTTCGCGTAGTCTTCGGGCGTCTCGTACGTCTCGAACAGGTCGGCGCACACCTCGTTCACGCGCTCGTCGGTACACTGCGCCGAGAGGATCACGGCGATCAGCAGCTCCAGCCGGTTCGAGTAGTTGAGCGAGATGGTCGAGTCGGGGTACTCCTCGTAGAGCCGGTCGAGCACCTCGGCGACCTGCTCTTCGCGCGTGTCGAGCGGCGTTCCCATACGAACACCTCCGTCCGGGCGACATTGAACGATCCGACTGCGCGCGTCCGCTCCCCGGACCGAAAGCCCCGCGTCCGCTCCCCGCAACCGGAAGTCGGACGTTCCCGTCCGAGTAGTAAGACAGTTACCACGCGCCGCGCTGGTGGGCGTATGGACGTACTCGACGTCGCGGCGCGCGCGACCGACACCGGCCCGGTGTGCGACGCCTGCCTCGGCCGACTCGTCGCGGACCGGAGCTTCGGGCTGTCGAACGCCGAGCGCGGCTCGGCGCTCCGCGTGTCGCTCGCGCTGCGCGACGACGAGGACCACGAGCCGGTCGAAACGGCGGACTGCTGGGTGTGCGAGGGCCGTTGTACCGAGTTCGACGAGTGGGCCGACCGCGCCGCCGAGGCGGTCGAGGGCGTCGAGTTCGCCACGTACAACGTCGGCACGCGGCCGCCGCCGCTGATCGAGGAGAACGAGGCCCTGCTGCGCGCCGACGCCGGCCTCGACGAGGACGCGGGCGAGCCGTTCAAGTCGGAGTTCAACCGCGAGGTCGGCAAGCGGGTCGGCCGGCTCACCGACGCCGCGGTCTCGTTCGACCGTCCGGACGTCCAGTTCACGATCGACCTCGCGGAAGACGAGATCGACGCGAAGGTGAACTCGACGTTCGTCTACGGCCGGTACCGGAAACTGGAGCGCGACATCCCGCAGACGGAGTGGCCCTGCCGGGAGTGTAAGGGGTCCGGGCGGCAGGGCGCGGACCCCTGCGACCACTGCGGCGGCTCCGGCTACCTCTACGACGACAGCGTCGAGGAGTACACCGCGCCGGTCGTCGAGGACGTGATGGACGGGACGGAGGCGACGTTCCACGGCGCGGGCCGCGAGGACGTCGACGCGCTCATGCTCGGCACCGGGCGACCGTTCGTGATCGAGATCGAGGAGCCGCGCCGGCGGCGGGTCGACACCGACCGCCTCCAGGCCGACATCAACGCGTTCGCCGACGGCGCGGTCGAGGTCGAGGGCCTCCGGCTCGCGACCTACGACATGGTCGAGCGCGTGAAGGAACACGACGCCGGCAAGCGCTACCGCGCGCAGGTGAGCTTCGACGCCGACGTCGACCCGGACGCCCTCGCCGACGCGGTCGCCGAACTGGAGGGGGCGACCGTCGAGCAGTACACGCCGAACCGAGTCGACCACCGGCGCGCGAGCATGACGCGCGAGCGCGACGTGTACGAGGCGACCGCCGAACCGGACGACGGCGACCCCCGCCGTGCCACCGTCGAGATCCGCGGGGAGGGCGGCCTCTACATCAAGGAGCTGATATCGAGCGACGAGGGCCGGACGGAGCCGAGCCTCGCCGGCCTGCTCGGCGTCGGTGCCGAGGTGACCGCGCTCGACGTCCTGACGGTGGAGGGCGAGGACGAACCGTTCGAGCGCGAGGAGTTCTTCCGGGAGTGACGTCCGAACCCCTCGGCCCCGGGCCGCAGGGGCCGAGCGCTCCCTCCGAGCGAGCGCGGAACCAACGGGATTTATCTGACGAGCGTCGGACGTTCTGATATGAACGGGAGCGACGCCGACGGCGGGAGCACCCGGAAGGGCGGAACCCCGAACGGCGGTGCTCGCGGCGGATCGAGCGAGTCGACGGCGAGCGGTGGGTCCGCTGTCGCCGACGACTCGCCCGCGGTCGGCGACTCCGTGATCGGACCCGCGGTCGACGACGCGAGCGACGTCGCCGCCGCGGCCGACGTGACGCTGAACGGCGCGGAGCGGGCGGAGCGGCCCGACCGCGTCTCCTCGGTCCTCGTCGCCGTCGGTCCCGGGCCACACTCCGGCGCGACAGTCGACGTCGCGAGGGAGATCGCGGCCGCGACGGGCGCGTGGCTCGAACTGTTCCACGTCGTCCCCTCCGACGCGGCGCTCGCCGACGCCGGCCCCGGCGACGACGCGACCGGAACCGCCGTTGGCCCGGACGACGCGCGGGACACCGACTACGCCGCGGCCGGCGAGCGGCTCCTCGACGCGGCCGAGTCGCGCCTCGGCGGCTTCGACCGCGCCGACCGGTGGCTCGTCGAGGACCGGACCGCGGCGGGCGCGGTCGTCGAGCAGTCGCCCTACTACGACCTGGTCGTCGTCGGCGCGCCCACGACCGGGACGGTCGGCCGGTTCGTCTTCGGCTCCACGACCGACACGGTCGTCGGCGACGCCGAGGTCCCGGTCGTCGTCGTCGAGGCCGACGGCTCGACCGCGCTCGACGCTGAGTAACGGCGCGACGGCGCTCTCCCGACGGTTCGCGCGTCCGGTTCCCAGTTAAATCGATCTCGCTCCTACCCCGCCCCCCGCTCCGTGCCATCTGTTCTCGCGTCGACGACAGCGTTAAATTGGTGTACATACTTGTACATCACAACGCGGAATACTACATCGGTGGACACAATGAATCTCAACGACACGGTCGAGCGCGTGACGGACGGGGCGGATCTGACTGTCGAGGAGGCGCGCGAGGCCGCGCGGCTCGTCTTCGAGGACGCCACGGAGGCGCAGATCGGCGCGCTGCTCGCCGCCCTCCGCACGAAGGGCGAGACCGAGGCGGAGATCGCCGGCTTCGCGCAGGGGATGCGCGACGCCGCCCGGACGATCGAGCCGGACCGGGAGCCGCTCGTCGACACCTGCGGCACCGGCGGCGACGACTACGACACGATCAACGTGTCGACGACCGCCGCGATCGTCGCGGCGGGCGCGGGCGTGCCGATCGCCAAACACGGCAACTACTCGGTCTCTTCTTCCTCCGGGAGCGCCGACGTGCTGGAGGTCGCGGGGGCCGACGTCGAGGCCGAGCCCCCGGCCGTCGAGGCGGCGATCGAGTCGGACGGGATCGGCTTCATGCTCGCGCCCGTGTTCCACCCGGCGATGAAGGCCGTCATCGGCCCGCGGAAGGAACTGGGGATGCGGACGATATTCAACGTCCTCGGGCCGCTCACCAACCCCGCCGGGGCCGACGCGCAGGTGCTCGGCGTGTACGACCCGGACCTCGTGCCGGTCATCGCGCGGTCGCTCGCGCACATGCCGGTCGAGCGCGCGCTGGTCGTCCACGGCGCGGGGATGGACGAGATCGGGATCCACGACGACACGGTCGCAGCCGAGGTCGACGGCGAGGAGGTGACGGAGTTCACGATCACGCCGGCGGACCTCGGACTCGACCGCGCGCCGATCGAGGCGGTCGCGGGCGGGACCCCCGAGGAGAACGCCGACGACCTGCGCGGGATCGTCGACGGCTCGGTCACGGGAGCGAAGCGGGACCTGATCCTCGCGAACGCCGGCGCGGCGATCTACGTCGCCGGCGCGGCCGAGTCGCTCGCGGCGGGCGTCGAGCGCGCCGCCGAGGCGATCGACACCGGCGCGGCCGCCGAGAAGTTCGCGGCGCTGTGCGGCGACGGCGAACCGGTCGATGGGGGGCCCGGCGTGACCGCGGAGGACGGCGACTGATGGCGCGGGTGAAGATCTGCGGGATCACCAACGGGGCCGACCTCCGCGCCGCGGTCGAGGCCGGCGCGGACGCGGTCGGCGTCATCGCCGAGACCCCGGTCGACTCGCCGCGCGAGGTCGACCCGGCGAAAGCCGCGGAGCTGCTCGCCGACGTCCCGGCGTTCGTCACGGCGACGCTGGTGACGATGCCCGAGTCGGCCGAGCGCGCGGTCGAACTCGCCCGGACGACCGCGCCGGACGCGATCCAGCTCCACGGCGAGTGGACCGTCGACGAACTGCGGTACGTCCGCGCCGAGACGGAGCGCAAGGTCCTGCTCACGGTCGACGCCGACGACCCGGCCCGCGCGGAGGAGTTCGACGGCGCGGTGGACGCGCTGGTGGTCGACTCCACCGACGACTCCGGCGCGGGCGGCACGGGCGAGACGCACGACTGGCGCGCGACCGGCGAGCTGGCCGCCCGACTCACCACGCCCGTCGTGCTGGCCGGCGGCCTCACGGCCGACAACGTCGCCGAGGCGGTGCGCGTCGCCGACCCGTTCGCGGTCGACGTCGCCTCGGGCGTCGAGATCGAGGGCGGGCGGAAGGACCACAACGCGGTGGCCCGCTTCGTCGCCAACGCGGGCCGGGAGATGGAACTGGCATGACCGACGGCACGGCGTCGGACGACCGCGTCGCGTCCGCCCACCACCTCCTCGACCGCTCGAAGGCCGAGTTCGTCGACCTCGCCGCGGACGCCGACAGGCCGGTCGTGGTCCGCGCGTCCGCCTCGCTCGACGCCGACGTGACGCCGCTCGCGGCGTACGCGACCCTCGTCGGCGACGGGCCGTACGGGTTCCTCCTCGAGTCCGGCGAGAAGGTCGCCTCCAGCGATCCCGACGGCGCGTTCACCTCGGGGGGGAAGGCGGACAGACACGCCCGCTACTCGTTCGTCGGCTACGACCCGGAGGCGATCGTCTCCGTCCACCCGGACCGCACGGAGGTGACGGAACTCGGCCCGGCCGCCGAGTTCGTCGGCGACCCGGACGCCGGCGGCGGAGCGACGCAAGCGCCGGGTCTCGGTCCCGACGCCGGCGACGCGGTCGACCGGATCCGGGCCGCGTTCCCGGACGTGAGCCTGCGCGGGTTCCCCGACACCGACCGGCAGATCCTCTCGGGCGGCTTCGTCGGGTTCCTCGCGTACGAGGCCGTCTACGACCTCTGGCTGGAGGAGGTCGGCGTCGAGCGCCCCGAGACCGAGTTCCCGGACGCCGAGTTCGCTCTGACCACCCGCACCGTCGTCTTCGATGAGAAGGAGGACAGCGCCGAGCTCGTGTTCACCCCGGTGATCGGCGTCGACGACGACCCGGCGGCGGTGTACGACGACCTGGTCGACGAGGCCGAGCGCGTCGCGACCGAACTGCGCGAGGCCGCGCCCCCGGACCCGGACGGCGTCCGGGTGCGCGAGGAGACCGCGGACCCCCGCGCGGAGTACGAGGAGGCCGTCCGGACCGCGAAGCGGCACGTCCTCGACGGCGACATCTACCAGGGCGTGATCTCGCGGAGCCGCGAACTGCGCGGCGAGGCGGACTCGCTCGGGCTGTACGCGGCGCTCCGCGACGTGAACCCCTCGCCGTACATGTACGTCCTGCGCCACGACGACCGGACCGTCGTCGGTGCCAGCCCGGAGACCCTCGTGTCGGTGAAAGGCGATCGGATCGTCTCGAACCCCATCGCGGGGACCTGTCCGCGCGGGACCAGCCCCGTCGAGGACCGCCGGCTCGCGGGCGAGATGCTCGCCGACGGGAAGGAGCGCGCCGAGCACACCATGCTCGTCGACCTCGCGCGAAACGACGTGCGGCGCGTCTCCGAGCCGGGATCGGTCCGCGTCGAGGAGTTCATGAACGTCTTAAAATACAGCCACGTTCAGCACATCGAGTCGACCGTCACGGGGACGCTCGCGGGCGACGCCGACGCGTTCGACGCGACGCGCGCGACGTTCCCCGCGGGGACGCTCACCGGCGCGCCGAAGGTGCGGGCGATGGAGATCATCGACGACCTCGAAACGACGCCGAGGGAGGCGTACGGCGGCGGCGTCGGCTACTACGCGTGGACCGGCGACGCCGACTTCGCGATCGTGATCCGGACCGCGACGCTCGACGAGTCCCCGGCGGACGCGAGCGGTCCGGACGAGACCGCCGTCAGCGTCCGCGCCGGGGCGGGCCTCGTCGCCGACTCCGACCCGGCCGCCGAGTACGAGGAGACCGAACAGAAGATGGACGGCGTGTTGACCGCGATCGACCGGATCCGTGAGGACGCTGGTGGCGAAGACGCTGGCGGCGATACCGAAAGCGGAGAGGGGCCGCTCGCCACCGGCCCGGAGGGCGAGCGATGAAGGTCGTCGTCGTCGACAACTTCGACTCGTTCACCTACAACCTCGTTGAGTACGTCTCCGACCAGCGGATCGACGGCGAGCCGGTCGCCGTCGAGGTGTTCAAGAACACCGCGTCGCTCGACGCGATCGAAGGGGCCGACCCTGACGCGGTGATCGTCAGCCCGGGACCGGGCCACCCGAAGAACGACCGCGACGTGGGCGTGACGATGCCGGTGCTGCGCGACCTCTCGCCGCGGCTCCCGACGCTCGGCGTCTGCCTCGGGCTGGAGGCCGCGGTCCACGAGTACGGCGGGACCGTCGGCCACGCCCCAGAGCCGGTCCACGGGAAGGCGTTCGGCGTCGACCACGACGGCGAGGGCGTGTTCCGCGGGTTAGATCAGGGGTTCCGCGCCGGGCGCTATCACTCGCTGGCGGCGACCGAGGTCCCCGACGCGTTCGCGGTCTCGGCCACGACCGACCACGACGGCGAGTCGATCGTGATGGGGATCCGCCACCGCGAGCACCCGATCGAGGCGGTCCAGTTCCACCCGGAGAGCGTGCTGACCGGCTCCGGTCACGACCTCATCCGGAACTTCCTCACCGGGGTCTGAAGGGCGGACGCGTCAGGCGTCGTCCGCTTCCGCCTTCCCCTCTCCAGCCTTCTCTCCCTCAGGTTCCACTTCTTCTTCGCCGCGTTCGTCGACTCCGCGCCCGGCGAGGCCGACGAGGTGGCCGACCTCGGGCAGGATCACCTCGTCGACGCCGAGCCGGACCGCGTTTTCCGAGCCGGGGAGGCAGAACACCGGCGTCGTGGTGACGATCCCGGCGGTCGCGCGCGACCCGATCGTTCGCGTCCCGACCTCGTCGTACGAGAGCCGGCGGAACAGCTCGCCGAACCCGGGGAGCGGCTTCGCGAACAGCCCGCGGACCGCCTCCGGCGTCACGTCGTCGGGCGTGACGCCCGTGCCGCCGGTGGTGACCACCGCGTCCGTGTCCTTGCGTCGGGCCAGCCTGTCGACCGTCCCCTGTACGCTGTCGTAGTCGTCCGGTATCAGCTCCCGGACGGCGACTTCGTGGCCCGCCTCCTTGAAGGCGGCCGCGACGTAGTCGCCAGCCGGGTCCTCGTCCGCGCTCCGCGACGACGACACGGTGACGACCGCGACCGCGACGGAGTCGACGTCGTGGTGGTGGTGATCGTGACCCTCGCCGTGGTCGTGGCCGTCGCCGTGGTCGTGGCCGTCGTGGTCGTTCCCCTGCCCGTCGTCGCCGTGGTCGTGCTGCTCGCCGCGGTCAGTCATGACTCCGCGTTCGTCGCCCTCCGCAAAACACCTCCCGGTCGCCGGCGCGGCGTCCGGGCCGCGAACTCCCCGTGCGACAGCGTCGCCGCCGTTCAGGGCCAGTCGTCGCGATTCTGCTCCTCGGTCGTCTCGTCCGCGGGCTCCCCGGTCGCGAGCGTCCAGCCGGCCGCCTCGGCGGCGTCCTCGACGTGGAGGAACTCCCAGCCGGTCGCCTCGGCGACGGCCTCGTCCTCGTCGTCGACCCCGACGAAGACGTGCCGGTCGGTGTCGAACTGCCCGCTGATGTTCTCCAAGCTCTCCTCGACGCCGCGCGGCCCCGAGAAGAAGTCCTGTCGCACGCGGTGTTTCCGTGTGAAGTTCGTGACGACGTAGGTTGGCTTCTCGCTGACGACGCCGACGTACTCGGTCCACTGTCGGGCGTTGCTGAACACCGAGTTGGGGTCCGCGAGCGCCTTCAGCGCTTCCAACTCGAACGCCAGCGTCATGTCGGTGGATCCGCCGCTGTCCATGGAACCGCTTACTCCCCACCGGCGAAAACAACTTCGTTTCCGGGGAGGTCACGCGTCGAGCGAAACGCCCGACCTCACCGCGACCGGATCTGGTAGTAGTCGGTGAACTTCACCACGTCGCCGTCGTCGAGATCTCCGATCTCCGGTGCCGTCCACGGCTTGCCTGCCAGTTCTCGGACCACGCCCTGCTCGTCGTCATCCAGTTCGTCGTAGTGTCGAACGCACGCGTCGGACGGAACCCGGCCGGTGCGGCGGAGCCGTACTCGTCGCCCGGTGTCTCTAAGTGACATACGATACCATATAACATGGTTAATCATAAACGTTACGCGGCGAGCAACGGCACCGCCGCTCGTCTCGCGTTCGGAACCGCGGTGACTGGCGTTTCAGACGTCAGCCCGGGCGAAAGTGAGCGTGACGACGGTGCCGCGCGGGTCCGCGCTCTCGACCGCCGCCGAGCCGCCGGACTGTTCGATGACCCAGTAGACGAGCCACAGCCCGAGACCGCTGCCGTGGTACAGCGCGTCGATCGCCGTCCCGTCGACGAGCACGTCTCGGTTCATCCCGGTCAATCCCGGGCCGTCGTCGGCGACGCGGAGTTCGACCGAGTCGGCGCTCACCTCCACTGACACCTCGACCGTGGGCCGGTCCCGGTCGCTGTGGAGGACCGCGTTCCGGACCAACTCGTCCACCGCCCGCGAGAGCCACGTCGTCGCCGATGCCCTCGCGACGCCGTCGTCCGGCCCGGACGCCTCTATCGTCGCGTCCGGGAACTCTTCGGCCGCGGTGGCGACGATCTGCCGGGCCACTCGTCCGACGTCGACCTGCTCGGTCTCCGGCGCATCGCTCAGTATCTCGGTGATGTGATGTGCCTTCTCGCTCGTCTCCAGCAGGTCGTCGGCTCGCGAGACGATGTACTCGGCGGCAGCGGGGTCGGCGTCTCCCGCCACGATCTGCTCCGCCCGTCCCCGGACGACAGTCAGGGCGTTCCGGAGGTTGTGCTGGAGCACGCGGTCGACGACCCGAAGCTGGCGCGCGCGGTGTTCGCTGTCGGTGATGTCTCGGAGCACGCCGACGACGCCGGCGGGGCTCTCTTCGCCGAGACTCTCGAGCGGATAGTACCGCACGTCGAACGTCCGGTTCCCTTGGGTCGGGTGCGTCCGAGTCGTCCGATACTCGACCGCCTCGCCCCGGAGCGCGCGTTCGACCTCTCGCTCGACCCGCTCGTAGCTCCCCTCGGGGACGACGTCAGCGAGGGTGAGGTCGGTCACGTCGCGGCCCTCGATCCCGTGGTACGCGCGGTACTGCGGATTCGCGAACAGGAGCCGGCCGTTCCGGTCGACCGCAGCGATGAGGTCGGTCGCGCCGTTGATCGCGCGCTCGTACCGTTCGAGGTCGCGTTCGTGCTCCTTGCGGTCGGTGATGTTCCGACAGATTGCGAAGGTGCCGGCGAGGTCGCCGTCGGCGTCGTAGTAGGGGTACCGCTGCGTGCTGAACGTCGCCTCGCGACCGCTCTCCGGGAACGTCGGCGTGATCTCGTATTCGGCCATCTCCTCGGTGTCGAGCACCGCCCGCCGCCGCTCGTCGATCGCCGCCGCCGCCTCCGAGCCCATGAACGCGAACTCGTCGGTGCCGTACAGCGCCTCGCGGTCGACGCCGGCGAAATCGCTCACCGCCTCGTTCAACAGTTCGAACTCGCCGTCGCGGTTCTGGAGGAGGACGGGGTCGTCGAGCCGCTCGACGATGTCGCGGTACTGTTTCAGCCGTCCCATTGCGGCCTTCCGCTCGGTGATGTCCGTCTGGATGGCCACGAACCGCGAGACCTCGCCGTCCTCGTCGACGACGGGGGCGATGGTCTGATGGGCGTGGTACAGCTCGCCGTCGTCCCGCCGGTCGACGATGTCCTCCTCCCACACCTCGCCGTCCAGCAGCGTCGACCACAGCGCGTCGAAGTACTCGTCGGGCATCTCGCCGGAGTTGAGGATCGCCGGCGTCTCGCCCAGCGCCTCGTCGGCGTCGTAGCCGGTGTGGTCGGTGAACGCCGGATTGACGTACTCGATCGTCCCGTCGACGCCGGTGACGTAGATGGCGTGGCCGGCGTGCTCGACGAGGTTCCGGAACGTTTCGGTCACCGCTCCGCCGACCTCCTCCACGCCGTCTCGGAAGACGCCCGTGTAGACCGCGCCCGGACCGTCCGCCGTCGCCTCGGAACCGTCCTCACATCCGTGATCCGCGACTTCGTCGCCGGGCGCGTGCTCGTGAAACCGTACTGAGAAGGTAACGGTGTGGCCGTCCGCGTGCCTCACCGGGACCGAGAGGGTTCCGTGGCCGTCCAGCCCTTCGGCCTGCGAGAGTCGCTCTCGGACCGACTGTGTCCGTTTGTCCGGTGCCTCGGACGCGACGAGGGAGACGAGGGCGCGGCCGCGGAGGTCGGTCGGATCGTAGCCGAGAACCGCATCGGTGGCGGGATTCGCGTACACGATCGTTCCCTCGCGGTCGAGGGAGACGACCGGGTCGGAACACTCCTCCACGAAGGAGGCGAAGAAGTCGTCTGGAGGGTGTGTCGATCCCCGACTCATACACGCGCCCTAACGCACACAGCGTAAAAAGCGGCCTGCCCCGTCGCCCGGTGGTCGACGCGACCGAGGCGATCCCGCCGCGGGCCGGGCCGCGGGCACCGATCCCGAACGGACAGTCCGCGACTACTGCTCGGCCGAGGCCGGCAGGTCGTCGACGGCGAAGCCGGGCTCCATGAGGAGGTCCGTGTGGTCGCTGACGTCGCGGCCCTCGCGCATCAGCTGTTTGAACGCGGACTGCGGCGAGAGGTCGCCGATGAGCACGCCGCCGACCACCTTGCCGTCCTTCAGCGCGACGCGCCGCCACTCGCCGTCGGCGGTGGTCGCCTCCACCGAGTCGTCGCCGAGGGTCGGGTGGCCAAAGGAGAGGAACGGGAAGTCGAAGTGCGTGATCGAGTACGAGGAGACCCACTCGAACTCCTCGCTGCCGTAGTCGATCATGTTCCGGGCGGCGACCGTCCCCTGCTCTTTGGCCGATCCCCACGAGCCGTTCTTCGCCCGCTCGCCGAGGATGAGGTCGTTGAACGTGGTGATGTCGCCCGCGGCGTACACGTTGTCGACGTTGGTCCGCATGAACTCGTCGACGACGATGCCGTCGTCCGTCTCCAGCGGCGTGTCCTCGACCAGTTCGGTGTTGAAGTTCAGCCCGATGGCGACGCCCGCGAAGTCGCACTCGTAGCGCTCGCCGTTCGGGTCGACCGCGGCCTCGACGTGGCCGTCGTCGTCGACCTCGAAGCGATCGACGCCGGAGCTGAAGACGGGCTCGACGCCCCGCTCGCGCATCGCCTCGTGCATGATCTCTGCGCCCTCCTCCGAGAGCGCGTAGCGCCACCAGTTGTCGCCGCGCATGAGGTACTTCGCCTCGACGTCCTGCGCGCCGCAGATGGCCGCGAAGTCGATGCCGAGCAGGCCCGCGCCGACGATGACGGCCTTCTCGGCGTCCTCGACGCTCTCTTTGATCCGCCGGGCGTCCTGGAACGTCCAGAAGTGGTGGATCCCGTCGGCGTCGGCGTTCTCGACCGGGAGCTGCTGGGGCGTACCGCCGATCGCGAGCAGGAGGCTGTCGTACTCGAACGTCTCGCCCTCGTGGGTGTGGACCGCGTCCGCGTCGACGTCGATGTCGACGACGACCGTGTTGAGCCGGAGGTCGACGTCGTGGTCGTCGTACCAGTCCTCCTGATGGATCGATATCGGGGCCTCGGGGAGTTTCCCCTTCGCGTACTCCTTGATCAGAATCCGGTTGTAGAGGGACTCACCCTCGTCCGTGAGAACCGTGATATCGGCGTCCGGCGCTTCCTCGCGGAGCGTCTCGGCCGCGGACGCGCCCGCGATACCGTCACCGATGATCACGTACGAATCGCTCATGTCTCGGCGTTCGGATTCGTGCCTAATGTGGGTTGTCATCCGCGTCCGCCCCCGTGCGAACGGGGCGCACGACCGCCGAGAAACGCGCACTGGCACCGCTCTCCCGCCGGACCCGAGTCAGCCGTCGGTGACTCTCGTCGGCGGTCAGTGGTCCGCGCTGGCCGGCTCCCCGGGGAAGTCCTTCTCGCCGGCCCGAATCGGGACGTCGAGCCAGTTCTCGCCCGGCACGAGCGGGCACTCGTAGGCGTGGTTGTACGCGCACGTGGGGTTGTACGCCACGTTGAAGTCCACCACCCACTCGCCGTCGACGCGGTCGCGGTCGGGCTCCAGATCGAGGTACCGGCCCGCGCCGTAGGTCTCGTCGCCGCTGGTCGCGTCGCGGAACGGCACCCAGAGACGGTCCTCGCCGCCGGCCGGGCGGTACGCCTGAAGCGTCACCGGCTCGCCGTCAACCTCGAAGCGGAACTCGCCCCAGCGGCGGTACGTCTGCTCGCCGTCCGCGGTCGTCTCGACGGTCACCGTCTCCGTCTCGTCGTGCTCGTGAAGCGGGAGCTCGAACCGGTACGCCGGGTCCGGGTCGAAGTACGCCAGCCCGGGGAACGCGTCGCCCCGCATCGAGACCGGCAGCGGCGACCGCGCCGACTCGCGGAACTGTTGGATCTTCGCCCGTCGCTGTGCCTCCACCTGCGCCGCCCAGTCGTCGCCGCCCTCGCTCGTTGCCATGTCTACCACAATATTGTTCGCTAAGCGCAATAACAGTTCCGCGGCGGGGCCGACCGCACACACGATCCCCCCGCGCGGATCGAGGCGCGAATCCGCGCACGCAGTCCCCACACGAATCCGCCCGCCGTCCGCTCGCGGCGGGAGCGGGTCGGGGGGATCGGTTCCGACGCCACAGATTCAAGAGCGTCCCGTCCCAACGACGCGTATGAAAATCCGGCAGAACATCCGCCACTGGGCCGCGAAGAAGGCGTTGACCACGCCGGTCGTCGGCGACGTCGCGAACGACAAGCTCGTCGACCTCCACACGAGCATCTTCCTCAACAAGGCGGACGAACAGCGCCGCGAAGAGCGCCGCGACCACCTCGACAGCTTCTTCGACGCGACGATGGACACGTACGTCGCCGCGCTGGAGGCCGGGTTCCCCGAGGCCGAGGCCCGCGAGATCACCCACGTCCAGGCGAACTTCGACTTCTTCAACCACGGCTGGACGGAGATGATGGAGATCCCGGGCGACGAGCTGGAGACCCACTACCGCCGGTACGAGGGGTTCTTCTCCGACCACGGGATCACGATCGACGACCCGCTGGGCGAGTTCCGCCCGGCCGGAGGCGTCGTCGGGGCACCCGAGACGCCCGCTCGACTCGACGAGCCCGAGTACGAGAACGCGCTGGCCGGCTTCGCGGACGACGTGTACGTCCAGACCGACGAGGGCGAGACGGTCGTCGGCGGCGACACGGACGAGCCGGACGAGGTCGACGCCGCCGCCGCGCCCGGACTCGACGAGGACGAGGCGAGCGCCTGACCCGGCCGACTGCCGGCCGTTTCCCCTCCTCTCTCGGCGCTCGGCGTCCGGGACCGATCGAGTCTCTCCCGGTGACGTTTATAACCCGCCGGGGACACGGACGCCCATGAACCGCGGGCAATCGTTCCTCCTGCTCCTCATGGGCGTGGTCGCGCTCCTGACTCTCTTCGTCATCCTCCCGTTCGCCGAGTACGTCATCGCCTCGGCGATACTCGCGTTCGTTCTCTACCCGTTCCACCGGCGGCTCACCCGCCGGCTCCGACGCCGCGTCTCGGAGCGGTTCGGCGAGATGCTCTCGGCGCTGACCCTCATCCTCTCGTCCATCGTCGCCGTCATCCTCCCGTTCGCGTACATCTCGTGGGTGTTCGTCCGCGACCTCACGGCCATCGCCGCCGGCGACACCGCCATCGACGTGGCGGCGATCGAAGCGGAGATCGCCGCGCTGACGGGACAGAACCCGGAGATCGGAGATATCCTCCAGACGATCGGGCAGCAGCTCGTCCAGACGCTGTTCGGCGGATTCAGCGGCGTCCTCACGACGGCGATCCGGGCCTCGGTCGGACTGTCGCTCGCGCTCTTTTTGGTGTACTACACGCTCATCGACGGCCCGGCGTTCGTCAAGTGGATCCGGGCGACGAGCCCGCTGCCGTCGGCGGTCACCGCCGACCTCGTCGACCGCGTCAACGTGATGACGCGCGGCGTCGTCATCGGCCACATCGTCGTCGCGCTGCTCCAAGCACTGGTCGCCGGGCTCGGCCTGTGGGTCGCCGGGATCCCGAACGTGGTGTTTTGGACGTTCGTGATGGCCGTGCTGGCGCTGCTCCCGCTCATCGGTGCGTTCTTCGTCTGGGGACCGGCGGCCGCGTACCTCGTGGTCGTCGACCAGGTGACGGCCGGCGTGTTCCTCGCCGTCTACGGCGTCGCGGTGATCGCGATGGTCGACAACTACGCCCGCCCGCTCGTCATCGACCAGCAGGCGCATCTCAACCCCGCGATCATCCTGCTCGGCGTGTTCGGGGGCATCTACTCGGTCGGGTTCACCGGGCTGTTCGTCGGTCCCATCGTGATCGGCGTGCTCGCGGCCACGCTGGAGACGTTCCGCGAGGACTACGACGCGATCTGAGCCGGATCCGGCGTCGGGGTTTACCACTGCCGCCGACGTACCCCGCCCATGGCGACGACCGAGACCGCCCGGCACCCGGACCGACGCGACGCTCTCCGCATCGCCGCCGCGGCGGTCGGGGTCAACCTGATCGGCGCGCTCGGCGTCCCGTTCACGACCACTCAGAGCGCCTGGTTCGCGGCGCTGGAACTGCCGTCGTTCTACCCGCCGGGCTGGGCGTTCGGCGTCGTCTGGCCGATCCTGTACGCGCTGCTCGGCGCGGCGGCCGCGCTCGTGTCCCTCGCCGGCCGCGACGGCGCGGCGTCGACGCGGCGGGTGCGGACTGCGCTCGCGCTGTTCGGCGTCCAACTCGCCCTCAACGTCGCGTGGTCGCCCGTGTTCTGGGGGCTCGAACGCGCCGACCTCGGTCTCGCCGTCCTCGCCCTCCTCCTCCCGCTCGTCGTCGCGACGATAGCCGCCTTCGACCGCGTCGACCGCCGGGCCGCGGCGCTCCTCGTTCCGTACCTCGCGTGGGTCTGTTTCGCGACCGCGCTCAACTACGCCATCTGGGCGCTCAACTGACGCCGGTCTCCGGTCTCGGCTCCCGACCGGGTCCCGCCTCCGTCTCGCCCGCAGGGTCACCGCGGCGGCCCGCGCTCCGCTCGCTCGGCGACGAACCGCTGCTCGGCGCGGCTCAGTTCGCCGTCGGTCTCGCGGAACGCCGCCATGCCCTCGCGGTATCGCTCGGGGTCGACGCGGGCGGGCGTCCCGGCCGGGCGTTCGAGTTCCAGCTCGGCCAGTCCCGTTCGCTCGCCGGTGTACCCGAACCCGCACTTGTGGCACGCCTCGTAGGCGAACGGGTTGTTCACGGCGATCTTCACCCGGTCGAAGCCGGCGTCGGCCAGGTCCGCGACGGTCTCGTCGATCAGCCGCGGTCCGATCCCCTCGCCGCGCCGCGCGGCGTGAACCGTGACGTACCGCAGCCGGCAGCAGTCGGGGTCGGTCCGGTCGGCCGAGAAGGAGACGGCCGCGATCACGTCCTCCTCGAACGCGTCGGGGTCGACCGTCTCCGGCAGCGACTCGTCCGGCGTCCAGTCGGGCGCGGCCGGACCCCCGTCCGGCGTGCGGATCACGGACTTGCCCGGCGCGCCGACGACGAACTTCCCGGCGTACGCGAACGCCCGGTAGTCGAGCCGCAGGGTCGCGCCCTCGCCCGGTCGACACACGAGCGCGTACTCCATGCGGCGTCGTACGGGGGCGATCCCCTAAACGGGGTCGGTGGCTCTTTGTCCGTCGCGGGAGTTCACCCCTCCATGTACGGACTCGGCGACGTGGGGTTCTTCGACCGCGTGGCCCCGCTGTACGACCTCGCGATGCCGCCCGCGGACGGCGCGGCGCTGGCCGCCGGCCTCGATCACGCGACGCGGCCGATCAAACGCCTGCTCGACGTCGGCGGGGGGTCGGGACGCGCGGCGGCCGCGCTGACCGGTCCCGAGATCACGGTCGCCGACGCCTCCGTCGAGATGCTCTCCCGGGCGCGCCGCGCCCGTGGACTCGACGGTCTCGCCGCCGACGCGGGGCGACTGCCGCTCCGGGACGCGAGCGTCGACGCGGTGACGGTCGTCGACGCGTTCCACCACCTCCCGGACCACGACGCCGCGCTCGCCGAGGCGGCCCGCGTCCTCGCGCCCGGCGGCGCGCTCGTCGTCCGCGAGTTCGATCCGGACCACCCGCTCGGGCGGCTCCTCGTCGCCGGCGAGCACGCGATCGGGATGGACTCGCGCTTCCTGACCCCGGACGACCTCGCGGCCGCGATGGACGCCGTCGACCTCGACCCGCGGATCGTCGACCGCGGCTTCGGCTACACGGTCGTCGGCGTTCGACGATGATCGCTCGGTACCGAAGGCGACTACTCGGCTGATTTGCTCCATCGTTCCGCGGAATAATATTCGATAGTAGCGATAGCGCCGGTACAGTTACAGTATCCCACAACAGAATGATACTCAGTCACATAGTGGGGGAGTCCAAATGACCTCTAGCTTATCACAGATGGAACCAGAACTCCAGTCGATTCGAGTCCTCCATGTTGATGACGAGCCAGATGTGGCAGAGCTGACCGCCACGTATCTCAAACGCAAAGATGACCGATTCAGTATCGAGGCAGCGACCAGCGCCGCTGACGGTCTAACCCAGTTGGCTGAAGGTACGTTCGACTGTATCATTTCGGATTACGATATGCCCGGCCAGAACGGCATCCAGTTTCTCACAAAGGTCCGCGATGAATACCCTGAGATCCCGTTTATTTTGTTCACCGGCAAGGGTTCAGAGGAGGTGGCAAGCGAAGCAATCTCGGCCGGTGTTACCGACTACCTCCAGAAAGAGAGCGGGACCGAACAGTACGAACTGCTCGCTAACCGGGTTCTGAACGCCGTCGATGGGCATCGAACACAGCAGTTGGCACAAGAACAGACGCGACAGTTAGAGACGCTCATCAGCAACCTTCCAGGAATGGTCTACCGGTGCCGAAACGACCCCGCGTGGCCGATGGAAACCGTCGACGGCGATGTCGAGGACTTGACTGGGTATCGTGCCGACAGGCTCGAAGACAACGACGTGCTGTGGGGGACAGAAATCATCCACCCCGACGACAGGGAACCAATGTGGAACACTGTCCAAGAGGGGCTCTCTGGGGACGGCTCGTTCGAGGTGACTTATCGGATCGTCACTAAAAACGGTACGACGAAGTGGATGTGGGAGCGCGGGCGGGGGATTTACTCTGCCGATGGGGACTTGGAAGCGTTGGAAGGGTTTATCACCGACATCACCGAGCAGCAGGAGCGCGAACAGGAACTCGAAGAAACGAACGCCGTACTCTCGACAGTCTTCGAAACGGCCACCGTCGGGATTCTCGCAGAAGACGAAAACCGCAACGTGCTGACGGTCAACGAACGGGCGTTGGAACTGTTCGAGATACCCGACCCACCGGACACCGTCGTCGGCACGGATTGTGAACGGTTGGCCGCACAGCTGAGCGACCAATTTGTCGGCGGGGACAGATTTGTTAATCGGATCAACGAATTGGTGGCGAATCGAACTCCGGTCGATCAGGAAGTCCTCTCAGTCAGTGATGGGCGAACGTTCGAACGGAGTTACCGACCGCTTGAACTCCCTGATGGGAACGGTCATCTCTGGGTCTATCAGGACGTTACCGACCGCGAAGACCGCCGAGAGATGACCCGTGACCTCCAACAGCAAGCCCAGGATCTCATCCGCGCAGAGACCACCGAAGCGGTCGCCGAAACGACTGTCGAAATCGCAGAACAGACGCTCGGGCTTCCGTTTACTGGTGTTCACCTCATCGGCGATAACCCGAATGTACTCGAACCGGTTGCGGTATCCGACGGCGTCCGGAAACAATTGGGTACTGCCCCGTGATACGATCGGACGACCCCGTCACGAACTATCGATGAGTTCAATTGGGCGGTATTCGAGGCTGGTGACCCAGTCGTCATTGACGACATCGAAGACGTCGATTCCATAGACGCTGCTGAAACGCCGACGCGAAGCGGACTCGTGTACCCGCTCGGCGATCACGGGATATTCGTTACAACCTCGCCCGAACCAAACGCGTTCGATAAAACGGATCGGTATCTCACGGAACTACTCGCAACGATCCTGACAGCGGTACTCGATCGAGTCGACCATGAGATGGAACTGGAAATGCAAAGGCAACGCCTCCGGGCGGAACGGGACCGCCTGGACGAATTTGCCAGCATCGTCAGTCACGACCTCCAGAATCCGTTGGGGGTGGCCGAAGGTCACCTCGAGCTGGTTCAAGAGAAGTATGAGAGCGATTCTCTCGATGCAATAGCGAAAGCACACGACCGGATGGAGTCATTGATCGACGACCTGCTAGCGTTGGCACGTGAGGGAGACAAGGTGACCGATCCGGAGCCGGTTAATTTGGATAGTCTCACAGAGGCCTGTTGGCAAACAGTCGAGACAGGTGACGCTACCCTCGTCACTGAGGCTGAGCGGACAATCCGAGCCGACCGAAGCCGACTCGCGCAAGTGTTGGAGAACTTGTTTCGGAACGCAGTCGAACACGGCGGTGACGACGTGACGATCAGGGTTGGTGACATAGAGGAGGGATTCTACGTCGAAGATGACGGGGGTGGTATTCCTGTTGATGAACAAGAGCAGATCTTCGATGCCGGGTATACGACGAGCGACGAGGGAACGGGCTTCGGTCTTCCAATCGTACGGCAGATCGTCGACGCCCACGGCTGGACCGTTCGCGTGACCAACGGGTCCCGAGGCGGCACGCGGTTTGAAATCACTGGTGTCGAGTTTTCAACTGAATAGTACCCCTCTCGAACACCGAACTGAACTCACTCTGGGAGGCAACACCGGTGATCTCAAATCGGGCCCCACTCTCAACCCCGGTTGTCGCAACAGCGCTCCGACCGTGGCCCTGTGCGACGCGTTTGACAACACTCAGTCCGAATCCAGTGCCATCCCCTCTCGTAGAGTAGCCTACACCAAATGCCGCCTCTCGATTGTCTGCCGGAACGCCGGGACCGGGGTCTTCGACAGAGAACCCGTCATCTAACTCGTCGATAGTTACAGCGACATCGTCACCGCCGTGTTCAATCGCATTGCGTGAGAAATTCTCGAGGTGTTGCTGGAGACGACTGCTGTCTGCTCGGATCGGCTGTTCGACATCTAAGTGTGTGGCATCTCCAGTAGCCACACGCTGTCAGTAACTTGTCACGATCTCAGCTAAATCTACAGTCTCCAACTCACACACCTGTTCGTCGGTGCGGGCCAATACGAGCAGATTGTCAATGAGCGACTCCATTCGCGAAACGGCGTCGTCAATGGGGCCAAGGTGATCGCTGTCACACGCTTCTTTCGCCAACTCGAGTCGCCCCTCAATGGCGTTCAACGGACTTCGCAACTCATGGGACACAACGCGTCCGAACTCATCCAGTTGTTCGTTTTGCGTTTGTCGCTCCGGGGGTGCCTGCTCTTGTTGTAGTTCACCACTCACCCAGCCGCGCATGAGGTCAATCAGCGTCTCTTCCCAGTCAGAGGTGTGAGCGTGAACTCGTCGAACCCGCCTCCGTCTCAAAAGAGGCCGGTACTGTCGGAAGCGTAAAAGTGACCACCGTCCCGCGTGGGTCGCGGGAGTGAAACGTGACCTGTCCGCCAAGGTCTTCGATCACCCAGTGGGTTAACCAGAGTCCAAGGCCGTTGCTATGTTGGAGTTGGTTTTCGCCGCTGTCGAGTGCTTTCCGTTCTCGCTTTGGAATCCCAGGTCCGTTGTCCGCCACTCGCAATTCGACTTCACCGATATCAGCGTCGACGGTTGCGGTGATTATGACTTCCGGGTTCTGGCTATCATTGTGTTCGAACGCGTTCTCGATCACGTTCCGAACGGCTGAAGCGAGATGGCCATTAGACTGGACGTTCACGTCTTCGGGGAGTCGAATGTCAACGGCTTCTCCTTCGATGTCGATCGTCGTCGCCTTGACACCGTCACGTACGAGGTCGGCGAGATTGACAGACGCGCTCGGTACGTCCTCTGTTAGAGTCGTCTCTATCTGACGGGCATTCTGGCTTATCTCAACCACTTTTTGTCCGTGTGACTCGATGTTTTCCAGTAACTCTCCTTTCCCGTGCCGATCGGAGAGAAGGGTGACGTTGCCCAGAACGACACTCATGTGATTGCGAATGTCATGACGGAGAATTCGGTTGAGGACAGTCAGCCGTTCTTTGTGTTGGCCAAGACGGTCCCGTTGCGCCGCGAGTTCTTTCCGTTCGATAAGAAATTGGCCATAGAAGTGACCAGCAGCGGCACCAATGAGGATGCCTCCGATGGCCGACTCGGTCAACAAGATAGTTGGGTTGATAACAGGGGAACCGATCTGAGCCTGTTGGAAAACCACCCCGATGCCGGGTGTGGAGACGAGGAATCCCCCAATGGCACCCCCGACGCCAGAGGTATGTAACAGCAAGTGTCGCCCAGCCCGATCACGAAACAACACCGGGTAACTGACGAGAGCGATGGCCGCAACAACGGGAAATCCGGTGGCAAAAGCGCGTGCCCAGTAAGTCGTAGGCGGTGCCCAGGTGTAGGTGAGGACATACGCCACGAGGCCCAGCGCAGAGATGATATGGACTCCAAACAGAAATGTTCCAGTTCTCACATCCCGTATACCACTCATGACTGTCTGGTCTCCTATTGGGATATTAGAAATCTCAGCCATATAACCGTACTCACCAGCAGTATTAGTTCTCAGAACCGATATCACAGACGCTCGAATTCACTTTTGACGTCGTCCAGAGTCAGAGTGACCGGGTCTGGTGCTCAAACTGCCAGATTCATGTTAACATTCGCCGTGAATACCGAAGCGACTCAACTCAGCCCGCCGTATGGATACTCGTATTTCTGCTCGCTCACAGAGACAGCTCGGCACGAGGTCTCGAATCGCTCGGAACTGCTTATCTATCACAATTACCGCTCCGGGGGACTGCCACTTACGCTTGTAAGCTCGCTTCTTCCTTCCACGGAGTGGTTCGATTCAACTGGTGCGACCGCCAGCGTCGACGCTCCGTTTCAGCCGGATGACCAGACTGATCAAGAACGATCCAGTCATCGCCAAGAGAACGTTGACAGCACCGACGATAGCTGGCCGCGGAATTGGTGTGAGAACTGCTCCCTCCATGACACTCACCGCACCGACGCAGAGCAACACTGCGATCACGTAGGTGACGGTGGCATCGAGAACCGTCCCACGAGTGACGCGCCGAGCGCGGATCGCCTGTCCGAACGACACACCGTACACCGTGAAGGCTCCAGCAGCGAGGGCGAGAATCACTTGCGCAACCGCCGTCGGCCCGACCCAGACAACGATTGGAAACTGGACCAAGGCGAGAACCATGAACCCGGTCTCGATCCGACGAGCGGTCGACAGCGAGAGCCGGTCGTCGTCACTGGAGGTCGCTGGCTGTGCGTAGTACAACTCTCGGAGCGAGAGCGCTAAAAAGACAGCAAAAAAGAGCTGTGCGAGGAGACGGAACGCTTGGACGAGGGTTCCAACAGTCGTGGTCACCGTTTCGATAATGAGCAGACCAGCAAACACACTCCCCACAGCTGCCGACAACGCGACGTAGCGCCACACGAGCGTATCGAGCGGTGCCTGTCTCGCGCTAACGAGCGCGTACCATGTCGCACCGAGACAGGCTGCCAAAACGAGGACAGCCGCAACGAACCGGGTGACACCGCCCCCAACCGGAGCCGTCGTCGCGCCGACTAGGGATGGCACTGTATCGAACGCTCGATTGGAGAGTCCCCTATCCACGATGAAGCCGGCCAGATCAACCCCCACCGAGTCACTCATTGTGACCCTCTGTCGCCAGATCGCGACGGATTGCGGCCGCAGAGGCATATCGTTCCATCTTCGCCGTTGTGAGACACTTTGCGAGAATCATCGAGATGTCGTCCGGAATGGCGCGGTCACCTGTCGGATGGAAACGGACTGTTCCGTCGTCGCGATCCGGCGCGTTGCCCGTCACCAGCAAATGCCCAATCACCCCGATCCCGTAGATGTCTGTCGCAGCGTCGACGTCACCGAACCGGTCAGGGGCGAGATGTTCGGGGGCTGCGTGCTGGCGGGACACGGCATCATCGTCGCGTGATCCAACCGCCTCACGGAGGCCCCAATCGCTCACCCGCGGGTACGCCCACGCGTCCGGGTCTTCGACCGCGCTCACAAACGTGATCGACTTCGGGAAGAGTCCACCATGGACCACACCAGCAGTGTGTGCGTAATGGACTGCGTCCGCGATCCGAGAGAGCACCCAGCGAGCTTCTAACGGCGGAAGCGGTGTCTCCCGTTCGACGACGGAGCCTACGGCACCTTGCTCAGAGATTGCCCATGGTGTTGGTCGCACTCCGTGATCGACGAGGCGGGCGACGGCGTCGTGATCGTCGATCCGACGCCACCGGTCGAACGCGTCTTGTAACACACCTTCGGTGGTGCCTACGGCCGGTATCGCTTGCTGGACCGCAGTAAATTCTTGACCGCCGACAGTGAACCGGACGTCTGCGTTCGAAGACGACACAGTTTGTTCACCCGTAGGGACCGGATCATACGCAGCTAGCGACCGGTCGAGCTGTGGCGGTTTCGCCGGCGGATCGGCTGGTGGATGCCCAACCGACGATGACGGACGCTCGTCGGATCGGGACTCTGCGGGAGTGGTCTCAACCGTTGATCCAGCCGTCCCAGTCGGCACCGATGTTTCGTCTCCTTCATCAGCGATGACTGAGCCTCCAGCCCCCAAGTCGGACGGCTGGTATCCGGCGACGACTCGCCGCCCGACGAGCTGGTCGATCATCCCCGCTTCGACAGCGCTTTGGACGGTCGCTGCGACGGCCTCCTGATTGTGTTCGGCGACAACTGCGAGTGTCCGCAACACGACTGGACGGGCATCGGGGTCATCGAGTGCCCGTCGAAAGCGTCTCGTACAGCTCTCCATAAGCGACGGGGCCTCCGCGGCGACAAATCTGAGCGCCCACGACGCCGCCCGTTGAACCTCCGGATCATCGTGTTCCAGTTGGGCCACCGCTCTCGCTGTTCGGGCGGCGTCGAACGATTCAGGATCCGTGAGTGCCGTCTCAAGCAACGCGTCAGGATCCGGGGTCACATCGGTTCGGTCCATGGTCGGGCGGGCGACAGAAGGCCGCCGTGCGTACGTCAGTCGACGAGAGACCCGCACATAAATCGCGGCATTGCCTCCCAGCGATCAGTATGCTGCTTCGGAACCAAGGCGACGCGTACACACTGGTCAGGGCGTCATCGCCGACGGTACTGTCTGTCGTCAAACCCACTGGAGTCTATGCCGTCCCGTGATCCGGTGGCTGAAGATCCTCGGCGATAGCAACATCGTGTCCGGCAGCGTACCCGTTTAGCTTGGCAGCGGTCGGTGACTCGCGCAACTCCTCATCGCCGTATCCGGCCGCGTCGAACGCATCCATGAACGAGGAGACAGACCGGAGCTTGTACTTCTGGTGGTAGTCTTCAGCGGGATGGAACCGTGAGAGCTGTTCGATGCGTGTTCCGATCCCCTCGGCAGTGAGGCCCCGTGTCGCGAGGAATTCATCCAGGACTGCTCGCTGGTCTTCTGTCGCGGCGAACACGATATTCTGATACTGCGTCTTTCGGGTCTGGTGCTGTGGGTCGTGCGAGTGGAACACCCGATTCAGGAGGTCTCGATACGTCATTGTGTCGGGGTCGAATTCGACTTGGAACACCTCTGTGTGGTCGCCTAACGCGTGATACGTCGGGTCGATTTCTGTCCCGCCAGCGTAGCCGACACGGGTGCGAACGACGCCGTCTATCGCCCCGAACTGGGCATCTGGCCCCCAGAAACAACCGGTTCCAAACGTTGCCGTGGCAGTCTCCGCGCTATCCATCGCACGACTGTCATACTCGCGTATCTGCGTTTCTGTGAGTGTCATTGGGGTCCCCTTCCGAGAGAGTCGCCGAATGGTGGTTCGTGGATTCCACCGCATCTAACACCAATCAGACTCGCAGCCGTATATGCTGAGTGTCGATATCCGTTTGAGATCGGCAGCGAAGAGAGACCGCACTGGAAGACAACGGGTCAGAGTAAGACTGGCTTCATCCGAGATCCCGGTTGTATACTCTTCATCTAGGTGCCTGCGAGAGATCAAATATAGATGCGCTCGAACGCCCGGCCGTCCCACTCGGTCTCGTGTTCGAACGAGCAGCTTCAACCGTGTCATCCCGCACGAAAACCGGCGTCAGTAACCGCGAACGCTCGCGTCAGTCCTGTGTCCGACCGCGCGCTTCCGCGCCGCGAGTCGGGTCCGCGCTCTCGCCGCCGTCTCCGTCCTCGCCATGATCGTGGTCGTGCTCGCCATGGTCGTGGTCCCCGTGGTCGTGGGCGTCGTTCGACCCCGTCTCGCCGAGCACCTCCGCGCCCTCCCCGTCGATCATGTCCATGTTCTTGAGGTTGTCCCGCTCCTCGAAGTCCTCGACGGCCGCCATCACGTCCTCCTGCGTGATCGTCATCCGGTCTTCGGTGAGCGCGCCGAGGACGGCCTCCCGGAGCACCATCCGGAGGTCGGAGCCGGTGAGCCCGCTCGTCCGGTCGGCGACCTCCTCGGGGTCGAAGTCGGCGATCTTCATCTCCTTCGTCACCACGCGGAGGATGTCGGCGCGCATGTCGCGGTCCGGCTTGGGGAAGTTGACGATCTCGTCGAACCGCCGCCACGCGGCCGCGTCGAGCTGGTCCGGGTGGTTCGTCGCGCCGATGAGGAGCACTTCGTCGCGGACGAGCGACACCTCGTCGATCGACTTCAGCAGGGTGTTGACCGCGCGCTTGAGGGCGGCGTGTTCGTCCGAGCGGCGCGTCTTCGCCACCGAGTCGAACTCGTCGATGAAGAGGATGCACGGTGAGAGCCGCTTGGCGACCTCGAAGCTCTTCTCGACGTTCTTCGACGTCTCGCCGAGGTACTGGCTCGTGATCATCGAGAGCTTGACTTCGACGAACGGGAGTCCGAGCTCGTGAGCGAGCGCGCGCGACACGGTCGTCTTTCCGGTTCCCGGCGGGCCGACGAACAGCAGCTTCCCGATCTCTCGGAGGCCGATCTCCGCGAGGTACTCGCGGTGTTCGATCGCCTTGACGATCTTCTGTATCTCGCCCTCCTGATCGCCGGTCAGGACGAGGTCGGCGAGCGTCGTCTCGATCTCTTCGGGCGCGCGGACGTTGACCAGATCGAGCATCTCCCCGTCCTCGTCCTCGTCGAAGTACTCCGCGAGCAGCGCGTCGATCCAGACGCGATCGGCCTGGACCGGCCGCACGTCGTCTCTGGCCTCCTCGCGGGTCACCGGCGCGTCGAGGTCCTCGGCGGCCTCCAGCGCGGCGACGATCGTCGGGTTCCCGGCGATCCGGTCGTCGTCCGCGCGGTCGCGGTACCACTCCAACCCCATCGACGGCTGGGTCAGCGAGATCTCGCCGGAGAACTCCGTGCGTTGGGTGAAAAGGAGGTCGGAGACCGCCCCCCACGGCCGGTCGACCCCCGTCGCGGTGCGGGTGGTCTCGTCGGTCGCCTTCAGCGGCCGCTCCACGCCGCCGGGGGCGTCCTCGGCGGCGTCGGCCGACCAGAACACCTGCCGGAAGCGCGGCGGCAGGTCGTTCTCGTCGAGGTCGCGGTCCTGCGTGTAGAAGTGCGTCGTCAACACGAACTCGACGACGTCGAGCGCCGGGTTACTCATCCGCGCGAAGTAGCGCCGGGACGCGGTTAAGAGCGTCGAAGCGCCGTCGGTTCGGGGGCGTGAGAGCGAGTCGCGCGCGGGTCCCGCGCGAGACCGGGGGCACCGACCGCCGTATCGAACCCTTATTAGCCCTGGTCCGCGACGTAACGCGCATGAGTTCCGAAGACGCGGCCGCGCCGGGTGACCCCGCCGGCGACGGCGCAGGCGAGACCGGCGACACGGGCGACACGGACCACGAGAACGCGCTTCAGGACGTCATCGCGGTCGACCCCGACGACGTCGCGCAGGACACGGTGAACCGCCTCGACGCGCACACGGGCGACGGGATCCGTCACCGCGCGTTCACCTGCCTCGTCTTCGACACGGAGGGCCGGATCCTGCTGGCCCAGCGCGCGCCGAACAAGCGGCTGTGGGACGGCCACTGGGACGGCACGGTCGCCTCTCACCCCGTCGAGGGGCAGTCGCAGGAGGACGCCACCGAGCAGCGTCTCGAGGAGGAGCTCGGCATCGCGCCCGACCAGTACGACGACCTCCGCGTGACGGACAAGTTCGAGTACAAGCGCTACTACCCCAACGAGGGCGTCGAGTGGGAGGTGTGCGCAGTGCTGAAGGTCACCCTCGACGACACCTCGCTCGACCCCGACGAGGAGGAGATCGGCGGCATGCTGTGGGCCGACTACGACCACCTCCACGAGAACCCGGCGCTGTACCGCCAGCTCCGCCTCTGTCCGTGGTTCGAGATCGCGATGCGACGCGACTTCTCCTGAGCGGTTTCCCGAACCAAAACGGCGGCTTGAAGGCGCTCCCGCGCCGCGGTCCGGTATGACCGTCGTCGCCCTGCTGGCGAACCCGCCCCGCGAGGGGCTCGTCGGAACCGCGCTCGCCGAGTCGACGCCGCTGTCGCCCGCCGAGGCGGCCGACCTCTACGAGGCGCAGTTCCGCGACGCCGTCCTCGCGGTCGAGCGCTCCGGCGGCGAGCTCCTCGTCAACTACCCGGCCGAGGACCACCTCCCCGCCGAGCATCGGACCGAGACGAGCGCGGAGGCGGAACTCCGGACGCTCGTCGCGGACACGCTCGGCGGCACCGAGGGCGTTCGCTTCGAGCGGCAGGTCGGCTCCTCGTTCGGCGCGCGCGCCGGCAACACCGTCACGCACCTGCTGCGCGAGGAGGGTGCCGACTCGGTCGCGGTCGTCACGCCGACCGCGCCGCTGCTCTCGCGCACGCTCGTCGACTCCGCGGCGATGAAGCTCCGGACGACCGAGGTCGTGCTCGGCCCGTCGACGGACGGCCGGGCGTACTTCGCCGGCTTCACCGAGCCGATCGACTTCGACGGCGCGTTCGAGGCCCCCGCGCTGCCGACGCTCGCCGAGCGCGGCCGCGACGCCGACCGTTCCGTGGACTTCGTCGAGCCGTCGCCCTCGCTGGAGACCGGCGAGGACCTCCTCGACGTGGTGCCGATCCTCAGGGCGCGGTTCGCCGCCGAGCGCGTCGTTCCGGACTACACCGCGGCGTTCGTCCACCAACACGGCCTCGACGTCGTCGCGGAGGACGGCGAGCAGCGGCTAGTTCGGGACTGACGGGCCCGGGTCGGAGCGGTCGTCGGCTTCGTCGGATCCGACACGACTTAGTCGGCCGACGCCGAGCGGTTACGTGTGGTGGGATGGCAGAGCGGCCCATTGCGCCTGCCTTGAAAGCAGGTAGCCTCACGGCTTCCTGGGTTCGAATCCCAGTCCCACCGCTTCTCTGCGAACATAGTGAGCAGAGAGCGGTTGCTGGGATTCGAATCAGCGTGCGACCGATCTGACGTGAACCCAGTTTCAGTTACTCGTCGCTCCCGTCTGTCGATCACGGACGGTATCCGATCGCCCGCCCCCGAGGTCCCGGAACCGCAACAACACCGCTACTCCGCGGAAACGGCCGATAACACTCACGTCTGGTGTCGCATGCTACCGCGTACCGCATTATCTTTAACAGCGTTCCGGCACATGTAATGAATAGGTGATACAAGCATGAGTTACGAACTCGATCCGCTACCGTACGATTACGACGCGCTGGAACCGCACATCTCCGAGCAGGTGCTCGAATGGCATCACGATACCCACCACCAAGGGTACGTAAACGGCTGGAACTCCGCCGAGGAAACGCTCGAAGAGAACCGTGACTCGCACGACTTCTCTTCGTCGGGCGGAGCCATCCGCAACGTGACCCACAACTCCTCGGGGCACATCCTCCACGACCTGTTCTGGCAGAACATGTCGCCGGAGGGCGGCGACGAGCCCGAGGGAGCGCTGGCCGACCGCATCGAGGAGGACTTCGGCTCGTACGAGGCCTGGAAGGGCGAGTTCGAGGCGGCGGCCTCCGCGGCCAGCGGCTGGGCGCTTCTGGTGTACGACACGTTCTCGAATCAGCTTCGTAACGTCGTGGTCGACAACCACGACGAGGGCGCTGTCTGGGGCGGTCACCCCATTCTGGCGCTCGACGTCTGGGAGCACTCCTACTACCACGACTACGGCCCGGCCCGCGGCGAGTTCGTCGACAACTTCTTCGAGGTCGTCGACTGGGACGAACCGTCGGACCGCTACGAGCAGGCCGTCGAACTGTTCGAGTAAGCGCGTTCGAGAGGACGCGTTACGCGCGTCGAGATCCGCATTTTTTCGCGACGCTTGCCGGGTAGTCGTGACTGCGTGAGTCACTGATCGACACGAACACTCCCGAAGCCTCAGCCGGGCGACTGTACGATGGTGATCCTGCTTATAAATCGCCGATCGACACGAACACTCCCGAAGCCCCAACCGGGCGGCGGGCGCACGCTCGCTGTCGTTCGAGACACCTTCGGCGTCTCGTGATGACGAAACGGCGGAGCCGTTTCGAACCACGCTCCTCGTCGCTCACTCCGTTCGCTCCTGTGGTCCTTACGTCACCTGCGCCCGCCGCCCGGCTGCCCCTTCGAGTCCCTCCCCGCCCCGCACCTCACGCCTCCCCAGCCTCGCGGTTCGCGCTCTCCGAGCGCNGGGCGGCCGCTCGCAGGCACGCGCCACCGCATCGAATCGAGTCGCTATCGGCATTGAATCGAGTCGCTATCGGCAGCGTTTACGGCCGCGGTCGCGTATCCCCGCACATGCCCGAACCGAAGTCTGCGTTCGACGCCACCTACCCGTGCGACTTCTACGAACCGGCCGAGCTGTTCGAACCGGACCAGATGTACACCGTCCCCGAGATCGGTCGCCTGCTTCAGGGCCTCGAACCGGACGCCGAGGTCGACCCCGACACCGAGGCGGTGCTGGTCGACTGGGCGGTCCCGTGGGTGATGGTCCACGCCGAGGACATGGTGATCGCCGAGCCGTTGAGCGAGGACGGCCCGGGGTACTACGGGCTCGCGCCCGAGGCGACGCCGGAGGAGGAGACGGACGCGAAGGCCGACGCCGACGAGTCCGCGTGAGCGGGGAGCCGTCCGACCCGCCGGTGTTCCTCGTCGCCGGCGGCTCGCGCGTCGACGCCGGGAAGACCACCTTCTCGACGGGGCTCGTCGCGCACCTCGCGGGGCGCGCGGGCGACGCGCTCGGCGTCAAGCCGCGCGCGGGCAACGACTTCTGGTTCGACCACGGCGACTACCGGATCGCGACCGACTCGGGCCGCCTCTACGGGAAGGACGCGCGGAAGCTGGCGGCCGCGAGCACCCGCGCGCTCGCGGCGGCCGACGGCGCGTCGCCGTCGCCCTCGGCGGTCGCGCCCGAGTCGATAAACCCCGTTCACCGCCTCTGGCGGCCGACGCCGGGGCGGACCGGGATGCTCGGCGACGGCGACCGCACCTTCCTCTGTGACCGCGTGACGACCGACTCCGGGACGCGGTTCGTCGTCAACGCCGCCGCCGAGGAGGAAGGACTGATACCCGACGGGCTCGCGGAGCGGCTCCCCCTCGACGACGCGACCCGCGTGCGCGACGTCCCGGCGTTCAACGACGTGATGGCCGAGGCGCACCTCCCGGCGATCGAGCGCCTCGCGGCGCGCGTCGCGCGGACGCCCGTCCCGGTCGTCGTCGAGTCGTACGCCGACGTGGCCGGGACGCTCCCGCGCGACGGCCCGGTCGCGCCCGACGCGGTCGCCGTCGTCGACCCCGGCCGCGCCCGGGTCTACGCGGGCGACCGGTACGCGAAGGCCCGCGCGGTCGCCGCCGGCAGCCCGCGCGAGGGGACCCGCGAGGAGCACGTCGACGCGGTGACGGAGATGATCGACCCGGTCGCGACCGTCCCGCTCCCGGCGCTGGCCGGCGAGGTCCGGGGGGACCCCGACCGCGTCGCGTCTCGGTACGAACCGGCGTACGAGGCGCTCGTCGGTGCGGTCGAGAACTGAGAAGTCGGCGCGTTCGGCCCGCGCTCAGGCGTTCCGCTTCGTGTAGTGGTCCAGCGCGGACTCGATCGACGAGAGATCGGCGGTCACCCGGCTGTCGGCGACGCGCATGAAGCCGGGCGTGTACGACGACGAGTAGTCGAAGATGCGGTTGACCGCGCGCTTGGGGGCCGAGACATCGGCGTAGTCGGTCACCGTGTACACCCGCGTGGTCGGGAACGCCGTCCAGAACGCGCCGCTGGTCCACCGGTCGTCGTCCTCGAAGGTCGTGCCGATCCGGCCCGTACCGATGTACTCGTCGTCGGTGTAGAACAGGAGGAGGTCGCCCTCGGACATCTTCTCGAACGTCGATCCGTTGCCGCTGTCGTCGTCGACCGCCCACAGGCGGGCCTCGTCGAGGTCCGCGAGGGGGGCCGGCCGGTCCGGGTACTCGGTGAGATCCACCGCGGACCGGACCGTTCGGTCGAAGTTCTCCGGGTCGATCGGGACCAGGAAGACGTTCTCGCTCATTACCCACCGTTTCGCCGGGAGGGGTTTAAACTCGTTCGTTGCCGTGTCAGGTCACGCCTCGGCGTCCGCGTACAGTCGGTCCATCTTCGCCGCCATCACGAAGTCGGCGCGGGTGAGCCCGCCGACCTCGTGGCTCCAGAGCTCGACCCCGACCTCGCCCCACGACAGCGAGATGTCGGGGTGGTGCCACTCCCGTTCGGCGAGCTCGCCGATCTTGTTCGTGAACGCCAGCGCGGTCTCGAAGTCGGGGAACTCGTAGCTGGCCTCCAAGTGGTGGTCGTCGACGACCTCCCACGCGTCGCCGAGCTCGGCGAAGTGGTCGGCGTACTCGTCGCCTTCGAGCGGGTCCGCGTCGTCGCCGGCCGGCTCGACCGGCTCGTCCGCGAGCGGTGAGGACATACCCCACGTTGGGCGACGAGCGGTTTGTACCTTCCGCGACCGAGTCGGTCGCGGTACCGGGCGATCGGCGCGCGAGGCGGTCACCGGAGCCGCGAGATCAGGTCGCCGACCCGCCGTCGCAGGCGGGCGAGGCGGCCGGCGTCGCCGCCGCGTCCGTCGTCCGCTCCCGTTCCCGGCTCCGACAGCTCCCACCCGGCCTTCTCGGCCGCCTCGTCGACGGGCAGGAACTCGTAGCCCGTCTCGGTCGCGACGCGCTCGTCCGCGCGGGTGGTGCCGACGAACACGCGCCGCGGGGCGGCGCTCTCCTCGCGGACGTCCGCGAGGGTGCCCCACTTGTCCCAGTTCGTGAGCGCGTAGTCGTTCTCCACCCCGTGGCTGCGGGCGAACGCCGCCACCTCGTCGGCCTCGTTCGCGACGATCCCGACGTGGCGGCTCCACTCCCGAGCGTCGGCGAACGCCGCGGCCGGGTCGGCGAGCGAGCGCGCGGCCCCGAGCGAGAAGACGAGCGTCACGTCGCCGTCGCCGGGCGTCGTCGCGTCGATTCCCATCTCGATCGGAACCACGCGGCGGGCGGCCTAAACGCTGTGGGGAGGCTTTTGTCCCGCCGCGCCGTCGACTCCGACGATGGAGTTCGAATCCACCTTCGGCACGGCCGCCCCGCTGCTCGGCATGGTCCACCTCCCGCCGCTCCCGGGTGCGCCGCGCGCGCCCGACGACGGCCGCAGGGCGATGGCGGCCGCGGTCGACCGCGCCGCGAGCGACGCCCGCGCCCTCGACCGCGGCGGCGTCGACGGGATCGTGATCGAGAACTTCGGCGACGCGCCGTTCTACCCCGACGAGGTCCCGCCCCACGTCGTCGCCGCCGTGACCCGCGCGGCGACCGCGGTCGCCGCGGAGACCGACCTCCCGCTCGGGATCAACGTCCTCCGCAACGACGCCGAGGCCGCCCTCTCGGTCGCCGCCGCGGTCGACGCCGACTTCGTCCGCGTGAACGTCCACACCGGCGCTCGCGTCACCGACCAGGGGATCGTTCAGGGCCGCGCCCACGAGACGCTCCGCCTGCGCGACCGCCTCGGCGTCGACGTCGGCGTCTTCGCCGACACCGACGTGAAACACTCCGCGCCGCTGACCCCGTCGGGATACACCGCCGAGTCGTTCGCCGACACCGCCGAGCGCGGCCTCGCCGACGCCGTGATCGCCTCCGGCTCAGGGACCGGCGAGGCGGTCGACGCGGACGCCCTCGAGGCGGTCGTCGCCGAGCGCGACCGCCACGGCCTCGACACGCCCGTCCTCGTCGGCAGCGGCGTCACGCCCGAGACGGTCGCAGACCTGCTCTCCGTCGCCGACGGCGCGATCGTCGGGACCGCGCTCAAGCGGGGCGGCGAGACGACCGCGCCGGTCGACGCGGACCGCGTCGCGGACCTCGTCGCGGCCGCCGACGCGGTCCGGTGACCGCGCCGGGCCCGTCGCTTCCACCGACAGCCCGTCACCGACTCCCGTCGGGGGCGTACCCCCGCTCCGCGAGGAACGAGGCGACCTCGCTCCGCGTCGGGAGCCCCGGCTGCGTGAACCGGGCGGTACAGTTGATCGCGGCGACCGCGCCCGCGAACCGGACGCCGGGGGCGATATCGGCCTCGGCCGTTCCCGATGAGGAGCCGGCGATCCAGCGGTCGATCAGGCCGGCGGTGAACGCGTCGCCCGCCCCGGTCGCGTCGACGGTCTCGACCTCGAACGCGTCGAACCGCGAGACGTCGCCGCCGGCGACCGCGGTCATCCCGTCCGCGCCGTGCGTGAGGACGGCCCGGGGCCACGTCCGACATCCTTCGCGTTCCCCTCGCGACCGCAGCCCCGACCGGGAACCGCGTTCGGACGCGCCGGTCTGTGCGGCCGCGATCCGCTCGACCGCGGCCGTCTCGGAGCCGAAGAAGGCGGGCGCGGCCACCCCGTCGGCGACGAACAGGTCAGCCGCGTGGAGGAACCGGTGGATCGTCTCCGGCTCGGTTCCCCGGTCGACCAGCTCTTCGACCGACCCCGAGAGGTCGAAGACGAGCGCGGGCGGGTCGCCGCCCGCGTCCGCGGCGCTCTCCCGGAGCGCGGCGATCCGGTCGAGGACCCGCCGAGAGACGCGGTCGGGCGCGTAGGCGGTGAGGAAGACGGCGTCGGCGTCGGCCATCGCCGCGAGCGCGGCGTCGTCCAAGCGCAGGCCGCGGAAGCTCTCGCCCGCGGTGACGATGGCGCGCTCCCCCTCCGGGTCGCTTAAGATCAGCGACCGGGTGTGGGGGTCGTCGCCGACCGCGACGTGGGTCGCGTCGACCCCGGTCTCCGCGAGGTGTCTCCGCGCCCGCCGCCCGTACTCGTCGTCGCCGACGCGGCTCACGAGCCCGGTGTCCCGACCGAGCCGGTCGAGCGCGACCGCGACGTTCGCGCCCACGCCGCCGAACGCGGACGTGACTTCGCGGGCGAACGCACCGCCGTCCGGCTCAGGGAGGTTGCTGACCGCGTACCACTCGTCTATCGCCGCGGCCCCGATGGAGAGGACCGCGGGTGGGGCGCGGTCCGCCGCGTCGCCGGACTCCGGTCCCGCCGTCACGGCTCGCCGAAGAAGGACTCGTGGACGCTCATCGCCGCGTCGACGGCGATCGGTCCCTCGACCGTCGTCTCGCCGCCGGCGCGTCGGATCATCTCCTCGCAGGGGATCGGCACCACGCCGCCGGAGAGCTCGTCGAGGGTCTCGCCGTCGACGCCGAAGACGACCCGTCCGACCCCCGCGTAGTGGACCGCGGTCGCGCACATGGGGCACGGCTCCGTGCTGGCGTACATCGTACAGGCCGCCCGCTCGTCGGCGTCGAGTTCGCGCGCGGCCCACCGCGCGAGCGTGAGTTCCGGGTGCGCGGCCACGTCGTCGCCGGTCCGCGTCTCGTTTCCGGCCTCGCGGACGATTTCCCCGTCGACGACGAGCAGCGCGCCGAACGGCGTGTTCCCGGCCGCGACCGCCTCCTCGGCCAGTTCGATCGTCCGCGCCACGTACTCGCCGTCGGTCGCGTCGGGCGGGAGGTCGGCCGCGACCGGGTCACCGAGTTCGTTCTCGTCGGGCATACCCCCACGTGCCCCTCCGACCACCTAACGCTTCCTGCGGTCGTCGTCCGGCGGGCGCTCGCGGCCGTCGTCGGTCTCGCTTTCGCCGTCTGAACCGCCTTCGTCGCCCGGCGGACCCGACTCCCGCACGTCGCGGAGCGCGTCGACCGCGTCGTCGGTGGCGGCCGCGGTCCGCGTCTCGGTCGCCGCCGCGGGGTCGAGACCGTCGGCCTCGCCGCCCGCGTCGCCCGCTCCTCCGTCGCCGTCGGCCGCGTCGGTTTCGCCGCTCGATTCGCTCGGGTCGTCTACGTCGTCGTCCGCGCCGAAGAGCCACGCGCGGACCGCGTCGATGAATCCCATTTGTCGGTGGTGTCGTCGTCAGTAGTTCTTGAACAGCAGCGCGCGCACGTCGTCTTTGGTCCGGGCGGTCTCGACGCTCCCGTCCGGCAGGTCGACCTCGTACCGCGCGTCGCCGTCGCCCTCGCGCCACTTGTCGGCGTGGGTGTCGAGGAGGCTCATCATCGCGTTCAACTGCCCCGTGCCGTCGTCGCCGGCCGCGCCTCCATCGTCGTCGCTTCCGCCGTCACCCACGTCGTCGCTCGCGTCGGCAGACTCGCTCTCGTCGGATTCGGTCTCGGCCGAATCGGCCGCGTCGACGCCGAGGTCGATGTCGACGCGCACGAACGGGTCGGTCGCGAGGCGCTCGGCCGCGTCGATGATCGCGTCGACGAGTTCGGCCTTCGTCATCCCGCTCCGTCCCGTCACGTCGAAGGCGGACGCGATGTCGGAGAGGTCCATCGGGTCGTCCGGAGCGGGGTCGGTGTGCCGCCTGTTCCGCTCGCTCAGCAGTTCGCGCGCTCGCTCGCGGTCGAAGGGTTCGCCGGCCTCCGGTCCGTCCGAGGCGTCGCCGCCGTCGCCCTCGCTCTCGTCGCCGTCGGCCGTCGGCTCCGCGAGGCGGTCGGGGTCGTCGACGGCGGTCGCGAGGTCCAGCAGGTACGCGACCGCGTCCTCGCGGTCGACGGAGGCGTACGGGCCGGCGTGGGCCGCGGCCAACTCCTCGCGGAGCGCTTCGATCCGGTCCGCCTGGTCGTCGGTGATGTCGAGCGTGGGCATGGTGTGAGTCCGGTCGGACGGGTCGTTGGTTCGGGGCGGCTACTGGTTCTCCTCGAAGCGCGCGAGCGCGTCCGCCCAGCTCTCGACGGCCTCCGGCTCCCCGGAGTGGTCGGCCTCGACGTCGGCGTAGCCGCAGTCGTCGCAGGCGACGGCGGTGGCAGCGCCGAGCGAGAGCGTCGACAGGTCGCCGCCGCAGCGGGGGCACTCGGACGACACGGATTCTCGGGTACAACGTCGTCGCCCGCCGTGAAAAACGCAGGGGGTCGGGCGGGAACGCGGGGAGACCGGAACGACGTTCGAACGGCGGGCGAACCGAGTCGCCGCCGCCGCGGTCAGGGTAACAGTCATTACACTCGGCGGAAACGTTCGAACATGAGCGAAGCGGACGCCGAGAACGTCCTCATCGAGTACTACCGGCGGTACGTCGGCGATCCGGACCGGACGATCGACGTGTACGCCGGCTTCGGGCTGTTCTTCGCCGGCATCGCCCTCGGGGTGATCGGGGTCGTCGTGTTCCTCTACAGCGCGACGCTCGACCCCACCGCGCTCTCGACGTACGCGGTCCGCGAGGTCGCCGCCGTCGCGGGCGCGGTCGGGCTCCCGGCACTGCTGTTGGGCATCGTCGTCCTCCTGCCGGTCGACCGTCGGATGCTGTACCTCGCGGGAGCCGGCACCGCGATAACGCTCGCCGGGACCGGCGCGTTCGTCTGGGCGTACCCGAACAACTGGAACGTCGTCGTGAACCCCGACTACAGCGCGCAGATCGTCGCCGTCTACAGCGTCGGGCTGGTGGCGCTCATCGGAGCGACCGGCGGCGCGCTCGTCGCGCACCGCGTCGAGCGCGCGACGGGCGGCGCGGTCGCGAACGCCGGGAGCGCGGCCGGATCCGGAGCTGCCGACGGGGAGACCGGCGGCGGACCGGGCTCGAGCGCGGACGGCGAGGCGGTCACCGAGGAGTCGGTCCGCGCCGACATCGAGCGCGAACTGGAGGACGCGGAGCTGACGTGGGGCGGCGTCGAGCGCTCCGAGACGCGGCGGCTGGAGCTGAACACGAGCGCGGTCGACGACGTCGACGTCGACACCGAGAAGCTCGCGGGCTCGGCGACGGAGACCCGGACGACTTCCGGCACGGTCAACGACGCGGTCTCCGAACTGAAGGGCCTCCAGGGCGGCGAGGCGAAGACCGACAGCGGACAGGGGACCGATGACCAGGCCGCGAAGCTCCGCGAACTGCGCGAACAACAGCGTCGGGAGGCCGAAGAGGCGGACGACGGCGACTCGGTCGTCGACAGGATAAAGGGGCTGTTCGGCTGAGCGGGGCGCGCCGCCACGCTCTTGACTGCCACGGGCGAAGCGGGAGTAATGCTGGACAGGGTGCGAGCGAAACTCGCCGCCGCTCGCCGGCGCGCGCGTCGGATCGAGCGCCGGGAGGTGGTGGAGCTCCGGCAGTGGGCCGAGGACACGACCAACCTCCTCCACCTGACGACGCTGCTGCTCGTGCCGGTGCTCATCGCGCTCGTCACCCAGATAACGAACCTGACCGACCTCTCCTTCCTCCTCTTCCCGCCGCTGGCGTCGGGGACCTACACGCTCTTCGCCGATCCCGAGGGACAGTACTCCTCGCCGCGGACGTTCGTCGGCGGCCTCGTGGCGGGGGCGCTCGCGGGGTGGGTGGCGCTGGAGCTCTCGCTGCTGGGCATCGGCGGCGTCTCGGCCGGCGCGATCAGTCCGCTCAGCGCCGGGCTGTCGATCATGCTCTGCGGCGGCCTGACGTGGCTGGCCGGCGTGGAGGAACCGGCCGCCTTCTCGACGGCGCTCCTGGTCCTCGTGAGCGCGCGCGGCGACGCGGTGCTCGTGTTCGGCACCGCCGTCGACCCGGCGGCGGCCTACGTCGCGGGCGTCGCGGTCTCCGGCGGTCTCGTCGCGGGCGCGTTCGCCGTCTGGCGCAGGTGGTTCTACGAGGAGCGCGCCCGCTACCTCTACGGGACGACGCAGGCCGACGACCACGTGCTGGTGCCGATGCGCGGGGAGACGAGCGAGGCGACCGCGTTCTTCGGCGCGCGGCTCGCGGCGGCCCACGACGCCGGCAAGGTCGTGCTCCTCGACGTCGTCGACGACGCGGAGCTGGCGGCCGCTGAGCGAGCGATGCTCGACGATCACGACGCCGCGACGCCCGAGGACCTCCCGGAGTCGGTGCGAGCGTCGCTTGACGACGACTTCGAGGCGGCGGTCACGGACCGGGCGGCGGCGACCGCGGCCGAGCGGCTCGAACGCCACGCCGCGGCGATCCGGGAGCGGCTCGACGTGCCCTGCGAGATCGTCGTCGCGGCCGACGGCGATCCGGCGCGGGTCGCCGTCGAGACGGCGCGCGCGACGAACTCGGACCTGCTCGTGACGCCGTTTGAGACCGACGACGGCCTCCTCTCCCCGTTCACTCGGGGGGTGTTCGCCGGCCCGCTCGACGCCGTCGCGTTCCGGTCGACGACGGAGGTCGAAGACTGGCGGCGCGTCCTCGTCTTGGTCGCCCGTCCCGGTGACTCGGCGCACGCGATGATCGACTTCGCTGAGCGGCTGGCCGGCGAGGCCGGCGGGGTGAGCGTCTGTACCTGTATCGACGCCGAGTCCGACCGCAGGCGGGCCGAGACGAAGCTGGCGAACCTCGTCGAGACCGCGGCGGGACCGGTCGAGACGCGGGTCGCGCGGGCGGAGGTGACGGACTTCCTCGGCGCGAACGCGGACGCGTACGACCTCGTCCTCATGGGGTCGAGCGGGGACCGCTCCGTGGCCTCGCGGCTCGTCTCCCCGCCGACCTTCGAGCGCATTCAGGACGTCCGGTGCGACGTGGGGATCGTGGACCGCGGCGACGCCGACCGCGACGCGTGGGCGTCGCGCGAGGAGTGAGCCCTGCTGCGGCGCGGGCGGCGACCCGGGCGGCGGTGCGCGCGGGGGAGCGCGCGGCAGCCCGCGGAGCGGATCCGCGTCAGTCGGCGGCGGCGACCGGCTCGTCCGCCGACTCCGCCCGGTCGCCGCGGATCAGGTCCGCCGCGCGCTCGGCGATCGCGATCGTCGGGGCGTTCGTGTTGCCGCCGACGAGCGTCGGCATCACGCTCGCGTCCGCGACGCGGAGCCCCTCAACGCCGCGGACGCGGAGCCGGTCGTCCACGACGGCCATCTCGTCATCGCCCATCTTACACGTCCCGACGGGGTGATACACCGTGTGGCACTCCTCGCGGACGTGCGCCTCGATCGCCTCGTCCGACTGCGCGTCCTCGCCCGGCCACACTTCCCGGCCGACGTACTCCGAGAGCGGCTCCTGTGCGGCGATCTCGCGGGCGCGTTTCACCCCTTCGACGAGGGTCGCCACGTCCTCGCTCTCGGCGAGGTAGTTCGGGTCGATCCGCGGCGCGTCAAAGGGGTCGTCCGACGCGAGCGTGATCCGGCCCCGGCTCTCGGGCCGGAGCTGCGTCGCGCCGAGAGACAGCCCCCGGCCGTCGGCGGGGTTCGCGAGTCCGTGTTCCATGAAGTACGAGGGGGCGAAGTGGAACTGGAGGTCGGGACGCGGCTCGTCTTCGCTCGTCCGAACGAACCCCCCGGCCTCGCCGACGTTGGAGGTGAGCTTCCCGCGCTTGAGCGCGAACCACTTGAGCGCGTCCAGCAGCCCCCCGGCGTCGTCGAGCGTGCTCACGTCGTCGGCCGTCTCGTAGACGGTGAAGGCGAACAGGTGGTCCTGGAGGTTCCGCCCGACGCCCGGCGACTCGACCGCCACGTCGATGCCGTGTTCCGAGAGGTGGTCCGGGTCGCCGACCCCCGAGAGCATGAGCAGCTGCGGCGAGTTGACGGCCCCGGCGGTGAGGATCACCTCTTCGCTCGCGCCAGCGCTGCGAGCCCGGCCGTCCCGCCGGTACTCCACGCCGGTCGCGCGGCCGCCCTCGATGGTCACCTCCGTCACCTGTGCGCCGGTCTCGGCGGTGAGGTTCGGGCGGTCGAGGACGGGTTTCAGGTACGCGTCGGCCGCGCTGTGGCGCTTCCCGTTCTCCTGCGTGACGTGGTAGAGGCCGACGCCCTCCTGCGTCTCCCCGTTGAAGTCGTCGGTCCGGTCGTAGCCGGCCGCGGCGGCGGCGCGGACGAACGCCTCGGAGGCGGGCCGCGGCGAGGTCTGTTCGGTGACGCTCAGCGGTCCGTCCGCCCCGTGGTACGGCGACCCGCCCGGGCCGAACCGCTCCGCCCGCTTGAAGTACTCCAGCATCGAGTCGTACCCCCACCCGTCGTTGCCCAGTTCCGCCCAGTGATCGTAGTCGGACGGGTGCCCGCGGACGTAGATCATCGCGTTGTTCGACGAGCAGCCGCCGAGGGTCTTGCCGCGCGGCCAGTACAGCTCTCGACCGTCGCAGTGCTCCTGTGGCTCGGTGTAGTACTCCCAGTCCGTCTCGGTCTTGAACAGCTCCGGGAACGCCGCCGGGATCTCGATGTTCCGGTCGCCGTCCGGCTCGCCCGCTTCGAGCAGCAGCACGGACGTCTCCGGGTCTCGCGTGAGCCGGTTCGCGAGGACGCAGCCCGCGGACCCGGCACCGACGACGACGTAGTCGTACTCACTTTCTATCATGGACGATCATGTGCGGGACGGCTCATTAAGTGTACCCGTGTCACACGCCGCCCGTCGGGGGCCGATATCGCTCGTCCATTTATATACTTCCCGCCGCGTAGTCCGGGCGTGTCCCGCGTCACCGTCAGCGTCGACCCGCACGTCCACTCCGAGGGGAGCTACGACGGGCACGAGCCGGTGGAGCTAATCTTAGAACACGCGGCCGAGATCGGGCTCGACGCGGTCGTCATCACCGACCACGACGTGATCCGGGAGTCGAAACGCGCCGCGGAGATCGCCCCGGAGTACGGGCTGATCGGGATCCCCGGGGTCGAGGTGTCGACCGCGCACGGCCACCTGCTCGCCATCGGCGTCGACCGGATGCCGCCGCGCGGGCGGCCGTACGACGAGACCGTCCGAGCGGTCCACGAGCTGGGCGGCGTCGCCGTCGTCCCGCACCCGTTCCAGCGCTCGCGGCACGGCGTCCGCCGGCGCAACATCCCGACGCCCGATCCGGGCGACGAGGGCGACCGCGTCGCCGCGGACGGCGAGAGCGGAGGGACCGGCGCGGTCGACGAGGTCGGCGAGGCCGACGCGGTCGACGAGGTCGACGCGATCGAGGTGTTCAACGCGTGGCTGTTCACGGGGAACCGCAACCGCCGCGCGCGGCGGTTCGCGGCCGAACACGGCTATCCGGGCGTCGCCGCCAGCGACGCGCACCACCTCCAGTACGTCGGGCGGGCGTTCACCGACCTGACGATCGAGGGGCGGGCGTCGGCGGCGGCGGTCACCGTCGACGACGTGCTCGCGGCGATCCGCCGCGGCACGACGACCGTCGAGGGCCGGCGCGCGCCGATCCGGATGGCGGCGAAACACTACGTCGGCGCTGCGGGCCGCCGGTCGGCGTACTACGCGCGCACCGGCGCGGCCCGCGGCGTTAAGGCTACCAAGCGGACCGCGGTCGACGGCGCGGCGGCGGCGAAGGTCGCCGCGCTCCAGTCGGTCCACCGCACCCGCCGGCTCCTCTCCTGGTTCGCCTGAGCGGCGGCGGAGAACGGGTTTTTGCCCGCGGCCGCGAATAGGTGTGTATGAGCCACGACAGACGCGAGTCCGGGTTCAAGCGGCGGACCCGGGTCGCGGACGCGAGGGCGACCCTGCTCGACGCCGTCTCCCCTCACGACCGGACCGAATCCGTCCCGGTCGGGGGGGCCGACGGCCGGGTGATCGCCGAGCCGATCGACGCGCCGTCGCCCGTGCCGGGGTACGACCGCGCCGCGATGGACGGGTACGCCGTCCGCGCGAGCGACACCTTCGGAGCCGGCGACCGCTCTCCCGCGGTCCTCTCGGCGAGACCGGCCGAGACGGAGTCGATCGCACCGGACGAAGCGGCGCGCGTCCACACCGGCAGCGCGGTGCCCGAGGGCGCGGACGCGGTCGTGATGATCGAGCAAGTCGAGTCGGTCGGCGACGACGTGGAGGTGTTCGACGCGGTCGCGACCGGCGAGAACGTCGGCGAGGCGGGCGAGGACGTCGCGGCCGGCCAGCGACTCTACGAGCCCGGCCACGTCCTGCGGCCCTCGGACCTCGGTCTCCTGCGCTCGGTCGGCCTCGACGAGGTCGCGGTCCGCGAGCCGCCCGAGGTCGCCGTGATCCCGACCGGCGAGGAGCTGGTCGAGTCCGACCCCGGCCCCGGCGAGGTGATCGAGACGAACGGCCTCACCGTCTCGCGGCTCGTCGAGCGGTGGGGCGGGGAGGCGCGCTACCGCGACGTGGTCACCGACGACCCGGACGCGCTCCGCGAGGCGGTCGCGGCCGACCTCGACGCCGACGTGGTCGTCACCACCGGCGGCTCCTCCGTCGGCGAGCGGGACCTGATCCCGGAGGTCGTCGACGGCCTCGGCGAGGTGCTGGTCCACGGCGTCGCGCTGAAGCCCGGCCACCCGGTGTGTCTCGGGCGGGCGGAGGGGACGCCGATCGTGTCGCTGCCCGGCTACCCGGTCGCGTGCATCGTCAACGCGGCGCAGTTCCTCCGGCCCGCGCTGAAGCGGGCGGGCGGGGTCGACGCGGACCCGTTCCCGACGCGGCGGGCGACGCTGGGGCGGAAGGTCGCCAGCGAGCCCGGCGTCCGGACGTTCGCGCGGGTGAGCCTCTCGGCTGGCGACGGCGAGGGAGACGACGGGTCGGTCGACGGCGACGAGGCCGACGACGCGGACGGCGACGACCTCCCGACCGCGACGCCGACCCGCGCGAGCGGCTCCGGAATCTTATCCAGCGTCGCGCTCGCGGACGGCTGGGTCGTCGTGCCGGAGCCGCGGGAGGGGCTCGACGCCGGCGAGACCGTCGACGTGGAGCTCTGGGAGGTGAACGCGTGAGCGACCGCAAGGAGTTCCGCGACCTCGCGACCCCCGAGGCCGCACGGGACGCGATCGACTCGCTCGACCTCTCGCCCGCCCCCGAGGCGGTCCCGCTGCGGGAGGCCCGCGGCCGCGTCCTCGCCGAGCGGATCGACGCCGCGATCGACGTGCCCGGCTTCGACCGCGCCTCGATGGACGGCTATGCGGTGCGGGCCCGCGACACCTTCGGCGCGGACGAGGCCGATCCCGCCGAACTCGACCTCGCCGGCGCGGTCCACGCGGGCGCGGAGCCAGACGTGACGGTCGAACCGGGGACGTGCGCGGAGATATCCACCGGCGCGGTGATGCCCGACGGCGCGGACGCGGTCGTGATGGTCGAACGGACCGACGAGATCGGCGACGCGGACGGCGGCGGCGACGCCGGCGACGGTGGTGACACCGGCGACGGACACGACGCCGCGGCCGACGGTGCGGCCCGGATCGCGGTCCGAACCTCGGTCGCGCCCGGCGACCACGTGATGACCGCCGGCACGGACATCGCCGCCGGCGCGCGCGCGCTCGGTCCCGGAACGCGGCTGACGCCCCGCGAGATCGGGCTGCTGTCGGCGCTCGGCGTCGACGAGGTCCCGGTCGCGGGGCGGCCGCGCGTCGGGATCGTCTCGACCGGCGACGAGCTCGTGCGGCCGGGCGAGGCCCTCAACCCCGATCGCGGCGAGATCTACGACGTGAACTCGACGACGATCGCCGCGGGCGTCGAGGAGGCGGGCGGCGAGCCCGTCCTCTACCCCCACGCCGGTGACGACTACGAGGAGATGGAGCGGCTGCTCCGCCGGGCGGCCGACGAGTGCGACCTCGTGCTCTCCTCGGGGTCGACCTCGGCGAGCGCGGTCGACGTGATCTACCGCGTCATCGAGGCGCGCGGCGAACTCCTCCTCCACGGGGTCGCCGTCAAGCCCGGCAAGCCGATGCTCGTCGGCCGACTCGATCGCACCGACGAGGCGGACGGCTCGCGGGGCGACGAGTCCGCGTACATCGGCCTCCCCGGCTACCCGGTGTCCGCGCTCACGATCTTCCGGACGTTCGTCGCGCCCGCGATCCGCGAGGCCGCGGGCCAGCCCGAGCCGGCGACCGCGACCGTCGAGGGCCGGATGGGCGTCGGCGAGCGGTACGGCGAGGGCCGCATGCGCCTGATGCCGGTCGGCCTGCTCGACGTGAGCGACGGCGACCGCGGCGGCGACGCGGACGACCGCCCGCTCGTCTACCCGGTCGACAAGGGATCGGGGGCGACGACGAGCCTCGTCGAGGCCGACGGGGTCGTCCCGGTCGACCCGGACACGGAGTACCTCGACGCCGGCGAGTCCGTCTCAGTCGACCTGTTCTCGCCCGACGTGCGCCCGCCGACGCTGCTCGGGGTCGGCGAGGACGACCCCGCGCTCAACCGCCTGCTCGACCGCCTCGCGAACCCGCGTTACCTCGCGGTCGGCTCCCGCGAGGGGCTCCGCCGCCTCCGCGACGGCGTCCCCGACGTGGCCGTGACCGCGGGCCCGACCGACCGCGACGTCGACGCCGAGGAACTGGGGCGGTGGACCCGCGAGTGGGGGCTGATCGTCCCCGAGGGGAACCCCGACGGCGTGGAGGGGCTCGCGGACCTCGTCGACCGCGACCTCCGCTTCCGGAACCGGCCGACGGTCTCGGGACTGCGGCGCAGCCTCGACGCGGGGCTCGACGACCTCGCCGACGGGCGAGACGCCGACCGCCGCGAACTCGCCGAGCGGATCGACGGCTACGAGCGGACCGCGAAGGCGTTCGAGAGCCCGGTCCGCGCGGTCGTCGCCGGCGACGCCGACGCCGGGCTCGGCCTCCGCGAGACGGCGGCCCGGCTCGGCTGCGGGTTCGTCCCGCTCGGCGAGCAGTCGGTCGTCGTCCGCGCCGCGCCGGACCGCGTCGACCGCGAACCGGTCGCGGCGCTGGCGGCCGAACTGTCCGCGGACGGTCGAGAAACCGGTTCGGACGACGCCGGTCCCGCGCTCGACGCGATCCTCGACGGCCTCCCGGGCTACTCGCGGAACAGCCGGAACGACCCCTGACCGACGACGACCTCGGAGCGGTCAGCCCCTTCTCCACCGTCGTCGCCTCCCCCGTCCGCCCCCTCTCTCTCGCCGGCGGTCGTGACGGTCATGTCGCTGACGCCGATCGAGCCGCCGGCCCTGACGACCTCCGCCTCTGCGCGGAGGTCGCCGGTCGCGGGCCGGAGGTAGTTCGCGTTGAGGTTCACCGTCGCCACGCCGCCGTCGAGGGGGTCCTCGAACGCGGTGCGCTGGGCGACGCCGCCCGCCGTGTCGATCAGCGTCGCCGCGACGCCGCCGTGGATCGTCCGCCCGTCGGCGTTCGTGAGCTTGTCGTCGAAGGGGATAGAGAGGACGACGCGCCCGCGCTCGATGACCTCGACCGACGTGTTCAGCCACGAGAGGTAGCCGTGCTCGTCCTCCAGCTTCCGCTCGACGAACGCCGTCGCCTCCGACGGCAGCGGGTCCATCGCCGCGATCTCCGTGCGGTCCATGTCCCGGGCGTCGCTCTCGGACGGCTTGTAGCCCCCGGAAACGCCCGACAACGGGCCGCGGATTGGTCGGTCAGGCCGGTCGCGGACCAGCCGGGCAACTCGTCCGCGCGAGCGACCGCTCACCCGACCCCGAGTCGAATCGGGTCGTCGCTGGGGACGACCTCGACCGTCACGGACTCGCCGACCTCGAATGTCGCGTCGGGACAGACGACCTTGACGCCGAAGCGGTCGCCGCGCGCGGCGAACAGCGAGAGGCCGACGACGCGCTCGCCGTTCGCGAGGACGTCGACCGGGGCCCACTCGACGCGCGGCGCTCCGGGCTCGGCCCCCGAATCGTGTTCGGTCGCGGTTCCGATCCGGGTGCCGAGGAGCGACAGCGCGGATCCGGTCGGCGCGGCCACCTCCTCCCCCGCGCCGAACGTTCCGCCCCCGGCGTAGTGCGTCACTCCGCCGTCGACGGGAACCCCCTCGTCGCTCGCGAGCGCCGCGAACGCCGGGCCGGACTCGTCGCGTCGGGGCCCCTTTCGGCGCGAACCGTCCCGCTTCGACCCGTTCCGCCCCGGCCCGTCGAGGACGACGTGCGTCGGCCCGCGCTCGATCACCGACCCGGTGCCGTCCCACGTCACCGGCTCGACGGGGGCGTCGACGGCGACCGGGAGCGACCCGCTCGCCCTGAGCGGGTTCGCGTCCGGCGGGCGGAAGCCGAGGTGGACGTGGTCGTCGACCCACTGCCCGAAGAAGCCGGAGCGCGTCGTCGGGCCGAGCGCGTCGCCGACGGCCACCCGGTCGCCCGGCGACACCTCGGGGATCACGTGGAGGATCCGCGCGACGGTGCCGGGGGGAGCGCCGGCGCGGGCGCACCACTCCTCGGCGAGGTCGACGACGATCAGGTGGTCCTCGTCGGCCGCGTACGGGCGGTCCGGACAGCCGACACTCCGGACCTCGCGGACGGTCCCGGCCACCGGCGAGCGACCGACTCCGTCGCCCGGATACAGGTCGATCGCCCGACCGCGCCGGTGGGCGGGGTACGGGGAGTTGAACCGCGAGAACTTCCGATAGCGCCCGACGACGTCGGCCGGAAGGGACACCGTCGCGTTCGGCGGAGCGTCGCCGCCGTCGTCGCCGGTCCCGTCACCGCTGCCGCCGTCGCTCTCGTCGTCGCGGCCGTTCGGCGCTCCCGTCACGAGTCCGCCTCCAGCCCCTCGATAACGAACCGCGCGCCGCCGGCGTCGGACTCGCCGACGGTGAGCGTCCAGCCGTGCGCCTCGGCGATGTCGCCGACGATGGCCAGCCCCAGCCCGGTGCCGCCGCCGAGCGACACGCCGCGTTCGGTGACGTTCTCGCGCTCCGCGGGCGGGATCCCGGGGCCGTCGTCGCCGACGGCGAGCGTGACGCCGTCGCCGTCGGACGAGACGGTGACGGTGACCGCGGCGTCCGCGCCCGCGTGTTCGATCGCGTTACGGAACAGGTTCGAGAGCAGCTGTTCGAGCCGGTCGCGATCGGCGAGGGCGGTCGCGTCGCCCTCGACGGCGAGCGTCGCGTCCGCGGTCTCCAGGCGTGACCAGACGCGCCGGACGGTCCCGTCGAGCGAGACGCGGTCGAGCTCGTCCACCGTCTCGCCCGCCGTCGCCAGCGCGAGCAGCCCCTCGATCATGTCGTCCATCCGCTCGTGGGCGTTCGCGGCCCGCTCCAGCGAGCCGTCGGGGTCGTCGCCGCGCTGGCGGGCCAGTTCGACGGCCGCGGACGCGGCCGCGAGGGGGTTCCGCAGGTCGTGCGAGACGACGCCCGCGAACTCCTCCAAGCGCTCGTTCTGGCGTTCGAGTTCGGACTCGCGACGTTCGAGCGCCGCCTGCCGCTGTTCCCGCGCGGTCACGTCGCGGAGGAGAAAGACGTGTCCGCGGTCGGTGCCGCGCGGGTCGGTGATGGGGTTCTCCTGGATGTCGAACTGGCGGTCGCCGATCGCGATCGGGTGCTCCGAGCCGTCCTCCAGCCGCGGGAACACGGCCGACAGCGACGAGCCGACCGCGTCGGGCGGGAGGAGCGCCTCGGCCGCCGGGTTGAGGTCGCGGATCCGCCCGTCCGACCCGGAGACGATCACGGGGTCTTGCATCACCTCGACGGCGGTGTCGCGCGCGACGACCGCGGCGTCGAGGGTCCCGAGCCAGAAGACGGTGCCGTAGAGGAACACGCCGTGGATCACGAACGCCGTCGGCAGCCACGAGAGGTGCGCGTAGCTCCCCACGTCGACGAACGTCGCCACCCCCGCGAGGAACGGGAACAGCGTGCCGAGCAGCACGACGAACGTCTGGAGCCGGTAGCGGTTCCCGGTCCGCTCGTAGAGGTCGACGACGAGCAGCGCGCCGGCGACACACAGGCCGTACGCGAGGAGGACGTACGCCCCGCCGACCGGTCCCAGCCCGTATCCGAGCAGCGTGAACGGACCGTCGACGACGGCCGTCACCGGCCCCCGGGCCAGCCCGTGGGTCGCGCTCGACCACGCGAGCAGCACCCAGACGAACGCGGGCGTCGCGATCCCGACGATCCGGCGCTCCGTCCGCCATCGCTCGTGGCCGGTGAACGCGAGCGCGAACAGGATCCAGAGGACGGGGATCGCCCCGACGAGCGGCGTCGCCAGGTTGAGCGCCACCGTCATCCCGACCTCGCCGGGGAGCGCGATCCGGAAGGCGTACAGGAGGGCGACGCCCCCGCCACAGAGCAGGTAGAGCGCGACCTCCAGCCCTCCCGGCTCGTCGCGCTCGTGCCACGCGACCCGACCGAGCCAGAGCCCGATCGCCCCCGCCAGCAGACAGGCGACGAGGTACGCTTGGACCGGCAGGGCGCTCAGGTCGCTCATCGATATCGATATCACTCTCAGCCCCGACAAAACTGTTGTGTCACGGGACGGCGTTCGCGGCTCGTGAAGGGGTTCGCGGACGACGCGGCAGGGAGATTCGAAGCGAGCGCAAATGGCTTCGGCGCTGCGGTCCTCCGCCCTCGTATGCGCGTGTACAGGGGAGAGTTCGCGACGCCGGCCGCCGACCGCGCCCCGACGGCCGAGATGCTCGCGTCGGCCGCCGAGGGCGTCCCGGCCGTCCGCGTCACCGCGCCGCCCCGGCAGGTCGCGTTCGGCCGCCGCGACGCCCGAGAGTCCGGATTCGACCGGGCGAAGCGCGCGGCTCGCGACGCCGGGTTCCCGGTCGTCGAGCGCGACGTGGGCGGCCGCGCGGTCGCGTACACCGGGTCGACGCTCTCGTTCGGGGTCGCGGTGCCGACGGGCGAGGGGCGCGGATCGATCGACTCGCGGTACGAGACCGCGACGGAGACGCTCCGCGACGCGCTCCGCGGCCTCGGGGCGGACGTGGTCCGCGGGGAGCCGCCGGAATCCTTCTGTCCGGGGGACCACTCCCTGCGGGTCGCCGGCGGCAGGGAAGCGGCAGGCAGCGATGCGGAGGCAGAGTGCGGCGGGAAGGTCGCGGGACTCGCACAGCGCGTCCGCGCCGACGCGGCGCTCGTCGCGGGCGTCCTCGTCGTCTCGGCGGCCGACCCCGAGGCGATCGCCGGGGTGACGGAGCCGGTCTACGACGCGCTCGGCGTGCCGTTCGACCCGGCGTCGGTCGGGAGCGTCGCCGACGCCGGCGGGCCGGACGACCCGGACCGAGTGGCCCGCGCGGTCGAGGCGGCGTTCGTCGACGGGCCGTGGGGCGACGGGGAGCGCCGGATCGCCCGCGTCGGCGGGGGAGACGCCTGAGCCCGGCGCGCCGCGCGGTTCCGACGTTTCGACGTGCTTTTTATGCGCGGGCATCTGGGTTCGCGCATGGCTGAATTCAAAGTCGTCGTCGCCGACCCCGAGACCGGCGAGACGTTCCAGCGAGAGGTCGACGGACAGGACGCCAACCGATTCCTCGGCCGCGAACTCGGCGACGAGATCGGCGGCGACGCCGTCGGGCTCCCCGAGCACACGATCGAACTCACCGGCGGCTCCGACGAGACCGGCCGTCCGATGCGCGAGGACGTCTCCGGCACGCGACTGAAGGAGCTCCTCTTAGAGGGCGGCGTGGGCTTCGAGCCGTCCCGCGAGGGCGAGCGCAAGCGCATCACCGTCCGCGGCCGCGAGATCGACGACGACGTCGCGCAGATCAACGCGAGCGTCGTCGACGGCGACGGCGACGTGGCGGCCGCGCTCGGCGAGGGCGACGCGGACGGCGACGAAGCCGACGAGTAAGGACCCCCGATGCCTCGCGTCCCCTCCGACGGCGAGGACGTTGCCTCCGTTCGCGTCTCGCTCGCCCGGAGCGGCGGCACTCGCCGCCCCTGCGTCAGGCTCCCGAACGACGACGCGCTCGACGGCCGCGTCGAGTCCGGCTCCTGCGACGCGCTCGGCGTGAGCGCGGGCGACCTCGTTCGGGTCGCGATCGACCGCGAGGAGTACCACGCGCGGGTCGCGAGCGACTCGAAGGGGCGGCTCCTGCGGGGCGCGTCCGACAACCGGCGGCTCGCGCGCGAGGCCGGCGAGGGGGCGAACCGGCTGGTCGAGTGGCTCGACGCGAACGACCGCGAGCCGGGCGAGGGCGTCGTCCTCGACGTCGTGGTGCCCGGCGAGCTGTACGGCCTCCGGATCCCCGGCGACCGGACCGTCTACGACGCGAACCGCGGTCCCCGCTCGTCGCTCGCGGACATCGCCCGCGACGTGGACGAGTAGCTCGCCGAGGCAGGTCGAACCGCTTATTCTCGCTCGGCTCCGATATCTCCCCATGCAAGAGGTCGACGCGGACCTGACGGCGCTCGACCGCGCGATCATCAACGCGTTCCAGGGCGGGTTCCCGGTCGCGGAGCGTCCCTTCGACGCGGCGGCGGCCGCGCTCCGCGAGCGCGGCGTCGACGTGACGGGACCGGAGCTCTGCGAGCGCGTCCGCGAACTCGACGAGGAGGGAATCCTCTCGCGGTTCGGCGCGCTCGTCAACGCCGAGGAGATCGGCGGCGCGGCGTCGCTCGTCGCGATGCACGCGCCAGCGGACCGCTACGAGGAGATCGCGGAGACGGTCAACGAGTTCACCGCGGTCGCGCACAACTACGAGCGGGAGCACCCCCACCTCAACATGTGGTTCGTGGTGAGCGTCGCGGACCACCCGGACCCGGACAAGGACGGGAGCGACCGCGTGGAGGAGGTGTTAGCGGAGATCGAGACCGCCACGGGGCAGGAGACGTACAACCTCCCGAAGCTCCGGGAGTTCCACGTCGGCGCGAAGTTCCTCGTCGACGGGCCGGTCCCCGACGGCGACGTCGACCTATCGGAGTTGGGCCCCGGCGTGTCGCCGAGCGAGCGCGAGACGCTCACTCCGGACGAGCGCGATCTGGTCGTCGAGATACAGGGCGGTCTCCCGGCGACTGAGACGCCGTACGCCGACGTTGCGGCCGCGATCGACGCCGACACCGACTGGGTGGTCGAAACGATCAAGCGGTTCGAGCGGGAGGGGAAGGTGCGCCGCGTCGGCGTCATCCCGAACCACTACGCGCTCGGCTACACGGAGAACGGGATGACGGTCTGGAACGTGCCGGAGGACGTCTTAGACGAGGTCGGTCCCGCCGTGGCGGAGCTGGACTTCGTCACGCACTGCTACGAGCGCCCCCGGCACGCGGGCGTCTGGGAGTACAACTTCTTCGCGATGACGCACGGCCGGACGGAGGCGGAGTCCGAGCGCCGGATCGCGGAGGTGCGAGAGCTGATGGCCGAGCACTGGGACGTCGGGGCCGACGACTGGGACACCCTGTTCTCGACGCGCATCCTGAAGAAGACCGGCATCCGCATCGCGGACCGGGCGGACAGCAACACGGCGTGACCCGCCGAACGCCGACCCCCGGAGGTGCGCCGTGACCCCGCTGTACCACGACTTCGCTGGCGAGACGGTGGTCGTCTTCGGCGGCGGCTCCGTCGGGGCGCGGAAGGCCCGCGGGTTCGACGACGCCGCCCGCGTGGTCGTCGTCAGTCCGGCGTTCGACGAGCGGTTACACGAGTTCGCGGACGACACGGACGCAAACGGAGGCGAAGGGCCGGCCATCGAACTGGTCCGTGCCGCCCCGGAGGCCGCCGCCGTCGGCGACTGGCTCGATCGGTTCGACCCGGCGCTGGCGGTCGCCGCGACCGACGACGCGGCGGTCAACGGCGCGGTGGAGTCGGCCGCGCTCGACCGAGGCGTGCTGGTCAACCGGACCGACGTCTCGGGCGAGCGCGACCCCGGGAGCGTCGTGGTGCCCGCGACGGTCGAGGACGATCCGGTGGCCGTCGCGCTCTCGACGGGCGGGACCAGCCCCGCGCTCGCGAAGGCGTTACGCGAGCGGATCGAGGCCGAGATCGACGGCGCGGGCGAGATGGCGCGGATCTCCGGCGAGATCCGCGAGGAGCTGAAAGCGGAGGGGGTCGCGCCCGAGAAGCGTCGGGAAGCAGTCCGGCGCGTCGTCAGATCGCGGGGGGTTTGGAAGGCTTTACAAAAGGGGAGATCTTACGGACGGCAAGAGGCTGACACCGTGATCGAGGAGGTACTCGACCGATGAGAGAGACGGGTGCGATCGCCGGCGTGAGCGTCGCCCACGCCGACGCGACCGTCGACGAGATCGAGGCCGCCGGCGGCGACGGCGTCCGCGCGACCGTCTCGGACCTGCTCGCACGCGAGGGGGTCGAGGAGGCGTTCGCGGTGCAGACGTGTAACCGCTCGGAGGCGTACGTCGTCACCGACCGCACGATCGACGGCGCGACCGCGCTCTCGACGTTCGCGCCGGACGTGCGCGGCGGCGCGGTCCGCCGCCTCGACCACGAGGAGAGCCTGGAGCACCTGATGCGGGTCGCGTCCGGGCTGGAGTCGCTCGTGCTCGGCGAAGACCAGATCATCGGCCAGCTGCGGGAGGCCTACGAGGAGTCGAAGTCCGCCGGCGGCATCGGTCCGGTCCTCAAGGACGCGGTGACGAAGGCGCTCCACGTCGGCGAGCGCGCCCGCACGGAGACCGAGATCAACGAGGGCGTCGTCTCGCTCGGCTCCGCGGCGGTCCGGCTGGCGGCGAGCGAGATCGACCTGACCGACGGGACGGCCGTCGTCGTCGGCGCGGGCGAGATGGGCACGCTGGCGGCCCGCACGCTCGACGACACGCCGGTCGCGGAGATACTCGTCGCGAACCGCACCGTCCCGAACGCTGAGTTCGTCGCGGAGGAGGTCGACACCCCCGCGGAGGCGGTGTCGCTCGCGGACCTCCCCGCGGTGATCCCGGACGCCGACCTCGTCGTCACGGCGACCGGGAGCCCGGACCTGATCGTCCACCCGTCGTACGTCGACGGGGCCGGCCGCCTCGTCTGTATCGACATCGCGCAGCCCCGCGACGTCGACCCGGCGGCGGGGGCCCGCGAGGGCGTGACCGTCTACGACATCGACGACCTCGAAGACGTCACCCGCCGGACGCGCGAGAGCCGGGCGCAGGAGGCCCGCGACGTCGAGTCGATCATCGACGAGGAGTTGGACCGCATCCTGGAGGCGTACAAGCGCAAGCGCGCCGACGACGCCATCTCGTCGATGTACGCGGGCGCGGACCAGGTGAAGGCCAGAGAGCTCGACCGCGCGATGTCGAGGCTAGAGGCGCAGGGCGGTCTGACCGACGAGCAGCGCGAGACGGTCGAGGACCTCGCTGACGCCCTCGTCGGCCAGCTGCTCGCGGCACCGACCCGGTCGCTGCGGGACGCGGCCGGCGAGGACGACTGGGAGACGATCCGCACCGCGCTCCGTCTGTTCGACCCCGAGTTCACGTCGCAGGCGGCCGGCTCCGAGGAGGTCGACGCGATCGCGGACGCCGGTCCAGACGCGGTCCCGGACTCCGTCGCCGAGGAACTCGACGACTAAGCCGTTTCGGTGCGTTCCGGGCCTGTTCTTGTACCGTCCATTCGCGGAGCCCCTTCTTCGACCCCGTCGCGGCCGAGGGGAGATCGAACGCGGAACAGCGAGGCGAACGCCGAAGCTCCAGCCGCGAGAACTCGGTGCGCTCGCTGTGCTCCTCGTCACTCGCTTCGCTCGTTCCTGCGGTGCCGGCGACCGCCCCTTCGAGTCCCGCCCACAGCAACAGCACCGCCCCCCACGCCTCTCCACCCTCGTCAGTCGCCTCCGCGTTGCTCCGGCGACTGACTCCAGCGAGGGACCTTCGGTCCCTCTGGCAGCCGGCGGCTTCGTCGCCGGCGACCTCTCGCGTACACCTCGCGGCCGCCTTCGGCGGCACGCTCGCAGGCACGCGCCACCTCATCAATCGGGGATAAACGGTCGTCCCCGTACGATCGCTTCTCCGAGCGAAATCGGTCCTGCCGGACCGCCGCGCTTTATTCCCCGCCCGAGTCACGGATCGGTATGGAACTCTCCGAGTACGTCGACCGACTCGACGACCGACTCGACACGGCCGCGTACGCCGACGTCGACGCGAGCGCGAACGGACTTCAGGTGGGCTCGGACGACGGCGAAATCGAGCGCGTCGCGTTCGCGGTCGACGCCGCGCGGGCGACGATCGAGGCGGCCGCGGACGCCGGGGCCGACCTCCTCGTCGTCCACCACGGGCTCTCGTGGGGCGGCATCGAGCGCGTCACCGGGCGGGCGCACGACCGGATCGCGGCCCTGATCGAGAACGACCTCGCGCTGTACGTCTCGCACCTGCCGCTCGACGGTCATCCCGAACTCGGCAACGCGGCGGGCGTCGCCGAGGCGGTCGGACTGGTTGACCGCGAACCGTTCGGCGAGATCGGCCCAGTCACGATCGGGACGCTCGGCGAGACGGCGGAGCCGCTGTCGGCGGGCGCGGTCCGCGAGACGCTCGACGGGTTCGAGGGGCAGCCGGACGGCGAGGCCTCGCCGACCCGCGTGATCGACTTCGGCCCGGACCGGATCGAGCGCGTCGCGGTCGTCACCGGCTCCGGCGCGGACTGGTTCGACGAGGCGGTCGCGGCCGACGCGGACGCGCTGATCACCGGCGAGGGGAAGGGGAAGCTGTACCACGAGGCGCGCGAGGCGGGCCTCACCGTCTTCCTCGCCGGCCACTACGCCACCGAGACGTTCGGCGTCCGGGCGCTGGAGTCGCTCTCGTGCGAGTGGGGGCTGGAGACGACGTACGTCTCGCACCCGACCGGGCTCTGATCTCGGCCGACCGCCGGCCCCGACCGCCCGGAGCCTCGCCGCGCGCGCCCCTCGCCGCCGAACGCAACCCTTACCGCTCGCGTCCGCGCAGTCGGGGTATGCGCGATCACTTCGAGATCCGGGACCACGACGCCGCCGGGCGGATCGGCCGGCTGGAGGTCCCGCGCGCCGACGTCACGGTCGAGACGCCGGCGCTTCTGCCCGTGGTCAACCCGAACGTGCTCACGATCGAGCCGTCGCGGCTCGAATCGGAGTTCGGCGCGGAGATGCTGATCACGAACTCCTACATCATCCGCAGCACCGACCGCATCCGCGACCGGGCCGTCGACGAGGGGCTCCACGACTTCCTCGACTTTGACGGGGCGATCATGACCGACTCCGGCTCCTTCCAATTGGCCGAGTACGGCGACATCGACGTGACGACCGAAGAGATAATCGAGTTCCAGCGGCGGATCGGCAGCGACGTGGCGACGCCGGTCGACGTGCCGACGCCGCCCGACGCCGACCGCGAGCGCGCAGAGCGCGAACTGGCGACGACGAAGCGGGCGCTCGCGGACGCCGAGGCGGCCGAGACGGGCGAGATGCTCGTCAACGCGCCGGTCCAGGGGTCGACGTACGCCGACCTGCGTGAGGAGGCCGGGCGGCACGCGGCGGGGACCGGCCTCGACGTGTTCCCCGTCGGCGCGATGGTGCCGCTGCTCAACTCCTACCGCTACGCGGAGACCGTCGAGGCCGTGCGGGCGGCGAAGCGCGGGCTCGGGCCGGGCGCGCCGGTCCACCTGTTCGGGGCCGGCCATCCCATGATGCTGGCGCTCGCGGTGGCGGCCGGCTGCGACCTGTTCGACTCGGCCGCCTACGCGCTGATGGCCCGCGACGGCCGCTACCTCACCGTCTCGGGGACGGAACACCTCGAAGATCTCGACTACTTCCCCTGCTCGTGTCCGGTGTGCGCCGAGCACACGCCCGCGGACCTGCGGGAACTCGGTGAGGGCGACGGCGACGGGCCGTCCGCCGAGCGGCTGCTCGCCGAACACAACCTCCACGTCACCTTCGAGGAGCTGCGCCGCGTGAAGGAGGCGATCCGCTCCGGAAACCTGCTCGAACTGGTCGACCGTCGCGCCCGCGGCCATCCGGCCATGCTCGACGGCTACCGGGCGCTGCTCGACCACGCCGACGAACTGGAGCGGACCGACCCGGGCTCGAAGGACGCGTTCTTCCACACCTCCCACGAGGCGACCCGGCGGCCGGAGGTCGGCCGACACCGCGACCGCCTCGCTCGCCTGACGACGCCCGAGGCCCTCCTGCTCACCGAATCGAAGGCCCCCTCGGACCACGACTACGACGCGGTGTGGCGCGTGAAACCTCCGTTCGGGCCGTACCCGCCCGCGCTCTCCGAGACCTACCCGCTCACGGCCGAGGTGCCGGAGCGGACCGACGACGCGGCGCAGGTCGCGGCCGCGGAGGGCGTCGCCGCGCTCGCGTCGGCCAACCCCGAGACGGACCTGACGGTCGGTCACGACGCGTGGTGCGACCGCGCGCTCGATAGACTCCCCGACCGCGTCGAGACGGAGAACCTGCGAACGCTCGGCTGACGGGCGAGAATCCGACCGACCGACGCGCCGCCGGACGGAGTGGCGTCGGTGCGCGAACCGCGAGAAAACCGCAGCCGTGACCGGATCGAGCGCGTCAGTCGCGCCGGTGCCCGAGCGGTTTCTTCTGGTCGACCTCGACCTCGACGTGGATCGAGTCGGGGAAGTCGCGGCCGACGACGTCGCGCGCGATGTCGTCGGCCCCGTGGATCTCCATCGAGCGCCGGTACACGTCGTAGCGCCACGGCGAGAACTCGTCGCCGGGCGCGAGGTTCTTGTACAGCGGGGCGGTGACGGTCTCGGAGGGGGTCGCGTGCGGTCCCTTACACTCCGCGCCCTTGCGTTCGAGCGTCTCTTTGAGCTCCTGAACGGTCTCGACGAGCACGTCGCGGTCGCCGGACGCGAAGTCGAGTTTCGTGACGAAGGTCATGGCTGGGGGTCGTGCGTGGATGGCCGCCCGAGCGGTAAAAACGCATCTACCCGCGGTCGACGCGCGCGCTCGGGTCGCGAGTCCAGCCGTGAGACCGGCCGATCCCGCCGCGTCGTTCGGATCTGTTCGGGAGTCCGACACGCTCTTTAGGGGTGATCGCTTACCTGCGGCCAATGACGGTCGAAGCGACCAGTGCCGGAGCCATCCTCTTCCGCGATACCCGCGGCGAACGGGAGTACTTGCTCCTGAAGAGCCGACCGGGGGACTGGGAGTTCCCCAAAGGCGGGGTCGAGGGGGACGAGGAGCTCCAGCAGACGGCGATACGAGAAGTCGGCGAGGAGGCCGGGATCGAGGATTTCCGGCTGATCGACGGGTTCCGCGAGGAGTACGACTACGTGTTCGAGGCGAACGGGAAGACCATCCACAAGACGGTCCACCTGTTCATCGCTCGCTCGTTCGAGGCGAGCGCCGAGCTCTCGAAGGAACACCGCGACCTCCAGTGGCGTGACTACGATCAGGCGCTCAACACGATCACCCAGGACGGCCCCCGCGAGATCTTAGAGGAGGCCCACGAGTACCTCGACGAGCGGAAGGACGACGAGAGCGGGAAGTACGTCTGACCGCCGCGCGCGCCGTCTCGGCCGCGCGTGTCAGCTTGACCGCGCGCACCACTCGACCGCGACGACCGGACCGGCCGGTCGCGCCGCGGCCGAGCGGTCCGCTTTTGTCCGCCGCCGACGACCGTTCGGGCAGTGACGCCAGACGCCGAGTTCGGCTACGAGCTGCTCGTCTGTCGGTACGCCGAGCTCGCGTGGCACCCGAGCGAGGGGCCCCGTCCCGCGATCGTCTCCCGCCAGCTCGGCACCAAGGAGCGCCGCTGGGACACGCTCGTCATCGAGGTCGACCCCGAGGCGTTCGCGGCCCGACGCGCGTTCGGCGATCGAACCATCGACTCCGACCTCCTCCACGTCGTCCGCGGCGCGCCCGCCGAGTGGGCGTGGTACCGCGACGCGCTGCCCGACCCCGGCTACCCGTGGCGCTACGTCCGGCGGGCGGTCCACCGCGCGGCGGGGCGGGACCTGATCGAGAAGCGCCGCGACGGGAATCGAATCGAGATCCGCCGGCGGCGAGCGTACCCGGACTGGGTCGAGCGGATCGTCGCTGTCGAGAACAAGCCGGACCTCGACCGCTCGGCGGCCGACCGCCTCGCCGAGCAGCTCGAACACGACGTGACGACCGCGCTCGCCGACGAGGCGTGGCTGGCGACCGAGACGACCGGCGAGCGCGTCGAGCCCGCCCTCCTCCGCGAGATGCCGGTCGAGGCTGGCATCCTGGCGACGGACTTCTCTCGGGGCGTCGACGCCGACGCGGCCGACGTGGCGTGGCACCCGAGCGACCTCTCGCCCGCGGACGGCGAGCGCCGCGACGCCGAGACGGAGACGCTGCGGCTGGAGATCGCCGAACGCGCCTACGGGAAGGGGTGGCGCTCGTTCCACGACACGATGCGCCCCGACTGTCGCCACTTCGGACTCCGCCGCGACGGGCGGGCGCTCGTCCCGCACTGCGCGGCGAAGGACAAGGTCCCGACCGCGCGGGAGTGTTCCGGCTCCTGCGACGAGTTCTCGCCGGAGCCGCCCCAGTGGCGCACGAAGGGGTGGCCGATCGAGGGCGGGCCGGGAAAGGGGGTCGAGCGGCTGCTGGCGCGGCGGCGGGAGCGCGAGCGAGACCGCGGCGAAACAGTTGAGTGAGCGGCGGCGTCAGGGGGCCGTATGCGGTTCCCCGATCCGTCTCCCGCCGAGTACGCGGTCAACACGGCGGTCGTGGTCCTCACGCTGGCCGTCCTCCAGTACACCGGCTGGCTCTCGGACGACCCGGCCGGCCTCGACCCGGTGTTCCTCGCCGTGGTCGCGGTGACGTTCCCGGTCTTCTCGTACCTGCTGGCCGTCCTCGCCGCGAACGTCCGCTGGATCCCGGAATGACGGGCCGCCGGCGTTCCGCCGACGCTCCGGCGACGCCGCCGCCGTCGCGGCCGACTACGCCAGCGCGGCCGCCAGCTTCTCCACCGGGTGGTCCGGCTCCGGCACCTCGCCCGGGCCCTCCTCCAACTGCGTCCGGCAGGAGGTGCCCGGCGCGACGAGGCCGTCGCCGTCGCTCGCCGAGACCTGCTCGAACAGGGTCTCACCGATCGCCTTGCTCATCGAGTAGTGTTCGGCCTCGTAGCCGAACGAGCCGGCCATCCCGCAACACGAGGAGTCGAGCGGGTCGACGCCGTAGCCGGCGCGGCGCAACACGCCGACCGCGTGGTGGTCCTTCTTCGTCGCCTTCTGGTGGCAGTGGCCGTGGTAGGTGAGCGACTCGGTGGGCGCGTCGAGCGCGAGCGACTCGTCGAGCCGGAAGGCGTCGACGTACTCCATGACCCCGTAGGCGTTCTCTGAGACGGCCGCCACGTCGCCGTCGGGCACGTCGCTGGCGTCGCCGTCAAGGAGGTCGTGGTAGTCGGACTGGAGCATGACCGCGTCCGAGGGCTCGACGACGACCACGTCCCAACCGTCTCGGGCCCGCGGCGCGAGCGTCTCCACGGCGTCTCTCGCCGTCGCGCGCGACACGTCGAGCATCCCCTTCGAGTGGGGCGGGCGGCCGCTCCCGTCCACGTCCGGAATCTCGACGTGGCAGTTCGCGGCCTCCAGCACGCGCACCGCGGCCTTCCCCGCGCCGGGGTTGGTGTAGGTGGTGTACACGTCGGGGAATAAGAGCACGTCGCGGTCGGCCTCCTCGCGCGGGACGCCCGCGCCGCCGCGGGCCTCGAACCAGTCGGTGAGCGACTCGGAGCGGAAGGTCGGGAGGTCCCGCTCCCGCGCGATCCCGAGCGCCTTCTCCGCGAGGAGGCCGCTGCCCGGGACCTTGTTCGGGAGGTTCGAGAGCGGGGCGAACTTCGAGGCGAGCGGCGCGAGCGACTCGAAGCGACCGAGCAGCCGCGTGCGCAGGTCCAGCCCGTGTTCCTCGTGGTGGGCGTGTTCGACCTCCGCCTTCAGCTTCGCCATGTCGACGCCGCTCGGACAGTCCACCTTACAGCCCTTGCAGCCGACACACAGATCCATCACCTCGGTGACGAACTCGTCGTCGGTCGGGTCGTCCGGCAGTTCGCCGGAGATGGCCCCGCGGAGCATGTTCGCGCGGCCGCGGGTCGACTGGATCTCCTCCTCGGCGGCGCGGTAGGTCGGACACATGGTGCCGCCGGTCGTCTCCTGTGGCCCGCGGCAGCCGCCGCAGCCGTGACAGAGCTCTACCATCCCCTGCATCCCGTTGTCGACCGCCCACTCCATCGCGGGATCGAAGCCGGCGTCGTAGTCGTACTCCGCGTCGAACCGGAGGTTCTCCCCCATGTCGTGGTCGCCGCAGACGTTCCCCGGGTTGAGCAGCCAGTCGGGGTCGAAGGCGGTCTTCAACTCGCGGAACGACTCCCAGAGGTCGTCGCCGTACAGCTTCCGGTTCCACCCGGTGCGGGCGCGGCCGTCGCCGTGTTCGCCCGAGACGGAGCCGCCGAGCCGGACCACGGCGTCGGTGACGCGGTCGGCGATGTCGACCATCGCCTCGACGTCGTCGACGTCCTTCGTGTTGATCAGCGGCCGGACGTGCAACACGCCCGGCCCGGCGTGGGCGTAGAAGGTGGCGAACGTGTCGTTGTCTTCGAGGATCCGCTGGAACTCCCGCGTGTACTCGGGGAGGTGTTCGGGCGGGATGGCGCAGTCCTCGATGAAGGAGATGTGCTTCTCGTCGGTGGTACGAGAGAGTAAGATCGGGAGCCCCGCCTTCCGCATCTTCCAGAACCGGTCGCGCTGGTCGGGGTCGTGCGCCTCCAGGGCGTCGACCGCGCGCCGCGGCTGGCTCGTCGTCTCGGCCGCGCCGTCGCTCGGCTCGGCAGCTGTCTCCGGGACGCCCACGCGGTCCGCGATGAGGTCGGCGACCTTCTGACGCCCCGCCGCGTCGCTCTCGGCGTAGAACTCGACGAGCAGCACCGAGTCGGTGCCCTCGGGGAGCATGCCGACCACGTCCGCGAACTCCGGCGTGTCGGCGGCGAGGCCGAGGAGGACGTCGTCCATCACCTCGACCGCGGCGGGGTCGTGTTCGAGACACGCCGCCACGTCCTCCATCGCGTCGAGGAGGTCGTCGTACGTCAACAGCGCCACAGACTTCGTCTCGGGAATCTCGACGAGCGAGACGGTCGCCTCCGTCACCGTCGCGAGCGTCCCCTCGCTGCCGGCCATGAGCCGAGCGAGGTTGACGACGCCCGCCTCGCCGTACTCGCCCCGGTGCTCGGCGAGCAGGCGGTCGAGGTTGTAGCCGGAGACGTTCCGCTTCAGCTCCGGGTACCGCTCGTCGATCTCGGCCGCCTCCTCGTCGAGGATCCGGACGACCTCGGCGTGGATTCGCGGCAGGAGGTCGTCGGCGTCGGGGTCGGCGGACGCACGGAGATCCTCGACCGCGACCTCGCCGAACGTCGTCACGGTGCCGTCCGCGAGGACGACCTCCGCCTCTTCGACGTAGTGGTCCGTCTTGCCGTACTTCAGCGAGTGGGAGCCGGTGGAGTTGTTGCCGATCGCGCCGCCGAGCGCGGACTTGTCGCGCCACGCCGGGTCGGGGGCGAACTTCAGTCCGTGCGGCTCGACCGCGGCGTTGAGGTCGCCGACGTACGCGCCGGCCTGCGCGCGGGCGGTCCCCGCCTCCGGGTCGGTCTCGATCACCGCGTCCATCTCGCCGGTGAGATCGAGGACGACCGCCTCGTTGACGCTCTGGCCCGCCAGCGAGGTGCCGCCGCCGCGGGGGAGGACGGGTATCCCCTCCTCGAAGCAGTACTCGTGGACGGCCGCGACGTCCGCGGTCGACGCCGGGATCACGACGCCGATCGGCGTGACCTCGTACGCCGAGGCGTCGGTCGCGTACAGCCGCTTGGAGTAGTCGTCGAACCGCACGTCGCCGTCGACGCGGCGGTCGAGCGCGTAGACGAGATCAGGCCGCTCCACGGCACCGCCGGCGTAGTCGAAGTCCCCGCCGTCCGTCGGGTCCGGTTCCGGGTTGGTCGCCATGCGACTCTCTCACGGTCGAGCGATGAAAAAGGCACCTCCGATCCCGCCGCAACACCCAACACGGAGGCCGTCGAACCGATTCCCATGGCAACTGCTGACACGTCGACGTTCAGGGGGCGGCTCGACGACTTCGGCGTCACCGTCTCGGAGGGGCCGCCCGCGGCGTGCGCGTCGCTGATCGACGACGCCGCGGGCGACCCGGCGGTCGGGGTGCCGCTGGGGGAGTCCGGGCCGGACGCGCTCGAAGGCTCGGCGGCGTCGCTGCCGGAGCGCGTCGCGACCGACCCGACGACCGCCGACCTGCGCGCCGCGCACACGGGGGTCACCGCGGCGTCGCTCGGGATCGCGAGCTACGGGAGCGTCGCGGTCGAGGCCGACGCCCGCGGGACGGAGCCGGTGAGCCTCTTCGTCGACCGCCACGTCGTCGTCCTCCGCGAGGCGGACCTCGTGCCGGACGTCCCCGACGCGTTCGCGTGGCTCGGCCCGCGGGCCCGCGACGAGTCGACCGACGTGGTGTTCGCCACCGGGCCGAGCGCGACCGCCGACATGGGCGGACTCGTCCACGGCGCGCACGGCCCGAAGGAGGTCCACGTCGTCCTGCTGCGCGATGGCGACGGGGATAGCGACGCGCCCGGGCCGGCTGACGGGGACGGCGACGCGCCCGGCTCGACCGACGGGACGGGGGTGGACGGATGAGCAGCGACGCCGACGCCGCCGGCGACGCGGCGGCCGGCCCGAACCGGGAGACGAAGGCCGAGCGCATTCGCGAACTGCTGGCGACGGAGGGCGACGCCGTGGCCGAGAACACCCGCGGGTTCAACGCGGGCCGTTACGAGTCGACCGGCCGCCTCGACGACTACGAGGCGCTGAAAGAGCGGGCGCGGGAAATAAAAGAGGACGCGATCGAGCGGCTGCCCGACCTCATCGACGAGGTGCGGGAGACGGTGGAGGCCAACGGCGGAACCGTGTATCTCGCCGACGACGCCGCGGACGCGAACCGGTACATCCGCGAGGTCGCCGCCGAGCGCGAGGCCGGGCGCGCGATCAAGTCGAAGTCGATGACCTCCGAGGAGATCGAGGTGAACGCGGCGCTCGAGGGCGACGGCGTCGAGGTCGTCGAGACCGACCTCGGCGAGTGGGTGCTCCAGCTCGCCGACGAGGAGCCGTCGCACATCGTCGCGCCGGCGATCCACAAGTCCCGCGAGGGGATCTCGGAGCTGTTCGCCGAGCGGTTCGACCTCGACGACCCGCCCGAGACCGCCGAGGCGCTGACGATGTTCGCCCGCGAGCGGCTCGGCGACCTGATCGAGGACGCCGACCTCGGGATGACCGGCGCGAACTTCATCGCGGCCGACTCGGGCACCATGCTCCTCGTCACCAGCGAGGGAAACGCCCGGAAGACGGTGACCGCGACGGACACCCACGTCGCGGTCGCGGGCGTCGAGAAGCTCGTGCCGACCGTCGAGGAGTTCGCGCCGTTCGTCGAGCTGATCGGACGGTCGGGGACCGGACAGGACGTGACCTCCTACATCTCGACGCTCACGCCGCCCGTCGCGTCGCCGGTGCCGGACTTCGAGGCCGACGACGAGCCGCTCGCGGACGGCTCCGGCGACGACCGCGAGTTCCACCTCGTCCTGATCGACAACGGGCGGCTGGCGATGCGCGACGACGAGACGCTGAAGGAGACGTTATACTGCATCCGGTGTTCGGCCTGCTCGAACGCCTGCGGCAACTTCCAGAGCGTCGGCGGCCACGCGTTCGGCGGCGAGACGTACTCCGGCGGCATCGCCACGGGCTGGGAGGCGGGAATTGAAGGGCTCGACACCGCCGCCGAGTTCAACGACCTCTGTACCGGCTGCTCGCGCTGCGTGCCCGCCTGTCCGGTCGGCATCGACATCCCGTGGATCAACACCGCGGTCCGCGACCGGATCAACCGCGGCGAGGCCGACCCGAGCCAGCTCGACTGGGCGTTCGAGGAGCTGGTGCCCGACGAGGAGCCGGGCGGACTCGACCTGTCGACCCGGCTGGTCGGCAACTACGCGACGCTCGCGGAGTGGGGCCACAGGACCGCGCCGGTCGCCAACCGGCTCGCGAACTTCGGGCCGGCGCGCGCGCTCGCCGAGCGGGTCGTCGGGATCGACAGCCGCCGCGAGCTGCCCGAGTTCGCGCGCGTGTCGCTCGTCGAGTGGTTCGACGACCGGGGCGGCTCGGCGGTCGACCCGGACGAGGCCGACCGCGAGGCCGTCGTCTACCCCGACACCGCGACGAACTACGTCGACGTCGACCGCGGGAAGGCGACGGTCCGCGCGCTGGAGGCGCTGGGCGTCCACGTCCGGGTCCCCGACCTCCCCGGCAGCGGCCGACCGCCGCTCTCGCAGGGGATGGTCGCCACCGCCGAGTCGGCGGCCGAGGACGTGTACGCCGGGCTGGCACCCCACCTCGACGCCGGGCGCGACGTGGTCGTGATCGAGCCGAGCGACCTCGCGACGTTCCGCCGGGAGTACGAGCGGTTCCTCCCCGCCGACTCCCACGAGCGGCTCGCGGACGCGAGCTACGACGCGATGGAGTACGTGTTCGGCCTGCTGGAGGCGGGCGGGGACCCGGCGGCGCTGCGCGCGCCCGCCGAGGGGACCGGCCCGGTGGCGTCGGGGGCCCGGCTCGCGTACCACCCGCACTGTCAGGCCCGCACCGTCGAGGTCGGCGAGTACGCGACCGCGACGTTCGAGCGGCTCGGCTACGACGTGCGCGTCTCGGACACGGAGTGTTGCGGGATGGCCGGCTCGTTCGGCTACAAGAGCGACTACTACGAGCTGAGCATGGACGTCGGCGAGCCGCTCCGCGAGCAGTTCGGCGACACCGAGCGCACCGTCGTCGCGCCCGGAACGTCCTGTACCGAACAGCTCGACGCCCTGCTGGAGTCGACGCCGATGCATCCCATCGAGGTGATCGCCCCGCGGGAGTGAGGCGGGGACCGAGCGCGAGGCGACGCCCCTCCGACCCCCGCGACCCCGGAGCGTCCGACGCGCGTCGTTCGACAACGAACGCTTATTAGGCGCGCTCGTGACCGTATCGAGTATGAACGCAGCCCCCGAAGAGATCACGTCGCTCGTCGGCCGCGAGGTGTACTCCAGCAACGGCGTCTTCGTCGGTGAGATCGAAGACATCCAGCTGGATCTGGACGCCCGCGCCGTGACCGGCCTCGCGCTCGCCGAGCTCAACCACGAGCTGTTCGCCGGGGAGGTGGGCGGCTCGACCGGCGTCATCGTCCCGTACCGCTGGGTCCGCGCCGTCGGCGATATCGTCCTAGTCAACGACGTGATCGAACGGTACGACGCCGGCGAACCGGAGGAGGAGGCGGCCGAGGACGTCGCCCGCTCGGAACCCAGATAGGGACGCCCGTCCCCTTCGCTTCGTTCCTTCCGCCCCGTCTCAGAACGGGAGCGCGTCGCGCAGGCTGGCGATCACGCCGCGCTCCTCGCGGCGCGCCTCGTCGAACACCGGGTAGAGCGCGTTGAGAAACGCCGTCTCGTTTTCGAACTCCCGTTGCGGCACGCGGTCAAGCGCGTCCGAGACGGTGAGCGACCGGCCGTGCGCGTCGTAGGGGATCGACTGGTCGCCGAGCGCGTCGCGGAGCTCCGCGGCCGTCGCGGGAAACGACACCTCCGCCTCGTCGATCCGGGCGTCGAGGGCCGCGATGCCGAACTCGATCGCCTCGGGCTCGTCGGTATCGCCGCCGCCGGGTGGCCGTGCTGCCATCGCCGCGGCCTACTTCCTCCGGCGGCTTGAAACCCCTGTTCTCTCACTCCGGGACCGACTCGGTCGGCGGGACCGCGTCGACGACGGCGAGTTCGACGCCGTCCCCGGACCGGTCGAAGGCGGCGACCGAGTCCTCGTCGTACGGGGGAACGGCGACGAACACCACGCCCGCGAGGTCGTCGGTCCGCGACACGCCGAGGAAGCCGTCCGGGTGCGAGACGAACCGCGCGCCCCCCTCCCCGGCCGGCGTCCCGAGGTCGACGCCGAACACGGAGCTGACCGAACTCCCCACCGACGGCAGCGTGAAGTGGGTCACCACCGGCGTCTCCGGGTCGAGGCCGAGGCCGGTCTCGAACTCGCCGGCGGGCGTCGCCGAGAGCCGGAGGTTCACCTCGTCGGGGTCCTCGCTCGCGGCGCGCTCCCGCAGCACGGTCAACAGGTCGCGGGTGACGTAGATCACTGGTCGGCCCCCGCTACGGCTCGGGGTGCCAAAAGGGCACGCACGGCCCGACCGGTTCGGTCGCCGCCGAGTCGCGTCAGAACGGCAGCGCCGACTTGAGCGTACTCGCGTACAGGCCGGGGGCCTTGCTCCGGGAGTTCGAGAGCGCGTCTTCGAGGGCGACCGCGGCGCGCTCGTGGACGCCGACGCCGTGGCCGACGAGGACGCGTTCCGGGTTCAGCCCCGAGAGCGCGCTCGTCGGCGGCGTGAGCCGGAGCATCGGGTGGACGCCGAGGCGCTCGCGGTCCCCGCGGAAGTACGACCCGGTGCCGACCGACTCGGGGACGATCAGCGTCTCGCCGTCGAACAGCCCGACCTCCTGCCACGGCGGGACCGACGAGTCGCGGATCCGGACCGCCTCGAAGCCGGTGTCCGCGAGCCGCGAGCCGAACCGCTCGACCTCGACCTCCGGGTCGAGGTCCTCAACGACGCCGGTCATCCACTCGGGGACGTACACCGGCACGTCGTGGCGCGCGGCGAGGGTGTCGCTGTCGCGCACGTGGCGGTCGAGCCCGATCACGACGCCGGCGACGGTGCCCAGTTCGCCGAGGAGGTCGTCGACGCCGGGCGCGTCGACCGGGTCGACGACCCACACGTCGTCCTCGTCGCTCTCCTCGTTGTGGACCGCAAACGCGTGGCTCGCGCGCTCCATCGTCTCGTCAGGGTACGCGATCCAACCGACGCCGCCGTCGTACCGATCGATCTCGTGGAGGTTCGGGTCGTCGCCTTTCATGCTCATGCGAAGCCGTTCGAGCCGGTCCCTTGTTAACCCGTCTCCGTCGGAACGCGGATCCGGTTCGGGCCCGGCGGTCGGTCCCTACGCGTCCGGCCACTTGATCGAACAGCCCCGAGAGGGGCGGTCGGGGATTTCGACCGCCTCCCCGGCGAGGACCGCGTCGACCGCGTCGCGGACGTAGAACTCCGTCGGCTCGTCGTCGGGGTTGAGCGCGTCGTCGAGGCGGCCGTGGTAGCGAAGTCTCCACGCGCCGTCCTCGCGACCGAACAGGAACGGGTCGGGCGTACAGACGGCGTCATAGGCGGCCGCGACCTCGGCGGTCTCGTCCCGGAGGTACGCGTCGTACGCGACCGTGCCGTCGGCGACGGCTTCACGCATCGCCTCGACGGAGTCATCGGGGTACTCGTCGGCGTCGTTGGGGTTGATCCCGACGACGGCGAGGTCGTCGTAGTCGGCCGCCAGGTCGTTCAGCAGGTCGACCTTCGCCTTCGCGTACGGACAGTGGTTACAGGTGAAGACGACGAGCAGCGCGTCCGTCTCGAAGTCGTCGAGCGCGTACGTCTCCCCGTCCGCGCCGGGCAGCTCGAAGTCGGGGGCGGCGTCGCCGCGGTCGAGTTCGGACTCGGATTCGGTCTGGACCATGTCGATCCGAGCTACGGCGGCGAGCCGAAAAGGCGTTGCGCGGTCAGTACTCGACCGCGTCGGAGTAGCGGTCCAAGATTAACACGAGCGCGGCCCCGCCGACCGCCGCCAGCGCGAACCGCGGCGCGGCCGCCCGCCACGACTCGCCGCTCTCGGCCAGCCGGACCGACGTCTCGACGAGCGGCGCGCGGAGCGCGCCGACGATCAGGCTCACGAGGAAGGCGAGCGTCGCGGCCCGCGCCCGCGAGAGCGCGTAGCGGACCGCGTGCGCGACCGTGAACAGCCCGCAGACGCCCCCGACGAGGAACGCCACGACGGGCGGAAGCGTCTCCACGAGCGCGTCGGAGCCGTTCCCGACCGCGAGCGCGCCGATCCCGTCGACGAACCGGCTCACGACGCCGGACATGTACTCGTACTGGCCGAGGACGACTAACAGCAGCGAGCCCGAGATCCCCGGGAGCACCATCGCGCTGACGGCGACCCCGCCCGCGACGAATACGACGGGCAGCGAACTTCCGAGCGCGGTCGAGGCGACTCCGGAGGCGAGAAACGCCAGCGCGAACCCGCCGAGCGCGGCGGCCTTCCGCCGCGGCGTGCCGAGGTCGACGTCGCCGAGCAGGGCCGCGGCGCTGGCGGCGATCAGTCCGAAGAAGAAGCCGTACGTCGCGACGGGCCGCGTCGCGAGCAGGTAGTTCACCATGCTCAACACCCCGACGACCGCGGTGCCGATGCCCGCCCCCAACACGAGCAGGAACGCGCCGTCGACCTCGCGGAACGCGGCCCGCGCGTCCGGAAGGTTCCCCGGCCGGACCCCCGCCAGCACGCGGCGCACCCGACTCGGATCGATCGCGGTGACCGCCGCGATCAGTCGCTCGTAGATGCCGACGATGAGCGCGATGGTGCCGCCCGAGACGCCCGGCACCGCGTCAGCGCTCCCCATGGCGACGCCTTTCAGGTACAGCGCCAGCCACTCGCGGGGGTCGTCCATGCGTCGAAAACAGTGCGGCGGTAGTTAACGGCCCGGAATCACGCGCTCGCGTCCACAGGTGTCAGGCGGAGGCGTCGCCGGTCGCCGTCGCGCTCGCAGCATCGACCGCCGTCACCGGTTCGGCCGCGCCGAGCACGCTCGCTGAGTCGGTCGAGTTCGTCGTGTTGCCGCCGTCGCTGTCGCTGCCCTCGTCGCCCCCGTCGTCGACGGGACACGCCGGATCGCCGCTCGGGCAGTCGACGATCCGCTCTTCGAGTTCGACCGTCGCCGCCGCGTCGTCCTCGCCGACGACCTGCCCCTCGGTCACCTCGACCTGTCCGAACTGCTCGGTGGTGTACAGGTCCTCACCCGTCGTCCGCTCGGTGGTGACGTTGTACGGGCCGGTCGCGCGGACGCTCGTGTTCGTGTAGCCGTTCTCGGGGCCGAACTCGTCGTAGCCCGTCGTCGAGTACGGGAGCGTGAGTTCGAACTCGCCGTTCTCGTCGGCGGTCGCGTACTGCGTGTACTCGAACGTCTGCCCGTTCGGCTTCCGCATCTCGACGGTCGCCTCGACTTCCTGACCGGGCTCCGCGCCCGACCCCTCGACGGTCGCGCCCGGCACGCGTTCGAACGTCTTGACGAAGTCGTCGCTCAGTGCGCCGAACAGCGACTCGCCGAACGTCGCTTGGAGGTCGACGCCGAACCGCTGGGAGAGGATCTGTGCCTGTTGGCTGTACGACGACCGACCGGGGGACTGCGTGGCGTGAACCAGCCGATAGTGTTCGAGCGCATCGACGCGCTCGGAGGGGACGCCCATGACGCCGCCGACCTGCGCCGAGCCGTCCTCCTCGACGTACGACCGGGCGGCCGAGAGGTTCTCGAACCGCTGGACCGGCTGTCCCTCGCTCGGGAGGACCTTGATGTCGACCTGTTCGCCGGACTGGGTCTCTGCGGTCTGCGGCTCCCAGTCCAACACGACCGGATCCGGCTCGACCGCGCTCCCGTAGTGCTGGTAGAGCCGGATCATCTGGCTCTCGTGGTAGCGCTGCGTGCGCGTCTGGAGCGCGGCCCGGAGTCCACCCTGCTGGCCGCTCTGCCCCTCGACCCGCTGGTAGAGCACCTCGTTGAAGTCACGGGTCGTCTCGTTGCCGCTGTAGAACGTCACCGGCGCGTTGAACTTGGAGTTCGGCGACGCCATCTGCCAGTCCACCATCACGTAGCGGGTCTGGTTCCCCTCGTCGCTCTGGCTCGCGAGCACCTCGGCTGCCTGCTGTTCGCTGGGCGCGAGCAGGTAGTCGGCCGCCTCGCCGGCGTTCTGCTGGAACGGGTTGGCGTTCGGGATACGTTCGCCGCGAGTGGTGATCCAGTGGCCGTAGTCCCACCACGACTGGACTCCGTACGCGCCTTCCGGGTAGTCGAAGTCGCCGTCGGCGGGCCGCTCGTAGGTCGCGTACGGGTCCATCGCGTTGTCCGCGCCTTCGAGCTCGCCCGGCTGCGGCGTCTCGTCGCTCATCCACTGGAGGCTCTCGTCCCACTGGACGACGCTGCCCGGCTGACTGGAGTTGCCCGCCTGCCAGACCGGCGTGGCGACGCCGACGAGCGGGACGAGGAGGATTGCGAGCACCGCCACGACGGTGAGCACCTGCCAGCCCTCGATCTCGCGGACCGCGTCGAACGACGTGAGCTCCAAGGCGTCGAGCGCGACCTGGAGGAAGTACGCCGTCCCCACCGCGACGACGACGGCGAGGTAGTAGTTGAACCGGGACTGGGTGAACGCCGCGCTCCCGATGAACGCCGCCCACACGACGAAGTACAGTTCCTCGGCGTCGTACTCGACGAGGAACGTCGCGCCGACGAGGAACGCCGCGGCGACGACGAGTCCGACCACCTGCCAGCTCACCCCGACGACGCCGCCGATCGCGTCGTAGGCCTGCGGGACCGCGTAGACGGAGCCGACCACGGCGAGCGCGGCCGGGATGTACAGCGTGTGGTTGGTGTCGTCGGAGCGATACAGCGGGCGTGCGAGAATGTAGAGAACCGCCGCGAGCGCGAGGAAGAAGGCGAGCCCGTACTGCGAGAGCACGAAGTTCGTGAAGGTTGCGTCCTGGAGCGGTGGGCCGCCCTCGCCGATCGTCTGGAACGTCGCGCGGGCGCTGAACCCGACGAAGTTCAGCAGGTTGCTCGTGAGCGTCGACCACAGCGACGGGATGGCGAGCCAGACGACGCCGGCCGACGTGAGGATGAGTCCGCCGACTGCCGGCGGGTACGTCGAGACGTCGAGGTCGCGTGTATCCCACTCGCGGGCGAGCCACGCGAGGAAGACCGCGCCGACCGCGACGCCGAGCGGGAGGACGACCTGCGTGAGCGAGTAGGCGGTCACGCCGAACGACAGATCGTTGAGTGCGATCAGTTGCATCACGGCCGTGACCGTCATCGCGACCGCACCGGCGAAGGCGACCGGCTCGGGACTCCGGCCGTGGTAGACGTCGCTCGTGAGCTTCACCGCGAGGTAGATGCCTGTGATACCGACGAGGAGGACGCCGGGCTGCCACGTCCAGATGTAGAGGCCGAGCGCGACGCCGGCGGCAGCCGCGTACGAGACGGGCCGTTTCAGGGCCTCGACGTCGCGGTCGACGACGAGCTCCCAGACCGGCTTTTCGCGTTCGGCCACGGCAAATGCGACGAGGAACGCGAGGACGGCAATGCTCTGGAAGAGCACCTCGGCCGCGCTGTGGTCGGGGAAGCCGACGAGCGAGTAGCTGAAGAACGTCCCCGGGAGAAGCGCGAGGACCAAGGCTCCGCCGAGCGCGGCGACGCGGCCGGCGAACCGGCGCGCGATGAAGTACGTCGGGATCGCGACGAGTGCGCCCGCGATCGGAGCCATGACGAGCATGACCTCCTCGGTGCTGCCCATGATCGGGCGGGCGAGCCAGACGCCGACCGCCATGATGTGGTCCCACAGCGTCCCGAACTGGCCGGCAGTTCGGCCGAACGGGAACCCTGTGTATGGATCGAACGGCAGCGTGTTCGGCCAGTTCTCCATGAGATACGTCGTCTCGCGGAGGTGATACCACGGGTCGTTACCGCGGAAGTACACCTCGCCGTTCTGGACGAAGTTGCCGTACGACCGGAGGCGAGTCCACAGCATGAAGGCCACGGCCCCGAGGAGGAGCGGGACGTGGTACCACCGTTTGAGGACGTTGAGGGGAGCGTCCCCTCCGTCCTCGTCGGTGTCTGTTTGCGCGCTCATTGTACGTGGTGAACACCAAAACCTCCATAAGGCTTGTTATATACCGCCCGACGACGGGTTCAGAATCCTTATTGATCCGGGCGGAAAACGCGGGTTCAATGACAGTCTCCGTCGTCGTCTGTACGTACACGATGGAGCGCTACGACGTGTTCACTGAGGCCGTCGAGAGCGCGCTCGCGCAGACGTACGACCCGATCGAGGTCGTGTTGGTGATCGACGGAAATCCCGAGGTGTACGATCACGCAGTCGAGGATTTCGGAGACTACGAGAACGTCGTGATCCACGACAACGACGAGAACCGCGGAATCTCCTATAGTCGGACCAAGGGCGCGGAGCTGGCCTCGGGCGAGATCGTCGCGTTCATCGACGACGACGGCGTGGCCGAGGAGGACTGGATCGCGAAACACGTCGAGACGTACGAGGAGACGGACGCGGTCGCCGTTGCGGGGTACGTCGCACCGAATTGGCAGACCGAGAAACCGGATTTCTTTCCGGCGGAGTTCCACTGGCTCGTCGGCTGTACGGAGGTCGGATTCGCGGAAGACGGCGAGGAGATTCGGAACGGCTACGGCTCGAACGTCTCGTACAAGCGCGACGTATTTCTTGGGGTCGGCGGCTACGACGTGAACACGGGGCGGAAAGGCGACCGGCATATTCAGGCGCACGAGGCTCCTGTTGGAATTCGTATTCGTGAAGAGTACGGGAAGGGCGTGGTGTACGTCGAGGACGCGGTGGTACATCACACCCTCTTCGAGTATCGCGGCGAGTTCCGGTGGCTGGTGTTCCGATCGTTTTGGCAGGGGTTCTCCAAGCGCGTGATGGAACTGTTGTATCCGGGTGCGCAGGGGAACGAGAGTGCCTTTTTGAAGGATCTACTCGCACGGTATCTGCCGGCTCGGACGAAGAAGGCGGTGTTCGGGCCGTCGCTGAGTCAGGTCAAGCAGATCATTGCGATTCTGGTGTTCACGGGAACGGTCGGGCTCGGATATCTGTACGGGCTCGTGCGGCGTGACGTGTTACGTGAGGAGGTTGATGAGGAGACTGGAGAAAGTGAGCCTGAAATGAAATAGACACCGATCGATCTCACCTGAACAAGGACATGAAAATAATTATGTTTGACTACTAAAATTTTCTCTCATCCGTGAGAGAACTTCATTTGGAATTAGTGGACAGAGTAAGCAAAAAAAAAGTGACCTTTTCTCTGGACGATAATCGCGGTATTGATACGTCAGTGGTGAAATTTTGTCGATAACGCGAGCCCTGCGTGTCCTCTCATGAGATACGGTCAAACATCAATTGTGAACTTCGTATCACGGCTAGTGATGTCGTTCTCGGGGTTCTTTGCTACTATCGTTCTCACGCGGACACTCGGGCAAGAGCAGTACGGGACCTACGTGGTTGTATTATCCGTGTTGGCATGGGTAGTGATGGCAGCACAATTAGGGCTTCCCGCAGCAATTCGAAAACGAGTCAGTGAATCTGATGATGGTAATTTTGTTCTGTCTGGTATTGCTTCACAATTCGGATTGTATCTTGTCGTAGCAGTCTCTCTCTGGGTTGGACGACCATACCTAAACGGGTTCATAGGTATAGAGGCTACTTGGATAATTATCGTCATTTTAGCCACTCGACTAGGAGTTGTGATTATTCGCTCGGTCCTTGATGGTCAGCATCTTGTCCACATTTCAAGTATTCTGGACCCTATTGAATGGACAAGCAGAAGTATCATACAGGTGTCTCTGGTCGTTTCAGGATTTGGAATTGGAGGCGCGTTTGCCGGATACGCTATTGGGGCACTTGTTGCTACTATTATTGGGGCCTATTTTGTTTCCGTTCCGACTTCCTTACCATCTCGGTATGAGTTTCAGCGCCTGAAGTCATTCGCCCAGTTCTCGTGGGTTGGATCCATAAAAGGACGAACCTTTATGTCAATGGATACAATTGCTCTCGCTGCCTTCGTACCTCATAGCCAAATTGCAATTTACGAGGTCGCATGGAGTTTAGCAGGGATTTTTTCGATTTTTGGAGGATCAATTCGTCGAACACTCTTTCCAGAACTCAGTAAAATATCCTCTGAAAGTGATGCTCGGGATGAAATTTCAGGGCTACTACGAGTAAGTCTTGCCTACTCTGGTCTGTTCATTATTCCAGGTTTAGTGGGTTCGGCACTCGTTGGTGACGTGGTTTTGACGATCTATGGTACAGGATTTGATGCGGGATACTACATATTCCTTATTCTCATCTTCGCCCGGTTGTTATACGGTTATATGGGTCAATTTATGTCGACTATTAATGCTCTTGATCGACCAGAAATTACGTTCTATATTAATATTGTATTTGTAATAGTTAATTTGATTATGAACGTTGTTTTAATTCTGGAATTTGGGTGGTATGGTGCCGCCACAGCTACGATGGCATCCTCCGGGCTTGGTCTCCTACTTGGATACTACTATACTCGCCAAATTGTTGATGTCGTAATCCCGGTTAGGGAGATCTTCAAACAAATGGTTGCGGCAGGCATAATGGCGCTCATCGTTCTGCTAGGGCAAATTCTCATCGACAGTTCCTTACCTGTCGTAATTATACTCATCTGTATCGGTGTAACAGTCTATTTTGTAAGTTTACTGTCTTTCTCGAAAGAATTCCGTACTATTGTAGAAGAGAATCTCCCATTTACGCTACCAATGTTCTCATCTAAGTAGCTATCCTGATGTTATGTTAAAGAACTATATCATTAGTGGAAGTCATATGCCTGTACCGTTAAGTTAAAATATTCAAAATTAGGTTCCCTCTTTTATTTCATGGTGTATATGTGTATAAGATATTTCAATATACGTATCTGACATCTTATTGGCGTGATCAACCGCAAACAACCCACTCAATCGAGCAAATACTACTTCCAGCGGAGAATGGATATAAATTCCTGCTTAATGATGAAATATCTGTTCGCTAAGGCGGTCAAATACTATGCTCGTAGTTCTATGATTGTACTGATGCTTGCTATCAGCAACCTAAAAGTATATCTAAACCACTTTACCGTGGCTTAGAACCTACGCTCTTGTGTAGCACATTGTTGATCTCAGAGAGTTGCTTTGACGGCGTGTTTGAGCGCTTTTCGTCCGGGTTTGCGGTAGAGTTCTCGTCTGAGTTGGAACGCTCGGAAATACTGTGTGAGACGGTCTTTTGAGATGCCTCGATGCGGCGAGAGCCACCGTCGCGCTAGCGACGCGTGGCTCTCGCACGTGTTCACGTGGATCGTGTCGTCGGCGTATTCGCCGTCGCCGTGAACGACGTATTCACGCTCGAAGTTTTCGTCTTCTTCAAGCGGATCGTACGCGCGAAATCCATCGGTATAGACGGTGAGAGGCTCCTGCTGGCGGCCAGCCAGCAGGAGCCGGATCGTCGATTCATCTGCGGATTTCGCCGGCACGATGTACCGCTTCTCGGTGCCACGATCCACGAGGACGAACACCGGCGGCTTGTCCTGTTCAAATGTTCCGCGCCCGCGTCGAGAGAGGCCGCGAGAGCGCGACCAGCGGTCGCGCTCGCGGTCTTTTAGGCCGGCAGAGACGTAGAATTCGTCAATTTCGACCGGACCACGGAGATCGAGTGACGGCGCGTCGAGCGCTTCGGCGAAGCGCTCGACACGCCTGTGGATCGTTTTGTAGGTAACTTCGATTTCGCACTGTAACTGCCTGAGACTCGTGTTAAACCGCAAAAAGGCGTAGATCGAGAACAGCCATTTGCGGAGCGCGATCTTCGAGTGAGCGAAGATCGTGCCGGTCTTATCGTTGAACGTGCGGTCGCAATCCTTACAGAGATACCGCTGAAAGTGCCCGTAGCTGCCGTTTCTGACCGTTCGGTCAGAACGGCAGCGAGGACAGGAAACGCCGTCACGCCAGCGAACCTGCTGTAACAGGTCCGCTGCGACCGATTCCGACCCAAACACATCTAGCGGAATCATCCGTGTCGGACACCGCTGACGCGGTGTCCTTGTCCTCTTCGACTCGACAGCCACAGCTCAGCAGTATCAACAATCTCCTACAGAAGAGCGTAGAACCTATTAATACAACACTAACTATCAGTATCAGTCTTGAAGATCGATCTTGTCCGTCGTTGAGCGCGCTAACAATGAGAAGAAGATGTATTTCTGTCCCTCATAGTGTTCTTGTAATTTCTCTGGAGACATAATACCGAATCGATAATCAGATTCATATATCTCATCCAGCTGAAATCGTTTCATGTATTCGTATTTTAACAGGCTGTTATCCCAAGCATAGTACATTTGTCGGACCACTGGCCATATTGGTAGATCACGGATTTTATCCGCGAGTTCCATTTTCAGGCTTTCATCTTCAACTACCCCTGCCTTCTCTGGACTTACACCACCAACTTCTACGTATAAATTTTCAATATGATTCTCATAGAATGAGCGGTGGCGCTTTTGCTCCATTGGAACCTTCCGCCAGAACTCGTACAATTCATTATCTTCTAACGGTACCCAGCAATCCCACCCGAAGAAATCAAAATTGCGATTCCCATTAAAAATTAGCTTCGTTCGTCGTTCCTTCAATCGCCAGCGCTCAAATGCTTCGTCTGAGGATTTTGGAGCGTGCGAAGTCCCAATACCGATTGATTCTACAATTCTATCTGAAATCATCTCTTTGGGGATATCCGTCTTTTCGTTGTACTTGTAATGTTGTTTGACGATGTGGTCAGTTAGTTGCTGTAAATTAATATCGTCTGTATTTTCTAGATCCTTGGGAGTTGCCTTCATTGAGTCTAAAGCTGAGTGTCCTGGAACAATTAAGGCATCTTCCGGTATTTTTCCAGATCTTCTCAGTTTTTTCATTGTGGGAATGCCGGTCGGGTTAGGAAGCCCTCCAAGATATCCTGCCATATCGAAAAAATCGTTCCACTCATCTGAATTATAGAGTTCATCCCATTCGGAATGAGTCTCCTCGGCTGTAACCCAAGGAAAACCGAGATCCTCGGCTACCTCTCTAGCAATTGAGGTCGTATCTCCTCCGGTATCAATCGTGTATGTTATAACGTTGTCATAGCCGACACGTTTGAGCATCAGCGCAATTAATCTTGAATCGTATCCGCCGCTTAACGGCACTACAATGGGTCGACCATCTGCTACCTCGGTTAGGCGCTCGAATACGGAGTCAAGAACTCGCTGAAACTCTTGATTAAGCTCTGATTGCTCGTAGTTACTTTCGGTTACGGTGTGAAGGTGATGTTGCTGGGTCGAAAAAGACGCAGAATCTTTCTCAAAGACGACGACCTCTCCAGATTGTAGTTGTTTTACTTCTTCATACAGTGTGTAAGGGCCAGTAACAAATCGAGTAGTCTCATACTCAACTTCCGAAAGTTCGGACTTGGTAAGGTCTGGTGTTTGTTTTATGACCCACCCACAGTTGTCACTCACCTGTAATTCGTTGTCAACCAATGAATAAAAAATAGGCCCTGTACGCATACGGTCAGCTGCAAAGATTGTCTTATTATTATCGTCTACTACAACTGAAAAGAAGCCATTTAACGATGAAAGTAACAACGAAAGCTCGTCAACGTTTTCTGTATCTTTGACGAGAGCAGCTAGATCCTTCGCAGCTTTATATTCCCCCTCATGAAAGGCGTGACCGCGAACATGTACGTCTCCATTTTTACTCCAGATCTCTGGGTTCAGGTTTATATTCGAGGACATGGTAGCAAATTTTCTAACATCATCTCGTTATCAGCACCTCAATAAAAACCAATCGTTTTAAGCGAATTGTTGCCCTTATGGTGGTATAATGACGGAAGAGCACCCTCTTGACGAGGTTAATCTAGCCGGAGGTTGTATGGCTACGGCAGAGGCAATGCAGGACCACCGGAACAGCGAACAAAACTGTACACCACTTCCCCCGTACGATATCGACGATCCAATACTCTCTCTTATCGGAGATACCTCAATGGTCAAGTACCCCGACGAGTTATCCGGAGACCTCTGGGTGAAACTAGAAAAGGAGAACCCTACCGGCTCGATGAAGGATAGGATTGCACTCGGGATGATTCTGGAAATGCGAGCGTCCGGTGAACTTTCTGACGACGATCTTGTCGTTGAAGCCTCCTCCGGAAATACGGCTGGTGGCGTCGCACTGGTCGCAAATCGGCTCGGTCTTGACAACACAATCACAACACCTGAGACAACGAGCGGTCAAAAGATGGGCTATGTTGAAGCCTTTGGTTCGGAACTGGTTACGTGCCCCGATGTCGACTCCTCAGAACCGGGGCACTATCGTAGTACAGCAGAACGGATTGCTGATGAACGGGATGGTGTCTTCCTCAACCAATATCATAATCAGTTGAATCCACAAGTCCATGAAAAGTGGACAGGGCCGGAACTCTGGAATCAGACTGAAGACCTGACCCATGTTGTCTGTCCAATGGGGACCGGTGGAACCCTTTCTGGAATCGGGAAGTACGTGAAGGAGCAAGACGATTCAGTCGAAATTATCGGTGTTGACGCCGAGAGATCGAACATTAGTACTTCGTTCTATGATGAGGAACCAGTAGATTATGACACGAAAATAGAGGGGCTTGGCAAGGGAAGTGAAACCCCGACTATGTGGTTCGATTACATCGATTGCGTTGTTTCAGTAGGTGACGACACCGCAATATCGTGGACAAAAAAGGCTGCTCGGGATCAAGGCCTTCTAATCGGACCATCTGCCGGTGCTGCACTAAGTGTGGCCCACAGTATTGCGGAAACCGATGAGGATACGACGGTCGTTCTCATTGCTTGTGATGGTGGCGAGCAGTACTTTGACCTTCTAACGGACAGCTGAAGAATAGCAGTCTTACAATATGGCATTTTAAACGGTACAAGTGAAAAAGTATATTCTCAGAAGTGCCAAAACGGATATAATAGGTAGATTCAGCGAGTATTGAAAGTCGGTTCAAAGATCAAAAATTATGATGAAAATAAACAAATTGATTTGTCTCAATAGCACCAACTTGGAAATACTAAAATTCACGATGAGTTGATGAGATCCAATACAACTCTTTCAGTTATTATCCCCGTGTATAACGATCCAGGCGGGATCCGAGACACACTCTTATCACTAACAGACCAGCAGAATCCTCCGGACTACGAAATCATCGTCGTCGACAACGACTCGACCGACGAAACACCAACCGTAATCGAGGAGTTTGAGAAGAACTACCCGGAGCTCGTATTCGGGTACTCGGAGACGGAAATACAGGGTTCCTACGCGGCTCGAAACGCTGGAATTGAACACGCGTCCGGTGACCTCCTTGCGTTCATCGATGCCGACGTTACGGTCGAAGATTCGTGGGTCGCTGACGTTCACGAGCGGTTCCAAAACTCCGATGTGGACTATCTGGGGTGTAACGTCGAGATGTACATCCCGGAGGGAGAGGACACATTTTGGGCGCGGTACGATGTCGCAATGGGTCTCCCCGTCGAACACTACTTGGAAACCAAGCAGTTCGCACCCACATGTGCGCTCGTGATCCGCCGAGACATTGTAAATGACGTTGGGTTATTCGAAGAATCACTCACATCAGGTGGGGATAAAGAGTTCGGAAAAAGAGTTCACAACGCTGGGTTTGCAATGGATTACAGTGGCCAATTGATCGCTCGACATCCAGTTCGATCCACACTTCGAGAGCATGTATTGAAAGCTAAACGAATTGGCACTGGCCAGTACCAGCTTTGGCAACAATTTGACCTCGCTCTACATCCTTTGTGTCCACTCCGGCTTATCCCTCCGAATCCAGTTCGGATTGCTAACCGCTCTAAGAATAGCTCTCGAATCTGGCTCGTCTATATCGTGGCCTATTTTTTAAAACTGGTTCAAATGTCATCTAGTATCGACAGCTATCTCAGAAATTAGTTTGAAATTATATGCTCACTAGCCCATCGGTATGATAATAAAGTAAGCAATTTGTTACGCGAACACCTAATGGAAAGGTTTGTTATATTGGCGGAGTCTTACTAAAGTGATGTCCAACACCGCACTAATAACGGGCGTTACTGGTCAAGATGGAAGCTACCTAGCCGAATATCTACTATCAAAAGGCTACGATGTGTATGGGTTAGAAAGGTGGAAAAGCACTCAAGGACACCGTCGTATAGATCATATTACAGACTTAGAACTAGTTCAAGGGGATCTTGCGGATCAGTCGTCTCTGGATAGAGTAGTTCGAGAGACTCGACCGGATGAAGTCTATAATCTTGCGGCTCTCTCTTTCGTACCGGAGAGTTTCAATCAGCCGGTTCACACCGGTAATATAACTGGACTGGGCGCAACACGAGTTCTAGAGGCTGTTCGAAAACACCAGCCAGACGCGAAGTTTTACCAAGCATCTACCAGCGAACTGTTCGGGAATTCCTCTGAGGAAACACAATCAATCGACACGCCATTCCAGCCGCGTAGCCCTTACGGAACGTCAAAACTCTACGCATACTGGTCAACGGTCAATTATCGGGAAGCCCATGACATGTTCACGGTTAACGGAGTTCTATTTAATCACGAATCGCCTCGACGCGGAAAGAATTTTGTAACTCGTAAAATAACGCGGGGGGCAGCAGCGATCTCTCTCGGGCTTCAGGACAAACTTGAGCTCGGTAATTTAGATGCGAAACGTGATTGGGGACACGCTGAAGACTACGTCAAGGCCATGCACCTGATGTTACAGCAAGATACCCCCAAAGATCTCGTAATTGGAACTGGGGAACATCATTCTGTACGAGATTGCGCTCGAATCGCCTTCAACGAAGTTGGATTAGACTGGGAGGACTACGTTGAAATTAATGAAAAGTTCTTCCGGCCAGCGGAAGTTGACGTACTGAAGGCGGACATTTCAAATGCCAAATCTGAACTGGACTGGGAACCCCAGAAGACTTTTGAGGATCTCATTGTAGAGATGGTCGAAACCGATTTAGCGGAACTACAGTCGGATAATTCACAGGCAGCTCAGCCCAATGAGTGAGAATGTACTGATCACCGGTGGCACTGGTTTCATCGGGAGCCACTTGGTCAGAGAGTTGAACACCAATAATCGCCGAGTTACTGTACTCGCGCGAGAGCGTGACGCTACAGAACACTTCTCAAGTGATGTCCAGTCTATCTTCGGGGACGTGACATTTAGAAATACTCTTCCATCTTTTGAACAGTTTGATGCGGTATTTCATCTTGCGGGTGTCGTCTCAGTTAGCGGGTCGATCAGGAATCCACAGCAGACCTTCTCTGTGAATACAACAGGGACACAAAATGTACTAGAGCAATGCCGAATTGACGATGTGGATCACTTCGTCTATCTGAGTAGTGCGTCTATTTATGGAGAACCAGATAGGTTACCGATTAGTGAAGAACACCCTATTCAGCCGACACATCCGTACGCTGCTACAAAGGCTGCTGGTGAAAACTTGGTACAGGGATACGGAGCCGCATACGGTATTGAAACAACGATTATACGCGCATTCACAGTGTACGGTCCGGGACAGACGGAACAGAATCTAATACCGACTGTTATCAGACAAGCTCAAACGAAGGATCGAATCCAACTTGGAAACATGGAACCTACTCGTGACTTTATACATGTCTCTGACTTAGTAAGGGCTGTTGAGATGCTGACAACTCAAGAGGAGCCAAAGTACGAGATCTACAATGTTGGTAGTGGTCAGGAACACTCTGTGGGGGAAGTTGTCGAAACTATTTTGAAAGAACTGGATAAGACTGAATTGAAAGTGATCTCAGAGGGAACGGGAAGAAGTCGAGAAGTAGAGATCAGTCGGATGGTTTCGGACAACAGTCGTATTCGCGATCTCGGTTGGAGTCCAAAATACGACTTGGAAGCCGGAATTGTAGACACAATACGGGGAATTAGAGCATAATGGACGTCGACGAGATACTAACAGAGATCGAGCCAAAAGTTGAACAGCATTTTGAGGAAGAAGAGACATTCATACCCGGAGAGTCAAAGATTCGGCTCAGCAGACCCACGTACGGGACTGCCGAAGTGATGGAATCGCTGGAATCACTTCTCTCTACTTGGGTTACTATGGGAGATAAAGTCCAGCAATTCGAATCTGGATGGAGTGAGTACACTGGATCAGACCATGGAGTGATGGTGAATTCGGGGTCCTCAGCAAACCTGCTGGCACTAAAAGCACTAGAGGGGACTGCCATCGAACCGGGGGATGAAGTAATCGTTCCTGCTGTATCGTGGTCTACAAGTGTCTTTCCGATATTAGATGTCGGTGCAACGCCGGTTCTGGTGGACGTCGATTCTAGTACGTATACAATCGATATTGATGCCGCTGAAGAGGCAATTACCGAGGACACAGCGGCCATCCTGCCAGTACATCTTCTCGGGAATCCTTGTGATATGGACGCATTAGTTGAGTTATGTGAGAGACACGACCTCGCTCTCATAGAGGACTGTTGTGAGGCTCACGGCGCGAGATACGATGGAGATCACGTGGGAAGCTTCGGCGATATGGGTACGTTCAGTTTCTTTTTCTCCCATCACATCTCAACTATTGAGGGAGGAATGATTGTGACTGATTCTGATGATTATCTTGAGAAACTTCGGATGTCTAGAGCCCATGGCTGGGTTCGCGAAGTGGACGACAACTCTGAGTTTGTCGAGTCAAACCCGGAAATTGATGAACGATTCCTTTTCGCGAGCACAGGATACAATCTTCGTCCAACCGAGATTCAGGGTGGGTTTGGAATTCACCAACTAGATCGGATCGATGGTTTCCTTGAGAAACGGAAATCGAACGCGGAGTACCTAAACGAAAAGCTATTAAAGTATTCGGAAATATTCTCTCTCCTTGAGGAGCATCCGAAAGGCGAATGTTCGTGGTTCGCCTATCCGTTGCTCCTTCGAGAAGACGCTCCGATATCGAGAGATGAGCTTCAGTCTCACCTTAAGGAACATAACATTGAGACTAGGCCGATACTCGCCGGTAACATGGCGAGGCAACCAGTATTCGACTCGATTCCGCATCGAGTAGAGGGAGATCTTGAGCACTCTGAGCATATCCATGAGAATGGACTATTTGTGGGAAATCACCACAGAATGACCGAAGAAAAGTTAGAGTATATTTGGGAAACAATCGACAAACTAATTGAAGAAAATATATAAGTACTATTATATTTTTCACTACCACTATCTGGTGTAATTCAAGAAATTACTTATTGGGTGAACATCTTATCGCAACTAATGAAAATTGGATTGGTTACTCTTTCACTCTCTCCTGGTGGTGCAGAACGCTTAATTCTTGAACAGGCCCGCGATCTCAGAGAAAGGGGCCATACCGTTCGTATATACCCTGAAAAGGACTATCCAAACTTTCGTGAATCTGTCGGAGTAAATAATATAGCTATACAAGAAATACCCAATAGCGGTAGGGTATTAAACGTTCCAAAGACAGACCGACTAAAACAAGTTCGTGATATCCGATCGCAAATTCTGAAGGATGGTTTAGACTTCGTTATTTCTCACTACAAAGACATTGAGGTATATCTTGCTACTCGAGGCACAGATATTAATTACGCATGCCATGTGAATGGATCACCCTTCTGGTTCGACGATAATCCAAAATTACAACCACATACCCGAAAAGAAGGGTATCAGCAACAGATCTCGTCTATTGATGGTCATGCTACGTTTCAGGACTACCACAGCACCCCTATAGAACGGTTATACTACGAGTGTCGTGAACGACTCCGTCAAGAGGCTCTACAGGAGAGTGAAATCGTTACAACCCTCACAGACAGAGTCGCATCTGAACTATCGTTTTGTTACGAAATTGACCCAGAGGTTGTCAGACCTGGCGTCAGTCAAGACTGGTTCAAGATTAGTGTTGATATTGAACCAAGAGAACTCCCAAATATCAATACGGATCATATGATTTTGAATGTGGGTCGACTGGATCGAAGAAAAAGAAACACATTACTAATTAAATCATTTGCCGAGTTCTGTAGACGGACTGGTCGAGAAGATGTTACATTGGTCATTGGTGGGTCTGGTAAGGAGGAAGACAAACTGAAGTCACTCGTCTCAAAAGTCGGTATTGAGAGCTCTGTTGTTTTCGCGGGGTATATTCCTGAAAAAGATCTACCAGAGTATTATGTAGCGGCTGATTTACTGGCCCATCCTGCTTGGGTCGCATACGGTCTTGTTCCACTAGAAGCGTACGTTGCTGGCGCAAGAGTGGCAATATCGACAGATACTATGGTTCGAGAAATTGTTGAAGGAGAACCAGGAGTGTCTGTTGTGCCCCCTGATGTTTCACAGTGGAGTCAGAAATTTGAATCTTTACTGGATAACTCAGAACACAAGCCGAATAAATCTGCTGTGCCTACATGGGAGACCTTTTGTCAAAGTATAACTCAAAAATATGCTGACTACGGCTTATTAAAGAACAATACCTGAATTGTATTTTATGAGTGATATTCAACCGAAGTTTACAATAATCATCCCCGTTTACAATGATTCAGAGGGAATAAACAATACACTTGATCATATTCTCCGGCAAGATAGTATTAGTGAAGTAGTTGTAGTAGACAACGCGTCTACTGACGACACTTCAGAGATAATCCAATCGTTTACAGCGAACAATCCTCGTATCAGATCCTATTGTGAGAGACAAATACAAGGCTCCTACGCCGCCCGAAACACGGGTCTCCAACACGCTGACGGCGACGTACTCGCGTTCCTCGACGCCGACGAAACCGTTGACAGTGACTGGCTCGAAACCGCTCTCGCAACAATGGACGAACAGGGTGTCGACTACCTCGGCTGTAACGTCGAACTTACACTCCCGGAAGACACGCTCGTCGGCAGATACAACGCACATACCGGATTCCCGGTAAAACAGTACCTCGAAAACGAGAATTACGCCCCTACCTGCGCCCTCCTCGTCCGTCGCGAAGTCTTCGAGGAGGTCGGTTTCTTCGACGCCCGACTCATCTCCGGCGGCGACCGCGAGTTCGGGGAGCGCGTCCACGAGGCGGGCTACGACCAAGGCTACGCCGAGGACGCAGTCGTCTACCATCCCGCACGCACGCGGTTCGAATCGCTCGCGAAGAAGAACTTCCGCGTCGGTCGCGGCTTCTGCCAGAAGCAACGGTACTACCCGGAACGCTACGGCACCCCAGGAATCCCGCCGCGACCGAGCGGATCGGGCAACGACGACGAGGAAGGCGACGAACTGTCTCTCGCCACGCGACTCGCGTTCGCGTTCCTCTCGTTCGCGATGCTCACCTGTCGAGGCCTCGGCTACTACTACGAGTTCCTCTTCGGCGAGGAGCGCGACGACATCCCCGCGCCCACGAGTTAGCCTTCTTCGCGACGTTCACGTTCACAGACCCGGACTACCGAGAGTACCTAACCGGCGATCACAGCGATTGGTGATACTCTCCGACTCTCAGATCCGGATCGCTGACGACAAAGTATTTCCCACCCCGCAAACACCGCCTACTCATGCAAGCAGTCGTACTCGCCGCTGGCAAGGGCACGCGACTCCGACCGCTCACCGACGACAAACCGAAGGTCCTCGTCGAAGTGAACGGCACGCCGCTCATTCAGGACGTCTTCGACAACCTGATCGACGCGGGCGCGACCGAACTCGTCGTCGTCGTCGGCTACAAGGCCGAGCAGATCATCGATCGCTACGGCGACGAGTACGAGGGCGTCCCAATCACCTACGCCCACCAGCGCGAACAGCTCGGTCTCGCTCACGCCATCCTTCAGGCGGAACCCCACATCGACGGCCCGTTCATGCTGATGCTCGGCGACAACGTGTTCCGCGGGAACCTCGGCGACGTCGCAAGCCGTCAGCAGGAGGAGCGCGCCGACGCCGCGTTCCTCGTCGAAGAGGTCCCCTACGAGGAGGCCTCCCGGTACGGTGTCTTGGACACCAACGAGTACGGCGAGGTCGTCGAGGTCGTCGAGAAGCCCGACGATCCGCCGAGCAACCTCGTAATGACCGGCTTCTACACGTTCACGCCCGCCATCTTCCACGCGTGTCACCTCGTCCAGCCCTCCGACCGCGGCGAGTACGAGCTTCCCGACGCGATCGATCTCCTCATCCAGTCCGGCCGCACGATCGACGCGATCCGGCTGGACGGCTGGCGCATCGATGTCGGGTACCCCGAAGACCGAGATCGAGCCGAGGAGCGACTCGATGAACTCGCCGACGCCGTGAGCGAAGAGGAGGAAACGGAGGAAGCGGACGCGAGCGAGGCTGTCGTCGACTCGTAGTTCGGTGGAGTCGATCCGGCCGACGTACGTCTACGGGGTGAGAGTAACTTTATGACTCCTGTACGAGGAGAGTACGTTTCGTCCGTCTGTGACTGGCCGCAGGTACCTGATCGTTGGTGGAGTCGACAACTTGTGGCAACGAGAGAGCGTGCGGAAAGCGGCTCGATATCGACTGTGGGCCTATAATTAGGAGAAATCAGACGAAACAGGGGGCATCTCGTGCCGGCGAGTCGATCGCGACTGGAGAACGTGTAACTATACAGTCTTTTCACAGTTCTACATAAGAGCGAGTGTCGTCTGATCCTCAAGATACACAATCTAGACGTAAGGGCTACACTCAATGGTCAGTAACAGCATTTTCAGTCTAATTATGATCGCTATCCATGTGGCTTCCTTCGTCAATATACTGCCAATCCTCAGTATCTAGATAGCCTTTAAGATATGCTTCACCATCTTCTGTAATCACATACGTTGCATCGCTAATTTCGCGGAGTAAACCCTCTTCTTTCAGTTTTTTACATCGCCTACCGATATATGCTCGACTAAATTTGATTGGACCACCTTTCATCATCTCTGTGGGTGATGCAGCCTCATTCTCATGAAGATATTCTAAAATTCGATCATCAACCAACGTCATCCAATTTCCAGAGTGCCGCAGCATAGTTACCACTTCTATCGTGATGTGTGTAATGAGTTCGGATAGTGTAGTCTAGAACTTCCATTTATGTTAGACACTATCCGAACCTATAAGTTACAAGCGATATTATTGGGACTCACAGAGCCCAGCGACGAACCCTCGGCTCGTGAGAAAGCGTAGAAACCCCGGCTGCGGTGTTGTAGCACCCAGCCGGGACGGGTTCTGTGCCCGATCACAGAACCATGCTAATGCTGGCAACTGCGGGGCTTAAGCCCTGCGAGACGACTGGCGGATCGAACAGTACCACCTGTACTCTCTGTACTACCGAGGCCGACGGGTATGACGCTACCCTAGATGCCCCGATCTGTACAACGTGTGCGAGGACACACAGCAGTAGCAATAATACCGCGGAGGGACATAATGAGTAGCTCCCACACCGAGAGCGACACAACCCACCCGGTCGCCGATCTCTCAGCCGTCCACCGCGACCTGCTCTGGATACTCGCACAGACGGATCCCTGTGAGAGTAACCAACTCCACCAAGCACTCTCCGACTACTACACCGAGAGTATCAACCACAACCAGGTCTGCGACGCACTCGAAGGACTCATTGAACGCGACTTCGTCACCGCCGCCGACTCAAAAGGGTACCAACTCACAGAATCTGCCCGACGCGCACTCTCCGCCCGCCAAGCGTGGCAAGCTGGCATCACCACCAGCGAGGGAGGGAACGAATGACCCGATCCACCGACGAACTCCCAGATCGCCAGCAACTCGCGCGCATCCCGCTGGATACCCACCCCGCCTGCCAAGTCTGTGGCCGCACCCTCAACGAGGGCGACGACATCACCGCCTACGCCTACCGGGCTGCGGGCGAGTCCGCGTACGCGATCGGCTACATCATGTGCGGGTCGGATGCCCACGAACACCCGACCGTCTTCACCCGTGGTGTTCGCGAGTACGTCCTCACGGGTCACGTTGGGACGTGTACGAACACCCAGATCCAATCGACGACGGTCGTCCTGCTGGATCCGACCGCCGTCGTCACGAGCCCGACGACGAGTACAACCCCACACGTCCACGCGGACGCGCCAACCCCACGGGATCCAATCCACTCACCATCGGAGGAGCCACCCTCACTACTCGACGCCGTTCGCGAACGGGCTCGCTCTGATGGTGGCGCATCCCACGAGGGACCACAGTGATCCACCAGACCCCCACCTCCTGGTGATCACTAATGCAGTCACGCCAACCCGCGACCCCTAGCCGAGGGGTTCGGCTCGTCAGCCCCACAGGCGTTCCCACCGACGGTATTCGCTGTCCCGCGGTGTCACCTCGCCTAACCGAGTGGCTTCCAGACCTCCTCGAGAAGCTCACACCGCACACCGAACGCGCCATCCGCGACACCACCACTACCGAGGATCGATGGCGGGCGAGTTCACAATTTCTCACCCGCCTCCACCCGGAGTGGTCGAACACAGACAACACGTGGACCGACGACGTCGCCGAAGCCGTCGCGTACGTCCGCGCGATCACCGCGCGTGCGCTCACCTACGATACGGACACTGAGCCCCTGTCGGCGTACCATCACCAGCGCCACGCGAACCTCTCCGAGACCGTTACCGCGATCGGCACGGGCCGCGGCCCAGTGAACGCCAGCCTCGGCGCGCTCGCAAAAGGCCCGGTCGCGCTCCATCGCGAACTCGACGCTCAGCCCACCGTCCTCATTCTCCAATTGGACGGCGAGGCGTGGACCGAGGTAGACGACCGCCGGACGGGAGTCCGCGCACTCGCGGCGATCGCCGTGCTTGCCGCCGGGTTCGACGTTCGCGTCGTCGTCTCGCCCGCACTCCACCGTCACCTGTCGAGGCGGTATCCCAACTGGACGGAGTACCATCTCGGTCTTACTGGGAGCCGGGATCGGTCTCCCCACACCACCCACCGCGAACAGACTCCCGAGGCCGCCTGGGACGTCGTCCGCGATCTCGATACCGAACCGGGCAAACGCCGACTCCTCGGGAATCTCACGACAACGCACGCCCGCCGGTACGACGACCTCAGCGCCGACGACGCAATCGATATCGCAGCCGGAACCGTCAGTCGGTACGTTCTCGATCTCGAAACGCGCGGGCTGGTCACCGTTAATCGTCGCGGAACGCAGCACACGGTCCAGCTCACCGATCTGGGCCAGCGGGCTACCAGAGCGTGTCTCGATGACGATTACGAGCTCATCCACCCGGATCAGCGCCGGCTCGACGAGCGACTTACTCCAACCCCTCACTACGCTACAAGTACAGTGTCGCCCCGGCGGCCGGGGGGCCCGGAGGCGACACCGCCAGACGAGTGGGTCGCGGCGACCGGCACTCCGGACACGGCTGCCGACTACGTTCAGTGGCTCACCGGCCCCAACAGTACTCCGGCCAGCCGACTCCACGACCGATTCGCCACGGTTGCCCACGACGACGCCATCACCCTCGTCGGTGACCAGCCCGCGACCCTCGAGGACGGCCGCGTTGCGTACCTCAGCCACACCGAGACAGAGACGCTCGTCGTCCTCCAGTGGGGCGGGCCCGTAGCTACCCTGGGACGTCTCGCAGGAGCCTTACTCAGCGAGAAGGCACTCTCGCAGATCCTCACCCCGGAACGACTGGGCCACAAGTTCGAGGCACTCGACGAAGACACCCACGAGTACGCAGTCGGTCGCCTGCTGCGTCGTGGCCGCCAAGTTGGCTGGTGTAGCGACGCCGAGACTACCTACGAGGCGTGGCGCGAGCGAATCACGACCGTTCGGGATCGCCTGCTGTCCCGAGTGGCTGAACTCACAGAGAATAACGACACCGCTGCCCGCAGCGAGCTCTTCAAAGATCTCCACGGGCTCATCGCGTCGGCCACCCAGCTGTATCACGCAGCCGGAATCGATCTCACGACCACACTGCGGGTTCCGGACACGGCTACTCTCGCACGCTCCACCACCCGCCTCCAGAACCTCTGTAAGTTTCTCGCCAAGACGGTCCCCAAACAGTCCACCTACGGGATCCACTCGGGGTATCGACTGCTGTTCGAAGACCGACCTACAAAGTTGTGCCGGCGACTCCCCTACGAAGTCGAGCCCGACGCACAGCTAGATCTCACGATGTCGTGGGTCATTGCCGGCCCAACGGCCACGGCGCTCCACGATGAGATCACCACGGCCCTTCGCGAGGAACTCGCTACCGTCCGAGACGCGGTCGCCGACGGGACCGAAGCTGCACCCACCCTCGAGATCCCCGTCGTCGACGGCACCACCTACCCCGCCATCCGACGGGTGATCGACGAGATCGCGACAGCCCACAACACCCAGTGGTCGCCCCGTGAGAAACAGCGACTCGTCCGGCTCTGTCTCCGCTCATTCGGCCCATCGGAGACCACCCGCCGGGCGTGTCCGTACGACGTCGTCGTGAGTCTCCTGTGGGCGCTCTCCGAAGCACAAACACCGACACCGGCCGACGTTGAACGCGCGGCAGCCACCCTGCCGGCAACACGCTTCCGCCCGAAGCTCACGCCGACAGCGACCAAGCTGTACGCCACCCTACTCCAAGCCGACGGCTCGCTCGGTCGGACCGCGCTGATCGAGCAGGCCGACATCTCCGCGAGCAGCTATGACCGTCGGCTGGAAGACGTCCAAGCTCTCGACCGCGTTCACGCCGTCCAGATCGACGGCCACCGTCGGTGGACGACGATGGAGTCAGTTTCACTGGATCAGCGGATACCACCGGTGACAGCGTGGCTTCCGTACCATAGCGACCAGCCCGCGACCTCGTCGTCGACGCACCGACAGTCACCTACCTCCACGAGGCCGTCCATTCTGGGCCCAGCCCACACGTGGTGGCGCTCTCGCGCTGGCTGGGACAGACGCCCGCCAATATCAATCGCCACCGTCCCCATCGACACCGCTCACGACACCATGTGTCCGATACTCATGCCTACCGACAGCCGACAGCCGCACAGCCACGATCAATCGCATCCACAACCCGACATAATGACACCACCAACCACCCCAACGACAGTAGCCGCAACGCCGCAACCGACCCACCCTAATGGAGGGACCCAGCAATGAACGAGCCCGCACTCGATCTGGAGACGGTCATCAGACGCGACCGCCCGCCGGAGATGCTCGGCAGCATCCAAATCGATACGGTTGATGACGACACACGGGTGACGCTCAGCTTCGGTGACGACCGTGACGTCATCTACGCGGTGCTGTCCCCAGCAGAAGCCAAAACGATCGCCACTGCCCTCGAAGAAGCGGCCGTCCAAGCCGAAGCAGCCGCCATCGTGGAGGAGCAAGCCGATGAGTGACGACACTCGCGACCTGACTGATGCGATTGACACCGTCGGCACGCCTGACGAGACGACCGATCCAGATCACGATCCAACCAACGGGCGCTGGTTCGAAGAGGAAGTCGCTGACACCCTTGAGGAGTGGGGGTACACCACAGCCCGCAACGAGCAGCTCTTCGGGCTCGAAACCGATGTCATCGCGCGCCGCGACGAATTCCGCGGTGACCCCACGGACTTCCTCGTCGTCGAGTGTAAAGACTGGCACACCACACCCGTCCAGCGTGACGCCGTCGAAGCGATCGCCCTCCGGGCCGCCCTCGCGAGAGCGATGCCTGTCCTCGCTATCGCCCGGCACGTGACCGCGGGCGCGTGGAAGTTGGCCCAACAACTCGATGTCCGGATTCTCACAGAACCGGATCTCTGGAAAGATCGTCTCCGACCGTTAACGAAACGCCGACCACCACGCGGCACACTCTACGCGCGGCGGGAACCGCCCATTCGGGAGTTGCGCGACCGACTACCGCTCTTGCTCCATCGGAAAACCAGCCTCGACATCGAGGCACCCGTATTCTACAGGGCCGGTGACGGTCCGTGTTACGTCCCAGATCGAGAGGGCAACACGACATACGTCAGTGCCCGCGAGAGCGAGTACGATTTTAGGGAGTAGGGGTGCTAGAGCCGTCGTGAATCGTTCGTCGAAGCTATCCACCGAATCATTCACGAGACGGGAAACAACAACCGGGGCTGAAGCGCTTCCTCACCGGAGCTGAATCATATTCCTGTCCCGCTTGATAACCTGTTTCGTAATAAGTCGGTCAACCGCTTCGTCGACGGCGCTTGCGTGATCCTCCGACAGAGTTTGTACATTTGCGAGGACTCGTTCTCCAATCACTTCGATGTCGTTGATATCAGCGTCGAGAGCACCAAGAATCGTATATTCGACTTCGAACTCCGTCGTAAATTCTTCGATCTGGGTGGTGAACGTGTTCGGCAGTCCGGAGAGAGAACTCACGGCCATTTCGATCGCAAACAGCGGATGTGAGCGATCCCGGATTTGTCGTGCTTCAGTCGTACCGGTATTAAATGGTCGCTGTGCATCAATCTCGTTCCAAATCACCTCGTAGTTCAACCCACGCTGGGCGTATTTCCGCATATCTTCGATATCACGTCGACGGCCACTCGCCACGTCACCGCCAGAGACCGCTTTGAGCAGGAACATATCCTCATCTGAGAGGATGAGTACTGTCACGTGCTTCCCAGTCCAGAACTCTTTGGCCCGGTCGTGTATCCGATCGGTGATCCAGACTTTCCCAACGATCTGCCGTTCGAAGAGATCGATCCGAAACCCGCGCTCTTCGTGATACAGTTCGACGGTTTTCCTAACGCCCTCGAACGACTCCGTTGGTTCGTCGATGACCGTGAACCCCTGCGACGTAAGCGTCTGGTGTACATGCTCGAATTCAGAGATTACCCCCACTGTAAGATCGATATCCTCAGTTTGGTCTCTCAGTCCCTGTACTTTGACTTCCTCCCACGGCTTCAGCCGTGGGATTCCTCCGCGTGGGTGATTCAGGCGATGCCTGCGCCACCGGAGGCAAATTTCCCCGCGTCGCCGTGGGTACTCTGGTTTTCGGGTTCCGCTTTGGTCGAGTGATCCCGCCGTCGCCAGCGGTGATCGTTCCACTCGAGGCGGGCCACCGATCGGTGTGCCCTCTCCGTCGTGTTCTCTCGGGAGACCGCGGGCCGAGCCATCGACCCGTCGTTCACTATCAGCAAGTTCTCCGACGCCGCCAAATCCGAATGCCCCTCGAAACCGCAGTCGTAGCACGTGAGCAGGTCGCCCTCACGGTGTATGTTCTCGCTGCCGCAGTCCGGACACGTAGAGGAGGAACCGACTTCGCTGACCTCTCGCACCCTAATGCTGTACTCGCCTTCCAACACCTCCTGTAAGCGGCGGCGGAAGCGGCCGTGACTCCAAAACTGGTGGGTCTTCTCGTTCACCCGCGCCGACCAGTGCTCCTGCAGCACGTCCGAGAGGTCGCCAGCGATCACCTCGCCAACACCGTGTTCAGCCAACCACTCCGCAAGATCGCGGACGAGGGCGTCCTGAAGGTGACGGACGTGTTCGGTGCGCCGCCGATACATCTGGCGGATGTGCCGGCTTGACCACGTACCGTACTCGAGGCGTTCTTGGAGGGCGGCGATCTGATTGGTGGTGCGACGGAAGCGGTGGAATTGGGGGCGTGCGTGGTAGAGACGTTGGTAGCCGGTGGTTGTGGTGACGGCGACGAGGTTGTTCGCGCCGATGTCCAAGGCTGCCACCACCCCGTCGTCGCCCGCGGCGGCGGCCAGTGGTTCGTCCCGTCGAGGAGTAGCTTCGGAGACGGGTTGTCGTGCCCTGAACGCTTCGGCGTCCTTGTCGTACACCAGTTCCAACCGGCCCTGACTTCCTTCCCACCGCGGGTTCCCACGTGCTTCGAGTCGAAGTCGCTCGTGGTATCCGAGACCGTACTTCTCCTTGAGGTCGTGTCCGACCGGGATCTCCAGCCGCGATCGCTCGCCCCACTTGAGGGTGTATTGATCGTTGCGGATGAGCGTCTGGAGCGTGCGCTCTCCGCTATCCTCGTCCTTCCAGTACCCGGGCGGCGAGGGATTCTCGCCGTCTTCCATGAGGGCGAAGAACGACCGCCACGCCTCGTCGCTTTTGCGGATGAGTTGTTGAGCGGTGGCGGAGCCGAGGACACCCTTGTACTTCACACGGTATTCGTCGGCGTCGACGTTCCACACGTCTCGATTGTTGAAGAAGTGTTGGCGGCGGTGGTAGGTGAGTTCGTTCCACAGCGCAGCGGACGCGTCCAACACCTCGTAGAGGATCAGCTCGTCTCTCTCCGAGAGGGGGCTGACTCGGAAGATGTTGACCCGCCGCATTACCGCGAATAGTGTGGGATTACTGGATTGTAAAGGCTGTAGATGCGGTGGGAATTACCACCGGGCAATAGGACAGTAGATTGTTGAGTCGGAGTGTCCGCTCACACCCACCCGTGAATGGGTGGGCTTCCGCTCACACCGTGTCATTGCCGACCCGCCGAGGAGATACACAGTCACAGACTCCGATAGCCAATTGTCGAACTCCGACAGAAATTCTTTGATCGCCTGGCCGCCACTGAATACAGTCATACTACTCCGTATTGTTCTTTGAGCGCGATATATTCTGATTCACTCGGCAAGACGACGGGAGGATCCTGTGAACCGTCGAACTCGCCCTGAACTGCCTGGCACATTGTAGCGACTGTTGCCTCTAGATCATACCACGTTGCTGTGTCTGTGAGTTTCTCTCGGTCGATATCCAACTTGTCGATCAACAACATCGCATAACTGATGCGGCGAGATTCACTATTGAGGACGAGCGTGTGACACACGATATCGACAGGCGTGAGTTCTTCGTTGGGTGTATACCAGAATGCAGGTTCACCTGCGAGGAAAAACTGTAGTCCGTACTCCTCGAACCGACCGAGTCCAGTTACCTGCCAATCAGGTGCGTCAAGCAGCGCCGCTGTATCTTCCGAAGTCTGTACACGGATGAGTGCTCGTTTTGGGTCGCACCATTCGATAGTCGCACTGGGTGCGATCTCTCGTGCCCGCGATCGGTGTTCGAAGGTCACGACGGCCTGAGTGAACGACAGCAGTGGCGCGAGATCATCACTCACCGCGTACTCGGGACCGGACGGGGACAGCATCGCTCGATCCTTGAGTGGGGACAGCGCTTTGTGGACGCTCTGCCGAGTGATATTCAGTCGTTTTGCGATGTCTGTGACGCGACGTGGTTCGTCGAGAAACCAGCACACTCGAAGGGTGGCGGGTGTAAGGAGGTCAGCCCACTCGATATGTCCGAGTTTCGCCCGTAGCCGACGATATGTTTCGATGACCGGATGATCCGTGACGGAGACGCGACGCAAGTTGTTTGGGCCACGGGCTTCGGTGAGGAGTCCCGCTGCGTGTAACGTATCGAGCACTTCGTAGATGTGTGCCTGTGAATACTCGATCTCTGTCGCGAGTTCGGCTGGTGTCGCTTCGCGGCCGGTGCTCAGTGCGTCGATCACAGCAAGCTCGGCATTTGAAATCATATATGTATACTACAAGCCTAATCGTATATATGGGTTACTAGATTTAGGTTGACAAACTAGCTACCCAGTAACGGGTTTCGCGAGTGTATTCTTTACAGTGAAGCAGGCCGAGTGTCTCGGGGTCGTCCGAAAATCTTTGATTTCCGTGATGACGAGACGCTCCGCGTCTCGAACCACTTGACCCCGAGGCGGCTCACGCACCCGCTTGAGACCGACGATAAATGTCTTGCCGCAGGTCCTGTAGCTGGGGAGAAGAGGTGAGAACCAATCCCTCATCAAAGAGGTCGGAGAGTTCAGCTCCGTGTGAGATCGCTGTTTCTGGCGTTTCAACGAGAACTTCAAATTCGTATCGATGACCGTCGAATGATTTGTCTTCAACCTCACGCGCGAGCGAGGTACAGATGCGCCGTCCGTAGGTGAGATCCCCATCAACAATGACAAGTAGGTCAATGTCGCTTCGCCGGTCTGCTGTTCCACGAGCGACACTCCCGAAAAGAATGGTCCCGACGAGCTCGTCAATTTCCTCACTCGCTTGAATTCGGTTCCTGAGATCATCAAGATAGGACTGGATCGGCGTCCGGAACTTCGGCTGTGGTATCGAAAAAATGGGATCTGATCGCTGAAGATGATCGGCATCGACTGTGATCTGAGCAGGTCGTTGGTCGTTTACAACGATCACACCGAGTTTCTCAAGGAGGGTGACTGAACGGGAAACCGACGAGACATCCGCTCCTGTGATCGATGCGAGTTCTTGCTGTGTGAACTCCTCGAATGGATTGTTCACGAGGTGATGGAGGATATCCTGCATTGCCTGATAGCGGAACACCCGCTCTTCGGGAAACGGAAAGTCCAAGACTACTCCTGCTCTTTTCATAATAGCTAATTAATTGTACATTGTGAAAACTTCCCGGGTCAGCTCTACAGAACTCACCTACACAGACACTCGTGGGACACCCCGACAGGATTGAGAATCTGAGCATAGATGTCGCTCGCAAGCGCAATCATTGCGCTCGCTCGTTCCGCTGTCGCCATCTCGTCTAGATAACCTTTGCCGCCGACAGCGTGCCGTGATTGGCCGGATCGCGGAGGACAGCATCCGTGGCTGGTGAGCGAGTTGTCGCGATCAAACTTGAGCAGATCGGGCAATCGTCAGCAGCCTCGGCGGTCACAGGGACATCCGCTGTTCCGGTCGCGAGCACAGTCTCCACAGGCGTACCTTCGGAGTGACCCACTCCTAGTTTGGAGAATCCGCGAGAAAGCATGTTCGCTGGCGGTACATCTGTCGGGGGATACAGCTGTCTCAGCGTCGGACGACAGCCAACTCGCCCTGAGGCTAGAAGGGGTGATACCGAACCGTGGATTCGTCTCGTCCAATTGACGTCAGCTCAAATCGAGTTCGCTGATAAGCCCCACGTCACCGTGGGTGAGGTAGTTAACCTAATCAGACCCTCAGTGATCCACCCCACTTACGGTCAGAAGTTATCTGCCCGCTTTTCTCGGTGTTGAGCACCCGGAGAACTCGGCCGAACCACGGCATACTAATTCCCTGGGATGGACAAAAAGAAAGATTACTATCCGCTCGAATCTACAGTCCCTAGAGATACTACTCGTCGTCCTTGATGAAAGATAGATCCGGTGAGACGAGTCCCTCTGTGAACCGGAAGGTCCGATTAACCAAGGTTTTGTTGTGGTCGTCCTCGTCGTCAACCTCGAAGTAGGCACGCAGAGCGCGCCCAAACCACGTTTCATTCGGCTCTTTCAAGTCTGTCTGTTCGTTGTACCATGTTTTGAACCGTCGTCGGAGCATGGGAATTGGAATCTCAGCATCTGCCTGTTCAATCGTGACTAGCTCAACGAACGCTTTCGCAGCCTCCTCATACCGAATTGAGGCACTTTGCTGTGGCTGTTCCCACAGGGGTGGCTTCCGAAAGATGGTGAACCCATCTTCAGACTGGAACTCGACGGTCGTGTTCTCAAGATACTCGAATCGCGTTGGAATGAGTGGCTTCCGAATATACGTGTAGCCGCTTGCGGCAGCATCCTTTGTTCGTCGTCGACGAAGTTCCTCACCAGAGGCTGACTCAAGCACCCATTCGCTGCCATCTTTTTTGACACAGGGGGTGTGAAATTCATACGACTGAACCGGTTCTTCGATATCGCCCTCTGCGAGGATAGATCCACCTGGGCCAACCAATTGGGCGGTATCCGTCGGCAACACTCGCCACGTCGACTCGGTGAGGTCTCGAGGCAGTAGATACCAACAGTCTCCAGTCGAGACATCGTTCCGTTGGTTATAGGTAATAGTCCCCTCTTCATCGGTGCGTTTGAACGTCATACTCACGGGCCCATCTTTGGCTTCGGGCGGATCCGACCACAGTTTGCCCTGTGCTTCAGACTGTGATTCGGTGATGACATGGACAGGGTGATCGTGATAGTCGGCCCGCGCGAGATTCGTGAGCAGCGCTGCCGGCTTCGAGTCGTTTTCGACTTCGATCTCATGGAAGTGGATCGTCCCGTCCTTTTTACTCACAATATCAGGTCGAGACTCGCCGTCCAGATATTGAGTCTCTGTTGGATCAGGATCCGCGAGATCGACTGTGATGACGTCTTGATCAACAGCGAGAATTTTGTGGCCATGCCGGAGCAGAAACTTGATCCGTTCAATGACCAACTCTTTATGCTTGTCTGACTCTTCATCAGAGCCAGCGGCCATTGTCGTCGAATCTTCTGCACGATCCGTTCCATACGACTGTCGGGTTCCGGGGGCATCACTGCCGAGTCGTTCCGTCGAGATCTCCGGTTCGTCGACAGTAGTGAGCCGACCGAACGAACTCACCTCAAAGTACGCGGGCAAGATGGTGAAGAAATGGCCGAGCATCGATTTCGTGATTGGGATCCGTCCGAAGACTCCGAAGAGTTCTTCATACCGATCGTCGTTGTGGATTCGACCTGCAAGCAGTGCTCGATACTCAGGAAAGCCCGCAGCAACTGCTTCGATCGGTCCATCACGAAGACTCATCTCATCAAGCTGTTCGAGTTGCGATGGATGCGTGGTTTGTCTATTCGCGTAGCGTTTATGCGCGTCTATCGGTAGCGACCAATTGTCTTTGGACGGACCGGGTACGTAGTTCGAGATCCGGTACTCGTTATCTGCCTCGAGATGCCGCGTGAGGTCATCTTCGGTGACAATTCCATGGCTCGTTCCAAACGGCGCAAGCCGCGAGGAAACGAGATAGTCCTGTGGTTTTGAGGAGCCGGCCGGCTCCAACAAGCTCTGGTGTAGATACGAAACACGGTCCTTGTTGAGTTCGTGAACGAGTTCAGCCGAGGCGTACGTTTTGGCGGTGTCTGGCCGGTCGAAAGAGAAGTTCTTCGGCTGGAGGAGTCGGCTTGTCGGGACCGGCATCTTTCCGACCGGCCCGAGATCAATGGCACAGATCTGTGTCCCGATGCGATCGCCGTAGTGGTCGTCGATGATCGCTTTGATGCGTTCAGCTCGCGTGTCTCGGTCGCCATCTCTCCCGTCTGAAACCGGCTGCGATGGCTCTCCGTCCGACGATCCCGGGCCGTCGTCATCGTCGTCACCACCGTCAGTTACCGCTGGCAGTGTCGTCTGGTTATCGGCAGTACTCGCAGCGTCATCGGCGGTATCCGAGGTTGATTCCTCCGGATGCTCGATATGCGAATCGGCCGTCTGTTGGTCACTGTGACCGATAAGAAAATACTCCTGTTGGAGTTCCCCCGGCCACGTCAGCAACTCGAGCAGGTCGATCCCGTACTCGTCGAGGATGTCTTCAGCGACATCATCAAACGTCAGCAACCGTTCGAGTTGGCGGTCGTCGGCGTCGTCGGCAAGTCCGGGAAACATCAGTCTGACAGCACCAAGCCGACATACCCGTTGAGTGCCGTCTTCATCGATATAGGTGCTAATATTGGAACGTTGATTCATTGGTTGGTGTCCGTTCGAAGCCGGCGAGTCGGTGAATTGACACAGACAACCATGCTCAGCAATGAGCGGTGGCTGCCTCGCCAGTGCTGGGTTATTTGTCGGGTCGAGATAGCAGCCTGAGAACGCAATCGACAGATTCCCCGTGGAATCTGTCGACTGCCGCGCTGTACGTCGATCTGATTATGTTGTATGCGTATCATATATTGTTCAGTTTGATTGCGAATGGTTAGCTGTGGTCGCTCTCTTGCCGGCTTGGCCGTGTGCGAGCGGAAGTGAGAGCGTTTCAGTAGGCGTCCACCACGAATGGCGGGTCAGCGCGCCAGCGTCAGTAATACTGTTTCGCCCCCAACTCCGCGGTATCAGGTCAGCGACACCCAGCTTACTCGGCGGTGACCGAGTCGAGTGTCCATCATACCAATTCCGGAAGCGCTCGGCGAATCGTGGGGCGCTCTGTTCGTCCCCAGGAGCTCGCGTATGCGTCTTTTGAGTGTACAGCTCAACAAACTCCGTTAGCGCATGTTGTAAGTGTGCTTCGCATCGCCGCTGGCCCGTTTCCTCGATCTGTTGTAGTGGTGCAGGTGGTTCACGGAGGGAGCTCCCAGCTTGGGAGACGACCGTGACGTCTGTACAAAACAGCGGTCGGATCGGCAAGATAGGATTAGGAACAGGTCGATACTCCGCTCCAAGCGCCTCTCTCGAAGCGAACCGTGATCGGACAGCACCGTCAGGAGTCGTGAGGACCAGTGATCCGTCCTGTTTTTTCACTCGCGGCGTCTCGAATGAGTACGACTGGATTGGTGCGGTCGCCGGTCCCGATGCGAGACGGTGGTCGCCATGATACAACACCCGGTGACCGTCATCGGAGACAGCCCAGTACAGCGGCGCTGACCGCCGGGGGGTGAAGATGAACTTCCCACGCTTGTTGAAGACGCACATCGGAAGTGTATATAGCTGGTAGTCGTCGCCACGACGGCGGACAAATGGGGCCGTAAGCACGTCGCGGGCCCACTCGGCCGTCTGTTCTGAGGGTGTCACGACGAGCAAATGCGCATCTTGCCGACGCGCCCGATTGGCCGTCATAATGAGTTCGCCGGCGGTCGTGAGGACATCAGCTGCCCCGTCATGATTCGGATCAACCACCACGACAGGACCATTTTCATCGTGCGGATGTCCCCGAAAATGCGGGTCACCACGCGACCGGTCGGTAACCGACTCCGGGGAGATCCCACGTTCCGCGAGCCACCCGTCGACAAAGTCAATGATCGAGGTCCCGTCTTGGACGCCACTCTGGGACATCGTTTGGGAGGGACCAGCTAACACCGAGGTATGGTCCGTCCCAGCAGCATGCGTATGAGTCGTCTCACGGATGAATCGCGGCTCAGACCGTGGCAGGTTCGACGGCCAGCAGCACGATTCATAATGCGGCGTCACGTCCAGCAGCGCTTCCAGTTCCGTTCGTGACAGTGACAGTGTCGGCGTAACCGGGAGCGATTCATACGGCTCAGTCCCTGCAGAGCCCTCCAGCAGCGCGGCGAATTCGTGGGTACTGCGTCGAAGCCGTGCAGAGACCATCGCCGATTGGGAGGCCGGGGTGAGCCCGTCGCGAGCTGCGAGTCCTGGCGTCCGACTTTGAGTATATTCGGGTTCCGTTTCCCAGTCGTCGTCGGCCAAGCACCGACTTGAGGTGATCTCGGCTGGCGTTTCCGCATCGATCGGACAACGAACCGGCGACGTAAGCGACGATGTAAGCCCGTGCCGACCGAGTGGACGACACGTCGACCCGAGTTCAGCCACGCGGAGCGTTACCTCAAACGGGTCTATTGCTGTCGTTCGAATGAGCAGCTGACAGAGAGTCGGGACATTACGGTTGTGGTTGCGGGTGAAAATTGTCCGCAGCAGCGATTCTAGTGTTGCTGCGGCTGGTGACCCCTCCCGAACAACGAGCCGACTTGTCGGCACTGCAGTAAGCCCGACTGGATCGAGTACGAGCGTTCCCATTTCGACGCCGTACCAGCCCGGTAACTCCTCGATACACAGTGCTGCAAGTTCCTCGGTTGATTCGGTGGGTGGGTTTCCGCCAGCATCTCCTATCCACCCTGTATTGTGCGTATCGAGCCCGCTACTATGGAATGTGATCGTCGGTACGTCGACACCGGTACAGACGAGCAGTTCAGTCGATCTCCAGATCGCGTCTTGATGGAAGCGGGTGATAATTCGACAGATCGGCCCCGCAAGCGACCTCGAGATCCGCAGTGAGGGATCGTCGACACCGCTTTGACAACAATGGATCGCCCCATGGCGAGCTACTGCTGGCGTCTGCGCGTCCGGTGGCTCTGCACTGCTTGAGACATACTGGAACATCTCCCCAGAAATTAGCTCCGTTGGCAACGATGCGCACCATCGCCATCGGTGGGGTGTTGCTGCTCACCCAGTGGTGGTCGTGTAATTGGTACCTGTGCTCCTGACGCCAGCACGTGGGTTGTCATTGCCGCAACCAGCTGACGGTGGCGTCTCTGTGAATTCGGTTGAGTGTACATTTGTATCCGTGTATTACTGTGTTAGCGCCTATTGAGGCAGATCTTTGCGACATGTTGATTCGCCCGTCGGTGTGTGCGTTCTCGTGTCGTGTGGCTCGAAAGAGGGGGGATGAAAAGATAATCCGTACCGACCGATCGACGAGCCTTGATTAGTCGCTATGTTTATATTCGTACAGTACACTTATATTTGGTTAATCAGGTCATTAAACGGTTAATACGTATGAATTTGCCGCTATTTGCGTTTGTGATTGAGTTTCCGGTAACGGCATCGTATACGAGATACCACTCGTAGCGTACCGATGATATTCCAGTCGTGAGTCGTCGTTGTCGAAACGCCTCGCCTGAGGTGGACCAATTACCTACCTGAATACAACCACTCGCAGTGGACCGAGCCGGTGGCGAATCCCAACTGAACTGAGACGACACAGGAGTGTCGTAGAAAATAAATGATATATATTAAATAAATTCTTTAAAACAACGCAAGAGCTGTCTAGACTCGGGAAAATGCCATAGCAGTTCATGTTTCAGTACACTCAGAAAAAGATATAATATGGCTCGTTGCTCTACGCGATAATAATGTCTGGAGAACAGTTCAATATCGACCGTCCTCTTATGTGTAATCTGAAACCGCTGTTGCCCAAGTGGGTCGTCGATCAGATTGACCAGTCTGAGGCAACTACCATTGAGGACATCTTCCCAAGCCTAGCTGCGAGCAATACCGGTGGATACGCATCAATCGCTGGTAACGGACAACGGCGCCATAGTCTCTATCCGGTAACTGCGTTCTGTTTAGTTCAACTGCGTGTCGGCTCGACAGACCGACGATGGTTCCCGCTCAAAGACCTCATTGACCAACATAAGCAGTTCGAACTCGGCCATACAAAAAACCCAGATAAAGACACCTACTGGAAGACGATCGATGGCCTCGTCAAAGCCGGACTACTCGAACGAGTCAAAGACGGGTCAACCACAAAGTACGGGCTCGCATCAAACCAAGACGTCGCCCCGGCGTTTGACCGCACACATCCATATAACATCCGTGACCGGATCACCATGGACGATCCGACCGCAACAGATGATACCGAGGCGATGCTGGGGCCACTTCCGAACACCGCTGATCGACCGGCTGTCATCCCTGCTCAGATACGGGGCGGTCGACTCTCGAACCCCTGGGACGCTGGGGTGAGTTTTGTTGTCCTTGGTGTCGCACTGACTGTACTGTGTACTGGACTCGCAGCAAGTACTAGTGGTTTTCTGACACGACCTGTTGTTGGCGTCCTCTGGGCGGTTCTCTCGGTTGGGATCGCTGCCATGCTTGTGGAGATCCTCGATCAGCTGAAAGCTGGCTATCAGTATTCTGAGTAATTTTGTGATTCGGATAATCTACGACTCCTTTTGTGGAGGACCAGTTAGGTAGTTAACTTGTTGAGACGACCGCGACAACAGCCAGTTTACTCGGGGCCACTACAGATCCGTTATCTGAGAGGAGTTGTGACTCATGCTACTGAGATACTACGACATACTAGGGTGAATCTAGATAATAGTAGGATGTCCATGCTCCATCCTAAAGAACACTAAACCGCAGGACGAAAGTAGGACATACTACCGGTATCCGATTGTATATAAGAATAATAATGACCAACATCTATGGGAAGCTAACTGCCGTAGCACTATCTATCGGAGATATGAGAAACAAACCAAAACAGGAACGGTGAGACACGCACAACTTGGGGCTTGTACGCGTCCCAGCAGATCTGCGTTGTGGGTTTGCTGCGCCTGCCGGGCGGATTCGAATCGTCAGTCTATTATGTACGACATCTGAGTATCTGGCGATCGACTTCTCCATTGGTGGAGTATCAGTTTCTTGTAGATCGGATGGACGATCTCGTAGATCCGCGGTATGATCGCTATCCAACATAACCAACGCAGGACGGTGAGAAGACTACGATTAATTCGAGGTGGATAGGGATAACGAGTCTAATCGTACTGCGTCTCTGTCTCGTCGTTCCAGTCGGTTATGAGAAGGCAAGACAAGTCGCTGAAAGTGCGGCGGTTGCACTCAGTGGGACCGACAATAAGAAAGCCCTCTCAGATGCTCTGTTGAAGAGCGATCTTATCAGCCGATATCACCGGTTTAGAAGGGTGAAGCCGAGGAAATCGAACCTACCATGGAAATCGATATCCTCGACTTCATCGAGCAGTGTCGTCACCTAGCTAAACAAGCGTTGGGGAAGTACGCGGGCGAGCCCGCCAGCGGCGGGTTCGCCCGCTGGGTTCACGTCGTCCTTCACTGTTTTCGGGTCGAAGACGAGCGCAGCTACCGTGAAACGCCAAATCGGCTGAAGTACATGGCCGAAGTTCGTGACGCTCTCGACCTAGATCCGGATGATCTTCCCGATCACACGACGATCTACAAATCGTTTGATCGGCTGAAAATGTGGGTGTGGCGGGCGCTGCTGCGCGTTTCCGCGCAGCAGCACCCGCAGTCTGGGCACGCTGCGCTCGACAGCACGTTTTTCGACCGGCGACGTGCGTCATCGTACTTCCGACAGCGAGCCGGACGGACGATACAGACGCTCAAAGCGACGACATTGACAGATGTGGAATCGCTTGCTGTTCTCGATGTTCACATCGCAGCACGGTGGAAGCACGATACGAAGACCGGACCGCAGGTCGTCCGCAGAAACGCGGACGACCTGCAGTCCGTCGCCGCCGACAACGGCTTCCAAGACTGGCATACCGAGTACGAAATCGCTGCACATGACGTTGAGTACCTCGTTCACTACCGCGGCTCATCAGCGAAAGCAGCCGCGAACAACGTGCTTATCGAGCAAACGGCTACGCTCAGCGGTGGATGGCCGAAACATCCTACTCAACAACGAAGCGCTCGCTCGGCGATGCCGTGCGAGCGCTGAGCTGGTATCGACAGTTCCGTGAAATTGTCCTCATGTTCGCCATCACCAACATAGAACCACGGTGTGAGCCGCTGTAACCGTGACTCAATGTCTATTCAACAGAGCACTCTCAGATACGATTGTTGGATTCGCTCTCCTCCGAGTCGTGGATGCTCCCCGGGGATGGCATCGCTCGATACGGTGCAGGCGACCGTCGACATCGTCAGTGGTGTAGTTGCTTGCCAAGGTGGTTGTCCGTGTGATGGAGATGAGTGCGTTCCCTCCGTGGTGGCCGTCGGCTTAGTGCTTTTATCACGATCCGTTCAGGTGGGGGCTTATTATTCTTATATTCAATCGGTCACAGATAGTGTGGGAGGCCCCCCGTCATGGGGTTTAGCATGGACTAGGACTCCCACTACTCACACTAACTGTGCGGATAACACATACTATACTCATCCTTCGGTTATACTACTCGGGGTAACACTTTACCGGCCATCTGTGAGTCATTCGTCTTTAGTTAAGCCCGATAGTAATATTTAGATGTGAAATTATATCTAACAATATTAGAAAATGCTAATTAAACGATACAGGTACTATACCCACCGAAACCAAGCAATAAAACAACTCTAGGAACAAGGTTTTCTTGCCGTAGCAGGGGTAAATCGACAGAATTCGAGCGGAAACTGGGCCTAGATGGTATTACTGAGAGTATTAACTAGAGACGGATGATCTGTGAGTAAGGGAACAGCGAATCTCTTCTCTTGAAAATCTACGATCGTTCAGGCTGGAAGGCACCACACAACTATGCGGGTGATACAGGACAGCTCATCGAGGCAACTCGAAGCGTCGAATGATGGAAGTACTATCTCGACAGATCGGGTATCGCGTGACAGTCATGCTGAAAATCACGCCAAGAGAGGGTCACTCTGCGGCCCAATTGGCGAGTTCGGGAAAACACTCAGAGCAGTATTTAACCACAGTTCCGCCCTCAATCACATCCGATATCGTCTGGGCCTCGCGCTGTAATTGGTCTCGCAGATCCTCGTCGGCCTCACCGAACACATCGAATCCCAACTCACGCTCGTAGCCACAGGGAGGATTTTCGGCTCGGTGGACGATCGACGGTCCTGACTTCTGTGCCGCAGTATACTGACTATCGATCTCTACCGGTGTCGAGAGGATTTCTTCACCAACAGACTCACCTACGGCCGGTAGTTCCTTGGGCTGAATTTCACGAAGCTCCGAGACGTGGTCCATCGCTGGCTCGAAACCCATCGCGTCATCAAACGATCCATAGTCACACCGCCGTACCGGCATATACGAGAGCCGAAGACGATCCGCAGCAGACCCGACCTGTTGGCGAATCGCGCGTGCCCGATACAGCATCGATGTGTACGTCTCGTGGACGGAGTCAACGTTCCAGGGCGCGCTCAGATCGGAGCGTATCTGGACGAGAAACACCGCACCTTTGACACCGGACTCGGTTAACAGCCCACCGTCTTCCCGTTCTTTCGTCAGGCGCATCTCCGTCGCGTACGCTGGGAAGCACTCGGTACACGGAGACAGATCACGGTCGAGTGCCTCCTCGTGTGTCAGATAGAGGTATCGTGACTCCGTCGAGATGTCGGAGTGCTGTGCTGCTGTTACTTGTTTCCCGGACTCGGTGACGAGTTCGCCTGTCTCTACGGCTGGCGGATCCCCGTCTGTGATCCGAGTAGCATTGTGGAATCCATGGAACGTGTCCAACTCGGGAGATCCATCGTCATCGTACCTGTGCCACCACTCAACGGCTACAGGGTCATCCGGTGCGGGCGTTTCCTCGTTCAACGGTGGCAATTCAGCCGGTTCAGGGGTGTTGTATGTCATTATTGTGGGTCTCGTTCGCGGGAATTGTAAACCAGCGCGGATCGATGATTCGCAGCCGTTCTCGTTCCTCTGCTAGGTGGCGTACACTCGATTCACTTGTTACGTGAAATCTCGTCGAGCTGACCGTCAGTGAATTTCGCGTCGAGACTGACGTAGTCACCATCGATAGTCCGGTGGAATTCGAATGTGCCATGATATGCCGTATCCGACCTCCCGTGGTGGATCTTCCGCATACCTCTTCGAGCCCGTTCGAGTGCTACAAAGTTATAGTTTAGACTATTATAATTAGAATACTACTCTTGTCGTTCGTGATGGGAGCTGAGAACGCACCTTTGGGCGCGTATACTGCTCATAATAGCTGTTCGAGCCGATATTCCGGGACAGAGAATATCGGCAGTTCTGGTACATCGCCTCTGAGCGTACTACGGTGGATTCACGACGTCGGTCTGGTCCCGGCCTCTGTGGTGAATTCGACCAGACGCACTTTTGCGGTTTGCGACAAAACCTACACGGACACATGGACATCACCGAAGACGCGGTCCGAGATATCTGTACGGACGCAGTCTTCGAACGCGGCGAGACCTATCTCGCTGAGAGTCGTATCCGCGATATCGACCGCGTCGACACCACTGTGACTGCCGTCGTGAGTGGCAGCCGTCAGTACGACGTTCGAGTCGATCTCGCGGGCGAGGGGTTCGACCCGTGGTGCGACTGTCCGTACGACGGACCGGGCGCGTGTAAGCATGTCGTCGCCGTACTGCTTCGATGTGTCGGTGACGCTCCGTCGGACGAGGGCAATCGCCTCGAAGCTGCACTCAATGTGGCCGACGCCGACGACCTCCGAGCGTTCCTCCGCGAGACGTTGGCGACCAACACCACACTCCGCGACCGGTTTTTCGCCCGGTTCGACGAGTCGTCGACGCGGTCAGTCGACGAGCTTCGCGCCGAGATCGACCGACAGTTCGAGCGGACAAACCCCGAGTACTACGTCGTCTTCGAGCCGATCGATTTTTCGGAGTGGTTCGATCTCGCAGACGAGTACCGCGATCAGGATCGAGACGCGTCGGCGACAACCGTCTACCGAGCGCTCGTTGAGTCGCTCGACGACAACATGGAGCGTGTCGACGGCGCGTACGATCACTTTTCACAGGCGTTTGCACAAGCGCTCGACGGGTACGTCGACTGCGCCGCGGCCGCGACCAGCGAGACCGATAGAGCCACAGACGCCGTCGGCTTCCTCGACGAGCGGGTGACAGCTGGAACGCCATACCTCGCCGACCAGTTCGGGCGTGCGGCGGCCGAACTACGCGAGAAGCTGGCAGAGGAGGCGTGTGAGTAGCAAGTCTCCCACGGCGAGGGATCGAACAGGTGTTCACCGAAATGTACAGAACTCAGAAGAAGAGTTCACCATTATATTCGGTGACAAATAGTAGACCGCCAGTTCTACACCTCACTGGCGAGGCATGATCTCCCCTACGAAAGGTGCTGCCAGATCGTCGTCGGATCGGCGTCGTTCAGTTCGGCGTTCGTCTCCATCTTGCGGACCTCCGTGACACACCGCTTTGCGACGAGCGGGTAGACGTCCGCAGGCGTGAACTCGAAGTTGAGTCGCATGATCTCCTGCCAGTGTTCGGCCCAGATATCTTCGACGACGCGCGGGTACAGGTCCTCGACGAGGTGAACGCCGAATTCACGGTCTTCTTCGACGACGAGTGAACGCACCGTCTTGCGGATCCGAGCGGACGTACAGTACGTCGCGACGAGCCGTTCGGCCCCCGTCTCCGCGTCGTCTGGATCGCGACCGAACTGCTCGCGGTTCAGCTCCTCGAACGCCTCGCGAACTACTTTCACGCGTCGATCCCGGCTGTCACTGCGGACGACGACGCCCTCCGCGGGAACATCTTCAGCAAGCGACGAACTCGGAACGGCGTAGGTCTCGGGGTCGAACTCTGTCGGTTCGGCGATGATCGTTGCGGGAACGAAGGCCCGATCACGTAACGTATCCTCGATCCGAATCCGATCGAAGACGTCCCACGCCGCTTCAATCGAGAGAAATCCCTCGAAAGTCTCTACATATGGGTTTCCCGGTGGGGTCATCAAATCGACGGCCGCGTAAGGAAGGACGTCGAAGCCGACCAGTGCGGGGAGATCGCGTTCGGTATAGCCGTAGTCCAGCGTCGAGTACACCATGTTCTCCGCGTACACGATGAGGGGGCCCCCGTGGTCGTCGTGACATCGACGGAGGGCACCCGCATCGATCCCGTCGCGAAGACAACGGACGGCCCGGTGGAGTGCCCCGTCGACATCTTCGAGATCGTCGCGATGACAGCCTCTGATGGAGCGCCGCGTTCCGAAGACGAGACTTCCATCTCCCTCCGCAGCGTTCACGACAGGATCCGGATACGACGACGCGTACCGCTCATCATAGAGCGTGAAGCGGAACGAACTCCCGTCGAACTTCTCGAGGAGCACCAAGTCATCGGCGTCGAAGAACGATTCCGGCACGACGGGATGATCGTATCGTGGGATTTTGGGGTAGACTTTCATCGATCTGTGGTCGAGTGATGTATCAGTTCAGGTATCGTCGTCTGTCCACGCAATTCCAACCCAGGTTCGAACGGCGTCGCCGACGGACGCCCGAAACTCGTCGACAGGAGCGGTACGGACACGGGTGGGGATCGGCCCGTAGTCGTCCCATGCTACGGCAAAGCGAACGACTCTCGTTCGGAGACGGCCGTCCGCTGCGTCTGTATCGTACGTTTCGAAGACGTGGTGGACGCCGCAGACGAGTACCTCTCCGAACTCGTCGTGGCGGTAGATCGTGTCTTCTGTGAGCTCCATCTGTGTCAGGTGGTCAGTCGGGGTACTCGTCCGGTCGGTCGAACCCGTCTTCGAGGTCGGCGAGATCACGTTCGAGTCGGTCGATATGCGTTTCGAGGTCTTCAACGCTCATCAGGGCGAGACGAAGGAACACTTCGTCTCGATCCGGCATCAGCGGGAGATTCTGGTCCGATGCTGGCTGGTCGTCAGACTGTCGGGCGCGTTTCCGGACGGGTTCTTCGCGAGCACCACGCAGTTCTCGACGGAGGAGTTCGGTATCGTTCATGGGCAAACACACACCGGAGGCCAGCCCGCTACGGCCCCGGAAGGGCGGTCGCACGGACCGTCTCACCGGGTGTGTGGCTTTCCGACTAACGCTCGATCGGCCATATCGATCCGTTCAGAGGGTTGTAATAAATGCTTTCTGTGGCATCCCGACGGTGTCGAGTAACTATTTCCACTAGCGACTACGCGTTCCACCCTTCTACAGCCGATGCTACCTCGACGTACGCCCGAACGTACTCATGGCATGGCTCCGGCGCCGACCGGAACGTTTCGAACGCGCTGTGCTGGGCGTCCGGTTCCACGTCCCCGTCGATCATGTCGACGACGTACCCGTTCGCGAGGTAGTGTTTCGTGTCGACGCCGTCCACGTCTGACGTGTCGTACACGTGTTCGAAGGCGCCGAGCGATTCGACGATCTCGACCTCAATTCCGAGTTCGGTCTCTGCGACCCGATGAACGGCCTCGCGGCGCGTTTCGTCTTTCAGCACGCGGCCGCCCGGTACGAACCAGTACCCCTTCGCGGGCTCGTTCGTCCGCTTTCCGAGGAGTACGCCGTCGTCGCGTCTGATAACCAAATCGACGGAGACGATGGGGACGTTCGCGACGATCGTTCGCCAGTCGTCAGCCGGGATCCACTCGTCGTCCATGTGTTGTCGTCTTCGAGCACGAACGTAGACCTGCGCTTTGAGTCGCTCGACTCGGACCGACCATCGGCGGTCAGGCAGGCGAGTTAGAACGGACGAACGCGATATATCGATCATTCTGACGTGTACGCTCGGCCGGACGGAACAAGAGGAGAGATTGAACCGAGCCTCGGGAGTACGTCGATCAGACGTTTCTTGTGCCGGTCTCGCGAACACCCACGCATAATGCGCCTCTCTATCATCGGAAGCGGTTATGTCGGTACTACCATAGCAGCCTGCTTCGCCGACCTCGGTCACGACGTCGTCAACGTCGACATCGACGAGTCGATCGTCGAGACGATCAACGTCGGCGACGCGCCCATCCACGAAGCGGGCCTCGACGAGCTCATCGCCGCCCACGCCGGGCCCGAGGGAACCGGCCGCCTCCGCGCGACCACCGACTACGACGCGATCCTCGACACCGACGTGACGTTCCTCTGTCTGCCGACGCCGCAGAACGACGACGGCAGCATCGACCTCTCGATCATGGAGGCGGGCGCGACACAGCTCGGCGAGACGCTCGCTGAGAAGTCGGACTGGCACACCGTCGTCGTCAAGAGCACGGTCGTCCCCGGCTCGACCGAAGACGCCATCACGCCGATCCTCGAAGATGCGAGCGGCACGACCGCGGGGGAGGCGTTCGGCGTCGGCATGAACCCGGAGTTCCTGCGCGAGGGGACCGCAGTCGACGACTTCCTGAACCCGGACAAGGTCGTGCTCGGGGCCGACGATGACCGCGCGCTCGCGGACATGCGCGACGTGTTCGACCCGCTTGTCGACCGAGCCGACGCGCCGGTCGTCGAGACCGACACGCGCACCGCCGAGATGATCAAGTACGCCAACAACGGCTTTCTCGCGGCGAAGATCAGCCTCATCAACGACATCGGAAACATCTGTAAGGAGTTCGGCATCGACGCCTACGAGGTCGCCGAGGCGATCGGATTAGACGACCGCATCGGCGAACAGTTCCTCCGGAGCGGCGTCGGCTGGGGGGGTTCGTGTTTCCCCAAAGACGTCGCCGCGATCATCGCGGCCGCGGAAGAGCAGGGGTACGAGCCGCCGGTGTTGAACGCCGCCGTCGACCTCAACGACCGCCAACCCGGTCGACTGGTCGACCTCCTCGCGGAGCATCTCGACTTACAGGACGCGCGCGTGACCGTCCTCGGACTCGCGTTCAAGCCTGGCACCGACGACGTGCGGAACTCCCGGGCGATTCCCGTCGTCGAAGGGCTTCAGGAACGCGGTGCGACCGTGACCGCCTACGACCCGGTCGCGACGGCGAACGCGAAGGCGTCCCTCGACGACGTCACGTACGCCGACTCGGCCGCGGCGGCGCTCGCCGACGCCGACGGGGCGGTCGTCGTCACCGACTGGGACGAGTTCGCCGCGCTCGACGAGGCGTTTGACGCGATGGCGAACCCGGTCGTCGTCGACGGGCGACGGATCATCGAGCGCCGGGACGGCATTACGTACGAAGGGCTCACGTGGTGACCTGCCGCGAATCGATTCCGATCGACGCTCCGGGATTCACCGACATTCGGCGCACCGGTCACGCATCGGAGAATACGGATCTCGGCTGCCGGGGCTCGCGTTTCACTCGTTATATGCGGATTTCGCGGACGAATCCCGCGTAGAACCGAGAAATCGGCCGATTGTCATCCACTCTTCCGTCCGTAATAGGTCCCGTGAGAATGGGTGTAACATCCGTGTTCGGTATCGGGAGCGACGCCCACTCTCACAACGAGACGATCCCCACGACGGAGGCGGCGGCTAAGGACATGAAATCGCCGTCCAACAGCGGGATCGCACGTCCCACCGTGTGGACCACCTACACTGGAGCAGCCCGCGGTACTGACGAACAGTTCAGATCACCAAACTCACAGATCGGCCGGGACATTCCCGGTGTTTACGGGATGTACTGCTAATACGTTGGTACTGTGTCTGAAATCTGAGATGATGCGCATCCCTGTTATCCAAGCTTCTGTAGGGCCATGGCATCACTAATCTCCGGGACGACGGCACGATCACCTGACGCTGGAGAGCGACCCTTCGCCGCCATTTCAGTGACTAGTGTCACGATCGCTGGTCCCCATCGCGACGTTTCACCCATTTGCGAGCCTACTCCTGCGGGGGGACAAACGAGTGTAACTGGATGTGAGTCCCAAATAGCGGGCGACTGCGACGACCGGCGAACCGGCCTGTAGGAGGTCGACAGCCGAGCGGGAAATGGCGTCGAATCGGAGGATCGAAGCGCGGCTCAACCGCCGGTGAGCGTTACTGAACGACGACAGCGCCCTTCATTCCGACCGAGCGGTGGGGCGTACAGACGTACTCGTACGTCCCCGTCTCCTCGAACGTGTACTCGAAGGTGTATCCCTCCTCCGAGGAGGACTCGCTCTCGAAGTCGCCCGACTCCGCGGCGACGTTGTGGCTACCGCCCTGACCGGTCCACTCCCAGACCACGGTGGTCCCGGAGCTCACCGCCACCGCGGCCGGGCCGAACGCGAGCCCGTCCCCCGCGCCGACGTCGACCGTAACTTGGTCCTGTCCGGTGGCGTCGACGGTCTGCTCGTAGTTGTTGGCGTCGTCGAGCCAGCCGCCGTAGTCCGGCTCCTCGCCGAGGTACTGCGTGTCGCCGCCGGAACTGCCGGAGCCGTCGCCACCGCTACCGCCGTCGCCGCCGTCTCCACCGTCGGAACCGTCCGAGCCGTCACCGCCATCACCGCCGCCGCCGGAACAGCCGGCGAGCAGGAGCGTCGCGCCCGCGGCGGTCGTCGCCTGTACGAACCGTCGTCGATCGAGTGTGGTGTCGTCGGTCATGCGTTCGGTCGTCGATTGGTCGCGTGTGGTTGTAACGCCCTGCGCGTCGCCCCGCCGATCGGGAACACGACGAATATGTTCGGCATAGACGCCTCGCCGAGTTCCCACAATTCCATCGAGGGCTTGGTCCGACTACGGTTCGCTCCGCGGTGCCAACACGATCAGCGCGGTGGCGTCCTCGCGCGCGGTCGGCTCCACGCTGCGCTCGCCGTCGAACCGGAGCAGTTCGCCGGCCTCGACGCGGTGGTCCTCGCCGTCGAGGGCAACGTCGAATCTCCCCTCCAGCGCGTGGAACAGCACGTCTCTGTCGGGGTGGTCGTGTTCCGCCACGCTCTCGCCCGCCGGCAGCGAGAGTCGAACCGTCTTCGGCTCGCTGCCCGGGAACGCCTGTGCGGCCGGCTCGCCGTCGATGTCGTCGACCCGGACGGTCTCCGGCTCGGACGCCGACGCCGCCTTCGGCAGTTCGGCGACGAACCGCTCGGGCCCCTCGCGCTCGACCGCGTACGCCTCGTCGTCGAACGCGGGCACCTCCGCCGACAGCTCGTAGTAGAGTGGCTTCGGGTCGTGGTCGTTGACTATCGTGAGCGACTCGCCCGGCTCCAAGTCGTCGAACGCGTCGTGGATCCGGTCGTGTCGCTCGTTTGGCGGGATCTCTCGGACGTCGAGTTCGGTCATCGCAGATCACCCTCGACGCTACGGACGCATGTCGAGCGGCGCGAACACGTTCGGCCGAGCGGGATCAGTGGTCGTCGCCGAGCGGGATCAGTGGTCGTCGCCGAGCGGACTCAATGACCGTCGCCGAGCGGACTCAATGACCGTCGCCGAGCAGTTCCCCGAGGCGCTCCCCGATCCGGTCCATCGTCGCGTCCGAGAGCCCGTGTCCGTCCCCCGGGTCGATCCGGAGGTCGACCGCAGCTCCGGCGCGCTCGAAGACGCGCGCGGTCGCCCGGACGCGCTCGGCGGGCACGTACGGGTCGGCCTCGCTGCTGTCGAGCGCGACCGGCGTCCCGAAGAGGGGGCCCTCTCCGTCCACTTCCCGCTCTGATCGCTCGACTTCGATCGATTCGAGGTCGTCGCCCGGCAGCGCGGCCGAGACGACGAACCCGCCGCCGAACCGCCCGGGGCGACGCCGGAGGAACTCGGCGACGACCGTGCCGCCCTGCGAGACGCCGACGAGGACGACGCGCTCGGACGGGACGCCGGCGTCGCGCGCGGCGTCGACCGCGGCCGCGACGCAGTCGACGGCAGAGGTCAACGCCGGCTCGTTGGCCGACAACGACGATTCGTGCGGGGCCGGATACCACGTCGACCGGACCGCCCCGGGCGCGAGGAGCGCGACGCCCGACCGGTAGAACTCGTCGGCGAGGCGGACCAGCCCCTCCGGCGTGCCGCCGCGGCCGTGGACCAGCACGACCGCGGCCTCCGCGGCCGCGGCCGGCGCGCCGCCGGTGACGAGCGTCGCCTCGGCGTGCGGTCCGGAGACGCCTCGGATCCGGCGGCTCATTCGGTCGGCTCCGCGTCGTCGGTTTCGGCGTCGTCGGTGTCGGCGTCGACCGGGTTCGAGCCGCCGCCCCCCGGTCCGTCGAACGACGGAAGCTGCGACTCGATCAGGTCGCGGTCCGCCTCGAAGCGCGGCGGGAGGTACAGGTCCGTCGCGTGCCCGGTCGCGTTCGGATCTGCCAGCCCCGGCCCGGCCGGCCCGTCGTCGGTCGGGGCCTCGGTCGCGAGTTCGACGAGGAGCCCGCCGGGACCGCGGACGTACAGCGAGTGGAAGAAGTGGCGGTCCTTCACGCGGGAGACGTCGTACCCCCGCTCGCGGAACAGGTCGTGCCACTCCAGCAGCGTCTCGCGGTCCGCGACGCGCACCGCGGCGTGGTGGAGCGTCCCCGGTCCCTCCCGGAGGTACGCGGCGTCGCGGTCGAGCAGGTCGACGACCGTCGCGCGGTCGCCCGGCGCGTGGTACCGTATCCGGTCGGCCGCCTCCGCCTCGTACTCGAAGCCGAGCGTCTCCAGCACGCTCGCGGTCCCGTACGGGTCCGCGGGGAGCGCGGTCACGCCGTAGAGCCCGCGGATCGCGTGTCGGGCCGGGACGGGGCCGTCGGTCCACGGGTCGGAGCCGTCGCTTTCGGTCTCACCCTCGTCCCCACCGTCCGCGTCTGCGACCAATTCTATCCGCGTTCCGGACGGGTCCGCGAGCGTCAGCCCGCGGTCGCCGAAGCGCGCGTCGGGGTCGAGCGGTCCCGCCTCGACGCCGCGGTCGGCGAGGCGGTCGCGCCAGTAGTCGAGCGAGCCCGGCGGCACCGCGAAGGCGACGGCCTCGTAGCCGGGCTTTCCGGCCCGTCCGGGGTCGGCGTTCGGGTCCGGAAAGACGGTGAACACGGAGCCGGGCGAGCCGGTCGCGTCGCCGAAGTAGAGGTGGTACTGGAGGATCTCCTCGTAGTTCACCGTGCGGCGGAGCAGGCGGAGCCCGAGCGTCTCGCCGTAGAAGGCGGCGTGGGTCTCGGGGTCGCCGACGATCCCCGTGACGTGGTGGAGTCCGGGAGTGTCAGAGAGCATAGGGTCCGTCGGGGCCGCGCGGGAAAGTCGGTGTCGGTGGGAGCGATCGGCGGGGTCGGCAGGCGTCGCCGACGGACGCCCTCTCACGGGCGGTCTCGGTCGGACCCTCTCCCACGGAGCGCCTCGGTCCGAGCTGCGACAGGATCGGGAGTGATTTAGGCTGCCCTAAACAAAAGCGTCCATCCCATGAGATCCGGAGAGTCGAGCGGACGGACGATCGGTGAGACGGACGGCCAGCCCGGCGGGAGCGAACTCGAGTGCGTGGCGTTCCTCGCACGTTCGGAACACCGGGTTCACGTGCTTGATCAGTTGGCGAGCGCTCCCCGTTCGCGCGACGAGCTTCGCGAGCGAACGGACGCGACCCGAGTGACCCTGAGTCGCATCCTCAGCGACCTGGAAGACCGGGGACTGGTCCGACGGCGGAGTTCGGACGGCGGATGCGAGCTGACCACGTTCGGTGAACTCGTTCACCGCGATTTCGCTCGACTCTTGGGAACGGTATCGGTCGGACAGAGCTATTCTGACCTGATCTCGCGACTACCGACCGAGTGGTTCGACTTCGACCTCCAGTGTCTCGCCGACGGGGAACGCGTCCGCGGGGAGAGCGCTGACCCGCTCGCGGCGGCTCGCGTCGTCGCGAACGCCATTAAGGACGGCTCCTCCTGTGAGGCGCTCGTCGGGACGTTCACCTCGCTCCCGATGTACGGATACGAGCAGGCCATCCGGAACGGGACCGACGCGGAGGTGCGCGTCGTCTTCGATTCGAACGTCAGCGACACGATGCTGTCGGATTCGTCTCTGCGCGCGAAGTGGCGGGAGATCGAGAGTCGGACCGACTCGACGGTGTACTACAGCCTCGACGAACGGGCCCCGTGTACGGTCGATCTCATCGACGCCGAGACCGTGTTCCTCACCGTCGACCGGGAGCGGGAGACCGGCTTCGACATCATCTCGTGTTCTCACCCCGACGTGGTCGCGTGGGCCGACCGGGTGATCGCCGAACACCGCGACCGTGCGGTACCGCTCGATCGGCGGACCGACGTGGACTGACAGCGAGCGAACGCGGCGTGTCGTCGTAACACTCCGTGAACACCGTTCGTACCGTGCCGGCTCGAACAGCGAGAATCACTAAGTTACTTTAGGTGTACCTAAAAATATGGCACGCAGACGCCAGTTGATCGCGGGTAGCGCCAGTCTCGTCGCCGCCGGTCTCGCCGGCTGCGCTGGAAACGCCGATGAGACGGAGAGTACGGATCGGTCGCCGGACAGCGGGGCGAACGCGGACGCCGGAAACGAGACGGAAGAGTCGGAATCCACCGCGTCGGCGACGCCGTACACGGTCGAAATCGAACCCAACGACCCGTACACGTTCGAGTCGGTCCCCGAGACGTACGGTGTCGGCACCAGCCCCTTCATCGACATGGGAATAGCGCTCGGCATCCACCCGACGGCGACCACCGGTCTCGAACGCGCGCCGCTGAAGTTCTACGACCTCCTCGGTCTCGGGTTCGACGAGAGTCAAGTCACGAAGATCGCCAGCGACGCCGAGTCCGGCTACGACAAGGAGAATTTCTACGCCGCGGACGCCGATGTCTGGCTCATCTCGCGAAACAACATCGGCCGCTACGTCAACTGGGACGACTCCGACTTCGAGGACGTCGAGTCCCGGACCGGTCCCTTCCTCGGTACCACGCTTCGCTTCGCCCCTCAGGCCGCCGTCCAAGACGACCCGAACCCGTACACGATGTACGAGGCCTGTCTCTTATACACATCTCTGAGCGGGCTGGCAA
>NZ_AOJD01000026.1 GCF_000337415.1 Halorubrum tebenquichense DSM 14210 | reverse complement strand
CTCGGGACAGTTCCGGATCGCACCCCTCCACCGCCTCGGGAACAACACCAAGTCCTACTACCGCCTCGGTATGCGAGACGCCTTCGAAGGCCAGTACCCCGACGGCCCCGTCGGCTACGAAGAACTGCTCCGCGCCGATCCCGACTACATCGGCGCGGTTGGCGCGCTCACCTCCTCCACGCACGAGGAGTTCGTGACCAACGTCATCGAGCCGTTCGAGAACAACGAGAACGGCCAACAGCTCAGCGCCGTCCAGAACGGCAACGTCGTCCGCAGCGGCGGCCAGTACATGGGTCCCATCGTCGACATGTTCTCCACGGAAGCCGTCGCGAAGCAGGTCTATCCCGACGCGTTCGGCGAGTGGCCCGGTCCCGTCGGTGAGGTCCCCGAGGGCGAGCGGCTCTTCGACCGCCAGCGGCTCCTCGACATCGTCGACGGGGACCTGTAGGACCGATGGCGGAACTGTTCGACCGACTCGCCGACCGCAGAGCGGCGGCCAACCGCTGGTACGCCGACTCGACGCTCGCCGGCGTCGCGCTCGGAAGTCTCGCCGTACTGGTCGGCGCGACCCTCCTTCAGGTGAGCTTCGGCGCGTTCCCGCTGACGCTCGGCGAGGCGTGGGGGGCGGTGTTCGACCCCGAGGTCCTGTTCAGCTTCCAAGCGTGGCGAGCGTTCCTGCTCGGCGGCGACCTCCCCGAGTGGTTCACCCAACAACAGCACATCGTCTGGAACATCCGGCTCCCGCGTATCCTCGTCGGCGCGCTCGTCGGCGCGAACCTCGCCGTCTCGGGGGCGATATTCCAGATCATCACGCGGAACGAACTCGCGAGCCCGTACATCCTCGGCGTCAGCGACGGTGCCGGGCTCGTCGTGTTGGTGGTCCTGACGGCGTTCTCCGAGCTGCTCCCGTTCGTGCCGGTACTGGCCGCGCTCGGCGGGGGAGTGGCGTTCCTCTTGGTGTACGTCATCGCGTGGAAGAACGGTACCAGCCCCGTCAGACTCGTGTTGGCGGGCGTCATCGTCGGCACGGTGTTCGGATCCGTCCAGCGCGCGCTGTTCTTCTTCATCGACGACCTCAGCACGGTGATGTCCGCGCAGGCGTGGCTCTCCGGCTCCCTGCTGAACACGGACTGGGGCGAGGTCCGCATCGCGCTCCCGTTCACGGTGGTGGCGCTCGCACTCGCGTTCGTGGTGACGAAGGAGCTGGACGTGCTCGCGCTCGGCGAGGAGACCGCGGACTCCCTCGGAATGCCCGTCGAGAAGATGCGGTTCGCGGTCGCCGGCATCGCCGTGCTGTCGACGGCGGCCGCCATCGCGGTCGCGGGGCTCATCGGGTTCGTCGGCCTCATCGTCCCGCACATGGTGCGGAACGTCGTCGGGGGTGACTCGCGGCGGCTGCTGCTCGGGTGTCTGTTCCTCGGGCCGGCGCTGCTGGTCGGCGCGGACGTCGGCGCGCGCCTCGCGCTCAACCCCATCCAGCTCCCGGTCGGAATCATCACCGGGCTGGTCGGCGGCCCGTACTTCCTCTATCTGATGCGGAAAAGCGAGAACTTGGGTGACGTCTGATGCGGAAGAACGGGCGATCACGTGAGCCGGACAGGCTCCGCGAACCGACGGCAAACGGTGCTGACGAGCCGGCATCGGAGGCGGCGCTCGACGCGGACGAGCTCGTCGTCCGCTATCCGAGTGCCGACGACCCGGTCATCGACGGAGAGACGCTCGCCGTGCCCGAGGGCGAAGTGACCGCGCTCATCGGCCCGAACGGGAGCGGGAAGTCGACGCTGCTGAAGGGGCTCGCGAACCGCCTCGAACCCGACGAGGGACGCGTGCTGCTGGACGGCCGGCGCGTCGACTCGTTCGGCTCGAAGGAGCTGGCCAGGCGGATCGGACGGCTCTCCCAGCGGAACACCGCGCCCGAGACGATCAGCGTTGAGGAACTGATCGAGCGCGGCCGCTACCCTCATCGGGGCTTCTTCGAGTCCCGGACGGCGGACGACGACGAAGCCGTCGACGACGCCGTCGAGATGGCTGGCGTCGGGCACCTCCGCGACCGCGAGGTCGGAACGCTCAGCGGCGGGCAGGCGCAGCTCGTCTGGATCGCGATGGCGCTCGCACAGGACACCGACGTCCTGCTTTTAGACGAGCCGACGACGTTCCTCGACCCGCGCCACCAACTGGAGGTGATGCGCGTCGTGGAGACGCTCCGCGACGAGAGCGACGCGACGGTCGTGGTCGTCCTCCACGACATCTCACAGGCGGCGCGCTACGCCGACAACGTCGTCGCGCTCAAAGCGGGCTCGATCCGCGCCGCGGGTCCGCCCGAGGCGGTCGTGACCGACGACCTCCTCGCGGACGTCTTCGACATCGACGCCGAGGTTATACAGACCGAGCACGGTCCGGTCGTAGTCCCGCTCGATCCGACCGACGGGGATCACCCGAGCCGAACAGAGGGAACGGACTGCTCGTGACGGGAACAGATCGACTGGGACGGGCCGAGTACCCTTCCTGACGGCGACGCGTCACGCGAGCCACAGCAGCCGGAGGTTGCTCGCGGTGAGGTACGTCCCGGTCGCCGTGAGCAGCACCGGCGGGAAGTAGTACAGCAGTCCGTCCCCGTCGCGCGCGCCCTCGACGCTGATCCAGAGCATGACGAGGTAGACAACGATCTTCAGCGCGACGAGCCCCGAGAGTCCGAACGACTCCAGCGAGACGGCCACGACCGGGTTCGCCTCCTCGATCGTCGGAACGTACCGCAGAAAGGCGATCGTTGAGACCACGTCGCCGACGCCGTACGTCGCGGTCGCCGCGATCCACAGCCAGTAGAACTCGTTGGGGCGGCTGCGGTAGGCGGGGCGACGCCGGGACCGGTCGCGGGATCGGCTCACGACCCGACGTATCTGGCGATCGACGTGAAACTGCCGGTCGGCGGCGGTCGGGTCGGCGGGACGCACGATTCCGCTGGCGGTCCGCGACCGGACCGACATCCCGCCGACTTAAGAGCGACCGCGCCGTTTCGCCGGGCGTGACGGAGCCGTCGACCCGCGACGAGAAACTGGAGCTCGGCGTCGAGCTGCTGGCGCACCTCGAACGCGAGGAGCTCGACCTCGCCGCGGCCGTCGACCGGATCGAGACGATCACGACCAGCCCCGCGCTCACCCGGGACATCCTCGACGCCGCCGAGAAGCGCGGGGTCATCGACCGCGACGGCGCTCGGCTCCGGATCCGGCGGGGCGGCACGTACGTCGAGTACGACAGTCAGGTCGTCGCCCGCGAGGGCGACTTCGAGTGCCGGCGCTGCGGCGCGTCGATCTCGACGGGCCACTTCGTTCAGCTTGACGCCGGCGAACTCGGCCCGTTCGGCTCCTCGTGCGTCCGGAAGGTGACGGGGCGGGAGTCCGAGTCGGAGTGAGGGCCGGGGCCGCCGACCCGCCCCGTGGCCGACCCTCGCCGCGACCAACCCGTGCCGCGACCGAACCCGCCGGAATATTTACGCCGGAGCCCGAAGCGGCGGTAATGACCGCGCCGAACCGGAACGTCCTGTGGGCGAACGCGCTCGTCGACGAGCTCGTCGCCGCGGACGTCGACGCCGTCGTCGCCTCGCCGGGCAGTCGCTCGACGCCGCTGACCGTCGCCGCCGCGGGCCACGACGAGCTCCGCGTGTTCTCCCAGCTCGACGAGCGCTCCGCCGCGTACTTCGCGCTCGGTCGCGCACGGCGGACCGGCCGGGTGACGCCGCTGATCTGTACCTCGGGCACCGCCGCCGCCAACTACCACCCGGCCGTGATGGAGGCGAGCAACGCCCGGGTCCCCCTGCTCGCGCTCACCGCCGACCGCCCGCCGGAGCTCCGCGACTCCGGCGCGAACCAGACCGCGGACCAGGAGAAGCTGTACGGCGACGCCGTCCGGTACTACAAGGACCTCCCGGAGCCGGCCGCCGAGGACCGGGCGCTCCGGTCGCTCCGCACCACCGTCGCCCGCGCCGTCGCGGCCGCTGAGGGCGCGGACCAGGGACCGGTCCACCTCAACGTCCCGTTCGCGAAGCCGCTGGAGCCGACGCCGGTCCCCGGCGACGTGCCCGACGACCTCCCGGAAGCGGCCGAGCGCGGGTGCGACGGCCCCTACGTCGACGTGACGCCGGGCGCGCCAGAACCGGGCGACGACGACCTCCGCGCGCTCGGGACCGACCTCGCGGACGCCGACCGCGGCCTGATCGTCGCCGGTCCCGCCGACCCGCCGGGGATCGACCCGGAGTCGGTCACCGCGCTCGCGCACGCGACCGGGTTCCCCGTGCTGGCCGACCCGCTCTCCGGGCTCCGGTACGGCGGCCACTCGCGGGTCGCGCCCGTCATCGGGGAGTACGACGCGTACCTCTCGGCGGACCTCGCCGGCGATGACGGCGTCGGATCCGAGTGGGCCGACCCCGACGCGGTCCTCCGGCTCGGCGCGTCCCCGACCTCGAAGCGGCTCCGGAAGTACCTCGCCGAGACGGGGGCCGACCAGTACCAGGTCGACCCTGCCGGCCGCTGGCGCGAGGCAGAGTTCGCCGCCACCGACCTCGTCGTCGCCGAGCCGAGCCGGCTCTGCGCCCGCCTCTCGCGGCTCGTCGCGGGCGGGAGCGGGGACCCGGACTGGCGCTCGCAGTGGGAGGCGGCGGACCGGGCCGCCGAGGCTGTCCACGCCCGCGAGGGCGACGCCGAGTCGATCTCGGGCGACGAGACTGAGTCGGGCTTCCACGAGGGCGACGCGCTCCGCGCGGTCGCGGGCGCGCTCCCCGACCCCGCGACGCTGTTCGTCTCCAACTCGATGCCGGTCCGCGACCTCGACCGGTTCGTCGGGCCGACGACCGCGAACGTCACCGCCCTCGGCAACCGCGGCGTCTCCGGCATTGACGGCATCGTCTCCAGCGCGCTCGGCGCGGGGGCCGGGACGACCGACGATCTCACGCTCGTCCTCGGCGACCTCGCCTTATACCACGACGCCAACGGGCTGCTGGCGATCGACCGGTGCGACGTCGACGCGACCGTGGTGGTCCTCAACAACGACGGCGGCGGCATCTTCCATCAACTGCCGATCGAGGCGTTCGAACCCCCGTTCACCGAGTCGTTCAAGACGCCCCACGGGCTGGAGTTCGAGCCGCTCTCGGAGCTTCACGGACTCGAATACGCCCGGATCGACGCGCGTCCCGAGTCGGTCGCGGACCGCGGCGAGGATCCGGCGGAGCGCGCGGCGGCGGTCGCCGACGACGTCGCGGCCGCCGTCTCCCGCGCCCACGAGGCGGCGGGGTCGCACCTGATCGAGGTCGAGACCGACGCCGAGTCCAGCCACCGGACGCGCGAGCGGCTCGCGGCCGCGGTCGAGCGCGTGGTCCACGGGGGCGGGTCGGACGAGTAGGGGCAGGCCGGAATCGGTCGCGCGGGATTCAGGCCGCGGCCGACCTCGACTCGTCGCGGCGGGCGTCGCCGAGCGAGACCCCCGCGTACGCGACGACCGCGAACTGGATCCCGACGCCGAGCGCCGCGCCGAGCGCGAAGACGGCGGTGACGACCGCGCCGCGGGTCGGGGAGAGGTACGAGAGGACGGCGGCCGAGCCGACGAGGAAGGCGACGGTCGCGCTCGCGCCCGTCGCCAGCGCGGTCGACGCCGCGGAGACGTCCGGGTCCCGCACGCCGGCCGCGAGCGCGACGCCGAACAGCAGGCCGTAGATCAGCACGAAGGCCGCGAACCGGCCGCTCATGACGTACGTCGTGAGCCGCTCGGCCGGCCGGATCGAGACGGACGATTCGATGAGGATCGCCGAGAGCCGCCTGACGCCGCTCACCGCGAGCGCGACGACCGCGGCGACTGTCGGCGGGAGGGCTGCCGTGCGCATACCGGCAGGCCGCACCGCGCGGCACTTATGCGTTTATCCCTCCGGGGCGACGGCTTCCTTCACCCCTCCACACGGCCTCCTTCATCCCTCCACCGTGACGACCGCGTCCGCGCGCGGGTCCCGATCCGTCGCGGCCGCCTCGCCGACGATCCGGTACGTCCCGGCGGGCGGGCTCCGCCACGTCGCCTCGTGGGTGACCGACTCGGCGGGCGCGAGCGTCTCGCTGCCGAGCGCCTGCGTGAACATCCGGCCGGCACCGTACCGCCAGACCGGGTCGTCCGCGTCCCCGTCGGGCCGGCCACCGTCGTCCGACCCGTCCGCGTCCGCGCCCCCGTCCGCCGGATACGCGGTGAACTCCACGCGCTGGCCGGTCCGGAACCGGAGCGTGACCGGCTCCGACCCGCCGTTTTCGATCCGCAGCGCGAGCGTCACCCCGTCGTCGGTCTCCGTCGCTTCGAGCGCCGCGTCGAGCATGGTCGCGTCTGCGTCGCCCCCGGACAAAATACCTCGCCGCCCGACGACGGCTATAAGCCTCGGCTCCCCGTATCGGTGGGCGTGCAGGTCGTCGGCTACGAGACGGGCGTCGCGGGCGGTTCGTCGGGGCCGGACGACGGTTCCGAGGACGGGTCGTCGGACCCGGACGGACCCGTCGGCGGCGGACTCTACGTCGCGAGCGGCGGGAGCGTCGACTACGTCGCGGCGGACCCGGGGACCGAACTCGCGTTCGGGCTCGGCGAGCGGCGCTGCGCGGGGACCGTCCACGACGGCGACCACGTCGCCTGCGACGCGCCCGACGCGCCCTACTGCGACGACCACAGCCGCGTCTGGGTGTGCGCGCGGTGTACCGGGACGTGTCTGAAAGACGAGATGGACTGCCACGAGTCGCACGCGATGTACCTCGCCGCGTTCGCGCCAGACGTGCTGAAGGTGGGCGTCACCCGCGAGTGGAGGCTGAACACGCGCCTCCGCGAGCAGGGGGCCGACCGCGCGGCGCACATCCGGACGTTCCCCGACGGTCGGGTCGCCCGCGAGGTGGAGTCCGAACTGGCCGCCGGCGACGACCTCGTCGACCGCGTCCGCGTCCCGACGAAGCTCGACGGGTTCGGGCGCGCGGTCGACGAGGCGACGTGGGAGGCGCTGCTCGACCGGTTCGACCCGATCGAGCGGTTCGAGTTCGACTACGGGCTCGACCTCGCCGAGCGCCCCGTCGCCGAGACGATGGCGGCGGGGACCGTCCGCGGCTGGAAGGGACGGGTGCTCGTGCTCGACCGCGGCGGGTCGACGTACGCGGTCGACGCGCGCGACCTCGTCGGCCACGAGCTGACCGACGCGGTGCCCGAGCGGGAGCTACAGTCGAGCCTCGGCGCGTTCGGCGGGTGACGGGGGGCGTTCTGACGGTCCTCTTCGGGGACCCGTTCGCGGCGATGAACACGGTCGGGCTGGTCGCGTTCGCGCTGGTCGGCGCGAGCAAGGCGGTCCGCGAGGAGTTCGACCTCTTCGGCGTCGCGGTCGTCGGGCTGGCGATGGCGTTCGCCGGCGGCGTCACCCGCGACCTCCTCGTCGCCCGCGTCCCGCTCGCGCTCCGCTCGCCGGTCGAGATCCTCCTCGGGCTGGTCGGCGTCGCGCTCGCGGTGGGGCTGAGCGCCCGGCTCGCCTCGCCGGACGAACATCCCCTGACGGTCGCGGCGGACGCCGTCGGCCTCGCCGCCTTCGCGACTACCGGCGCGATCGTCGCGACCGACGCGGGCGTGTCCGCGTTCGGGGTGGTCGCGGTCGCGACGATCAACGCCGTCGGCGGCGGCGCGCTGGCCGACGTGCTCCTCGACCGGCCCCCGTTCATCCTCTTCGAGGACTTCTACGCGAGCTGCGCCGTGCTGGGCGGCGTCGCCTACTGGCTGGTCGGGACGCTCGGTGCGCCCTCGGGCGTCGCGGCCGCGGCGTGCGCGGCCGTGACCGTCGGCGTCCGGCTCCTCGCCGTGGCGTACGGCTGGCGGCTCCCGACGGCGACGCAGCTCACCGAGCGGCTCGGCGGGAAGTCGTAGCCGGAACGGTCCGCCCGGCCGACGGCTCACTGACCGAACCCCTGCGCGGCGACGACGCGACGGACGCCGAGGTACGCGGCCGCCGCGATACCCGCGTACGCCAACACGAGGACGCCGGTCGCCGCGTCCGCGCTGTCGATCGCCAGCCGCGCGACCGCGTTCGCGGGGCCGCCGGCCATCGCGGTCGCGCCGCCGAACAGGACGAGGACCGCGACCGAGTAGAGCAGCTGCGCCGCCCGGCGGTCCGGGGCGACCGCCGAGATGCCGACCGCGACGGCGACGACGAGCGTTGTGAGCGCGGTCATCAGCGCCAGTATCGGCCCGACGTTCGCGACAGACGTGCCGTTCGCCTCCAACAGGAGGAGCCACAGCAGCGCCTGTCCCGGGGCGATCCCGATCGCCGCGGCCGCCTTCCCGTCGACGATCTCGGCGAGCGTGACGGGCGCGACCCGGAGCAGTTCCATCGTCCCCTGATCCAACTCCTCCGTGATCGAGTCGACGACGAGCGACCCCGAGATGAAGACGGGAAGGAACACCAACACCGGGATCAACACGGTGTAGGTGAACGAGAAGTACGGGCTGGTCTCGCCACGGTCCGGGAGCGGGAGCGGCGACTCGTCGAGGGACGCGGCCCGGCGGTCGCGCTCGTCCAGCTCGTAGGTGCGCAACAGCTCGCGGAGCTGTACCACGATCACCGTCGTCTCGACCGTGGCGTCCGGCGCGGTGACGGCGGTCGACACCCGCCCGGACTCCGTGCGGGTCGCGACCACCACCGCGTCGGCCGCGTTCCGATCGAAGGCGCTCCGCGCCGCGTCCGCGTCGGCGTACGGCGTGACGGAGGCCCCGGGGACCTCCGCGGCGGCGCGCTCCAAGTCGCCGACGGCGTCGCCCGCGGCCGCGACCTCTATCTCGGCCCCGTCGAGCGCGCCGGGGTCGTACATCGAGACCAGCCCGACGACGAGGAACGACGAGAACATCGCGATGAACAGCTGGATCGCGATCGCTAGCAGGATCGTCTTCTCCGCGCGCAGTCCGGCCAGCTCCCGCCCGGCGATCGTCAGGCGGCTATCCAAGGCTCACCACCCCGACGTTGTACGCGGCGTGTCCCAGCGTCNNCCCGCGGCTCGCGCCGACGGCCGCCGCGCTCGTCGTGACGACGTGGAGGACCAGCGGCGCAAAAAAGAGCGCCGCGAGCGCGAGCGGCGGCAGCCCGGAGAGCCCCGACACGTCGGCGAAGGCGGCGCGACCGAGGAACAGGTCGGTGAGCCCGACCGCCTGAACGACCGCCGTCGCCTTCTCCGCGAGGAAGAAGCCGGTCCCCGAGGCGACGCCGACCGCCAGCGCGACGCCGAGCGCGCCGCGACCGACGCCGTCGCCGTCCGGGCGGTCCGAGACCCCGCGCTCGAAGACGCCGCGCTCGAACCCGGCGTACAGCCCGACGCTCTTGGCGACCTCCTCGATAAACGCGATCGTCACGAGCAACACCGGGATCGACACCGTGACCGGCAGCGCGAACAGCACCGCGACGGCCAGCAGCTCCGCGACGAACACGAAGGGGATCGTACAGGCCGTGAGGAGCGCGACCGAGCCGAGCGCCCGGAGCCGGTCGCGCCGCAGGAGTCCGCCGCCGGCGGGGACAGGCGAGAGCCGCACCGCGAGCGCGTCGAGGAACTTCCGCGCCACAGGCTTTTGCGAGAACATGT
>NZ_AOJD01000025.1 GCF_000337415.1 Halorubrum tebenquichense DSM 14210 | reverse complement strand
CAGAGATGTGTATAAGAGACAGCAGCCTCCCCTTGAAGATCGAAGACGACGAGCGTCAGCGGCGAGACGAGCGCGACGGGCGTCACGTTCGTGAAGATGGCCGGCACGAACGCGTACGTCGTCAGCAGGACGCTCACGCCCACCGTGACGAAGGTCAGCTCCTTGAACGACCGCGCGAACATCGCGCCGACGAACGTCGCCCCGAGGAACGCCGCCGCGACCGGTGCCACGGCGAACACGGAGAGCGGTCCGCCGCCCACCGCGAGCGCGATGAGCGTCGTGACGACCGCGGCCGCCGCGGCGTACGGCAGCGTCTTCCCGGCGACGATTTCGGCCGGCGACAGCGGGGTGACCAAGAGCGGCTCCCCGCGCCGGTTCGTCCGCTCGTCGAGGATCGACGAGCCGTACGCCTGGATCAGGAAGTTCATCGGCACGAGGAAGGCGAACGCCAAGAGCAGCGAGGTGAACGGGAACGGCGGCGTGATCGATCCCGGCGACCCGATCGTATCCGCGCCGAAGGCACCGCCGCCGATCGACGGGACCGCGAACCCGCCGTCGCCGTCCGACTCTGGGTCACCGCCGACGGATCCAACCCCGCCGCCGCCGTCACCGCTCGTTCCGTCACCGGTCCCGTCTCCCCCGTCGCTGCCGCCGCCGTCGTTCCCTCCGCCGTCGCTGCCGTCGCCGTCTCCACCGCCTCCAGCGCCGTCTCCGGACGTGCTCCCACCGTCGCCGTCGCTCTCCCCGAGCGTCGCGCCGTCGTCGAACCCGGTGGCGCGGCCGACGTACCGCAGCGTGACGGTGACCGGGAACGCGGCCGTCCGGTTCGGCTCGGCCCGCATCAGGCGCTCGTTGTGCGCCTCGACCGCCTCGCGGACCGTGGCGGCCGCCGCCCGCCCCTTCTGCGTGTCGCTCGCGCGGACGACGACCGCCTCGACGTCCCCGGAGTCGATCGAGCCGTCGTCGACCGTTCCAGGCCGTACCACCGTCGTCACGACCGCGTCGGCGGAGTCGCCGAGCGACGCCGTGCCGGCCGAGACGGGCCGGAGCGAGGACTCCGCCTCGACCGCGTCCGCGTACGGCGACTCGGCGTCGACGCCGACCCGGTAGACGTCGCGGTCGACGTCGAGGCCGGCGACGCCCGTCGCCACGCCGACGCCGACGACGCCCCCGGCGACGAGGAGCAGGGCGATTCCCGCCGCGAGCGTCCGGCGGTCGACGCCCCCGGACGCGCGGGCGGACTCCCACTTCGCGACCCGGAGGACGCGGCGGACGGCGACCACGAGCCGCCGGGCGACGCGGCGCAGCCGGTCGATCACTCGGTCGCCTCCGTCGCCGCCCGTTCCGTCTCGGCGTCGCCGCTCCCGTCTGCGTCGCCCTCGACCGATCCGTCGGAATCGTCGGACTCGTCGGCTCCGTCGGACTCGCCGCCGAGGTCGCCGGTGTACCGCCCGGGCATCGGCCGCCCGACGATGTCGAGGAACACGTCCTCGAGGCTCGGCTCGCGGCTCCGGATGTCGACGACCTCGCCCCCGGCCTCGGCGACCGCCTCGCGGACGGCGGCGACCGCGTCCATGCTCGGGACCGCCGTCCGGAAGCGGTCGCCGACCTCCTCGGTCGTCGCGTCCAGTTCGGCGAGGCGGTCGGTGCGCGCGGGGGCGACGTCCGTGAACACGCGGTAGGTCGTCTCGCCGTGCCGCTCGCGGATCCCGTCGACGCTCCCGCGGGCGACGATCCGGCCCTCGTTCATGACGACGACGCGGTCGCAGACGGACTCGACGTGGTAGAGGTTGTGCGCCGAGAAGACGACCGTCTTGCCCGTCTCGCGCAGTTCGCGGGTGAACGCCAGCACGGAGTTCGTCGTCACCGGGTCCAGCCCCGAGGCCGGCTCGTCGTACACCAGCACGTCGGGGTCGTTGACGAGCGAGCGCGCGATGGCGACCTTCCGTTTCATCCCCTTCGAGACGTCGCCGAGGCGGCGCTCGCGGTGGTCGAGTTCGAGCCGGTCGAGCGCCGCCTCGATCCGCTCGTCGGCGGCGTCTCGCGGCACGTCGTAGAGGTCCGCGAAGAAGCGGAGGTACGACCGCGCGGTCATCTCCTCGTACAGCGGCGACTCCTCCGGCAGGAACCCGAGGTGGCGGCGCATCTCGGGGTCCGACGCGTCGAACCCGGCGACGGTCACCTCGCCGTCGGTCGGCTCGACGAGGCCGGCGAGCACCTTCAGCGTCGTCGTCTTCCCCGCGCCGTTCGGGCCCACGATCCCGAACACCTCCCCGTCCTCGACGGCGAAGTCGCTGTCGACCACGGCCGCGAAGTCGCCGTAGGTCTTCCGAAGCCCCGACACCTCGATCATGCGTCCGGCTCCGCCGGGGGCCGGGTTAAACCCACGCCCGCGGGTATCAGCCGCGAGAACGGAGGCGGCGCGGCCCGCCGGTACCCTTACGGCGGCGCTGCGAGAACACCGGCACCATGACCGAGCGCTCGGAACGGGCCGACGGCGGCGGGACCGAGACCGCCCTCGGTCGGGGGCGCGACGAGGCGGGGCGGTCGGTCGACCCCGCCGTCGCCGCGACCGCCCGTGAGGAGTTACGGACGACGTTCTCGTATCAGGTCGAGCGGCTCCGCGAGATCGACACGAAGGCCATCGAGATCCTGAAGGCGAACCTCGTGCTCATCGGCATCGTCGTCACCGGCGGCTCCATCGTCGTCCAGACGGAGTTCGAACTCGGCGGGTTCCTCAACCTCTTCACGCTCGCCGGCGGGGCGCTCCTCCTCGTCTCGACCGGGCTGGCGGCCGTCACGTACACCGCCTCCGACCTGCGCGGCGGGCTGAGCATCGCGGACGTCGACGCCGTGGTCGCCGCGGAGCGCCGGGTCGCGGAGCCGAGCGACGACGGAGCCGAGCCACCGGTGGGCTTCGACGAGCGGTTGCTCCGCAGCTACGCGGAGTGGATCGACTACAACGCCCGCGTCATCGCGGTCAACGACCTGCTCGCGACGGTGACGGTGCTGTTAGTGTTCGTCTCGTTCGTCTACGTCGTCGCGGGGGTCGCGGTGGGGGCCGCCGGGCTGACGGCCGTCGAGTCGCTGCTCTCGTTCGCGGTGTTGACCGCCTTCGCCGGCGGATTCACCTGGATGTCGGCGCACATGGACCACCTCGGGCCGGAGACGACGCACCCGGACGCCGCCTTCGAGGGCGTCCAGATCACGAAGGGGTCGGACCGCGCGAAGGCCGGCGCGTCGCTGGTGGAGATGCTCGGCCGGGACCCAGACGCCCGGCGGCGTCGGGAGCGCGAGGCCGCCGCGAGCGAGGACCGGAGAGACGAGTAGCCGAATCGCCGCGGAGAGCGCGGTCGCTCACGATGCGAGTCTCGGCGGGGAGAAGTCCGCGTTCGCGGCGCGTTACTCTTCTTCCTCTTCCTCGACCGATCCTCGTCCTCGTTCCCAGACGGCGTCCGCGGAGGTGTCGTTCGGTGCTGTGTGCGAGACGTCTTTCATGGTGTCGCGATCGCTTGCCATATTGACTTCCGGTACCCCGGACCACCGTATTAACCCTTCGTGGAAAGAGATAATGAGACCTCATACCATATAAGGAATTAATACATCATGCTGCGGACGCGGCTCGACCGGTGGACGAACGGCGAATTGCCGCCGTATCGAGCCGGACGAACCGGACGAGCGTTCGGAAACGACCGGGGGACCGCGACGGTGAAGCGCGACGCGGCCGAACCGCGGGTCGTGTTCGGAACCGCCGGTCCGGCGGATCGATCGACGGTGGTCAGGGAGGGGACGACGCTCGCGGTCGGCCGCGAGGTCGCCGCAGCGCCCGAGCCGACCGCGAAGACGCTCCGGGACTCGCGGCGGTGGCCCGAGTGGAGTCCGTCGGTTGACGCCGTCGAGAGCGCGGACCGGTTCGTCGAGACCGGAACGACCGGGCGAGTCCGAGTCGCGGGCGTCTGGACCCCGTTTCGGGTGACGGCCGCGACGCGGCTCCGCTGGGACTGGCGCGTCGCGGGCGTCCCCGCGACCGGGCACCGCGTCGACCGCTATCCGGGGCGCTCGGACCGCTGTCGGGTCGTCGTCGCGGTGCCGCTCGTCGCGGCCGCGTACGTCCCCGTCTGCCGGCGCGCGCTCGACCGGTTCGCCGCGCTCGTCGGGGCCGACGGATGAGATACCGAGGCGACCGGCACTCGTTCGGTCAGTTCTCGTACCCGCGCTCGAACGGGTCGATCGCCTCGCTTCCGGGTTCGTCCTCGTCGCGGGCGAACCCAGGCCCCTGCGTCGCCAACTCGAAGACGAGGCCGTCCGGATCGGTGAAGTAGACGCTCTTGAAGTAGGTGCGATCCTTCACCTCGGAGACGCGGACGTCGTGTTCGCGCAGGTGGTCGCGCCACTCGCGGAGCGTCGCCTCGTCCTCGACGCCGAACGCGAAGTGGTGGCTCGCGCCCGGGCCGGGCGTTCCCTGCGAGTCAGGGTACTCGAAGTAGGTGACGGTGGTCCCCGGTTCGCCCCCGGGCGTCGACGAGAAGTAGTAGTGCGGCGTGCCGGGGTCGTCGTAGTTCTGCGTGCGCTTGACCGTGTGCCAGCCGAGGACGTCCTCGTAGAACGACCGGGTCTCCTCGATGTCCGTACAGATGTTCGTGACGTGGTGGAGTCCGGTCGTCGGGGGCGCGTCGCTCATGTCCCCGGCCTCGCCGCCGAGACGGTTAGCCGTTCCGGCGGTCGGGCGGTCTCCGTGCGTCCGGCCTCAGAACAGACCGATGCCGACGGCGTACGGCCACGCGGTGCCGCCGACGGCGAGCAGCGCGAGCGCCGCGCCCGCGCCGTAGACGTTCTTCAGGAAGCTCGTCATCTCGTTCTGCTTCTCCTCGGGGTCGTCCACCGACCAGAAGTCGTGCATCGTCACGGCGGAGACGATGAGGAAGAAGGCGAGCGCACCGGCCGCGACCACGGGGAACGCGCCGGCCGCGACGCCCAGTCCGCCGAGGACGAGGACGGCACCGGAGGCGATCACCGAGAACTGCGGCGCGGGAAGCCCCTTGAACTCGGCGTAGCCGGCCATCGTTTCGAGGTCCATGAAGTGGTTGAGCCCCATGAACGCGAGCGTGACGCCGAACAGGATCCGGCCGAGCAGGAAGAGTTCGCCCGCGAGGGGGGTGTCGAACTGGAGCGGTAGCGTCGCGAATTCAGCTAACATCGTGTAACCTGCTATACGGACGTAACCTATTTATCGCTTCCCGGACAATAGCGTTAGTAGGTAACACCGATGTCATCGCAGGAACTCGCCGGCACGGAGTCGGCGGAAACGGCGGCAGGAGAGGCGGAAGCGGCCGCGAGTGGAGCGGAGTCGGACGCGAGCGACTCGGCGGCGACGGAGGCGGCCGCGGCAACCGAGACGGACGCCGCGAGCGCGCCGGAGACCCCCTGTCCGGTCGTCGACTCGATCGAGCAGATCGGCTCGAAGTGGCGGCTCGTCGTCCTCCACGAACTGCTGAGCGGCGAGGCGCGGTTCAACGAGCTGAAACGCGAGACCGACGCGAACGCCCGGACCCTCTCGCGCGTGCTCGACGACCTTCAGGAGACCGGCTTCGTCGACCGCCGGCTGGAGGAGGACTCGCCCGTGGCGACGTACTACAGCCTGACCGACAAGGGGGAGTCGCTCGCGCCGGTCTTCGAGGAGATCGACGACTGGGCCCACGAGTGGCTCGCCGAGTGTAACGCGTAGGCTCACTCCCCGTCCGGAAGCGCTCGTCTGAACGCCGGCCAGAACGGAACGAGAAGCGCCCCGGAGACGACCGCGAGCGCCGGGACCGCCCACTCGATCGGCAGCCAGACGCTCACGAGCACGCCCGTGAGACCGAACGCGGCGACGAGGTAGACGGCCACCAGCGCCTCGACGGATCGGAATCGCGGAGAGACGGCGGAGGGGATCGGAACCATGTCTGGAGGGGTCGTACGTCTCGAATTGAGCCGCCCGGATCATACGTTTTGTGCCCCCGCCGATCGACGAAACCGGTCCGGCCGAGGCCGACGGCGCGTCGCGCGGCCGCCGCGTCGCCCTCAGGCGTTAGTCTGCGGCGACGCGAGCCGGCTCAAGAGCGCGTACGTCGCCCCGCCCACGGCGAGAGCGATCACGGACGGCACCGCGTAGTGGTGTCCGTCGAGCCGTATCGACCACCGGATCAGCCCCGCCGCCTCCACGAGCGGGGGGACGAGGTACACGCTCGCGCCGACCGCGGCGGCGGCCGGGGCGCGAACCGACGCGGTCGCGTAGCCGTACGCCCCGCCGCCGACGAGGGCGAGACCGAGGGCGATCAGGTAGCAGTCACCGACGACGCTGGGGAGCCCGCCCCACGGACCCTGTCCGTGGACTTCGAACTCGTACGCCCGACCGTTCGCGAACACGTAGTACAGCCCGCCTTCCGCGGGGGCCTCGGCTAATTCGGGGCCGTAGAACGAGGAGACCTCGAACCCCTCGGGAATCGGTCCGGCGTACGAGACACGCCCGTCAGGGCGCTCCGTCGCCGCCGTGAAGAGTATCCGTCCGCGGTCGGGGAGCGCCTCGTACTCGAAGGCGAACCCCTCGCCGTCCGCGAACGCGACCCTGAACTCCCCGGTGTCGGCGTCCTCGCTCGGCAGCAGGCACACGAGTTCTCCGTCCCTCCTCACGAAGTTCCACGCCCCCGATTCGAACGCCGGGGGGAGTTCGTCGACGGCGACGGCCTCGTCGCGGTCGACGCCGGTGACGGCGACCCCGTCGCGATCGGTACCGGCGTCGACGAGGTCCTGCCCCGGCCCGGAGAGGGCCGCGTAGCGGCTGACTTCGCCGTCCGTTTCCTCCACGGAGTACGTCAGCGGGCCCGAGTAGTCCGTCAGGTCGCCGGCGGCGACGGCGACGAGTCCCGCTCCGACGACGAGCAGACAGAGGGCCGCGACGAGTGCCGGTGACGGGCGGTCCATCGCGTGACGCGACTCTCCGACCGCGTAAGTGCTTTCTGTGGGGGCGACCGGTCGCCGTCGTGTTCGACGCGGTCAGACTGCCCGTCGCCGCCGAAACGCACTCCCGTTTCCGGCCCGTACATCGGCCGTGTACGCCGGACTGAAGAACACCCCGTGTTGCCTCTGCGGGCGCGACGACACCCACACCCGGATCGCGGTGCCGCCGCGGGCGCTCACCCTCATGGAGAACGGGGGGCCGATCTCGTGGCGCGACGTGGTCGGGACCGTCACCCTGCGCTTCTGCGCCGACGACTGGGACCTCGTGAGCGACCTCGCGATCGAGATGGACGCGCATCCGCTCTCGCGGTGTAACGCCGCCCACGTCTCCCTCGACCTCCGCGAGGACCACGAGGCGCTGCTGTCGGCGACGAAGGCGGAGACGGACCAGACGGAGCTGGAATCGCGGCTCGAACGCGAGGCCGAGGCGACGCTCGACGCGGTCGACGACGACTACACCGAGGAGCGCGACGTGGTCGAGGCGATCGTCGTGTTGCGGGCGCTGGAGGAACTCGGCGTGCGGGAGCGACCCGGCGGCGCGGACGCCGCGAGTCCGTCCGCCGCGGACGACGACTGATCCGCTCGCGGCGACCCGCGTCGCCGCTCGTCGTTCCCCGCGGTCACCACCTGACCTCGAAGCCGTCCTCGCCCTCCGGCCCGCCGTACTCGGCGTCGACGTCGTCGACCGCGGCGGCCTCGCTCCCGGTCTCGCACCACCCGACCATGTCGCGAACGTCGCCCTCTGGCCCCTCGAAGACGGCCTCGACGCGCCCGTCGTCGAGGTTGCGGACCCAGCCGTCGACGCCCGTCTCGCGGGCCGCGTCGCGGGTCGAGGCCCGGTAGTAGACCCCTTGGACTCGACCCGAGACGAACACGTGTGCGCGAACGCGGTCGGTCATCGCCCGACTGTGGGACCGCCCGCCGCTTAAACGCCCCGTCCGCGACCGGCTCGCCCCGTCCGCGACCGGCCTACCCCGTCCGCGACCGGCCTACCCCGTCCGCGACCGGCCTACCCCGTCCGTAACCGACGCCTACTAACTCCCGGGCACCGAGGTGGTCGACATGGACCTGTTCGGAACCGCCGGGATCCGCGGCGGCGTCGAGGACCGCGTCACGCCGGCGCTCGCGCTCGCCGTCGGGCGGGCAGTGGGTGCCGAGATCCGATCGCGAGAGGGAGCCGACGGCGGGTCGACCCCCGAGTCGGCCCCCGAACCGACCGTCGTCCTCGCCCGCGACGGGCGGGTGACCGGATCGGCGCTCGCGGCCGCGATGGAGGCCGGACTGGCTGCCGGTGGAGTCGCCGTCCGCCGGGCCGGTCGGCTCCCGACGCCGGCGCTCGCGCACGCCTCGCGGGGGCGGTACGGCGTGATGCTCACCGCCTCGCACAACCCGCCGACCGACAACGGGATCAAGCTGTTCCGCGACGGCACCGAGTTCGACCGGGAGCTGGAGCTGGCCGTCGAGTCGCGCGTCGCGGACGAGGCGTCGGTCGCGCCGTGGGACGAGTGGACCGAGGCGAGCCGGACCGACCCGCTCGACGGCTACCTCGCCGGGGTGCGCGAGTACGCCGAGCGGTTCGGCGCGCCCCTCGACGGCCTCCGGGTCGCGGTCGACTGCGGCAACGGAATGAGCGCGCCCGCGACGCCGACCGTCCTCCGGGAGCTCGGCGCGGACGTGGTCACGCTCAACGGCAACGTCGACGGCCACTTCCCCGGGCGCGGGAGCAAGCCGACGCCGGAGACGCTCGCGGACCTGCGCGCGTTCGTCGCCGACGCCAACGAGGGCGTCGCGGAGCCGGGCCGCCCGACCGAGGCGGGAGGCGGGAGCGCCGGCGAGGACGCCGGGGGCGACAGCGCTGGCGACGCCGAGGGGTTCGCGTTCGGGATCGGCCACGACGGCGACGCCGACCGGATCGTGATCGTCGACGCCGACGGCGAGGTCGTCCACGAGGACACGGTGCTGGCGGTGCTCGCGGAGCGGTACACCCGCGAGAGCGACGCCGCGGACCCGGTCGTCGTGACGACGCCGAACGCCTCCGGTCGGATCGACGAGCGCGTCCGCGACGCCGGCGGCCGCGTCGAGCGCGTCCGTCTCGGCGCGCTCCACGAGGGGATCGCGGCGGTGCGGGAGGCGGCGGCGGACCCCGACGGCGCGGGCGGCGACGACACCCGCGTCGTCTTCGCGGCCGAGCCGTGGAAGCACATCCACGTCGGCTTCGGCGGGTGGATCGACGGCGTGGCCTCCGCGGCCGTGATCGCCCGCCTCGTCGCCGGCGAGGGGCTCGCCGCGCTCCGCGAGCCGGTCACCGAGCGCCCGTACCGCAAGGTGAGCGTCTCCTGTCCCGACGACGCGAAGGGGTCGGTGATGGACCGGTTGGAGACGGCGCTGCCGGCGGCGTTCCCCGACGCAGCGGTCGACACCGACCACGGCGTCCGGCTGGAGTTCGACGACGCCTCGTGGACGCTGGTGCGTCCGTCCGGGACGGAGCCGTACGTCCGGGTGTACGCCGAGAGCGACGACGTCGACGCGCTCGTCGCCGACGTGGAGGACGTGGTCGAGGACGCAGTCGCGTCGGCGTAAGCCCGCGGTCTGAGCGCCGATCAGCCATTTATGACCGTGGGGAATCCGGGTTCGTGGATCGAACGGCTCGAAATACCCGCGATCTCGGCGTAATACCGCCGCTTCTTTTCACGAACGTGTCACCTCGGTGGGTGGGGAACGGTGAATTTATCCCCTGTTCCGACGGGTGTACGAACGAGATGGCATCCGACTTCGATCGGCGGCGGTTCGTCAAGGCGGCAAGCGCAGCGGGCCTGATCGGCCTCGCCGGCTGTAGCGGCGGCCCGAGCGACGGCGGTGACGGCTCCGACGGGGAGGACGGCGGTGACGGTTCAGACGGTGAGGACGGCTCCGACGGAGGGGACGGCTCCGACTCTCCCCCGGCGAGGGTCGGCATCGTCTACTCCGACGGCGGACTGGGCGACAACTCGTTCAACGACGCCGCCAAGCAGGGCATCGTCGACGCCGAGGAGGAGTTCGGCATCGAGTACGCCGAGTCGGAGCCGGACGGCACCGGCGAGTTCGGCCAGTACCAGCAGCGGTACGCGAGTTCGACGGACCCGGACTACGACCTCGTCTCCTGTATCGGGTTCAACCAGGGCGACGCGCTCACCGAGACCGCGTCGCAGTTCCCCGATCAGGACTTCATGATCGTCGACACCACGGTCGACGCGTCGAACGTGGCGAACTACCTGTTCCGCGAGGAGGAGGGCTCGTTCCTGATGGGCGTCCTCGCCGCGCGGCTGACCGAGACCGACTTCTCCGCGGGCGCGGGCTCGACCGCCCCCGACTCGACGAACGTCGGGTTCATCGGCGGCGTCGACAGCCCGGTCATCCGCCGGTTCCAGGCGGGCTTCGAGGCCGGCGTCAACTACGCCAGCGACGATGTCGACGTCTCCACGAGCTACGTCGGCAGCTACAGCGACCCCACGGCCGGGCAGGAGCAGGCGCTGTCGATGTACCAGAGCGGGGCCGACATCGTCTACCACGCCGCGGGCGCGACGGGCGTCGGCGTCTTCCAGGCCGCCCAGTCCGAGGGTCGGTTCGCCTTCGGCGTCGACCAGGACCAGTCGGTCACCGAGGACTCGTTCGCCGACGTGATTTTAGCCTCGATGGTGAAACGCGTCGACACCGCGGTGTACGAGTCGATCTCGAACGTCGTCGACGGCGACCACCAGGGCGGCTCGACGACGGCGCTCGGGCTGGAGTCCAACGGCGTGGAGTGCGTCTACGGACAGGAGATCGGCGACCAGGTCCCGGACGAGATCGCGACCGCGGTCTCGGACGCCCGCGACGAGATCATCGCCGGCAACATCGACGTGCCGGACACCACGAGCAACTGAGGACGCGTCGGCGTCGAGCGCCGGCTCCGACTTTTCACCGACTCGGCGTCCGTTCTTCGACCGCGACTTTTCGGAGGCATCGCCGGTAGCGCCCGGCTTCGACCCCCGACGTGTCGGTCAGACGGCCGACAGAACCGCCACCTCGGTCCGAAATCCGCGCGTTTTTAGGCTCCGGTGCGGAGTTACGGGTGAATGAACCCGGCGGTCCACTTGGACGGTATCACGAAGCGATTCCCCGGGGTCGTCGCGAACGACGACGTTGATCTCGCGGTGGAGCGCGGGAGCGTCCACGCCCTGCTCGGCGAGAACGGGGCCGGCAAGACCACGCTGATGAACGTGTTGTACGGTCTCTACCGGCCGACCGAGGGGACCGTCCGCCTCGACGGCGAGCCGCGCTCGTTCGACTCGCCGCGGGACGCGATCAATGCGGGCGTCGGCATGATCCACCAGCACTTCATGCTCGTCGACCCGATGACGGTGTGGGAGAACGTCGTCCTCGGCAACGAGCCGACCACGTGGGGCGGCCTCCGCGTCGACCGGGAGGCGGCCCGCGAGGCCGTCGTCGAACTGAGCGAGCGGTACGGCTTCGACGTCGACCCCGACGCGACGGTCGCCGACATCTCGGTGGGCGAACAGCAGCGCGTCGAGATCCTGAAGGCGCTGTACCGCGGGGCCGACGTGCTGATCATGGACGAGCCGACCGCGGTGTTGACCCCGCAGGAGGTCGAGGAGCTGTACGGCGTCTTCGAGGAGCTGACCGACCAGGGGAAGACGATCATCTTCATCTCCCACAAGCTCGGCGAGGCGCTGTCGGCGGCCGACGACATCACCGTCCTCCGCGACGGCGTCAACGTCGGCACGGTCGCGTCCGCGGACGTGACCCGCGAGGAGCTCGCGGAGATGATGGTCGGCCGGGAGGTGCTGATGGAGCCCGCGACGACCCCGCAGGAGCCGGGGGACCGCGTGCTCGAAGTGACCGGTCTCAGCGTCGACGACGACCGGGGCGTCGAGGCGGTCTCGGACCTCTCGTTCGAACTCCGCGCCGGCGAGGTGCTGGGCGTCGCGGGCGTCGACGGCAACGGGCAGTCGCAGCTCGTCGACGCGGTCACGGGGCTGCGCGAGGCGACTGCCGGGGAGATCCGCTACCGCGGCGAGTCGATGGTCGGAGAGAGCCGCCGGGATCGGATCGACCGCGGGATGGCGTTCATCCCGGAGGACCGACAGGAGCGCGGGCTGGTGATGTCGTACGACCTCACCGAGAACGGCATCCTCGGGAGCCAACACGACGCGCCGTTCGCGCGCTCCGGCCGGCTCGACTGGGGGGCCGCGCGCGACCACGCCGAGTCCGTCATCGAGCAGTACGACGTCCGCCCGCCGGACGCGGACGCCGAGGCCGAGTCGCTGTCGGGCGGCAACCAGCAGAAGTTCATCGTCGGCCGCGAGTTCGAGCGCGACCCGGAGCTGGTCGTCGCCACGCACCCGACCCGCGGCGTCGACATCGGCTCCACGGAGTTCCTCCACGACCGGCTGCTCGAACTGCGGTCACAGGGGAAGGCCGTCCTCCTGGTCTCCTCGAAGCTCGACGAGGTCCAGGGCCTCTCGGACCGACTCGCGGTGATGCACGAGGGCGAGTTCACCGGCGTCGTCGACCCCGCGACCGTGACCGAGGAGGAGATCGGCCTGCTGATGGCCGGCGAGTCGCTCGACGACGACTCGGTCGAGGGGGCCGCGCTCCACGACGCCGCGACCGGCGGGCCGGGCGACGACCCCGACGGAGCGACCGCCGGTGAGGAGGGGGTGGACGCGTGAGCGACCCGGACGCGGACCGGACGACGTCCGTCCTCGCCCGGCTGGTTGGACCGTTCGTCGACCGGACCGTCGCGGAGCGGCTCGTCATCAGCGTCGCCGCGATACTCCTCTCGATCGCCGTCGGCTTCGGAATCGTGCTCGTCTCCGGTCGGATCGCCGAGTGTTCGACCGCGGCCTGGACCATGCCGCTCACCGGGATCGGGTTCTGTTACGACCCCGTCGAGGTGTACGTCGTGCTCTTTAACGGGGCGCTCGGCTACCCGTTCGCCGTCGGCGAGCCCGGGCTGTTCAACGCCGGCTGGACCCCGCTCAACCTCTCGTTCGGCCTGACCCTTTCCGAGACGACGCTGCTTATCTTCACCGGGCTGTCCGTCGCCGTCGCCTTCCGCGCCGGGCTGTTCAACATCGGGACGCAGGGACAGCTCGTCGTCGGCGGGCTGGCGACCGCGCTCTCGATCCTCGCGCTCGCGCCGCTGCTCCCCGCGGGCCCCGTCGCCGGGGTCGTGTTGGTCGTCGTCGGCACCGCGGCCGGCGCGGTCGCCGGCGGGCTGTGGGGCGCGATCCCCGGCGCGCTCAAGGCGTACGCCGACGCCAACGAGGTGATCACGACGATCATGCTCAACTTCGTCGCCGCCAACGTCGCGTACGTACTCGTGTTGGAGGTGTTCCGCGCCGAGGGCTCCTCCGTGGTCGCCACCGAGTACGTCCCGGAGTACGCACAGCTCCGTCCGTGGCTGTTCCCCACCTCCAGCGACTTCGCGCTGGTCGCGCTGCTCATCGGGGTCGGGTTCATCGGCGCGCTCTACTACTTCGTCGAACACACCTCGCTCGGCTACGACCTCCGGACGAGCGGCGTTCAGGCCGCGGCGGCCGAGTACGGCGGCGTGAACGCGAAGCTCACGACCGTCCGGGCGATGACGCTGTCGGGCGCGCTCGGCGGCGTCGGCGGCGCGGTGTGGGTGCTGATGTCCGAGGGCCGGTGGCTGGCCTCGATCCCGGACCTCGGCTTCGACGGCATCACCGTCTCGATCCTCGCCGGCAACAACCCGATCGGCGTGCTGCCGGCCGCGTTCCTCTTCGGCGTGCTGAAGGGCGGGGCCCTGGAGATCGGCTTCCGCACGGACGTGCCGACCCAGCTCGTCGCCGTGCTGCGCGGGCTCATCATCCTCTTCGTCGCGATGCCGGAGTTCTTCCGGATGATCGGCCGGTACGCCGGCCTCGGCGGTGGCGGCGTCGCGAGGCCCGCGGAGCCGGACGAGACCGCCGGCGGCGAGGGAGGTGAGGCCGATGCGTAACCCGCTGTCGTCGACGCGGTTCATGCAGGGGCTGTTCGAGTCCGACTACGTGCGGTCGCTCGTCGTCGGCACCGTTAGCGTGTTCGGGCTGCTCGGGCTGCTCGGGCTCCTGTTCCCCGACTCGGTCGCCGGCGACCTCGCGAGAATCGTCTTCTCGACGAGCACCGCCACGTCGACGGCGCGGCTCGCGGCCCCCATCGTCCTCGCCGGGCTCGGCGGCATCTTCGCCGAGAAGTCGGGGGTTATCAACATCGGGCTGGAGGGACTGCTGATCATCTCGGCGTTCGTCTCCGTGTACGCCGCGTCGGTCGTCGGGATCGGCAGCGCGGTCCTCGGCGTTCCGGCGGTCGCGGTCGGGTTCCTCGCCGGCATCGCCGCGTCGACGCTCCTGTCGGCGGTGTTCGCGGTCGTCTGTATCGAGTTCAAGGCGGACCAGATCATCGCCGGGCTGGCCGTCTGGCTCATCGCCCTGGGGCTCGCGCCGTTCATGTCGACGGTGTTCTTCGGCGGGGTCAACACGCCGAACCTCGGGTCCGACGCGACAATCGGCTGGGGGACCTCCGCGACACTGGTGATCCTCGCGACCGCCGGATCGTGGTGGCTGCTGAACCGGACCGCCTTCGGGAAACACCTCCGGGCGGCCGGCGAGAACCCGAAGGCGCTCGACACGGTCGGCGTCTCCGTCTCGAAGGTGCGGTACGCGGGCGTGCTGCTCTCGGGCTTCCTCTCCGGGATCGGCGGCTCGGCGCTGGCGCTGTCGATCGGCCAGTTCGTCGGTGCCGGCGAGACGATGGTTCAGGGCAAGGGGTTCATCGCCATCGTCGCGTACCTGTTCGGCAACTACAACCCGCTCGGCACGCTCGGCGCGGGCGCGCTGTTCGCCGGCCTCGACGCGATGCAGATCCGGCTCCAACAGCTCGGGTACGCGGTCCCGGACACGCTGGTCCAGACCATCCCGTACGTGATGGTGATCGTCGTGCTCACGCTGGTCGGCCGGACCCAGATCCCCGAGGCGGCGGGCGAACACTACGAGACCGAGGAGTGAGTGGAGCGAAAAGAGGCGGCCTCGACACGGACGACGGCGTCCGCGGGCGTCGCCGTCGCCCTCGGTCAGTCTGACGCGCCGGAGCCGTCGGTCGGCGACGGGAGGCGCAGGTCGGCGAACGCGTCGGTGTCNGCCCTCGGTCAGTCTGACGCGCCGGAGCCGTCGGTCGGCGACGGGAGGCGCAGGTCGGCGAACGCGTCGGTGTCGCCGACGCCCGTGACGATCTCGACCTCGTCGGTGATCGGGACGCCGACGCAGGAGAGGCGGGCGTTCGACTCGCGGATCTGCTCGTCTGAGAGGATCGACTGACCGGGCATCGCCACGTCGCCTTCGACGACGACCACGGCGCAGTTCGAACAGGCACCGCCGCGGCAGGCGTACGGCCACGACCGGCCGCCCCGCTCGGCGGCTTCGAGGATCGACTCGCCCGGCTCGACGAGGAAGCGGCCGTACTCGGGTAGTTCGAGGTCCGCGTCGGCCGCCTTCGCGAAGAGGTCGTCGTCCGTCACCGACCAGCCGCGCTCCTCCGCGGCGTCGCGGTCGAGATGGTAGACGGTCGAGGGCGTCCCGGTCCGCACCGGCTCGACGGTCCCCTCGGCGTAGCGTCGCACCACGTCGGCCGCGTCGGCGACCGGTCGGTCGGCGAGGTCGTCGAACCAGTCCCGGACCGTGGCGGGCGCGAGGTTCGACTCCGCGGCGACCGCCTCGACGTCGACCCCCTCCAGCCGGGCGACCGTCGAGACGAACCGCGGCGAGTCGAGGGCGTCGATCGTCTCCTCGACCCACTCCTCGGTTCGGTCGTACCACGATGCGAGCTCCGCCGCGCCGATGCCGCGGTCGTACGCGACGGCGATCATGAGCGCCGCGGTCGCCTCCCCCGACCGGACCTCCGGCAGCCACGCCCGGATCCGGTCCGCGTCGACCTCGTCCAGTCGTCCCATGTCCGTGAAATGCCGCTCCACGCCGTTAAACGCCGAGCCTGAACAGTCAGGCTCCGGCGTCGGATCCGTCGGACCGCGGCGCGCCGTAAAATCCGACCTCTCGGACCCGACCGAAACGGGAGCAAAGAGTTTTGCCCGGCGCACGACACGCTCCGGTAATGGATATCGACGAGTACGACGTCGTCGTGGCCGGGGCCGGCACGGCCGGCTGTTACGCCGCCGCGACGATCGCGAACGAGGGGCTCGACGTCGTCATCGTCGAGCGAAAGGACGAGGAGGAGGCCGGCCACATCGCCTGCGGCGACGCGTTGAAGGGCGCGGACGCGTTCCCCGAGGCGATCCCGAAAGACCGGCTGGAGCCGGCGTTCACGAACACCGGCGTCGATCACGGTCGCTTCGAGATCCCGCAGGAGGACACGATTCTGGATATCCCCGTCCCCGGCGAGCTCGCCGTCATCGACCGCTGGGAGTACGGCCGCCAGATCATCGCCGGCGCGGAGGACGCGGGCGTCGACTTCCACTACGACACCGTCATCAACGACGTGGTACAAGACGAGACGGGCCGGGTCACGGGGCTGCGCGCGGTGCGGAAGGGCGACCCCCGGACGTACGCGGCCGACCTCGTCATCGACGGCGCGGGGTCCCTCTCGCTGCTTCAGGACAAGGCCGACTTCGAGGGGACCACCTTCGACACGAACGTCCGCTACTCGCAGTTCTGTTCCGCGTACCGCGAGATCGTCGACGTGCCGGAGCCGGTCGAGTGGGACGACGCATTGGTGTTCAAGGCGACGGACCGCGCCGCGGGCTACCTCTGGTACTTCCCCCGGACGGCGACGGAGATCAACGCCGGACTCGGCTTCCAGATGACCGAGGAGCCGATGCAGCTGATCGAGTCGCTGAAACAGGACCTCCGGGACCGCCCCGAGTTCGAGGGCGCGGAGGTCAGGGACAAGCTCGGAGGCGCGCTGCCGACGCGACGCCCCTACGACTCGGCGGTCGCGCCGGGGTACATGGCGGTCGGCGACGCCGCGGGCCACGTGAACCCGACGACCGGCGGCGGCATCGCCGGCGCGGCGTACGCGGGCAAGTACGCCGGCGAGCAGGCGGTGAAGGCCATCTCCGACGGCGACGTGAGCGAGGAGAACCTCTGGCGGTACAACACCCGCGTGATGGACCACTTCGGCGGCCGCTACGCCGGGCTCGACGTGTACAACGTCCTCTCGACCGCGGTCGACGTCGACGACCTGATGGGCCTGCTCGCGTCGCTGCCGGGCGAGAAGCTCGCGGAGGCGCTCTACGAGGGGTCGACCTCGATGTCCTTCGGGCTGAAGGTGAAGGCCGCGATCAAGAGCTTCGGCTACTGGGGGACGATCCGGAACTTCTACCAGACGAAGTCGCTGGCGGACGAGCTGATCGGCCACTACGACGAGTACCCGACCAGCCCCGCCGCGATGGCGAACTGGACCCGCGAGCGCGACGCGATCATGGACCGCGTGTACGAGACGACCGGCGCGGACGCGAAGTACTGAGACGGTGACCGGACGCCGACGCACCCGATGACCGACTACCGACTCACGACCGTCGAGACCGTGCGCGAGACGGGCTCGTGGGCGTTCACGGCCCGCGAGGGCGACGAAGACCGCGAGGTGTTCCTCGTGCCCTGCGCGGACGAGCCGGGGGGCGGAGCGGGCGCGGCGGAATCGGATAATCCGGACCGGGCCGTCCGCGCGTGGATCAACCGCTGTACCCACGAGGACCAGCGCCTCCACCGCGAGGGGGTCGGCGCGGTCACGCGCGGCGGGTCCGTCGTCTGCCCGAAGCACGGCTCGGCGTTCGACGCCTGCGACGGCTCCTGTGACAACGGGGAGGCCGCGGGGACGACGCTGCGGGAGATCGACGTGGCCGTCCGCGACGGCGCGGTGTTCCTCACCGACGACGACCTCACCTACCTCTACGAGGGGTTACCCGACGACGACGGCGACGACGACGGGCCGTCGTCGAGTTCGCACCTGACGTTCTGAGTCAGCCGAGTCCCACTCGGCAGCCGATGTCTACTGGTCGCGAGAGTTCGTGAGATCGGACGGCGGCCGGTCACGACCGGACGCACGATCCGCGTCACGTCCGATTTTCCCAAGTATTTATTAAATAATCGTTTAAAGACTAGATGAGATGAATCGGTACGACCTGCGGCTATTTTTCCCGATTACAGCAATTCTATTACCGATCATACTGTTGGCGCTTACGCCGGTCGCTCAGGACCCGCAGTACTTCCAAAACGGAATCTACCGTTTCTCGGCGGTGTATCTCATCGTTGTGAAGCTCGTGTATCCATACCTCGTAATGCGCAGTTTGACGAACTCCGAGATGGAACTATCCGATGGCAAGAAGTATGCTGTTGTCGTCGGTGTGCTGCTACTGGGTGGAATCCCGCTCGGACAGGTGGTTTTCTCCCTAGTTTATGGCCTTGTCGTGTACCCCTCCGAAGCACCGGTGTCGTGAGGGAGTAGTATGTGAACGGGAGAGCGCGCCGTCGACAAACTTCGCAGCCGGATGTGAATGAAACGGCAGTCAGTTCGCGTTCGCGACCACCCAAGTGTCCAGACAAAACTGTCTGAAGAATAGGACTTGAACGTGGCTGTAGACCCGAATCGGGGCTGACGGCGACCGCTACCGAAGCCCCAGCCGCTCGGCCGTGTGGTGTTTGTACTTATAAACCACCGATCGACACGAACACCGCCGAAGCCCCAGTCGCGGGGCGGGCGCACGCTCGCTGCGCTCCTCACTCGGTCGCTCACTGCGTTCGCTCCTTCGTTGCGGTGCTTACGTCGCCTGCGCCCGCCCCGCGACTGCCCCTTCGAGTCCCACCCCACTCCGTCCCGCACCTCACACCTCCCCAGCCTCGTCAGTCGCCGTCGCTTCGCTCCGGCGACTGACTCCCTCGCGCGTGCTGGCTCGCGGCGCTTCGCGCCGCTCGCAGGCACGCGCCACCACCTCGTTTATTTATAAGATATCCTTCGCCGCCGACCAAGTCAGTCTAAATGGCGATATCGCCGCTCGGTCCCGCTACGGCCGCGTCTCGGCCACGCGCCGGATCGCGCCGGCGATCACGTCGATGCCGATCGAGATGTCGTCCTCAACGACGTCGAAGTCGCTGGTGTGGTGGCCGCCGGGGTGGTCGGTGCCGACGCCGAGGTAGCAGGCGAGGCCGCCCCGCTCTTGGACGCGGTTCATCAGGTACGTCGCGTCCTCGGAGCCGCCGAGGTCGTCGCTGTCGACGATGCTCGTGACGCCCGCGACGTCGCCCGCGGACTCCCGGACGAGCCCGGCGAGCGCGTCGTCGCTCGTCGCGCTGGGGGCCTCGCCGAGCGTCGACACCTCGACCTCGCAGTCGTGCATCTCCGCCGCCGAGTTCAGGATGCGGTCGGCGTGGTCGGACATGTACTCGGCGAGTTCGGTCGTCTGGCCCCGCAGTTCGCCCTCGATGTGCGACTCCTCGGGGATGATGTTCGTCGCCGTGCCGCCCCCGACGAGGCCGGCGTTCACCCGCGTCGGGCCGTCGGCGTGGCGCGGGATGGCGTAGAGGTTCTGGACCGCCGCTGCCATCGCCTGAACCGCGTTCCGGCCCTGCTCGGGGCGCGCGCCGGCGTGGGCGGGTTCGCCCTCGAACTCCGCGAGCAGGTGGCGCACCGCGAGGAACCCCTCGACCCCGCAGACGACCTCGCCGGAGGGGTGATCGAGGCCGACGTGGACCGCGTAGAGGTAGTCCACGTCGTCGAGGTGGCCGGACTCGGCCATCGGCTTGCCGCCGGCGACCTGCTCCTCGCCCGGCTGGAAGAACACCTTCAGCGTGCCGGCGAAGTCGGAGTCGAGAACGGCGTCGAGCGCGCCGAGCCCCATCGTCGCGTGGGCGTCGTGGCCGCAGGCGTGCATGAACCCCTCGTGTTCGGAGCGGAACCCCTCTCCGGCCGGGACGTGGTCGCCCTCTTCCGACTCCGTGATCGGGAGGGCGTCGATGTCGACGCGCAGGCCGACCACGGGCCCCTCGCCGCGCTCGACGACCGCGACGCAGCCGGTGTAGCCGCCGGCGAGCTGATCGAGGATCTCTGGGTCCGCGCCCGCCTCGCGGGCCTGTGTCTCCCACTCGGCCAGCTCGTCGTCGTCCGGGACGTTCAGGCGCTCCTCGGTCGCCAGCGCGTCGGGACCGACGTGGAGCGCGGTGAGGTCGCGCTCGCGCAGGGCCTCGACGATGCGGGCGGTGGTGTAGAACTCCCGCCACGCCGGCTCGGGGTGGCGGTGGAGGTCGCGTCGGAACTCGCGGTACTCGTCGTTGTCGAGAACGCTCATACCCGTGGGTGGCCCGGCGACCGCTTAAACGATCGCCTGTCGGAGAACGAGGGGAAGCGACGAACCGCGGCCGGCGGGGAGCGGCGAACCGGAGCGGCCGACCGCGGCCGGCTCACTCCTCCGGCGACCCCATGCGCTCCGAGTAGTCCCAGGTGTGGAGCCGCTCGGGTTCGATCCGGATCTCGACCTCCTCGCGCTCCGGGCGCAGCAGCCGATCGGCCGTCGCGTTGTCGGTCCCGCCGAGGTACCGCGTCAGGAGCGACCGCAGGAGCCGCTTGTCCTCGTCGGGGACGACGGTCGCGCGGCCGCGGCCGCGGACGCCCTTGTACGGCGGGTCGTTCGTCGACACGTCGAAGGAGACCTCGGCGTCGTGTTCGACGAACTCGACGAGATCGGCGCTCGCGCTCGTCGCACAGCGGATCGCGCCGGTCGGGCCAGCGGAGTCGCCCCCGCCGCCGGCGCGGCCCCCTCCGTCCGGGTCCCACGCGAACCACAGCGAGACGATCCACGGGTGATCGGTCGGCGTGCGACAGCCGAGCCGGACCGGGACGCGGGCGTCTGCGAGGAACTCGTCGACGCGCTCGCGGTCCCACGGGCCGGTCGGGTCCATACCGATCCGTCGGTCGCGGAGCGCCTAACAGTTGCGGCGGAGCGGTCGGCGCGACGCCCCGCGCGACGGACCCCGACCGACCGCGGAACACAAGAGAATTGACCGTCCCCGCGCGAGTGGTGGTATGACCGATCACTTCGAGGTCCACGAGCGCGACGGCGCGGCCCGCCTCGGCGAGGTCCGCCTCGCCGACCCGGTGACCACGCCGGCGCTCGCGGACCCGTTCCTCGACGACGCCGGGAGCCTCTGGGCCGGCGACCGCGAGGTGCCCGACGGCGACGAGAGCGCGTTGACGGTGCTCCCGCACCGGTCGTTCCCGGCCGGCACGCGCGACGACGTGCGCGAGTCGTTCGCGGTCGACCACCCGGACGCGGCGTTCCCGACCGCGGCGGTCGTCGACAGCCGCGGGGCCCGCGACCTCGGCGCGGACGCGTACCTCCTCTCGGACGCGCAGGGGTTCGTCGGGCACGGCGAGGCGTTCCGCGACGCGATCGTCCGGGCGAAGGCCGCGCTGCCGCCCGACGCCGCGCTCGGCCTCTCCGGCGTCGCGACGCCGCGGAACGTCGCCGTCCTCGCGTACGCGGGCGTCGACCTCGTGGACGCGACGCTCGCCCGGACGAAGGGGACGCAGGGGATGTACCTCACCGCCGACGCGGAGCACTTCCTCGAGGACCTCGACGAGCTCCCCTGCGCCTGCCCGGCCTGCGCGAAGCCCCGCAGCGAGTTCACCCGCGCCGACTGCGCCGAGCACAACGTGAACGCGCTCCGCGCCGAACTCCGGCGGGTCCGCGAGCGGATCCGGAGCGGTCGCCTGCGCGACTACGTCGAGGGGCAGGCCCGCCACGAGGGGTGGCTCACGGCTGCCTTCCGCGAGTTCGACGACCAGTGGGCCTATCTGGCGGAGCGCACGCCGCTCATGCGCGACGCCGAGGTGACCGCGGCGTCGGCGGAGACGCTCGACCGCGTCGAGATCCGGCGGTTCGCCGACCGCGTCACGAGCCGCTACCGAAATCGATTCACCGACCAGCCCCTCGTCTTGGTCCCCTGCTCGGCGACGAAGCCGTACAGCGACTCACAGAGCCACCGCCAGTTCCACGACGCGATCAAGTGGCGCGGCCACACCGTCTCGATGACCTCGCCGATCGGCGTGGTCCCGCAGGAACTGGAGACGACCTACCCCGCCCAACACTACGACTCCGTGGTCACCGGCGACTGGAGCGAGGACGAGATCGAGTTCGTCGCGGAGGTGCTGCGCCGCTACTTGGAGCGCAACGACTACTCCCGCGTCGTCGCGCACGTCCCCGAGGACGGCTACCGCGAGATCTGCGAGCGCGTCGAGGCCGACCCCGAGATCGACGTCCCCTTCGAGTACACCTGCGTCGACCACCCGACGACCGACGAGTCGCTCGGGGAGCTGAACGCCGCCTTACAGGGCGAGCCGGCCTACAGCAAGCGGGAGCGCGAGCACAACACGGTCCGGGCGCTCGCCGACTACCTGCTCGGCGACGGCGCGGACGACGACCTGTTCGGCGACGAGATTCGAACGACGGGGCGCTACCCGAAGCTCCAGGTCTGGGGCGACGACCCGGACGCCGGCCGCGAGGGCGAGCCGGGCGAGCAGCTGGCGACGATGGTGCCGCAGTACGGCACCCTGTCTTTCACCCTCGCCGGCGCGCGCCGCTGGGTCGAGAGCGACGCGCCGACGAAACGGGTCGAGATCGACGCCTTCGTCCCGCACGGCTCCGTCCTCGCGCCGGGCGTCGTCGACGCCGACGACGGGATCCGCGTCGGCGACGAGGTCGTGATCGAGGGACCGACGGCGTTCGCGGTCGGCCGCGCCGAGATGTCCGGCCCGGAGATGGCGGGGTCGACGCGCGGCGTCGCCGTCCAGGTCCGCCACGTCGACGAGCGGTGAGCGGAGGGCGCCGGTCGGATATCAGTGGCGGGTTTCAGTGGTAAACACCGGCGGGAGGTAACGTCCGTCGGCGTCCGTCAGGCCCGTCGGTCCGGGAAGACCATAACCGGGACCTCGGCCTCTCGGATGAGGCGACTCCCCGGGTCGCCCGTGATCGCTCGCTTCCACGCGTCGATGTCCCGGGGGGTGAAAGCGACGAGCGTCGCCTCGGTCATGTCGATCGCGTCGACCAGACCGGCCGCGACCTCCGGCGCTTCGAGCGTCACCCACTCGAACGTGAGGTCGTCTCGGTAGAGGATGTCGTAGAACGTTTCGTAGGTCGCCCCCGCGAACTGGTCCCGACCCGTCTTGATCGTCGTTTCGGCGCTCTTGCCAGCCGTCACGTGTGTCACGATGAGCGTCGTGTCCGGGTCGAGGTGGGGCCGGACCGCCCGCGCGGTGGCCTCGGCGTCGTCGGGGCCCGCGATCGGTATCAGGATCCGTTCGAATAGCTCGTCGTTCACGGGCGAACCCTCTCTCGGACCGACCAAAAGCGTACGGGGCCGTCTCGCCGCCCCCGCGCACGCGGAACGCAGCGAGTCGACGCCCGCGGTACCTGACGGAGGCCGACGGGCGGCGGTTCGCCGCACCTCGCTTCCGGGGCCGGCTCAGTCCTCGCCGTCGGTCGTCGCTTCGTCGGCCGCTTCGACGACTTCCGCCTTCGACTCCGTCGCGTCCTCGAGCAGCAGCCCGGTCCCGCCGGCCGCGATCATTCCCACGCCGATCGCACGAAGCTGCCGGACGTAGGCCGGCGTCGCCTCGAGCTCGTCGGCGTTGTCGAAGTTCTTCCCTATCATCCTCTTCGTGAGCCGGACGCTCGCTCGCGGGAACAGCGCCGTCACGACTCCCTGTAAGAGCACTACCGCTGACCCGAGCCGACGGCCCTTCTTACACTCTTTCACGTCGATACATACGCGTCCCTGCCCGATAAATATTGGCCTATTTTCTCAATACTCTCTGCCATAGACCGGGAGAGAACTACCTCAGAGGACGTTTGGCACACAGGATTCCATACTAAGTACACTACTCACTCTGTGATGAAGCACCTACGTTCGATCCGCCGAGCGCTCGATCGGCGCGTCGAAGGGTCGGTCGATTCGGTCTCCGGCTTCGGTCGTCCGCCGTCCCACGCCTCAGTCGTCCGCCGTCCCACGCCTCAGTCGTCCGCCGTCCCACGCCTCAGTCGTCCGCCGTCCCACGCCTCAGTCGTCCGCGGTCGCCTCGGGGCGATACGCCTCGCTGATCTTCTTCCACTTGCCAGAGCGGAACCGGAGGTAGTTGATCGCGGCGGGGATCGTCGTCTCGGCCATGAACGCCATGTAGAGTCCCCACAGGCCGATCGCGGGGAGCGCGACCTCCGGGATCGTGAACCCGACGAACGGGACTTCAGCGCCCCCGACGGTCACCCCGACCAGCGGGACCTCCACCGCGGGGATCGAGAGGACGTCGGGAACCGTTATCGCCGGCGTCGCGTCGTGCGCGCCGACGTACGCGAGCGGGATCGACACGCAGAACATGCCGAGGAACTGGCTCGCGAAGGGTATCTTCGTGTCGCCGGCGGCGTCGAGCGGGCCGGCCGCGCCGCCGGAGACGCCCTGAAATATC
>NZ_AOJD01000024.1 GCF_000337415.1 Halorubrum tebenquichense DSM 14210 | reverse complement strand
GATCAGCACCGCCGAGACGGCGTACGTCGCCACCGAGAAGCGGATGATGTCGCGGGCGTACGCCTCCGCCTCGTCGGGGCGCTCGACGCCGAGTTCCTGCCCGACCAGACTGGAGGAGGCGAGCCCGAAGCCCCAGCCGGGGGTGTTCATGATCCCCCAGATGCGGCGGGCGATGACGAACGCCGCCACGGTGTTCTCGCCGAACACGTCGAGGATGGAGAGCATCGGGAACTCGGCGGCCGTCCACACGAGGTTGCGCGCGCCGACCGGGACCCCGATCTCGACGAGGTCGCGGAGCATACCGGGGTTCAGGTACGGGCCGGTCGGGTCGATCGCGACCGGGAACTCCCCGATCAGCGGGGCGCTGCCGCGGACGAGCCCGACGGTGAAGCCGCCGACCGCGAGGACGTTCGAGAGGACGGTGCCGATCGCGGCCCCCTCGACGCCCCAGCCGAAGCCGAAGATGAACAGCGCGCTGAGGACGATGTTCGCGACCGCGCCGCCCGCCCGGACCTGCATCGCGGTGTAGGCGTCGTCGCAGCCGACCAGCACGCGGCTGCCGACGAGGTTGAGCGCGGCGAACGGCACGCCGAGTCCGACCACCCGGAGGTAGTCCGCGCCGTAGGCGATCGCCCGCTCGTTGCTGCTCAGCGCGTCGATGAACGCCGGGGCGTACGCCCAGAACGCGGCGCTGACCGGGACCGTGATAGCCACCGCGAGCAGGACGCTCGACCGGACGGCGTCGCCGAGTTCGCCGAACGCCTCGGCGCTGAACCGCTGGGAGACTAAGGCGATGGTCCCCCCGGCGACGCCGCCGCCGAACGCGAACGCCAGCCCCCAGTAGGGGCCCGCGAACCCGACGCCGGCGACGGCGCTCGTCCCGACGGCGACGCCGACCATCGCGACGTCGACCGCGTTCTTCGACATCCGGGCGATCCCCGTGACGATCCGCGGCCACGCGAGGTCCGTGGTCCGGACCACGCGGTGGCGGTCGATCAGGCCGACCCGCGCGAGGGCGAACCCGATGTAGAGGATGAGCAGACGGAACGGGTTCGGGAGGCGATCGACGTATGAGAGCAGCGCGCGCAGGGATTTCGGAAGGCGAGACACGGCGGGTGCGCTCCTTTTCCGCTGGCGAGTAAAGGGGTTTCGTCACGCGGCAGGCGGTTCCGGATCGGCGACGGCGACGGGGCGCTCGGGGCGGCGAGGTCCGGGGGGCCGACGGTCCGGTCTCGGCGTCGCTACGCGCCGGAGACCAGGTAGACGGAGGCGGCGGCGAAGACGATCCCGAGCCCCTTCCGGAGGGTGAACGACTCCCCCAAAAAGAGGAAGCCGATCACCGACGAGAAGACGAGGAACATCGCGAAGATGGGCGTCACGACGCTCACCGGGCCGAGCGACAGCGACCGGTATAAAGCGAGGATCCCGACGCCGAGGAAGAAGCCCGCGGCGAGCACGTGCGGTAGCTTCGGCGAGGCGAGGTGCGTCGCGAACCCCTGCCCGGTGTAGGCGATCACGCCGATAGCCATGACGATCAGCAGCGTGTTCGACACGACGACGGCGACGTCGCTCGGGATCGCGTTCGGTCCGGTGGTGGCGACGCGCATCAGCGGAGAGACGAGCGCGTACGCGGCCATCGCGAGCAGCGCGTACGGGAGATACGTTGTGGCCGTGGCGTCCATACGGCGGGGTCGCCCTCCGGCGGCAAGTGACTATCGACCCTCGTTCGACGAGGTTCCCGCCGTTCCCGACTCGTCGATCGGGACCGACACCGTCACCGTCGTTCCTCGCGGCTCGCGCTCGGCGAACGAGATCCGGCCGCCGAGGTGGTCGACGCCCCACTTGACGATCCACAGCCCGATCCCGCTCCCGTGGCGGAGCGGCGTCTCCGTGCCGCGGTCCAACACGTCGTACTCGGCGGGGTCGATGCCGGGACCGTCGTCGGCGACGGTGACCTCCACCCACCCGTCGGCGACCGCGGCGTCGATCCGCACCCACGGCGTCTCGGTGTCGTTGTGCCGGACCGCGTTCGAACAGAGGTTTTCCAAGACGACCCGCAACACCGACGAGACCGTGACGTCCGGAACCCGCCCGGTCTCGATCCGCGCGTCGGGACCGAGGTCCCGAGCGTCCGCGACGACCTCGTCGACGACGTCCGGGAGCGGCCCCGACTTCGCCTCCTCGGTCGGGTCGAACAGCTCCCCGGCGGTCCGGGTGCGCTCGCTGAGTTCGAGCATTCGTCCCGCGCTCTCCTCGATGATCGCGAGGGCGCGCTCGTCGGTCGCGTCCGCCCGCAGCCGCTCGGCGTACCCCAAGATGAGGTTGGTCTCCGTCCGCACGTCGTGGCGGAACACCCGGTTGAGCACGTTGAGCCGCTGCTGCTGGCCGAGGTACGCCCCGACGTCGTGGAAGGCGATCACCTTCGCGGTGGTGCGGTCGTGGTCGTCGACCACGTCCCTGATCGTCACCTCGTACGGCCGCTGCCCGTCGCGCCCGACGATCGACATCGGCCGCGGCGACCCCCGCTCGCCGTCGAGTTCGCGCACCGCGTCGTACCGAGGGACGATCGCCCCGGCCCGCTCGCCGATCGCCGCCCGGCGGTCGATGCCGAACGTCTCGGAGGCGCTCTCGTTCAGATCGACCAGCAGGTCCTCGGCCCCGACGACGAACACGGGGTCGTGGAGCTGCTCGAAGACGAGCTGTCGCGCGCGGCGGCGCGGGGCCGGCGCGAGCGTCAGCAGCCGGAACCGCGACAGCGCGAAGAGGTACGTCACCCCCGAGACCGCGAACACGATCGGCGTGGGGTCGAGCCCCGGGATCGGAATCGCGCCGGCGAGATACGCGATGCTCCCGGCCCACGGTACGGCGGTGCCGATCAGCAGCGCCGCGCTCTGTCCCCGAAACGGGCGCGCGTCGTCGCGGATCAGCTGTAGCAGCGGGACCGACCCGATCGCGCCGAGAAGGTAGGTGTAGCCCGCGGTGACGTAGTACAGCGGTCCGGGAGCGATGTCGAGGAACGTCCCGACGGCGGTCTCGCGCACGACTCGGTCGACGGCGAGGAGGTTCCCGGGGTCGCCGGCGGCGGCGACCGCGACGGTGGCGACGGGGATGACGGACACGAGCGCGACGGAAAACGGCGTCACGTACCGGTCGTATCCGGTGTACGCGAGCGCGAAGAAGAGCCACCCGACGGGGATCGCGACGACGCCGACCCACTGGACGTCGTACCACAGCGCCTTCGCGGGGAGCGTCGCCGCCTCGAGTTCGAAGACGAGGAACGTCGCCCACCAGACCTGTCCCGCGAGGAGGACGGCGAGCCACGTCGCGCCCGGTTCCGGCCGCTCGCGCCACGCGAGGATCGCCGCCGCCAGCCCGAGGGTCACGGCGACGAGGAGCGCGATCGAGAGCGGACTCAGCGCTGCCATGTCGTCTCCAACGCGTATTGTATTTATAACTCGTCTGGTCGAATTATCCGGCCGAAAAATCGGATGACGCGCCCGGAGGACCGGGGACGCGACGCTCACGGGCCGAGTGCGAGGAGGACGATGCCCGCGACGAGGTAGCTACAGTCCGGCGCGACGCCGAGCGTCGCCCCGTCCAGCCGGTCGGCCAGCGCGGTGACAGCCACCGAGACCGCGAGCCCCGCGGCGAGCGCGACGAGGGCGGGCCGCGACGCGGTGCCGGTCGCGGCGAGGGCCGCCAGCAGTCCCGCGGCGAGCGCGTCGACGCCGAGCAGGACGCGCCGGGTTCGCCCGACCCCGTAGACGACGGGGAACGTCGCCACGTCGCGCGCGGCGTCGGCGGCGACGTCCCTGACGTTCGGGACCTCGACGTCGACGAACGAGCGGACCGCGACGTACGCGAACAGCAGCGCGACGGTCCGGAGTCCGACGGCCTCGACCGCCACGCCGCCGAACGCGAGCGGGGCGGCGACGACGGCGACCGCCCACGCGAGCGCGACCGCCGCGGAGTTGAGGAGGAACACGTCCTTCAGCCGCGGGACGGACACCTCCGCGAGCGGCGCGGCCACGTCGCCGAGGGCCGGTAGCCAGTCGGAGGCGTAGCCGATCCACACCGCGCCCGGAACGCAGACGAGCGCGAGCGCCGCGGGCCCGGCGCGGACCGCGAGCGCGAGCGCGACCCCGTAGCTCACGGCGGCGGCCGTCATCAGCTGGTCGCCGTAGCGGAGCGCGACCCGCGCCCGCGAGGGCGTCGAAGCGGCGTCGCCCTCGGCGTCGGCGACGTGGTCCGCGGCGTACACCGCGAACGCGACGAGTCCCACCGCGACCGGCGCGGTCGACCGCGGGACGCCGAGCGCCGCGGTCGCGACGGCGACCTCGACCGCGGCGACGAGCGCCGTGAACGGCGCGCCCGCCGCGAAGGCGGCGACCCCGCGGAGCGCGCGGCGAGTGGTCGATATCGAACGGTGCTGCTCTGTCGTACCGTCTGGCGTCGACGGTCTGGTCGGTTCGTTTGCCATGAACGCGTCCGTCGCCGGCGGCGACGAACACGAGGAATGGGGCGTCGGGAGGCATCTATCCACGCCGTGTGGTGTTAATAAAACCAGACTGAACTCGTGATTTGTTCGACCGGGCCGCCGCTCGGCCCGCGTCGGGTTCGGGCTTCAGTACGCTTTTGACCCGAGCGGCCGATCCGTCGCGTATGGACGGAACCTTCGACCACGTGATGATCCGCGTCGAGGACTTAGAGGAGAGCCTCGACTGGTATCAGACTCACCTGAACTACGAGGAGAAGGGCCGCTGGGAGGCCGACACGTTCACCAACGTCTTCCTCGGTCCCGAGGACGTCCACGAGGACGGCGCGCTCTTGGAGCTCACGTACAACCACGACGGTCGGAGCTACGAGATCGGCGACGCGTGGGGCCACATCGCGGTCCGCGTCCCGGAGGACGCGCTCCAGGAGTCGTACGACCAGCTGCTGGCGGAGGGCGTCGACGACTACCGCGACCCCGAGTCCTGCGGGAACCGCTACGCGTTCGTGAAGGACCCCGACGGCCACGAGATCGAGATCGTCAAGCGCGACCACGGCGCGAAGTGGAGCATCGACCACACGATGGTCCGCGTCGAGGACGCCGACGAGGCGCTCGGCTACTGGACCCGCAAGTTCGAGTACACGGAGCAGCCGGCCGGCCGCTGGGAGGCGGACACCTTCTCGAACTACTTCGTCGCGCCCGAGGACGCCCCCGAGGAGGCGATGAAGCTCGAACTCACGTACAACTACGACGGCCGCGAGTACACGATGGGCGACGGCTGGGGCCACGTCGCGGTGCGCGTCGACGACCTCGACGACGCGTGGGAGACGCTCTTGACCCGCGAAGCACCCGACTACCGCGACCCCGAATCTTGCGACCACAACTACGCGTTCACGAAGGACCAGGACGGCCACGAGGTCGAACTGGTCACCCGCGACTGATAACGGCCTCTCACCGTCGCGACGGGGTCACCGCACCTCGACGCCGGTTATCTCGAACCGCGCCCCGCCCGCCTCGCTCGCAACGGCGCGGACCGACCACCCGTGCGCGTCGGCCACCTGTTCGACGATGCGCAGTCCGAAGCCGGTCCCCGACTGCGAGGTCGAGTGGCCGGCGTCGAACACCTCCTCGCGCCGGTCCGGATCGATCCCCGGGCCGTCGTCGGCCACGTAGAAGCCGTCCGGCAGCGTGCCGACGGTGACCGTCACTCCCTCGCCGCCGTGTTCGACCGCGTTCCGCATCAGGTTCTCCAACAGCTGTCTGAGCCGGCCTTCGTCCGCGACGATCATCCGCTCGGCCTCGGCGCGCAGCGTCGCCTCCTTCGTGTCGACCGTCCGCCAGCAGGAGCCGACGATCTGTCCGAGGTCGACCGGTCCGGCGTCGGTCACGGGGTCGCCCTCCCGGGCGAGCGTCAGCAGGTCGTCGATCAGCGCGGTCATCCGGTCGTGCGCGCGCCCGGCCGCCGCCAAGTGCTCGCTGTCGCACTCCTCGCGGGCGAGTTCGGTCCGTCCCCGGGCGACTTCCAGCGGGTTCCGGAGGTCGTGCGACACCACGCCCGCGAACTCCTCTAACCGGTCGTTCTGCCGCTCCAACTCGGCGGTCCGCTCGGCGAGCCGACGGGTGCGCGCCTCGGCCTGAAGCGCCGTCTCCGCGGCGGTGGCCAAGATCCCGGCGAGGTACTCGTCGCCGCCGCCGAACACCCCCGGTTCGGTCTCGCCGACCGAGACGGTCCCGTACTCGCCGATCGGAGCCACGAGCAGGCTTCGGAGCGGCGTGCCGGCGTCGACCCCGCCGCTCTCCGCCACGTCGTCGCAGATCCGGATCTCGCCCGCCTCGAACGCCTTCCACGTGATCGTCCCCCCGTCCGGGGTGAACGTTTCCCGTTCTGGGAGGAGGTCCGCCGCCTCGGGCGAGACCGCCATGGGAACCAGCCCGCCGGCCTCCTCGTCGTAGATCCGGACGGCGACGAGCGAGAAGCCCAACACGTCGGTCGCGGCCTCGACCGCCCGCTCGGCGACCCCTTCCGGCGAGTCCGCGCTGACGAGCGAGCGGGTGGCGTTGTGGAGCCGCTTCACCCGTCCCTCCCGCTCGATGCGGTCGAGGGTCGCCTCGAGGTGGCCCGAGAGGATCTCGGCCACGAGGACGTCCGTGTCGCTGAAGACGTTCGGGTCCGGCGCGGAGACGACGAACACCCCGTGGTCGCCGATCGGACGCAACACGAGGCTCTCGGCGGGCGAGTGCTCGTCGAGCGGCTCGTAGGCGGAGAGCTCGTCGATGACGACCGACTCCTCGCCGCGGAACGCGTCCCACACCAGCGCCGCCCGCGTCCCGGGCGGCGCGCCGCGGTCGTAGGAGGGCCGCGTCTCGAACTCCGTCGCGACGGACTGGCCGAGCGCGGCCGGTTCGAGGCGCTTCCCGTCCTCGGTGCGGAGGTGGATCCCGCTCAGCCCGGCGTCGATCAGGTCGTCGACCGCCTCGATCGCGAGGTCCGCCGCCTCCTCGGTCGTCCGAGTGTAGTTGAGCTTCCGGGTCCACTCCCGGAGCTTCGACAGCGTCCGCTCGCGCTCCTTGCGCTCGGAGACGTCGCGCGTGGTGACGACGTACCCCTCGACGTCGTCGGTGTCGATCCGGTCGCTGCCGACGGACTCGAGCCACCGGTAGTCGCCGTCCGCCGTCCGGAACCGGTACTCGGCGGTGGGGGGCGACCCGTCCGGATCGAGTTCGCCGAACGCGTCCTCGACCGCCTCCCGGTCCTCCGGGTGGACGTAGTCGAGCGACCGCTCGCCGATCAGGTCGGACGGCGCGTGCCCGGTCACGCGCTCGCAGGACGGGCTCAGGTAGCGGAACCGCCAGTCGCTCGACAGCACCGCGACCACGTAGCCGGCGTGTTCGATGAACGCCCGGTGCTGGTCGCGCCCGGCGTCGTCGCGGACCACGCCGACGAACCGCCGCTCGCCGTCGGCCGCGAACTCGCCGTACGACATGGAGACGGGTATCTCGCGGCCGTCGCGCCGGCGCGCGTCGAACCGGATCTCCGAGCGGTCGCCGCCGCCGTCGCCGGCGTCGCCGCCGTCGAGATGCCGGTCGACCGTCTCGCGATGTCGCTCCGGTAGCAGCGTCGTCAGGGGCTCGCCCTCGATCGCCGCCGGCTCGTGGCCGAAGACGGACTCGACCGCCGGGTTCGCGAACCGGATCTCCCCGTCGGTGTCGATCGTGAGGATCGCGTCCGACGCGCCGTTGGCGACCGCGCGGAACTGCTCGATCGCCTGTTCGGCCTCCCGTTCGGCCCGACACTTCTCGACCGCCTCGACGATCCGGTTCGCCAAGCGCTCGTACCGCTCCGTGCCGCCGCGCTTCTGAATGTAGTCGGTGACGCCGGCGGAGATGGCCTCGCTCGCGACCTCCTCGCTCCCCTTCCCGGTGAACAGGATGAAAGGGAGATCGGAGTCGCGCTCGCGCACGGCGTCGAGGAACTCCAGCCCGTTCCGGCCCGGCATGTCGTAGTCGGAGACGACGCACTCGAGCTCGCGGTCCGCCAGCGCGTCGAGTCCGGCGGCCGCGTCGGGTGCCGTCTCGACCGCGATCCGGTCCGCCTCTCGCTCCAGGAACGAGGCGGTGACCTCGCGCAGGTCCGGGTCGTCGTCGACGAGGAGGACCGGGATGCGGTCGGGCATACGTCCCGAATATCGACGAACTGACTATAATACTTTTGCCGACGCCGACCCCGTCGGCCCGGTGGTCCCGTCCGTGCGCCGACCGCCGGCGCTTTACCTCTCGATCCCGCTCCCCGTCTCCCCGTCCGCGGGACGGAACACGACGAGCCGCTCGCCGTCGGTGACGCGCTCGCCCGCGTCGACCGTCACCCGGTCGCCGACGGCTGGGTCCGGGGCCGCGTCGCCGCCCTCGCGGTACACGCCCGTCAGCCGCGTCGGGCCGAAATCGACCACGGCGGTCGCGTACGGCGCGTCGTCGGCGAAGCCCGGCGACGGGACGTGGACGACGCTGTACGTCTCGACGGTCCCCGTCTCGTCGAGGGCCCCCCGAGAGAGGTCGGCGGAGCCGCACTCGGGGCACACCCGCCGCGGCGGGAGCGAGCCGTGCCCGGCCGGGCAGACGAGCGCGAACCCGTCGCCGTCGGCGAGCGCGTCGAGCCACTCGCCGTACTCGCGGTCGGGCGGGGCGGCGTCTTCCGACGCGTCCGCGTCGCTCATTCCGCCACCTCCAGCACGTGGACGACCGCGCTGGCCACCGTGCCGCCGGCGTTGTGCGCGACGCCGACCTCGGCGTCGGGGACGTGCTCGCTGTTGGGGTGATCCCCCCGGAGGAGCCGGGTCAGCTCAGCGATCTGGGAGCCGCCGGTCGCGCCGACCGGATGCCCCTTCGCCTTCAGCCCGCCGGAGAGGTTCACCGGGAGGTCGCCGTCGGCGGTCGTGACTCCCTCGCGGGCGGCCGCGATCCCCTCGCCCGCCTCGAAGAGCCCGAGCGACTCCAGCGCCAGCACCTCGGCGATCGTGAAGCAGTCGTGGACCTCCGCGACGTCGACCGCGTCGGCGTCGATCCCGGCGTCGGCGTAGGCCGCCTCGGCCGCGTCGTCCGCGGCAGGCGTCCGCGCGAGGTGTTCGCGGTCGCCGAGCGCCATCCGGTCGGTCCCCTGCCCCGTGCCCGTCACCGCGACCGACGCGTCGAGGTCGTGGTCCGCCGCGTACTCCTCCGAGACGAGCACGAGCGCGCTCGCGCCGTCGGTGATCGGGCAGGCGTCGTAGAGGTGGAGCGGCTCCGCGACCGGCGGCGCGTCCATCGCCTCGTCGACGGAGACCTCCTTGCGGTACTGCGCGTACTCGTTCGGCACGGCGTTGGCGTGGTTCTTCGAGGCGACGTGCGCGAGGTCCTCGCGGCTCCCGCCGTAGGCGTCGAAGTAGGCGTTCGCCAGCAGCGCGTACGCGCCGGGGAACGTCACGCCCGCCCGGACCTCGAAGAGGTCGTCGGCCGCGATGGCGAGCCCCTCCGTCACCTCGTCGGTCGGGAGGTTCGTCATGCGCTCCATCCCGCCGGCGAGGACGACGTCGGCGTCGCCCGCCGCCACCGTCCGCACCGCCTCGCGGACCGCGACGCCCGCGGACGCGCACGCCGACTCGTAGCGCGTCGCCGGACAGCGGACGCCCGCCGCCTCGGCCATCAGGGGTGCCTGATGGCCCTGGTGCTCGGCGAGCGCGCCCATGAAGTTCCCGTAGTTCAGTTCCTCGACGTCGGCCCTGTCGACGGCTGCGTCCTCGAACGCCCGCAGCGCGGCCTCGCCGAACAGGTCGCGGCCGGTGCGCTCCGGGTGGTCGCCGAACCGGGTCAGCCCGACCCCGGCGACGCGTACGTCGGTCATACACGAACGATGATCGGTGATCCGGTTTAGCTCTGCCGGAACCGGGGGTTCCGCTCCCCCGGCGGCGACGGGACGGCGGAGAAAACGAGCGAAGTCGGCGAACGGGTCCGATCAGCCGATGTACCGCAGGTCGTCGTCGGGGACGGCCGGCCCCTCTTGCATCTCCTGGATCTTGCCGACGACCTCCTCCATCTCCTCGGCGCGGTCCTCCAGGCTCTCGTAGTCGACCGAGAAGCCGAGGACGGCCTCCAGCGTCTCCAGCACCGCCTGCGCGCTCTTCGGGTCGACCAGGTAGCCGCTCGTCTCGCCCATCAGGCAGGCGGCGTCGAACCCGCGGCGACCGCCGAGACCCAAGACGAGCCCCGAGACGCCGACGATGCCGCCGGCCGGCTCGTCCGCGCGGAACTCCACGCCCGCGTCCTCTAAGTCGTCGACGAGGGCGGCGTCCGAGACGGAACCGAGGACCGTGTACTCCTCGACGAGTTCGCCGGTGGGAACGCCCCCGAGCGCGAACGCGCGCTCGGAGCCGAACTCCTCCGCGACGTCGAGGAAGGTCGAGGTGAGCCGGTAGTGGCCCGCGTTCGACCCGGCCTGGTGGTCGCCGGTCAACACGAGCAGGTCGGCCCCGTCGGTCTCGACGGCGTGGAACTCGGCGCAGGTCAACTCCGCGACCCCCTCGTCGTCGACGCTCACCTGCGGCGGGAACTCCGTGGCGTACACCCGGCGAACGAGCTCCCCGTCGAACTCCTCCAGCAGATGTTCGGCGGCGAGTTTCCCCACGTGGCCGACGCCCGGCAGCCCCTCGATCAACACCGGCTCGTCCAGTTCCGGCGTCGCGACCTCGTCGATCTCGATGTCCTCCATACCGTACCCGTCCGGTCGGCGTTCACAAGAGCGTGGCTATTCGAACGCGGACGCCGTCCGCAACAGCCGACGCGCGGGCGTCCTACCCCGAGTCGCGTCGCCGCGTCCGCCGCCGGTACTCCCCGTACGGGTCCTCCGGCCCGAACGGGGCCGGCGCGCTGTTCTCGGTCGGGCCGTCGCACTCCGGACAGCGGTCGCCGAGCGCGTACACCGGCCGGTCGTGAACGGTCTCCCAGTTCGCGCAGACGCGGATATCTGATTTCACGGGTGAAAAGGCGACGCGGCGTCGGGCCGGTCGCGGTTACTCGTCGTCTTCGCGTCGCTCGCGGTGGAACTCGCCGACGCCGCCGGTGGCCTCGATCGACTCGCGGGCGCGCTCGGCGGCGGCCTCGAGCTGCGACTCCGCCGTCTTGTAGTTGGGCGCGCGGACCTTGATCCGGTACTCGGGCGACCCCACGTAGCCGACGTCGAGCTCGACGCCGTCCGGGATCTCGCCGTTCCCCTCGGCCGCGGCCAGCGCGTCTCGCACGTCGTCGACGCCGTCGGGGGCCGCCGACTCGAGGTCGACGTACCCCGTCACGTCGACGTACGGGACGGAGACGTTGTTGCGGGCCGCCGTGACGATCGCGTCGACGGTGTCGTCGTCGACGTCGACGGCTTCGAGGGCCTCGTCGCCGCTGATCGCGGCCGCCTCGAAGGCGTCGTAGAGGCTCTCGTACTCGACGAGGAGGGCGTTGGCGACCGCGGTGTAGCGGTCGTCGTCGACGTCCTCGCCGAGCGCGATCTCCATCCAGTTGTCGGCCTTCTGAGCGTTCTTCCAGTCCTGAATCGTCTCCTTGCGCTGGTGCTCGTTGACGTCTTTGATCGACAGGTCGATCTGGTTCGACGACTCGTCGATCTCCAGCACCTTCGCGACGACCGTCTGTCCCTCGCGGACGTGGTCGCGGACGTTCTTGATCCAGCCGGAGGCGACCTCGCTGATGTGACAGAGGCCGCGCTTGTCCTCGTACTCGTCGAGGTCGACGAACACGCCGAAGTCGGCGATCTCGTCGACGTCGCCGACCACCAACTCGCCGGGTTCGGGCCAGCCGCTGTACTTCATGACGGAGTGGTGAGGCTGTTACCGCGCCTCAACGGTTTCGACGATCTCGCCGTGAAGCTCGGCCTCTCCGCCGGTGGGGGTCGCGAGGGTCGTGCCGCAGACCGCACACGACACCGTGGAGGAGGCCTTGCCGAAGACGACCTGTTCGTTCTCGCAGTCGCCGCAGGCGACGCGGTGGAAGTCTCCCGCCATGCTTACTCCTGGAACGTGAGACGGCCGGCGCGCCATCCCTCGCGCATGTGGGCCTTGCCGCAGTCGCCGCAGCGGTACTTCAGGTGGGTCTTCTTCGTCGGCTTGTCGCCACCGGGCACCTTCGAGTACCCGCCGGCGTTGCCGATCGTCGCGAGCGCGCGGCGTCGCTGCCGAGCGTCGCGTTTCATTCCGGTCGCGCGACCCGATCGAACCTTCTCCACCTCGTGCTCGTGGTGCGAGTCACAGTGGGGACAGTACGTGTTGAAGCGGCGTGGCATTTCCATGGATATCGACCTTGAAACGCGGTTCGTCGCCGACGCTTAAAACGGGTTTGGTATGACCCGCGCGCGAGGGACCCGACCGCCCCGACGGGGGGCTCCCGGACGCCTCACTCCCATTCCGCGACCGCGCGCACCGGCGATCCGTCGCCCCCGCGCAGCCGGAGCGGGAAGGCGTACAGGCGGAACCGCTCGGGGAGGCCCTCGAGTCCGCGGAGGTTCTCGACTATCGGGAGCGAGCCGCCGAGCAGGACGTCGTGTGCGGGCGTGCCGTCGGGTTCGAGCTCGTCGCCGTGGCTCGCGACCGTCTCGTCGCCGCTCTCAGCGGACTCGCCGCTCCCGCCGGCGGTCGGCGTCGGGTCCGGCCCGAACGCGTCCAGCCCCACGCCGACGCCCGCCGCCCGGCAGCGCTCGGCGGCCGCGGCGGTTAGGTAGGGGTGATCGCGGTACCGCTCTGAGCCCCAGTGCGACGCCCACCCGGTCCGAAGGACGAGGAGGTCGGTGTCGCGGTCGAGGGCGCTCGGATCGGGCAGCGCGTCGGGATCGACGGACTCCCGCGGTTCCAGCGGCCGGAGGTCGACGAGACGGGCGTCAAACGCGAACGACCCGACCGCCCGCTCGTCGACGGCCTCCCCGTCGGGTACCGTATGGCGGGGCGCGTCGACGTGCGTCCCCGCGTGCGTCCCGGCGCGGAGTTCGCCCGTCGCGTAGCCGTCGGCCTCGTGGGTCGCGTCGGGCGCGAGCGTCACGTCGGGGTCGCCGGGGTAGGTCGGCATCCCCGTCTCGATCGGTCGCGAGAGGTCGCGGAACACGGCGGCCGTCGGACCGCGTCGGGGTTAAGTCGGTCGCCGTCGCGCCGGAAGACCCTCGCCCCCGTCCGGGTTCCGCGGCCCGAACGTATTTCGTCCGCCCGTCGCTGTGTGTGCCCATGTCGGAACTGCCCTTGGACGCGTACTACGACTTGACCCAGATCGGCGAGGTCGCCGTCTCCCCGACCGGCGACCGCGTCGCCTTCACCGCGACCGAGTACGATCAGGCCGCCGACGAGGCGGTCTCCTCGCTGTTCGTCGTCCCGACCGACGGGTCCCGCGAGCCGCACCGGCTGACGAGCGCGTCCGGCGCGTCCGCGCCGACGTGGGGACCGGACGGCGACCGCCTCGCGTTCGTGGCCGCCCGCGAGCGCGACGCGGAGCGACGGGTCGGCTGGCGGGACCGCGACGTGGACGACGACGCGGAGGCGGACGGTGAGGACGCGGACGGGAAAGCAGACGAAGGCGAAGCCGAAGACGAAGAGGAACCCCTCGGAAACGGCGACGGGGAGCCGAAGCCGCAGGTGTGGCTGTTCGACCTCGCCTTGGGCGGCGACGCGCGGCAGGTCACCGAGCGCGACGAGGGCGTCGCCGGCTTCGACTTCTCGCCCGGCGGCGACCGGCTGGTGATCGAGTCGCGCGACCCGACCGACGAGGAGTCCGAGTACCTCGATCAGGTGCGCGAGGAGGGCGGGCCGATCGAGACGACGCGGCTCCAACACAAGGTGAACGGCGCGGGGTGGACCGACGACGTGACGCGGTACCTCTTCGTGGTCGACCTCGACGACCCCGAGAGCGACCCGCGCCGCCTCGACGACGCGTACGGGGGCGGCGCGTTCGAGGACCTCGCCGGCATGGACCCCGCGTGGGGACCGGACGGCCGGATCGCCTTCACCGCCTGCCGGCTCGACCGCCCGGACGACACCACCGTCCGCGACCTCTACGTCGTGTCGCCCGAGGGCGGCGACGCGGAGCGGCTCACCGGCGGCGACCTCACCCACGGCGCGCCGGCGTGGCGGCCCGACGGCGAGGGGATCGCGACCGTCGCGAGCGACCCGGACGACCCGCCAGCCCCGGCCGAGGTGTTCCTCGTAGACGCCGGCGACGAGGCCGACCGCGCGGCCCCCGCCTCCCTCACCGCCGACCTCGACCGGACGGTCGCCCGCGGCGGCGAACCCGCGTGGGTCGGGGACTCGATATACACGCGGCTCGCCGACGAGAGCAGCACTCGTCTGGTCCGGATCGACCTCGACGACGACGGTCCCGGCGGGACCGCGACGCGCGTCTTCGAGGCGCAGGGCCGCGGCCGCGCCATGGCCGCCTTCGACGTCGACGACGGCGGTGAGACGGCCGTGACCGTCCTCTCGCACCCGACGGACGGGAGCGACCTGTACGCGGTCGACGTCGAGGATCTCGACGCGGCCGCCGAGCCCGACTCCCTCCGGCGGCTCTCCCGCGTCAACGAGTCGCTCACGGAGGAGTTCGCGATGCCGACCGCCGAGCGGGTGGAGTGGGAGTCCGACGGCTGGACGCTCGACGGCGTCCTCTACCACGACCCCGAGGTCGACCCCGACGCGGGCGACCACCCGCTGGTGGTGGCGATCCACGGCGGCCCGATGTCGTACGACGAGCCGGTGTTCAGCTTCGCGCACGCCGCGCTGACGAGCCGGGGCTACCTCGTCTTCCGGCCGAACTACCGCGGCGGCACCTCCCGCGGCCGGGAGTTCACCGCGGAGCTGACCGGGAAGTGGGGGACCGCCGAGGTCGACGACATCGCGGCGGGCGTCGAGTCGCTCGCGGACCGCGGCTGGGTCGACCCGGGCCGCGTGTTCGGTCACGGGTTCTCGTACGGCGGCATCGCGCAGGGGTTCCTCGTCACGCAGGAGCCGGACCTGTTCACGGCGGCGGCTCCGGAGCACGGCATCTACGACCTGCGCTCCGCGTTCGGCACGGACGACACCCACGTCTGGCTGGAGGCGGAGTTCGGCCTGCCGTGGGAGAACCCGGAGGCGTACGACGCGTCGACGGCGGTGTTAGACGCCGGAAACATCGAGACGCCGCTGCTCGTGATGGCCGGCGGCGAGGACTGGCGGTGTCCCTCCTCGCAGTCGGAGCAGCTGTACGTCGCCGCCCGGAAGCAGGGGACCGACGCGGAACTCGTCGTCTACCCGGACGAACACCACAACATCGGCGACCCCGACCGCGCGATCCACCGGTTAGAGAAGATCCTCGACTGGTACGAGACGCACGACCCGGCAGTCGCGGACGCGACGCAGTCTGCCGAGGAGTAGGGCGGTCAGAGGCCGATCCCGCCGAGGAGTCGGGCGGTCAGACGACGAGCACCTGTCTGATCGCGACCGAGCCCGACGGGACGTGGACGACGCTGACGACGACCCGGTCGCCATCGGTCAACGAACAGCTCTCCGCGGTGAGTCGAAACTGGAGGAACGAGCCCGCGGTGAAGCGGTTCGTCGTTCTGGAGTCCAACACGCCGAGATCAACTCGGTTCCCGCCGGAGACGATGCTGTCGTCGATCGATCCGGACGCGACGTTGGAATCGGCGAAACTTCCCGACGAGCCCCCTCCCTCCGGGAGTCGTATTAGCCGTTCGCGCTCTCCACAGGCGTCGGACGCGTCGATGGCTATCTCCATCTCCTCGACCGGGATCGGGTCGCCAGAGACGTGCGTGATGCGCACGATCCCGCCGTCGTAGCTGTCTTGTACCGCGAGCTGTCCGCTGGACTGTGAGACGTACGGGCCCGGGTTCTGGAGGTCGTCCGAGACACCCAGGGCGAACACCGAGAGGGTCGCCGAGAGGATCACCACGATTGCGACGAGGAGGACCGTCGAGACGACCGACGTGACCCCTCGGGAGCACCCGGGCATTACGCCGATCTCGGCGGTCCGTTCGGGAAAGTCCGACGTTTTCGGGCCAGACTGCGGCGATAGGATCGGTCGGGAAGCCCCCGCGGCCTCAGTGTTCGACGAACTCGACGAGGACGCCGCCCGTCGACCGCGGGTGACAGAAGGCCACGTCGTGGCCCCACGCGCCGGGGCGGGGCTCCTCGTCGACGAGGTCGATACCGAGGTCGCGGGCGTGATCGAGCGCGGACGGGAGGTCGTCGACCGCGAGCGCGACGTGGTGAACGCCGGGACCCTCGCGGTCGAGGTACTCCGCGATCGTCCCGCCCGCGTCCGGTTCGAGCAGTTCGAAGTACCCGCCGCCGTCGAGTTCGAGGAAGACGATCCGCATGTCGTCGAACGTCTCCTCGTGGGCGACCGGCGCGTCGAGCAGGCCGCCGAACAGGTCGGCCAGATCGGTGGCGTCTCGCGTCGCGACGCCGACGTGGTCGAAGCGCATGGCGACACGTCGCGGCGCGAAGGACATAAAACGACCCGCGCGGCGTCCGGAGTTCGGAACGGTCGCCCGCGGGGCTACCGCCCGGGCTTGTACTCCCCGAACTCGTCGCGAAGCACGTCTGATATCTCCTGAACCGTCGCGTACGCCTTCACCGCGTCGACGATGTGCGGCATCACGTTCTCGGTCCCCTGCGCGGCCTCGCGGAGCCCCGCGAGCGCCGCGTCGACCGCGTCGTCGTCGCGGTCGGCCTTCACGTCCGCCAGGCGCTCGCGCTGGTTCTGCTCCTGTTCGGGGTCGACCTCCTCCAAGTCCATCTCCGGCTCCTCGTCGACCTCGAACTCGTTGACCCCGACGATGATCCGCTCGCCCTCCTCGATCTCCTGTTGCCGCTCGAAGGCGACGTCCTGGATCTGCCGCTGGACCCAGCCGCTCTCGACGGCCTCCAGCATGCCGCCGCGGCGGTCGACCTCCGCTAAGATTTCGAACGCCTCCTCCTCGATCCCGTCGGTGAGATCCTCAACGTAGTAGGAGCCGGCGAGCGGGTCGATCGTGTCCGCGGCCCCGGACTCGTGGGCGAGGATCTGCTGGGTTCGGAGCGCGGTGCGGACGGACTTTTCAGTCGGCAGCGCGAGCGCCTCGTCTTTCCCGTTCGTGTGGAGGCTCTGCGTGCCGCCGAGGACGGCCGCGAGCGCCTGATACGAGACGCGGACGACGTTGTTCTCGATCTGCTGGGCGGTGAGCGTCGAGCCGCCGGTCTGGGTGTGGAACTTCAGCTGCTTCGACTTGGGGTTGTCCGCGTCGAACCGCTCGTCCATGATCTTCGCCCACATCCGGCGGGCGGCGCGGAACTTCGCTGCCTCCTCGAAGATGTTGTTGTGGGCGTTGAAGAAGAAGGAGAGCTGCGGCGCGAACTCGTCGACGTCCAGCCCGGCGTCGAGCGCGGCCTCGACGTACTCGATGCCGTCGCCGAGGGTGAAGGCGATCTCCTGGGCCGCCGTCGACCCCGCCTCGCGGATGTGGTACCCCGAGATGGAGATGGTGTTGAAGCTCGGGGTCTCGGCCGCGCAGAACTCGAAGATGTCCGTGATCAGCCGCATCGACTGCTTCGGCGGGTAGATGTAGAGGTTCCGCGCGATGTACTCTTTCATGATGTCGTTCTGGATCGTCCCCCGGAGCTCCTCGCGCGGGACGCCCTGCTTGTCCCCCATCGCGACGTACATCGCGAGCAGCACTCCCGCGGGGGCGTTGATCGTCATCGACGTGGACACCTCGTCCAGCGGGATGCCGTCGAAGACCGTCTCGAAGTCGTCGAGCGTGTCGATGGCGACCCCCGACCGGCCGACCTCCCCCTCGGCCATCGCGGCGTCGGAGTCGTACCCCATCTGCGTCGGCAGGTCGAACGCCATCGACAGCCCCGACGAGCCCTCATCGATGAGGTACTGGAAGCGCTCGTTCGTCTCCGCGGCGGTGCCCATCCCGGCGTACTGGCGCATCGTCCACAGCCGCCCCCGGTGCATCGTCGAGTAGACGCCGCGGGTGTACGGCTCCTCGCCGGGGTAGCCGAGGTCCTCGCGGTAGTCGGTCTCCGCGTCCGCCGGGGTGTAGAGGGGGTCGACCTCCTGCCCGCCGGTGTCGGTGGTGAACGTCTCCTCGCGCTCCCCGAACCGGTCGACGGTCTCCCCGTAGGTGCCCTCCTCCCACGACGACTTGGCGTCGCGGATCGCCTCGAGTTCCTCAGGGTCGTACATTATCGAATCGGTCGGCCGAGCGGGACTTAACAGTTTTCAGGCGGGGCCGGTCCGCGGACCCGGGCGGACCCGGGCGGACGCTCGGCCGTCGGTCCGATCCTCGGCGGCGGCTAATCGACCCCGACCCGCCGGTCCGATTTAAGTGTCGGGCGTCCGACCCGTCCGCATGGACGTGCTCACAGATCCCGCGCGCCGGTTCCTGACCGCGACGGCCCCGGAGCACACGCCGGTTCAGGCGGAAATGGCCGACCTCGCCGAGGAGTGGGGGTTCCCGATCATCGGTCCCGAGGCGGGCGCGGTCCTCCGGCTGTTGGCGCGGCTGACGGGCGCGGAGCGCGTGTTCGAGTTCGGCTCCGGGTTCGGCTACTCCGCCACCTGGTTCCTCCGCGGCGGTGCTGGGAGCGTGGTCTGTACCGAGTTCGACGCCGAGGAGGCCGAGCGCGGCGCGGCGTTCGCCGCCGACCACGGCTACGCCGACGGCGTCACCTTCGAGGTCGGCGACGCGATGGAGACGGTCGACCGCTACGACGGCCTCTTCGACGTCGTCCTGATCGACCACCAGAAGGGCCGGTACGCCGACGCCTACCGGACGGTCCTCCCCAAGGTCCGGACCGGGGGCGTGGTCGTCGCCGACAACATCGCCCGGGGGCCGATCGACTTCGGCGACCTCGTCGCGCACTTCGAGGCGGGCGAACCGCTCCCGGACGCCGCGGTCGACGAGGAGACGCGCGGCATCGGCGAGTACGTCGGCACCGTTCGCTCGGACGACGCCGTCGAGACCGCGATACTCCCGGTCGGATCCGGGATCGCGGTGTCGACGAAGGTGGAGTGAGGCGGTCGCGGGAAACGACGCGGAGAGACGGACACCGCGACGATCCCGCCGGAGATACGGCGCGTCTCGCGGTCTCGACGGAATCGGTCTCGGGATCCTGACAAGCGTTCAGGCAGTCGTTTCATGTATTTTGTGTTGAATGAACGCAACGAAATCGACGGGTCACGGCGTCGAACCGATCGATCGGATCTGGCGTCGACATCCCTCGGTCCGTGTCGCGTCGAGCGTAACGATTATCATGTCGGATTTAAAACACCAACGTAGATGAGTGAATCGAGCGGGCCGTCGGCCGGCGCTGCGCCGGCCGTTCGCGTCCTCCTCGTCGACGGCGAACCGGGGTTCGCGGAGGCGGCGACCGCGACGCTGGAGCGCCGCGGCGATCGGATCGACGTAACGGCGGTCGGCGACGCGGACGCGGCGCTGGACGCGCTGTCGACGACGCCGTTCGACTGCGTCGTCTCGGCCTACGAGACGTCCGGGGCCGACGGGGTCGAACTGCTGGAGGCCGTCCGCGACCGACACGGCGACGTCCCGTTCGTGCTGTTCGCCGGCGAGGGGTCGGAGGCGGTCGCCAGCCGGGCGATCTCGGCCGGAGTCGACGAGTACCTCCGCAGGGCGGCGACGGAAGACGAGTACGAGCGGCTCGCGGCCGCCGTCGACGAGGTGGTCCCTTCGACGCGGGGCGACCGCCGGACCGCCGACCGGTTCGAGCGGATCGACGACGGGTTCTGCGTGGTCGACGGCGACTGGCGGGTGACGCACCTCAACGAGCGCGCGGCGGAGCTGATCGACCTCGACGCGGACGGCGTGACCGGGGAATCGCTCTGGAACGTCTTCCCCGGAACCGTCGGCTCCGACGGCGAGGCGGCGCTCCGCGAGGCCGCCGAGAGCGACGAGCCCGTCCAGTTCGAACAGCGCGTCGACCGGCTCGACGCCCACCTCGTCGTGAACGCCTACCCGACCGACGACGGGATGGCGCTGTACGTCCGGGACGTGACGGAGCGGCGCGAGCGCGAGCGCGAGCTCCGCGAGCTCTCCGAGCGCCTCCAACTGGCCGTCGAGGGGGCCGACGTCGGCGTCTGGGACTGGAACGTCCAGACCGACGAGGTCCGGTTCGACGAGCGGTGGGCGGCGATGCTCGGCCACGACCCCGATGAGATCGCGTTCGAGCTCGCGTCGTGGGAGGAGCGCGTCCACCCGGACGACATCGACGCGGCGTGGGACGCCATCGAGCGGCACTTCGCGGGCGAGACCGACCTCTACCAGTGCGACTTCCGGATGCGGGCGAAATCGGGCGAATGGAGGTGGATCCGCGACCGGGGTCGGGTCGTCGAGCGGACCGAGGACGGCGAGCCGGTCCGCGCCGTCGGCATCCACATCGACGTCACCGAGGAGAAGGCGCGCGAGCGCGAGCTCGAACGGTATCGCCGGATCGTCGACGAGCTCCCCGAGGCCGTCTGCCTGTACGACGCTGACGGTCGGTTCACGCTCGCCAACGACCGGCTCGCGGAGGTGTACGAGACCACTCCGGGTCGGCTCGTCGGGCAGCGGAGCACGCTGGTCGACCGGATCAGGGAGACGAGCGACGGCGACCCGTTCGCCGCGCTCGTCGAGGGGGAGCGGGAGTCGCTGTCGGGAACCGCGGAGCTCGACGTGCCGAGCAACCCGGGCATGATCGTCGACTACGCGCTGACGCGGCTCGTCATCGACGGCGAGTTCGACGGAGTCCTCGCCGTCTCCCGAGACGTGACCGAGCAGCGCCGCCGGCAGCGACGGCTCGAACAGACGTCAGCCCGGTTGGAGGCGCTGTTCGAGCGCTCGCCGGACATGATCGACATCCACGACGAGGCGGGGGAGATCGTCGACGCCAACCGGGCGATGACGACGGCGCTCGGGTACGACCGCGACGAGGTCGTCGGCATGGACGTGTGGGAGGTCGACGACGAACTCGACCCGGAGGAGGGAAAGCGGCTCTGGAACGGGCTGGAGATGGACGAGACGGTCCGGCTGGAGACGTCGTTCGCGCGCGCCGACGGCTCGACGTTCCCGGCGGAGGTCCACGTGCGGCGCATCGACGTCCAAGGGGAGGACCGGTTCCTGGCGAGCAGCCGCGACATCTCCGAGCGCAAGGCGTACGAGCGGCGCATCGAACGGGAGAACGAGCGGCTCGACGAGTTCGCCTCGATCGTCTCGCACGACCTGCGGAACCCGCTCAACGTCCTCTCCGGATACCTCAGACTCGCCCGCGAGACGGGGACCGACTCGTACTTCGACCGCTGTGAACGCGCGCTCGACGAGATGGAACGGCTGATCGACGACGTGCTCGCGCTCGCCAAGCAGGGCGAGACGGTCGGGTCGTTCGAGCGCGTCCACCTCGGGGAGCTGACCGCCGCGTACAGCGACGAGGCGTTCGAGTCGGCGGGCGACGACGACCCGTTCGGGACGGCGGAGGACGCGGGCGACGCGGAGGAGACGCCGGTCGAAGTCGCGGTCGAGACCGACGGCGAGATCCTCGCCGACCCCGGGCGGATCCGCCAGCTCCTCGGCAACCTGTTCCGGAACGCCGACGAACACGGCGGCGAGCGCGTCGTCGTCGGGGACCTCCCCGACGGCTTCTACGTCGCGGACGACGGCCCGGGAATCGATCCGGACGAGCGCGAGACGGTGTTCGAGAGCGGCTACACGACCTCCGAGACGGGGACGGGATTCGGGCTCGCGATCGTCCAGCGCATCGCCGAGGCGCACGGCTGGGAGGTCGAGGTCACGGAGGGCGACGACGGCGGCGCGCGGTTCGAGTTCCTCGGGGTCGACCGGCCCGGATCGGTCGCGGCCGCGGGCGAACGGCCGAAGTCGACCGCGGCCGCGGACGAGCGTCCGGACCGATCCGATTGAAGCGACGTGGACCCGCGCGACCGCGACCCGTCGAAACCGATACGGTAATGCGCCCGCCGGAACGAGCCTCGGCCATGCAGGACAAACGCGTCCTCGTCACTGGCGGCGCGGGCTTCATCGGCTCGACCCTCGCGAACCGCCTCGCGGCCGACAACGACGTGATCGCGGTCGACGACACCTACCTCGGCACGCCCGAGAACCTCGACGACGCGGTCGAGTTCGTCGAGGCCTCCGTCGTCGACGGCGAGTTCCCCGTCGACGTCGACGTCGTCTTCCACCTCGCCGCGCTCTCCTCGCGGAACATGCACGAGTCCGACCCCCAGCGCGGCTGCCGCGTCAACGTCGAGGGGTTCGTCAACACCGTCGAGCGCGCCCGGAAGGAGGGCTGTGACACCGTCGTCTACGCTTCGACCTCCTCCATCTACGGCAGTCGCACCGAACCCTCGCCGGTCGACATGGAGGTAGAGGCCCGAACCGCCTACGAGGCGTCGAAGCTCGCCCGCGAGCGCTACGCCGAGTACTACGCCAACCACCACGACATGAACATGGCGGGACTCCGCTTCTTCTCGGTGTATCAGGGGTTCGGCGGCAACGAGGAACACAAGGGCGAGTACGCGAACACGGTCGCGCAGTTCGCCGACAAGATCGCCAACGGGGAGGCCCCCGAGCTGTTCGGCGACGGCACCCAGACCCGCGACTTCACGCACGTCGCGGACGTGGCGCGCGCCTGCGAGCTCGCCGCCGACCGCGAGCTGACGGGCGTGTACAACGTCGGCACCCAAGAGGCCTACTCGTTCAACGAGATGGTCGCCATGATCAACGACGCGCTCGACACCGACATCGACCCCGAGTACATCGAGTGTCCGTTCGACGGCTACGTCCACGACACGATGGCCGACTACTCGACGTTCCACGAGGCCACCGGCTGGGAGCCCGAGATCAGCTTCGAGGCGGGCGTTGAACTCGTCTGCGAGCCGTACCGCAGCGACGAGTAGCCGCACGGCGTTCGGTCATCCTCGGCCGCGAGGCCGGGCGGATCGGTGTGCCCCGACACCGCGGTGACGGTCGCTGGCGGTCGGTCCGAAGGACCCGCGCGGTTCCTCGCCGCCGCCGTCGACCTCGGCCACGTCGCCGTCCTCGGGCTCGCGTTCTGGTCCGGCACCGACGACGCGCGGAGCTCTCCGACGGTTCCGGTCATCGAGGGGAGTCAGGCGCACGGCGCGACGTGCCGGCCCGCGATCCGGTTTCGATCGGTCGGGTCGGCGGGAGTCCCCCCGGCGTCAGCCCGTCACCGACCGCGCCAGCGCCCCGAGTCCGATCAGGTGTGCCACCGTGACGCCGAAGACGGTCGCGGCGTCGGAGAGCGCGAACAGGGGCGTCACGCCGTACGCGATGACGTACGGGAGGACCGCGATACACGCGACGCCGACGGCCAACAGCAGCATCGTCCGACTCTCGTTCCGGCGGTGACCGTCGTAGGCCAGGTACGCCACGTACGTCCCGAGGCAGGCGGTCGCGACGCCGCCGGCGGTCGCGACGAGCGAGAGCGTCACCGGTGGACCACCCCGAGGACGACCAGGAGTCCGCAGAGTTTGCTCGCGGTGACGGCCACCGTCCGCTCGGTGGCGCTCACTTCCCCGACGTTACCGAGCGCCAGCCGGAGGAACATCGGTAGCGGGGCCAGAAGGAGGAGCCCGAGCGTGAGATACAACAGCGGCCGGCGGCGGGTCCGGAGGTACCCGCGCGCGAAGCGGTACGTGACGAACACCGCGAGCAGGACCGAGACGAAGAACGCTGCCACCGTCACGGCGGCGAGCGGGACGCCGCCGCCGACCGCTTCGACCTGCGTCGGCACCGCCGCCCGTCTGAGCGCCGGGAAGGCGTCGAGCGCCGCAACGGCATCGGGTGTCGTCGCCGCCGCGTGTGCCCACTTCATCCCGATAACTCCTCGTAGAGCCGCGTCAGTCGATCCGCGGCCGTCTCTTCGACGTAGTCGACGCTCACTTCGAAGCCGGTCGCGGTCAGGTCGACCGAGACCCGGTTGAGCCGGGCGGCGTACACCTGTTGCGGCCCGCGGTCGGGGTCGACCTCCTGAACGGTCTCGACGAGATCCTGCTCGCGGAGGCGTTCGAGGCGGCGGTACACCGTCGCCTCGGAGGCGTCGCACGCCTCGCTCAGCGCCCGCGCCGAGCGCGTCTCGTCGTAGGTCTCGATGAGGATCCGTCGGGCGTGCTCGTCGTCGAGCAGCGAGTACACTTCCCGCGGGTCCACCGACGGCTCCGAACCCATCCGACGAAGGGTCTCCTCGGAGCAACTTAGTTTCCTCGGCGTGAGCGCCGTCGGTAGCCCGCCGCCCACGGAACGAACGCGCTTGCCACCCGTCTCTCGGATCTTAACGGCACGCTCGCACGCGATGAGAGCCGCGCCCGGGGAGCCGAAGTTTATTACTACCGCTAGACGCTCCTGGACCGTTGATGGCCCTCTCGGACGCGTTCCCCGCCGGACCCGCGAACGACCGCATCACCACCACGGTGCTCTCGGCACCGTTCAGGGCGCGCACGTACGCCGCCGCGCTCTACCTCGCACTCGCGTTTCCGCTCGGGATCGCGTACTTCGTCTGTACGGTGGTCGGGCTCTCGCTCGGTCTCGGGCTGTCCGTGCTCCTGATCGGCGTCCCGATACTCGCCGCGACCGTGGGCGGGGTGGTGCTGGTGTCGATCGCCGAGCGCGCACTCGCCCGAACGCTCCTCGGTGCCGAGATCGAGCCCCCGTCCTGGAAGGTCTCCGAGGCGTCCGGCCCGCTCGACGGCGCGGTCGCCGTGGTGACCGACCTCGCCGTGTGGGGCGCTCTGGCCTTCGTCCTCTCGAAGCTGCTCGTCGGGGTCGTCGGGTTCACCCTCATCACGGTCGTCCTCAGCGTCGGCGGGTCGCTGGCGGCGACCCCGCTGTACTACGACGCGCCGGGGACCTCCGTCGGGCTCATTCTCCCGGAACCGATCCGGCGAGAGCTGTCTCTCGTCGTCCCGTGGGAGCAGTTCGAGGTCGGCGTCTCGTTCATCCTTCGGCTCACGTCGTGGGAAGTGTCCACGCTGCCGGGCGCGCTCGCGATGTCGCTCGTCGGCGTCGCGGCGCTCGTCGTCGGGCTGAACGCGCTGAACGCCGTCGGCTGGGTCTGCGCGCGCTGGGCGGAGCTCACGCTGGGCTGGACGGGGACCTCGACGGTCGACGCCACGGACGCGTCCTAGCCGCTGTCGTCGCGTCGTCGACGCGGTCGTCCGCGGCGCGTCCGCGGTGTCGTCGCGCTCATCCCGAGCGCGCCCGGCCGCCCCGCCGCGGGGGTCGGGCGCTCCGCCTCGCCGGTTACACCTTCCGATCGGGTGGCAGCTGACAAACTCCTACTTATATTTTTGGTGCTCTTGCCCGTCCTGTAGCGCTCAGTTCTTTATACGTGAACTCGGTGTCAAGCCGAGAGTACGGCATGAGCGACCACAGTTGGTCCCCACGCTCACCGGGCGAGGCGCTCGCGCGCTTCGTCGGTGTGCCGTTCGACGGACAGACGTACCGCAACCTCGCGTACCTGCTGTTGGCGTTCCCGCTGGGGATCGCCTACTTCACGCTCGTCACGACCGGGCTCTCGACCGGCCTCGGGCTGCTCGTGACGCTCGCCGGCGTCCCGATCGTCCTCGCGACGCTCCTCGTGACGCTCGGCATCGGTTCGTTCGAGCGTCGACTCGCCGAGTGGCTCCTCGACGTCGACATCGACGGCGCGCCGTCCGAGGTGGAACTCGCCTTCGGTTCGGTCGATGAGGCGCTCGGAACTGCGAAGCGCGTCCTGACCGCGCCGACGACTTGGACCGGCCTCCTGCTGGTGGGCCTCAAGTTCGTCTACGGCATCGTCGCGTTCACCGCCCTCGTCACCGCCTTCGCCGTGGCGGTCTCGCTGCTCTCGCTGCCGGCGTTCTACGACGCCGCCGGCGTGACCTACACGATCGGTCCGTACGTGGTGGACACGCTGCGGGAGGCGGTCGCCGGTGCCGGCCTCGGGCTCTTCGTCCTCCTCGCATCGCTCCACGTGCTCAACGGCGTCGCACGGTTCGGCGGGTTCCTCACCGGGGCCCTCCTCGGCGGCACGGTGAACTCCGCGGGGGCCGCCGATGACTGACGAGCCGACAGCGAACGCGACGACGCGTCGCCGACTGCTCGCCGCGGGCGGCGTCGCGCTGAGCGGCGTCCTCGCCGGCTGCGGAGCAGTCGTCGACGCCGAGCGCAGAACGACGGCTGAGCGGCGGACCGTCGACCCGTCAACGGTGTCGACGCTCACGGTCTCGGACGCCACCGGTGACGTCGCGTTCCGCAGCGAGCCTCGCGACGATATCGAGGTCGTCGCTCGGAAACGCGCGCTCGGCGGCGTCTCGCTCGACGAACTCGACGCGACGGTGCGAGTCGACGACGACCGGCTGGAGGTGACTACGAACGAGCCGCGGATCTTCGGTTTCGGCGGAGGGCGAGTCGACGTCGAGGTCCACGCCCCGCCGAACGTGGCCGTGGACCGGCTTCATACGACCGACGGAGACGTTCACGCGACCTCGGTCCCGGACGGAGCGACGCTCGTCACGTCGGACGGTGACGTCGCCGTCACCGACGCGCGCGGCGCGGTGGCCGTCGAGTCACGGGACGGTGACGTCAGCGTCGACGGCACCGGCGGACCCGTGTCCGCGACGACGAACGACGGGACGATCCGCGTCGGAGACCCCGCTCGCGTCGAGACGCTCCGGACGCGAGACGGCGACGTGTTCGCCGACGTGCCTGCCGCGGTCTCGGACGCGGTCGTCGAGTCGTCGGACGGCGACCTCTCGCTTCGTCTCGGCGACGAGCTGAGCGCGGCGCTCACCGCTCGCACGCGCGACGGCGAGGTCAGCGTGACGGACGCCGACTCGTCGTTCCGGATCCACGAGCGAACGGAGACCCGATTACGGGCGGGCGTCAACGACGGCGAAGCCGTCCTGACGGCGCGGACGAACGACGGCGATGTCACGATTTGGGCGTGATCACGACGACGCCGCCACCGGCGGTTGCGGCGTCGTCTGCGTGAACGGTGCCCGCGGCGTCGTCGTCATCGGCTTTTTGTGCCTGCTAACCGTGATGAGAACGATGGACAGACGCGAAAGGCGACGCTCGGGCGGGGCGTAGCGTGGACCGACTCCCCACCGGGACGCTCTCGCCGCTCGCCGCCCGGGTCGACGAGGTGCTCGCCCGGTACGGCTACGAGATCGGCCCCGCGATAGACGCCATCGACGGTGCCGTCTCCGGGTACGGCGGGCTGTTCGACCCGGAGACCGCGGACGGGGAGATCCGACGCGCCGCCGAGGAGGTGCTCGCCGCCGACCCCCACGCGGCGGCGGACGACCGCCCCGGGGCGACCGGCGACGAGGTCGTCCTCTACGTCGACGGAAGCTCCCGCGGGAACCCCGGACCGGCCGGCGCGGGCGCGGTGCTCCGAGCGGCCGACGGGCCGACTGTGAGACTCGGTCGACCGGTGGGGGCGCGCTCGGAGAACAACACCGCGGAGTACGCGGCGCTCCACCTCGGCCTCGAAGCGCTGGCGGCGCGGTGGGAGCCGGCGGCCGTCGAGGTCCGGATCGACTCGCGGACCGTCATCGACGACGTCTGGGGCGACGCGGAGGAGTTCGCCGCGGCCGCGCCGTACAGGCCGGGGATCCGCGAGCGCCTCGCGGCGCTCCCCGCCTGCGAGTGGACGCACCTGGCCGACAGCGACCCGAACCCGGCCGACGCCCGCGCCGCCGTCGGCGCGGACATCGCCGCGCTCGGTCCGTGACCGGCCCGCGAGCGCGGGTGCCTGAAGCGCCCCGGACCACCCGCCGACCGGCTGAGAGGCGGCGACCGACGTCGAGGAGGGGTCGAACTCGTCCCCGAACCGCACCGGCGACGCGATCGGCGGAACGCGTCCGGGGCGGGGTCAGGAGGCGTCGACCGCGCTGCCGGCGGCGACGAGGAAGCCGATGATCGCGGTGATCAGTCCGACCATGCCGATGGCGACAGCGCCGATGCGGAAGGCGTCGCCGGTCAGTCGGTTCGCGGTGAGGAACAGGAAGACGGTCGTGACGAAGCCGACGAGCAGGAGGATCCGCCCGAACCGGCCGGCGTCGATGCCGGGTTCGACGTCGCTAGACACGGTCTAACAACTCTTTGAGGACGCCCTGATACTCGTCTTCGGTGGCGGCGTTGCCGAGCGAGTGGATCGACTGCGAGATCCACAGCCCGGCGGTGAAGTTGATGAACGCCGCCATCGAGATGGTGCCTACCTGTCCCTCGACGAACAGTCCCGTGACGACGGCCCCGACGAACCCCAGCGCCATGAGGCTGTGCGTGACGAGCGAGCGGGTGCCGAAGTCGGCGAGCTGTAGTGATAACCGGGTGCCAACGGCCATGCGTACCCCTTACGGCCGGTCATGTAAAGAGGTAGCGCGCCGCGAGCCGTCGGCGACGCCGCGCTCGCCGCCGAATCGAGTCGGCGCGTTCACGACGCGCGCGGGCAGGGCGGGAGGCCCGCGACCCCGGGAGTTTAGCGCGGTCGCCGCGTAGGGTCGGTGAATGACCGACGCCGATCCGACGTACGACGTCGTGGTGTGGGGAGCGACCGGAGTCGCGGGGCGGTTCACCGCCGAGTACCTCACCGAGCGCTACGGGCCGGACGACCTCGCGCTGGCGATCGGCGGGCGGGACCGCGGAAAGCTCGACGCGGTCGCCGCCGACCTCGCCGGCCGCAGCGACGCGTGGGACGACGTGCCGGTCGTCGTTGGCGACGCGACCGACGCGGAGAGCCTGCGGGCGATCGCTCGGGAGACGCGCGTCGTCTGTACGACGGTCGGCCCGTACACCCGACTCGGGACGCCGCTCGTCGAGGCCTGCGTCGAGGCCGGCACCGACTACTGCGACCTCACCGGCGAGGTGAACTGGGTGCGCGAGACGGTCGACCGGTTCCACGAGGCCGCAGTCGACTCCAGCGCCCGGATCGTTCACAGCTGCGGTTTCGACTCCGTGCCGGCCGATCTCGGGACGCTGCTCGTCCAGTCGTTCGCGGCAGAGACGTTCGACGCGCCCTGTGAGACGGTCCGAATCTACCTCGAAGGCGGCAGCGGGAGCGTCAGCGGCGGCACGCTCGCGAGCTTCGGCGAACTGTTCGAGGCAGCCGCGACCGACCCCCTCGCGCGGGAGACGCTCCGGAACCCTTACTCGCTGGCCCCCGCGGGCGAGCGGAGCGGCGTCGACCCGGGCGAGCAGCGGCGGCCGCGGCGGGATCCGCTCCGCGGAGCGTGGACCGCCCCGTCGCCGATGGCGTCGGTGAACGAGCGGGTGATCCGGCGGAGCAACGCCCTCCTCGGCTACCCGTGGGGCCGCGAGTTCCGGTGTTCAGAGGTCGTTCCGACCGGCGAGGGGCTGCGGGGCGCGACGACGGCGGGGCTCGTCGCCGGCGGTCTCGGCGCGTTCTCCGCCGCGATGTCGATCGGTCCCGTCCGCTCGGCGCTCCGTCGACACGTCTTCCCCGACCCGGGGGAGGGACCCACGCGGGAAGAGGCCGAAGCGGGCCACTTTCGCATCCGCCTCCTCGGGCGCGGGACGGCCACGGAGGGTCCGTTCACGGTCGAGGCCGAGTTCGGTGCCGACCGCGACCCCGGCTACGGCGCGACCGCGCGGATGCTCGGCGAGTCCGCTGTGTGTCTGGCGCGCGACGAGGTCGACTCTCCGTTCGACGGCGGCGTGTTGACGCCGGCGTCGGGGATCGGGCTCCCGCTCGCGGAGCGACTCCGCGAGGTCGGGTTCACCGCGTCGGTGGGCGAGCCGTCGGCGGGCGATACAACTGAGAGCGGTCGCTGATCGCCGGTCGCTGGTCGGCAGTAGATCGGGACGAGTCGCGAAAAGAACGATTGGAGTAGATCAGTTCCCGGCGGCGATCACATGTAGCCGAGGTCGCGCAGGCGCTCCATCAGGTCCTCTTTGTCCTGGGCGCGGCCGGCGCGTTCGGTCGTGTCCTCGAGGTTCTGGAGCCACGCGGGCTCCTCGGTCGTCTTCTCCGTGCTGACCTCGCTGCCGAGCGAGCGGAAGCCGGCGAAGTACTTCGGCGAGATGGGGACGTCCTCTTGGGTGACGCCCTCGGGGAGGTCGTCGTCGGCCTGCGGGATGTGTCCCTCGTCGGGGAACGCGTCGACCGTGTCCGGCACGACGAAGTTCCAGAACGCGTCCCAGACGTCGGCCTCGGCGAACTGGAGGATGGGCTGGATGCGGTCGTGCGGCGGGAACAGGTCCGGGTCGTGGCGCGGCGAGAAGAACGTCTCGTCGGCGCGGGCCTCCTGTTCGTCCCAGCGGACGCCCGAGATGACGCCGTCGATGTCGTACTCTTCGAGGGCGTCGTTCAAGGCGACCGTCTTCAGCAGGTGGTTCCCGACGTAGGTGTCGAGCAGGAACGGGAACGAGTCCTCCTCGTATTCGAGGATCTCCCGGATGTGGTGCTGGTTGTGTTCAGACAGCGCGTCGACGGGGATGTCGTCGCCGGGTTCGAGCCCGTGTTCCTCGACGTACGCGCCCACGTCGTCGTTGCGGGCGTACACCAGCTCGATGTCCCACTCGTCGGCCCAGTGCTCGACGAAGTCGGTGATCGAGTCGAAGTGCTGGAAGTGGTCGATGAACACCGCGGTCGGCTTCTCGTAGCCGTACTCCTCGGCGACCTGGTTGATGAAGTACAGCGTCAGCGTGGAGTCCTTCCCGCCCGTCCACATCACCGCGGGGTTGTCGTACTGTTCGAGACCGCGGCGGGTGACTTCGACCGCCTTCTCGATTTTGTGCTGGATCGACGGGTAGTCGTCGGGGGCCTCCCCTTCCCCGTCGGTGTAATCGACGTCGACGCTCGCCGGGAAGTCGTCGCTCATACGGCGGAACTGTCGCCGTCAGGGCCAATAGGCCTTCTGAATCCGCCCCGCTCGCCGGCACACCGAGCAGACGGCGGAATTCGCCGGAACACAAGGGATATGACCGCCGCCAGAGAACGGCCGCCCATGGGTCTGTTCGATCGGCTCCGCGGCGACGACGCCGGCCGCGTCGTCTTCCTCGGGATCGACGGCGTACCGCTCGACCTCGTCGAGGACCACCCCGACGTCTTCGAGAACCTGACCGACATCGCCGAGACCGGCACCGGCGGGCGGTTGGAGAGCATCGTGCCGCCCGAGTCGAGCGCGTGCTGGCCGAGCCTCACGACCGGCGTGAACCCCGGCGAGACGGGCGTGTACGGGTTTCAGGACCGCGAGGTCGACTCCTACGAGACGTACGTCCCGCTGGGTCGCCACGTGAAGGCGACCCGCCTGTGGGACCGCGTCACCGACGCCGGCCGCGACGCGACGGTCCTCAACGTCCCCGTCACGTTCCCGCCGTCGACGCGGGTCCAGCGGATGGCCTCCGGATTCCTCTCGCCCGACCTCGACGCGGCCGCGAGCGACGAGTCGGTCCGGGAGACGCTCGACGGCTTCGACTACCGGATCGACGTCAACGCCAAACTCGGCCACGACGACAAGACGGAGTTCATCGAGAACGCCCACGCGACGCTGGACGCCCGCTACGACGCGTTCTCCCATTACCTCGCCGAGGACGACTGGGACCTCTTCTTCGGCGTCTTCATGAGCACCGACCGCGTGAACCACTTCCTGTTCGGCGACTACGCCAACGACGGCGAGTACAAAGAGGAGTTCCTCGAGTTCTACCGCACCCTCGACGGCTACCTCGGCGAGATCCGCGACGCGCTCGACGACGACACCACCCTGATCGTCGCCTCCGACCACGGGTTCACGGAGCTGACCCACGAGGTGAACTGTAACGAGTTCCTCGCCGACGAGGGCTGGCTCTCCTACGCGGACGACGACCACGACTCGCTGACCGACATCGACGACGAGACCCGCGCGTACTCGCTCATCCCCGGACGGTTCTATCTCAACCTAGAGGGCCGCGAGCCGAACGGCATCGTCCCCGAGGACGAGTACGAGGAGACGCGCGAGGAGCTCATCGAGGATCTCGAATCGCTCACCGGCCCCGACGGCCGGCAGGTGTGCCGGCGGATCGTGAAAGGCGAGACCGTCTTCGACGGCGACCACGACGGGATCGCGCCCGACCTGGTCGTCATCCCCGCCGACGGGTTCGACCTCAAGTCCGGCTTCGGCGGCAAGGAGGCGGTGTTCACCGAGGGCCCCCGAAACGGGATGCACAAGTTCGAGAACTCGCTGCTGTACTCGACCGAACCCGACCTCGACCTGACCGACGCCAACCTCTTCGACGTGACGCCGACGGTCCTCGATCTCATGGACGTCGACGTCGACGCCGAGTTCGACGGCGAGAGCCTCATCTCGTAGACGGCTTTCGCGAGTCAGCGCGTCTCGGTCGGCGTCGAACACCGCAGACAGAGGATTCCGGTGCCCGCCCAGTTCACGTGGTTCGACCCGCAGTTCGGACACTCGTGTCCCTCGTTGTTGTACTCCGTCGTCCCGCGGGGCGCGGCGAGGTGGCCGTCGTCGACGGCGCGCTCCACGAGCCCCGCGAACCGCTGCTTCTTGACCCGAGCGCGGTGCGCGAGGAACTCGCCCGGGCGGCTCGGGTCCGACCCGTGGAGATCTTCCCACTTGATCGCGATCTCGCCGTCCGCCTGCCCGCGAGCGACCTGCTTGATCGTCGCGGCCGCCGACTCGAACAGCGGCGTCGTCGCGAGCGCCTGCGGCGAGTCGGTCGCCTCGCCCGCGGCCGCGTAGCGCTCGGCGGCCGCGTCGTACGCCGCCGCGGCCCCGTCGAGGTTGCCCGCGACCCGGAAGTCGGCGACGAACTCGGCGAGACAGGCCGCCTGTCCCGGTCTCCGGAGGACCGTCTCGAAGTCGCGGCTCGCGGCGATCCCCTCGACCGCGCGCTGGGTCGCCCGGCCGTCCGCGCCCGCGACCCGGTACGCGACCGCGGCCGCGAGCAGCTGCTGGAGCCCCTGTCCGATCCACCCCTTCTCGTCGGGTTCGAAGGGGTCGACCTCCGGCCGCGGGTCGGCGAGGACGCGCCGGCCGCCGCGGGTGTAGCGGTTCCCCGCGCGCTCGTACTCCCGGACCGCCAGCGCGTCGACCGCCGCGTCGTAGTGACCGCCGTCGTCGGTGTTCACACGCGCGGTACGGGCGGCGACGGGTTACACCTAACGGGGGCGGGGAAGACTGCGACGCGTTCGACTCCGGGCTCCGACCATACTTACCCTCGGGCGTCGAACCGGTCGTATGGAGAGACCGAACGACATCGGGGCGGCGACCGCGGAGTCGTCCGCCGACTCGCGTTCCGGACCGACCAGCAGTCGCGTCGAGTGGCTCCTCGTCGCCGGGCTGCTCGCGGTTCCGATGGCCGTCGTTCCGGGCGAAGGCGACGCGACGCTGGTGAGCCTCTGGGGGTTCGTGACGCTCGGCGGCGACGGAGCGGCCGGGGTCACCGGCTATCCGGTGTGGGCGTACTTCCTCGACCAGCCGCGGCCGTTCGCGACGCTGCCGCCGTCGATCCGGGCGTGGCCGCTCGCGGTCGGCTTCCACCTGATCGCGGCCGCCAGCGCCACGGCCGGGGTCGCGTTCGGGCGCGAGGACCGGCGGGTGACGGGCGGGCTGCTGGCGCTCGCGGCGGCCGCGACCCTCTGGGTCGCCGCGGGGCTCGGCGTGCGCTTCGGCGTCGGCGCGACCGCCGGCTGGCTGGCGGTCCTCCCCGTCGGCGCGCTCGCGACGCTCGCGGTCGGGCTCGTCGCGTACGGTGCCGACCTCCGGCGGATCGTCGCGGCGTGACCGGTCCGGGTCGGCCCTTTTATCCCCCCGTACGGGGATGCGGATCCCATGACGACGTTCACGACGATGCTGGCCGTGACGAGCGCCGCCGGCCTCGTCACCGCCCTCGGTGCGGTCCCCGTCTTCTTCCGGGCGCGAGTGACGCACCGCACCTACGACGCCGCGCTCGGACTCGCCGCCGGGCTGATGATCGCCGCCAGCGTGTTCGGCCTCGTGATACCCGGACTGGAGTCGGGGTCCCTAACGGCGGTGATGAGCGGACTGTTCGTCGGCGGGTTCGCCCTGCTCGGCGGCAACTACCTCATTCCGCACCTCCACGCGCAGTACCGGGAGTGGATCCCCGAAGGGGGTGCCACCGGGGAGGACGCTGTGGCGATGGACTTCCCCGCGGCCGATCCGGTCGCGGACGCGACCGACGGCGCGGCGGCGAGCGCGGCCGCGACGACCGGGGACGCGGAGGGGACGGCCGCCGTCGCCGAGGCGGCCGAGACGACCGGGGACGCCGAGCGCGAGTCGACGCTCCGGAAGGCGCTGCTGATCGGCGGGGCGATCACCCTCCACAACGCGCCCGAGGGGTTGGCGATCGGCGTCGCGTTCGCGTCCGGGCTGGACGAGGTCGCGCTGGTGCTCGCGATCGTGATCGGACTCCAGAACGTCCCTGACGGGTTCGCGTTCGCGGTGCCGATGGCCGAGACGGGGATGTCGAGCGGCCGCGTGCTCTGGTACACCGCGCTCTCCGGGTTCGTCCCGCAGGTCGTCGCGTCCGCGTTCGGGTTCTGGCTCGTCGGCCTCTCGACCGGGTTGTTCCCCGTCGCCTCCGGCTTCGCGGCGGGCGCGATGCTCGCGGTCGTGTTCCGCGAACTGATCCCCTCCTCGCACGGCCACGGCCACGCGGACGCCGCGACCGCGGCGTTCCTCGTCGGGTTCGTGCTGCTCGTCGTCGTCGACGCCGTCGTGACGGTATGAGAGCGGCGATACGCCGAGACGCAGCCCACACGCGTCCGCGAAACGCTTTCGATGGAGCGGTCCGTCGGCCCGGGCATGTCTACGACCGGTTCCACTCCCGACGCCGACGAGACGTGCGCCTACTGCGAGTCGCCGATCTTCGCCCACGACCCGATCTGCGTCCGCGACTGCGACGACGACTGCGGGTCGCCGGCGTACTTCTGTAACTACGCGTGCCTCTCCGCGTACGTCGACGAGCGCGGTCTGCCCGCCGGAAACGCCTGCGAGTGGTCGCCGGAGGAGTGACCGGCCGGGCCTGACGGCGGCGACTCACCCGCTCCGGAGCCTACTCGTTGTCCGGGCTGCTCGGGTGGTAGTCGGTGTCGTACTGCCCCGGGTTCCCGTCGACCCGGTCCGGGTTGATTCGGCCGGCCAGGAGCATGAAATCGAGGACCGTACAGTACAGCATCGCCTCGACGACGGGCACGGCCCGCGGCGGGAGGACGGGGTCGTGGCGGCCGACGACCTGTACCTCCTTCTCCTCGCCCGTCTCCCAGTCGGCCGACCGCTGCTTCTTCGGGATCGAGGTCGGCGCGTGCCACGTCGCCTCGCCGTAGATCGGCTCGCCGGTGGTGATTCCGCCCTGTAGCCCGCCGTGGTCGTTGCCGACGGGGACCGGGTCGCCCTCGTCGCTCTCGACGTGATCGAACGACTCGCCGTCGTCGAACGTCCAGTTTTCGTTGCGCTCGCTGCCGGCCACGTCGGTCGCGTCCCTCCCCAATCCGTACTCGACGCCCGTCGTCGCCGGGATGGAGAACATCGCCTGCCCGAGCCGGGCGGGGAAGCTGTCGAACCGCGGCGAACCGAGTCCTCGCGGGACGCCGCGGCACTCGAAGTAGATAGAGCCGCCGATGGAGTCGCCCCGCTCCTGGTACTCCTCGATCAGCTCCTGCATCTCGGCGGCCGCGTCGGGGTCGGCACAGCGCACGTCGTTCTCCTCCGAGCGGTCGAGGATCTGCTCGAACGGCACGTCGTCGGCCTCCACGTCGCCGATCCGGTTGACGTGCGCTTTGATCTCGACGTCGTGGTCGGAGGCGTCGAGGACCTGCTCGGCGACCGCGCCCGCCGCGACCCAGTTCACCGTCTCGCGCGCCGAGGAGCGCCCGCCGCCGCCCCAGTTGCGCGTGCCGAACTTCGCGGAGTAGGTGTAGTCGCCGTGCGAGGGGCGCGGCGCGGTGACGTACGGCTCGTACTTCCCCGAGCGCGCGTCCTTGTTCTGGATCACCATGCCGATCGGCGTGCCGGTGGTGTAGCCGTCCTGGACGCCGGAGTTGACGACGACCTCGTCGGGCTCGCCCCGGGAGGTGGTGATCATCGACTGGCCCGGCTTGCGCCGGTCGAGCTGCGCCTGAATGGCCTCCTCGTCGAGTTCGACGCCGGCGGGCACGCCGGAGACGGTGACGCCCATCGCGTCGCCGTGGCTCTCGCCGTAGGTCGTCAGCTGGAAGAGTCGGCCGAACCGGTTCCCGTTCATACCGTCACGTGTGGCCGGGGGCATATATGGGTTGCAATCCGCGCAACCGCACCGGCCGCGGACCCGGACGCGTCGCCGCTCCCGATCGCTGTTCCGGCCGCCGCCGTCACCCGCCGCTCACGGCTCCGGTCGCTCGCCGAGCGTCACGTCCACCGTCTCCTCGCTCCCGTCGCGGACGATCCCGACCGAGACCGTGTCGCCCGGACGGGTCTGTAAGGCGAGGTACTGCGAGAGGTCGGCGTTCTCGGCCACCTCCGTCTCGTCGAGCGAGACGATGGTGTCGCCGCCGGTCGGAACGGTCGCGCCCTCGACGGTCGTCTCGCCGCTCGCGCCGCGGAGGACGCCGTCGGCGGGGCCGCCGTCGACGACCTCCGTGACGTACACGCCGCGCGCCTCGGGGAGGTCGTTGCCCGCCGCCAGCAGGGGGTCGACCTCCCGGACGCCCACGCCGAGGTAGGAGTGCTCGTAGCTCCCGGAGGCGATCAGCTCCGGCACGACCTCATTCACCAGTCGGGCGGAGACGCCGAATCCGAGATTCTCGCCCCGGGTCGCGGTTGCGACGCCGACGACGGTCCCGTCGAGGGTGACGATCGGGCCGCCGCTGTTGCCGGGGTTCAGGGCGGCGTCCGTCTGGATCGCGTCCGCGATCGAGAAGCGCCCCCGCGCGGTCGACGAGGCGGGGATCGTCCGGTTCCGTCCGCTGACGATCCCCCGCGTCGCCGACCCCTCCAGTCCCAGGGGCGCGCCGACGACGAGCACCTCCGTGCCGATCTCGGGGAGGTCCGTCGCCACCGGGAGGGGGTCGCCGGGGAGGTCGCCGTCGAGTTCGAGGACCGCGAGGTCGCTGTACGGGTCGCGTCCGACGACGCTCGCGTCCAGCCAGCCGTCGTCCGCGCCCTGTACCCTGACCGTGTCCGGGTCGCCGATGACGTGGTCGTTCGTGACGAGGTGGCGGTCGTCGTAGCGGAAGCCGGATCCCTGTCCGGCCTCCCCGCCCTCCGCGGGACCGAAGACCGTCTCGCGGCTCTTGACGTAGGTCTGGACCCGCGCGACGGACGGCGCGACCGCGTCGTACACCTCCGCGTAGCCCGCGTTCGCCGGGTCGTCGACGGGCGTGTCGGCCGCCGGAGTCGACGCGTCGGTCCCGCCCTCACCGTTCGTCCCGCCGGCCCGCCCGAGGCAGCCGGACGCGGCGGCGGCCCCCGCGATCCCGCCCGCCACGAGGAGTTCGCGTCGGGTGTGTCCCATGGTATCCAACGGGATTCTCGGAGAGTTAAGCGATCCGCCCGTTCGCGCGCCGATGGAACCGGGGGTCGTCGCGTTCGCTCGCCCCTCGCTCGGCCCGCAACCGATGGAAGTATGTAACGGGACACCGTTGCTGGAGGCGTGCGCGATCGTCTCACCTCCGATCTCGGCGTGTACGCCCTGTCCGGGCTGTTCTCGCTGCTCGTCTTCGTCATCGCGCTCGGAATCCTCTCGCGGACGCTTCCCGGCGGCCTCGCGAGCCGACAGCTCGGCGGTCTCGTCGTCGGCTACCTGCTTTTCGTCGGCGTGTACACGACGGCGTGGTTCATCTACACCGGGATCGACAGCCGCGAAGAGGTCTGACGGCCGAGCCGGGGCCCCGACCGCGGAAGCGGTTCCGCCTGCCGAACCGTTTTCATCCTACCCTCCGACGGGACGCGTATGAGCAGCGAGCCCATCGCGTTCGACGTCGACGACCGCGGCGTCGCGACGATCACCGTCGACCGACCCGAACAGCTCAACGCGCTCACCGCCGAGACGCTCGAAGCGATCGAGGACGCGCTCGACGAGGCGGCCGACCGCGACGCGCGGGCCCTCGTGGTCGCCGGCGCGGGCGACGACGCGTTCGTCGCCGGCGCGGACATCTCCCACATGGTCGACCTCTCGACGCCGGAGGCGCAGGCGTACGCCGAACTCGGCCACCGCGTCGCGGACGCGATCGAGACGTTCCCCGCGCCGACGATCGCCGCGGTCGACGGGTACGCCTTCGGCGGCGGCTGCGAGCTCGCGCTCGCCTGCGACCTCCGGGTCGCCGCCGAGAGCGCGGTGCTCGGACAGACCGAGATCGATCTGGGCATCATCCCCGGCTGGGGCGGCACGCAGCGCCTCCCGGCGCTCGTCGGCGACGAGGTCGCGCGGCGGCTGATCTTCCTCGGCGAGCGGATCGACGCCGCGGAGGCGGCCGAGGTCGGCTTCGTCGGCGAGGTCGTCGCCGACGACGCCTTCGACGACCGGATCGACGAGCTGGCGGGCGAGCTGGCCGCGAAGCCGGCGACCGCGATGCGGGCCGCGAAGGAGGCGCTCAACGCGGCCGGCGACGGCTCGGCGGCGACCGGACTCGCCCTCGAACGACGGGCGTGGGCCGGTCTGTTCGGGACGCACGACCAGCGCGAGGGGATGGAGGCGTTCGTAGAGAAGCGCGAGCCGGAGTTCGAGTGAGGACCGGCACCCCGGAAGCCGGACCGAGATTGCTTATAAACCGATCCGCGGTGGCGCGTGCCGCCGAGCGTGCCGCCGAAGGCGGCCGCGAGGGGCACGCGCGAGGGACGCGGTGAACGAGAGGGCGACCGGAGGGAGCCCCGAGTGAACCGCGCGGCTGGGGAGGTGTGAGGTGCGGTTGCTGTGCGGGGCGGGACTCGAAGGGGCGGCCGCGAGGACGAAGACGCGCGACGTAAGGACCGCAGGGGGCGAGCGAAGCGAGCGACTGAGGACCGCAGCGAGCGCATCGAATCCTCGCCGCCGGGGCTTCGGCGGCCCCTGTTGTGACGAGAGCGGCTCCGTATCGCCTCGCAGTCGGCGCTTCGCGGAGGGTCGCTGTCGCGTCTCGGTCGCACGCCGTTCGCACGCGTTCGTCGTGGCATCGACTCACATCGCGATCCGGCAACCGCCACGCTTTATTAATCCGCCCGAGTACCCGCGACATGGACCAGTTGCGGCAGTCGCTCCTCGACGCGCCGATCATCGAGAAAGGCGAGTACCAGTACTTCGTCCACCCGATCAGCGACGGCGTTCCCATGCTCGAACCGGAGCTGCTCCGGGAGATCGTCATCCGGATCATCCGGAAGGCGGAGCTGGAGAACGTCGACAAGATCGTCACGCCCGCCGCGATGGGGATCCACATCTCCACCGCGCTCTCTTTGATGACCGACATCCCGCTGGTCGTCATCCGCAAGCGCCAGTACGGCCTCGACGGGGAGGTCCCGCTGTTCCAGGAGACCGGCTACTCCGAGTCGGAGATGTACATCAACGACGTCGAGGAGGGCGACCGCGTCCTCGTCTTAGACGACGTGCTCTCGACGGGCGGCACGATGAAGGCCATCCTCGACGCGCTCACCGACGAGGTCGGCGCGGAGGTCGTCGACGTCGTCGCCGTGATCAAGAAGGCCGGCCCCAACGAACTCGACGACACCGACTACAACGTGAAGACGCTGATCAACGTCACCGTCGAGGACGGCGAGGTCGTGATCGTCGACGCGCAGGGCGACGAGTAAGTCGATACTGTCGGGTCGGAGTGTAGTTTTTCGGTGAGTACTGAAGTCTCGGTCGCTCGCTGCGATGAAATTGATATTGTGACCGAGGCCGCCGAAGCCCCAGTCGCGAAGCGGTCAGACGCTCGCTGTGCTCCTCGTCACTCGCTTCGCTCGTTCCTGCGGTGCTTACGTCGCCTCTGACCGCTTCGCGACTGCCCCTTCGAGTCCCGCCCCGCAGCCGCACAGCACCTCACGCCTCCCCAGCCTCGTCGACCGGTCTCCGCTTCGCTCCGACCGGTCGACTCCCTCGCGCGACGCTCCTCGCGCCCTGTCGGGCGCTCGGAGGCGCGCAGAGAGGCGCAACCCGCCTCTTACAGCCGGCGGCGCTGCCGCCGGCGACGCCACCGCACCGCAGCTCCACTTATAAACCACACGTCCCCCCGCGTCGCTGCCGGCCACGGGCGTCTTTTCCGACCGGGTCGCGAACTGCGGGGCACACATGACAAGCGCGCTGTTCGTCGTGAGCGAGGAAGGCTACTGGGCCGAGGAGTGTATCGAGCCGCTGACGACCCTCGAATCCGAGGGCGTCGACGTGACCGTCGCGACGCCGTCCGGGTCGCCGCCGGTCGTCGACGAGCGCTCGCTCGACCCGGAGGCCGCGGGCGGCGAAGAACGGGTCGCGGAGCTCCGCGAGGTCGACGAGACGCACCCCGGACTCAACGATCCGGAACCGATCGCGACGGTCGACGCCGAGGGCTACGACGCCGTCGTCTTCCCCGGCGGCCACGGCACCGCCTGGGACGTGAACCAGGACCGACACGCCCGTCAGCTGCTGCTCGACGCCGTCGCGGGCGAGGAGAGCGTCGCGCTCGTCGTCTGTCACGCGGTCGGCATCCTCGCGTTCACCCGCGAGGCCGACGGGACCCCCCTCGTCGAGGGGCGCTCGATCACCGGCTTCCCGAACGAGTGGGAGGCGGACATCGTCGACGATCACGACGTGATGCCCGACGGCCGGAAGCTCCCGTACTGGGTGGAAGACGAGGTCGTCCTCGCCGGCGCGGAGTTCGACGCCGAACTCGACGCCGACACGAGCGTCACGGTCGACGGCGACCTGATCACCGCGCGCGGTCCGGGCTCGTCGGCCGACGCGGCCGCGACGCTGCTCGACGAACTGTAAGCGAGCGACCAGCCCCCGGCCCGCGTTAGCGGATCACGAAGGCCGGCTCTTCGATCCGCTCGCACTTACACTCGGGACACCGCGACGGCTCGTTGACCGGGTCGTCGAAGCCGTCGAACCCGCACTCGCGACAGGTCGGCGGCGCGACGAGGAACTCCTCGTCGCCGCTCCCGGCCCCGTCGCCGTCGGCCCCTCCCCCGTCCGCGACCGACTGCGAGACGTGTTCGAGGTGTTCGTATATCGTCGGCGTCGGCAGCGACAGCGTCGCCGCGAGGTCGCTCGCGGTCCGCGGCTCCTCCCGGAGCGCGTCCGCGATCCGTTGGCGAGTCGTCTCCATAGGGGAGTCGTTCGCGGCGCGGCGGCTAAAACCGTCCGGGGTCGCCGCGATCCGACCGTGGGAATCGGGGCCCGTCGACCCGGCCGCCGGGACCCGAGCCCTTCGACTCGACCGCCCCGCGACCGGACAGCGAGACGGCGCGGCACAAGAGGTATGTCACCGGGGGGAGACTGCCACGGTATGAAGGCAGTCGTACTCGCGGGTGGTTACGCGACCAGGCTCTGGCCGATCACCGAACACCGGCCGAAGATGTTCCTCCCGGTGGGGGAAAACACCGTCATCGACGAGATATTCGAGGACTTGGAGGCCGACGACCGCGTCGACGAGGTGTTCGTCTCGACGAACGAGCGCTTCGCCGACACGTTCGCGGCGTACCTCGCCGACAGTCCCTTCGAGAAGCCGACGCTCTCGGTCGAGGAGACCGTCGAGGAGGACGAGAAGTTCGGCGTCGTGGGCGCGCTCGAACAGCTCGTCGAGCGCGAGGGGGTCGACGACGACCTGATCGTCGTCGCCGGCGACAACATGATCAGCTTCGATCTCGGCGACTTCGCCGACTTCTTCGAGGACAAGGGGACGCCGACGCTGGCCGCCTACGACGTGGGCGACCGCGAGCGCGCGAAGTCGTACGGCCTCGTCCAACTCGACGGCGACGAGGTGATCGACTTCCAGGAGAAGCCGGCCGACCCGCAGTCGACGCTCGTCTCCATCGCCTGCTACGCCTTCCCGGCCGAGACGCTCCCGAAGCTCACGACGTACCTCGAAAACGACAACAACCCGGACGAGCCGGGCTGGTTCCTCCAGTGGCTCCAGCAGCGGGGGGCCGTCCACGCCTACACCTTCGACGGCGCGTGGTTCGACATCGGCACCGCGGAGAGCTACCTCGACGCGGTCGAGTACGCCTTGGACGGCGGGACGCTCGTCGCCGACGACGCGACCGTCGACGGCAGCGACCTCGGCGACGTGGTCCACGTGATGAGCGGCGCGACGGTGACCGACTCGACGCTCGACCGCACCGTCGTCTTCGAGGACGCGACGATCACCGACTCGGAGGTCCGGAACTCCGTGATCGACACGGGCGCGACGCTGGAGGGCGTCGACCTCTCGGGCGCGCTGATCGGGTCGCACACCTCGATCACCGAGGGCGACGAGTTCTGAGCGGGGCGGCTCCGCGGACTGCGAGCCCTCCGCTCAGTCGGTGCCCGCCTGCTCGTGAGTGTGGTGGTAACAGTCCAAGGCGGGGTCGCCCGCGTCGCTCACGGGCGCGAAACACACCCGCTGGTAGCGCTCGTTATCCAGGAGGTTCGCCACGAACCCGTCCGCGTGGCGCGAGACGGAGTCGTACGGGTCGCCGCAGGCGGGACAGGTCGCCGGCGGGTCGTCGGGGACGTACATGGGGCGTCGCGGGCGTCACTACGCTCCCGAGGCGGAAAACGACCCCGCCGAGACGCGGCGGCCGACGGCCTTCAGGAGCCGTTCGAGCCGTCACCGCTCCCGCCCTCGACGCCGAGGGCGTCGAACAGCTTCCGGCGGACCGCCTCCTCGGTGAGGTGGAGGAGGGTGTCGCGGTTCTCGCCGCTCGCCTCGATGCCGGTGAAGATGCCGAGCGGAATCGAAAGCGACCCCTGCGTCGAGTGGCCGGCGGCGTCGCCCATCTCGGAGAACGCCTCGTCCAAGACGTTGCCGATGTTCAGCCGGATGTCCTTCGAGCGGGCCGCGAGGAAGATCTTCTCGTCGGCGATCCCCAGCACCGCGGTCGTCGTGATCCCCTCTAAGTTGAGGAGGTGTTGGGCGGCCTGCGCGAGCGCCTCGCGGTCGCGGATGAACCCCGCCGTCGAGAAGAGGTGGCTCCCCTGGACCTCGCGGTTCTGGATCGCCTCGGCGAGTACGTCCAGCGTCTCCGGGCTCATCGACGGCGACTCCACCTGTTCGAGCGTGTCGTGGTTCGCGAACGGGTGGAGGTACGCGGCCGCGGTCAGGTCCGCCGGCGTCGTGTCCCGCTTGAAGTCGAGCGTCTCGGCGCGGATCCCGTACAGCAGCGCGGTCGCGACCGCCTCGGAGGGCGACTGGTCGAACTCCTGGAGGTACTTCGTGAGGATCGTCGACGTCGAGGAGACGTTGGTCCGCACGTCGACGAACCGGGCGTCGAACGGCACCTCCGCCTCCAGGTGGTCGAGGTAGACGTCGATCTCGACGTCGAAGTCGAAGCCCTCGTCGGCCGACTTCGCGAGGTCGACCGCGGCGACCGTCCCGTACTCCGACAGGTCCGGGGCCTCCGAGCGGGCCAGCAGATCGATTCCGAGCAGGTTGACGAACGCCCGGTTCTCCTGGTGGCCGACGTCGCCGGAGTAGACGATGTCGGCCTCGACGCCGAACGCCTCGGCGATCGCCTGAAGCGCGGTGGCGGAGGCGATCGAGTCGGGTTCGGGGTTGTCGTGCGTGAGGATCGCCATCCGGTCGCCGCCGGTCTCGATGATCTCCGCGAGCTGTCGGGCCATGTACTCCAGCTCCCCCGTCTCCAGCGACTGGAGCGCGCTGTCGGCGATCACGGTCGAGGGGTTGATGACGACGTCCGCGCCGCGCTCGCGGAGTTCGTCCTCGCTGACGGGGTCGGACGCGCGGACGACGACGTAGTGGTCGCCGCCGGTCTCGCGGACCGCCGAGACGGCCGCCTTGTTCGCCTCCACGTCGCTCGCGAGGATCAACACGATGTCGCGGTCGCCGATCTCGTCGACGACGTCCGCGTCGGCGATGTCTTGGACGCGCGCGTTGAGGTCCTGATCGCGGAGCGCTTCGACCCGGCTCTCGTCGCGGTCGAGGATGAGGACGTCCTTCCCGCGCTCGGTCAGTTCCTCCGCGACGGCGTGACCGACGCTCCCACAGCCGAGGATGGCGTACCGGGTCCGCGCGGATCCGGATGCCCCACTACTCATTGAAGGGATTTCCGCGGCACGACACTTAACGAGTGCGCTCTCCGTGAGCCGGGGCGGTGAGAAAACCGAGCGGGCCGGTGGGGTGACCGACCGAGCTGGTAGGGGGATCGACCGAGCCGGTGGGGAGACCGACCCGGTTACTGCGACACGGCGTCGGGCGAGTCGCCGGCGGTCGGCCGGTCGCCGGCTTCCCCGCCCGCCCGTCGCCGGTTCCGGATCAGTCCGACCACGAGGATGGCCGCCCCCACGCCGCGGGCGACGAGTTCGTTCGTGACCGAGTAGAGCCCCGCGTCGACGCCGACGAGCCCGAGCGCGGCGCTGGCCGGGAGCAGCACCATGCCGGGGACGGACAGCAGCACCGCGGCGGCGACGAGCGAGAGCCGCGCCCCGTACCGCACGTCGGCGTGGTAGAACCCGATGATCGCGACGCCGAGCGCGTACACCCCGGCGAACACCGCGAGTATCGGCGCGACGACCTCCGGCAGGAAGAAGCCGAGGTCCGCGACGTCGGCCCCGGTCAGTATCGAGCCCTCCCCGTCGGTCGTGCGAAGCAGGAGGATCCCCGGCGAGAACACGAACGCGAACGGCACGAGGATCTTGTTCAGCGACAGCAGGAACGCCTGCTTGCCGGTCTCGAAGGGGTCGGACTTCGCGATCCCCGCCGCGGCGTACGCGGCGACCATCACGGGCGGCGTCACGTCGGCCATCAGCCCGAGGTAGAGGACGAACAGGTGGACCGCCAGGATCGCGATCCCGAACTCCGGCAGGACGGGGCCGAGCAGCACGACGATGATGATGTACATCACCGTCGTCGGCATTCCCATCCCGACGATCACGGCCGCGAGGCCGGCGAGGATCAACAGGAGCACGAGCGACCCGCCGCTCACGCTGATGATGAGCGCGCGGAGGCTCCCCCCGAGCCCGGTGATGCCGATGACGCCGGGGATGACGCCCGCGGCGGCGACCGCCACGACCACGATTGTCGCCGTCTTCGCGCCGGAGTCCATCGACTTCAGGATGAACGAGCCGAACTGGCCCGCCCGCGACCCCGCGACGTCGACGCCGACGCGCTCGTCGAACCAGGCCCCCGCGTCGGTCACGTCGTCGTCGAGGTCGAGCAGCGGCGCGTCCCCGCGCGGGTCCGCGAGCAGGAACGCGAAGCTGATCGCCGCGACCACGGTCGGGAGCGACGGTGCCGCCGCGCGGAGCGCGCCGGTCAGGCCGTACTCGGCGGTCTCGGCCCCGTACAGCAGGTCTATCGGCGTGCCACCCGCGTAGAACAACGAAACGGCGAACAGCGCGTAGCCGGCGAGGATGCCGCCGACGAGGGCGGGACCGGTCCGCTCGTTGTAGGCGGCGACCATCGCGATGAGCGCGACGGTCGCGACGATCGTGAGCCACCCGGCGCGGCCCACGGAGAGCCGGGCGATCACGAGGTAGTACAGGAGGAGTCCGAGCGGAACGAGGTAGAACCAGCCGCGCCGCATGTGCGGCCCCAGATCGAGCAGATCGGACCGTCTCAGCCCGCCGATCCCGCGTTTGGCCGCCTCGAAGTGGACCATCACCCACATCCCGAAGAAGAAGGCGACCGCCGGGAGCGTCGCCGCGATGACCACGTCGCGGAACGGCGTCCCGGTGTACTCGACGATGAGGAACGCGGCCGCGCCCATCACCGGCGGCAGGATCTGGCCGCCCGACGAGACCGACGACTCGACGGCACCGGAGAACTCCGGCGAGTAGCCGGAGCGTTTCATCAGCGGGATCGTCAGCGCGCCCGTCGTCACGGTGTTCGCGACCGACGAGCCGGAGAGCATACCCATGAACCCGGAGGCGACGACGCTCGCCTTCGCCGGGCCGCCCTTCCGCGTCCCCGTGATCGAGTACGCCAGGTCGATGAACCACTTGCCGGCCCCGGACATCTCCAGGAACGCCCCGAAGAGGATGAAGATGTAGATGAACCGGACGGAGACGCCGACCGGCACGCCGAGGATCCCCTCGACGGTGTACCAGAGGTTCTGGACGATCTGGTTCCATCGCAACTGCGAGGTGGCGAACGTCTGCGCCACCGGCAGGTCGCGCGGCAGGAGGTAGCCGTACTTGGCGTACAAGAGGAAGAGGCTCACGAGCAGCGTCAGGAGGAGCCCGAGCGCCCGACGGGTCGCCTCCAACACCAGCAGGATCGCGAGCACGCCCATCAGGTACGCGAGGCTGTAGTCGGCGAGGAAGCCGAGTTCGAGGGGCGCGAGCGGCGGGACGACCTCGCCGAGCGTCCCGGCACCGCCGAGTCCGCGCACCCGGATGACGTCGGTGATCTCGTCGAACTGCGTGACGTAGTAGGCGGTCGGGAACGTCGAGAGGAGTACCAGCGCGAGGTCGGAGGGCGTGATCCGCGTCGACTCCTCGTCGACGAAGGCCCACCAGACCGCGTTGCGAACCGCCTCCGCGACCCGCGTGACCGGCGAGTCGCCGAACCGGTTCCGGGCCACCGCGGGGAGCGACCCGATCCGGCGGGTGATCGCCCCGGTCCCGGTCGCGCCGGGGAACAGGAGGAACGCCATCACGAGCGCGAAGTTGACGTGAATCGCGCGAATCTGTAGCGACGCGAGCGACGCGAGCCGCACCGTCCCGAAGGCGGGGACCGTGAACTCGAACACGAACCCGCGCGCGCCGAGCCACAGTTGGAACGCCGAGAAGAGGATCCCCACGACCGCGACCGCGACGAGCGAGGCCCCGGTCAGCGACCGGCGGTCGTCGATCTCTTCGAAGACCTCGTCTGCCGCCTCGCTCCCATCGGGGTCCGGTTCGACCGAGTTCGATGTGTTCGTGGTCACGGTTGTGGTGTCCTCCGGGTTGTCGCAGGTCCGCCGCGAACCAAGGATGTTCGGATCGACGCTTCCGAGCGAGTCCGGCCGTGGCGGATGACAGCAACCCACACGACTCGGGCGAAACACCCTCGCACGCGGGTGAAATTTCTCCGTGTCCGGGCGAAACGCCCCGTGCGCCCCGGACGAGCGTTACTGCCGTTTGACCGTTACCGGCGTTCGACCGTTACCGGCGTTCGACCGTCAGTTCGACCGCGCCGTAGCCGCTCATCGCCGCGACGTCGTACCGCTCGTCGCCCACGACGAGGTCGTGGTCGGCGACCGATCCCGTCTTCAGCCGGAGCGTCTCGTGCCTGGTGGCCGGGGGATCGAACACGTACCGGCCGTCCCGCTCCGTCACGTCGGCCTGCGACGGGAGCCCCGCTCCGAACGAGCTGAACTCCATCCGGGTCATGACGAGCGCCCCGTCGTCGGCGACGTACACGTCGTACACCGGCGTTTTCTCGACGCTGTGGGTGTACTCGATCGCGATCTCCGTCTCGTCGCCGACGGGCTCGGTCAGCAGCTCCGTGCCGTTCTCGTCGGTCACGACGAGCGTCGGCTCCCCGGCGACGGCGTCCACCGCCCCGCCGAGACCGACGCCGGCCGAGATCGCGAGGACGGCGAGGACGGAGCCGACCGCGACGGCCGCGACCGCGACCGTCCTCCCCTCAACCGGGACCCGCGATCCGAACGCCACGCTACTCGAAGTAGCGGGCCGCGCCCTCGTGTAGATCGACCGACATGCCGTCCTGCGCCGAGTCGGCGCTGATGAAGTCCGTCTTGATCGACAGCTGGTCGAGGTTCTCGAAGATGGCCTCGGTGACCGCCTCGACGGTGTCGGCGGAGAACTCCGACCGAGTCGCGATCATCGCCTGCACGGAGACGGTGTCGACGTCCTCGTCGATCCCCTCGTAGGTGCCGCCGGGGATGGTGTCGTCCGCGAACCACGAGGCGTCGTCGCGGGCGGCCTGCCGCTCCTCGTCGGACAGGTTGAGGATCTGGACGTCCGTCGTCGTCGCCAGCTCCTCGACCGCGCCGACGGGCCAGCCGCCGACGACGAACGCCGCGTCCACGTCGCCGTCGCGGAGCTGATTCGACGCCTGCGTGAAGTCGGTGTTCTGCTCGTCGAAGTCGTCGGGGGTGAGCCCCGCGGCCGACTCGAGGATCTGGAGCGCGTTCACCTGCGTCCCGCTGCCGAGGTCGCCCGTGTTGACGCGCATCCCCTCGAGGTCGGACAGTGAACTGACGTCCGCGTCCGGGTTGATCAGGACGTGAATGGTCTCCGGGTACAGCGTCGCGACGCCGCGGAGGTTCTCGACCGGCTCGCCCTCGAAGGCGTCGAGCCCCTCGCCGTTGCGGGCGAAGTAGGCGATGTCGTTCTGGATCAGCGCGAAGTCGGCGTCGCCGTTGCCGAGGCTGCCGACGTTCTCGACGGACGCACCCGTCGAGGAGACCTCGACCGGGAAGTCGGTGGTGTCCTCGATGATCCCCTCGAACTCGCCGGACAGCGGGAAGTACGTCCCGCCCGTGCCGCCGGCGTGCCAGCGGACGATGTCCGCGTCGCCGCCGTCGCCGCCGTCGCCGCCGTCGCCGCCGTTGCCTGAGCAGCCCGCGACGCCGACGATTCCCGCCGCCGCCGCCCCGCGGAGGAGCGTCCGCCGGTCGATCCGATCGCTGATTCGGTTGTCTGACATACGGCAGATATACTCCCCGGGTGTTCATAACCGTTCCCCCAACGCTCGGCGGGGGCCGACCACCCCCCTTGTCGCGGTGCGTCCCCGCGATTCGTCCGGGCGTTGTCCGTCGGTGTCGAATGAAAAGGCCTTTTACCGTGACCCCGATACGAACTCGTGAGGGCCGGTAGCTCAGTTAGGGAGAGCGACGGACTCTTAATCCGTCGGTCGCGTGTTCAAATCGCGCCCGGCCCGTACCCTGAACCGCGGAGCGGCAGCGATGCGGTGAGCGAACCGGACGGAAGCGATTTGAACTAGAGAAGTCGCAGCGCGAGCAAAGAGAGCGACCACCTTCTCGTAGTTCACAATTGTACTCGGCTCGCGTCTCACGACTCGGGTTCACTCCGTAGTCGCGCCCGCGAACGTTTCGACCGACTTCCCTGTCACTCCGGCCCGTAGTCCGTTCCCTCCTCGCTGTCGAGGAACGCCGTGAGCAGGTCGACGGCGGCCTCGATGTCGCGCGCGTCGGCCGTCTCGACGGCGGAGTGATGGTACCGGACCGGGATCGAGAGCGCGCCGACGGGTCGCGCGCCGCCGGCGTTCTGGAGCGCCGCGGTGTCGGTTCCGATGTTCCACGACACCTCGCGCTGGAACGGAACGTCGCGGTTTTCCGCGACCGATTCGAGGCGGTCCACGACCGCGGGCGTCGCGACGACGCTCGCGTCCTTCCGCTTGATCCCGACGCCGTCCCCGAGCGTCGAGATCGCGTTCGACGGGTCGACGCCCGGGTACGACTGTTCGAGCGTCCCGTCGAGCGCGACGACGAGGTCGGGGTCGACGTCGACCCCGAGGGCGGCCGCGCCACGCAGTCCGACCTCCTCCTGTACCGTCGCGGCGTAGTGGACGGTCACGTCCGGGTCGGCGAGCCGCGCGGCCTCCAGGAGGACGTACACGCCCGCCCGGTCGTCCAGCGCGGAGCCGGAGACGCACTCGCCCAGCTCGCGGAGGTCGCTGTCGAAGGTCACGACGTCGCCGACGCCGAACGCCTCGGTGGCCTCCTCGGGGTCGAGCCCGGTGAACACGTGGGCGTCGTCCAGCGTCCAGTCCTCGGGGGCCTCCTCGGCGGCCGTGTGCGCGGCGTTGATTCCCACCACCCCGTCGTAGTCGCCCTCGCGGGCGTGGACGGTGACCGGGTGTCCGCGGAGCGCGTCCGGGTTCCAACCGCCGAGCGGCTCCACGGAGCAGAAGCCGTCGTCGTCGACGTCGCTCACGATCAGTCCGATCTCGTCCATGTGCGCGGCGACGAGCACCTCGTAGTCGGGGTTCGCGCTCCCCTCGACGGTGGCGACGACGTTCCCCATCGCGTCCGTCCGCACGGCGTCGACGGCGGGGAATTCGTCGCGCACGACGTCGCGCACGCGGTCCTCGTGGCCGACGGGGCCGGGAGCGTCGGTCAGGCGCGCCAGCAGGTCGAAGTCGAACGACGCGTTCGCAGTCACGTTCTGACGGTCGCGGCTCGCGCCTGAAAACGGAGGGGTTCCGGCAGGGCGGGAATCGAGAGAGAGTCCGCCGACCGCCGAGCGGTCGCCCGTCCGATCCGCTTGTCACGTCCGAGGGGTATTTGTGTTCGCGACGATCAAGCCGTCCGGTATGACGGGACGCTACGGCGACATCGACTACTCGCGCGCGACGAAACGGACGTTCGCGGTCGGGGCGGTACTTTTCGCGTTCGGACTGCTCGGCGACCTCTACCTCCGATCGACGGGCGGGCCGATCCCCGAGTGGGAACGGGCGCTGTTCGTCGACGCCGAGCTGTTCGGCGTCCTCGTGATGCTGCTTGCCCCGTTCGTGTTCGGGATCGTGCTCCCGCTCACGGAGTGAGCCGCGGACCCGCTCCCCGACGAGCGCCCCGGGGCCGGGACGTCACCGGTCCCGCTGCGTCGCCCCGGGCTCTATCGGCGCGCCGCACTCGGGGCACTCCTCGTCGGTGCGCGCGACCGCGAGGTCGCACTCCGGACAGAACTCCCGGTCACAGGCGTCGTCTCCTCCGGATCGCTCGGGACCGGGCGGACGCAAATAGCTTCGGGCGGCGCGGGTCGTCCCCCGAACCGTAACCCCTTTTGAATCGTCCGACCGCATGCGGGTGTGAGCAACGCCGACCGCCGCACGCAGTTCTGGGCCCTCTATCTCACGCGCTTCGCCGAGGGGTTCGGCTTCATCACGCTGATCACGCTGCTCGGGACGTACATCAACACGCTCGACCCGCAGGCGACGACCGTGCTCGGCGTCACCGTCTCGGCCGGGTTCATCATCGGGATGTACACCACGGGATTCACCCTCGCACAGACCGTCGCCGTGGTCCCGCTGGCGTGGGCCGGCGACCGGTTCGACAAGCGGACCGTCCTGTTGGGCGTCCTCGCGGTCGGGGCGGGCGTCTACGCGCTGTTCCCGCTCGTCGACTCCTCCGGCTCGTTCATCCTCGTCCGCGCGCTCCAGGGGCTCGTCGTCACCGGCGCGGGGCTGATGACGCTGTCGCTGGTCGGCCAGATCGCCGACGCTGTCTCTTATACACATCTCTGATGGCGCGAGGGAGGCNGAGATGTGTATAAGAGACAGGGATATACGACGCGGTCGGTTTCGATCCCATCTTCACGATCATCGCGCTGCTGATGGTCGCCGCGTGGGTCGTCACGTGGCTGTTCCTCGACGACGACGACACCCGGATCGAGGGGTTCCCGTTCTCCGATCTCGCCGTGAACCGACGGATCCTCACGATGACCAGCTTCCGCGCCCAGTACGCCTTCGCCGTGACGATGGTGCGGACGTGGGTCCCGATCTACGCCAGCACGGAGATGGCCACGGGCGGACTCGGCATCACCGGGGTCGCCATCGGCGTCACCGTCACCGCCGAGAAGGCGACCAACATGGTCGGACAGCTGTTCACGGGACGGCTCTCCGACGCGTACGGCCGGTCGCTGTTCGTCTTCGCCGGCGGGGGCGCGTACGGGCTGATCGCGATGGGGATCCCATTCTCTGAGGCGATCGGGACCGCGCTCGGAGCCGGGGTGACGCTCCCGTTCCTCGGCGACCTCCCGCCGGCGTACCTCCCGCTCGTCGCCTTCTCCGGGCTGCTCGGCGTCGCCGACTCCTTCCGCGAGCCGGCCAGCATGGCGCTGTTCGCCGACGAGGGGACCGACGACGGCGGCGTCGCCTCCAGTTTCGGCATCCGCGAACTGGTCTGGCGGCCCGGCTCCGTCGCGGGCCCGCTGATCGCCGGCTGGCTGATGGTCGAGGTCAGCATGGCGTCCGTCTTCTACGTCGGCGGCGCGTTCGCGGTCACCGGCGTGCTCGCGTTCCTCGCGATCCTCGTCCACGACCACGGCCGCGCGGCGCTGACGGCGTGGTAGCGCGGCTCCCCTCGAAACCGAGGTACCCTCACCGCTTCGCGAGCGCGGCCCGGTAGTGCGGCCCCTCGCCGGTCCCCTCGCGGTCGACCGCCTCGACCGCCCAGCCGGTTCCGATCGCCGCCTCGCGGAGTCGGTCCGGCGAGAACAGCCCGAACCGGAGCGTCCGGTCCGTCTCGCCCGCGTACTCGAACCGCATGACTCGGTGTCCGAGTCCCGGGGTCGGGTCCTCACGGTGTCCGAGGAGGTCCGCGGTTTCCGAATGGTCCGGATCGTAGCAGTCGACCACGGCGGTCGCGTCGGGCGTCGTCACGAACGCGAGGTCGCCGAGGAACTCGGAGAGCCCCCGCATCGAGCCCGCCAGTCCGATCTGCGTGCCGATCGCGAGCGCCGAGGCGAACCGATCGCGGTCGAAGGCCCCGCGGAGGTCGAACATGTCGCCCTCGCGGGCGTCTTCGACCCCCCGCTCGCGCATCGTCTCGACGAGCGCCCGACTCGGTTCGACCGCGACCGTCTCGAACCGCTCTTGAAACCGCAGCGCGTGGCGACCCGCCCCCGCGCCGAGGTCGACGAGCGGTCCCCGAAGCCGCGACGCCAGCCACGATCCGGCGTCGCTCTCCGGGTCGAACTCCGCGAAGTAGAACGCCTCGATCGGGTGTTCTCGCCGCTCCTCGCCGTCGCAGTGGTAGAGGTGGTCGGTCCGGTCCCCGCGGTGGTGATCGCGGACGGCGCGTCCGAATGCGTCGGTCACGTCGGGCCGCACTCCGCCCGTCGACAAAAACCGACGTGAGGGACGGTACCGACCCGCGACCGATCAGGCCCCGTGTCCCTGCGCGGCGAGCGCGTCCTCCAGCGCAGCGAGGACGTACTCGACGTTCTTGGGGCGGGCGGAGTGGCCCATACAGCCGATCCGCCAGATATCGCCCTCCAGATCGCCCAGTCCGGACGCGATCTCCAGGTCGTACTCCGCGAGGAGGTGGTCGATGACGGCCCCGTCGTCGATCCCGTCGGGGACGCGGACAGCGTTCAGGCTCGGGAGCCAGTACTCGTCGGCCGCGTTCATTTCGAGGCCCAGCTCTTGGAGGCCGGCCTTCAGCTCGCCGGCGACCTCGCGGTGGCGCGCCCACCGCGCTTCGATTCCCTCTTCGGCGACGAGGCGGAGCGCCTCGCGCAGCGCGTAGACGTTCGTGATCGGCGCGGTGTGGTGGTACGAGCGGTCGTCGCCCCAGTACCCCTCCAAAAGCGAGAGGTCGAGGTACCACGACCGTGGCTCCTCGTCGCGGTCGAGGATCTTGTCCATCGCGCGGTCGTTGAGCGTGAGCGGACTCGCGCCGGGCGGACACGAGAGGCACTTCTGCGGCCCGGAGTAGGCGACGTCGACCCCCCAGTCGTCGACGCGCAGTTCGACGCCGCCCAGCGACGTGACGCAGTCGGCGATCACGAACGCGTCGTGGGCGTGCGCGACCTCGGTCAGTTCGGGGACGTCCGGCTGGCGGACGCCCGTGGAGGTCTCCGCGTGGACGAACCCGAACACGTCCGGCTGGTGTTCGTCGAACGCGCGCTCCACGTCGACCGGGTCGAGCGGTTCGCCCCACGGCGCGTCCACCTCGACCACGTCGCCGCCCGCGCGCTCGGCCATCGACTTCATCCGCCCCCCGAAGTAGCCGTTCGTCGGGACCAACATCGTGTCGCCCGGCTCGACGAGGTTGCCGATCGCGGCCTCCATCGACGCCGAACCGGTCCCCGAGACGGGGATCGTCCACCGGTTGTCCGTCCGGAACGTGTACCGCAACAGCTCCTGGACCTCGTCCATGATCTCGACGAACGAGGGGTCGAGGTGGCCGACGAGGGGGGTGCTCATCGCCTTGAGGACGCGCGGGTGAACGTCGCTCGGGCCGGGGCCCATCAGCGTGCGATCCGGCGGCGTCAGCTCCCCGACGTCGGGCGGTCGCTCCGCGGCGTCGGGCTCGGCGTGCCGATTTGACATGCGTCCGGTTCCGGCGACCGTCGGCAAAAAACCCGACGGAACCGCCCGCGCCACCGGAGTCGCGAGCGCCGATCCGGACGACCGAACGCCGGTCCGAGCCGGCGAAACGCCGATCCGGGTCAACTAAACCGGATCGTCACGTACTAGCACGCATGTCCGGCCACCCGCGCGCATCGGCGTCAGATCAGGACCTCCAAGCCGTCCTTGACCGGATGGCGGACGGGTTCTTCGCCCTCGACGCGGACTGGACGGTCGCCTACGCGAACGAGCAGGGCCGCCGGATCCTGCGGTCCGCGATGAGCGACGGCGCTGTCGGTCCGGGAGAGTCGGTCGAGGGGCGTAACCTGTGGGACTCGATACCCGGATCGACCGAGACGGAGTTCCACGAGCAGTACCACCGCGCCATGGAGACGCAGGAGCCGGTCTCGTTCGACTCCTACTACGAGCCGCTCGACACCTGGTTCGAGGCGCGCGTCTTTCCCTCCGAGAGCGGCCTCTCCGTGTACCTTCGCGACGTCACCGAGCAGCGCGAACTGGAGCGGCGACAGCGGGAGAGCCTCCGCGCGATCCAGCGGCTCTACGCGGTCTCGTCGGACCACGAGCGCTCCTTCGAAGAGAAGGTCGAAGCCATACTGACGCTCGGCTGCGAGTACCTCGACGTGCCGAACGGGTTCCTCACGCGGATCGCGGACGGGACCCAACACGTCGAGGTCTCCCACGCCGAGCACCCACTCTTACAGCCCGGAAAGTCCTGTCCGCTCGACGAGGCGTACTGTAAGCGAACGATCGAGCGAGACGACCTGTTGACCGTCGTCAACGCGTCCGAGGAGGGATGGACCGGCGACCCGGCCTACGAGACGTTCGGACTGGAGACGTACATCGGCGGGAAAGTCGAGGTGGACGGCGAGCGGTACGGCACGCTCTGTTTCGCCGCCACGACGCCCCGCGGCGAGCCGTTCACCGACACGCAGCGGACGTTCGTCGAACTGCTGACGCGGTGGGTGAGCTACGAACTGGAGCGACAGCGCGCGGCGGCGCGGCTCGAACGCGAGCGCGACCGGCTCGAACAGTTCGCGAGCGTCGTGAGCCACGACCTCCGGAACCCGCTCACGGCCGCGCGCGGCCGGTTGGACCTCCTCGCCGACGAAACCGACAGCGAGCACGTCGAGCCGATCGAGCGCTCCCTCTCGCGGATGGAGACGCTCATCGAGGACCTGCTCACGCTGGCCAGAGAGGGGAACGACGTCGACGACCCGAAGCCGGTCGACCTCGCCGCCCTCGCCCGCGACGCCTGGGAGACCACCGACGACGGGGACGGCACGCTCAGCGTGACCGTCGACGAGTTCGAGATCCTGGCCGACGAGGCGCGGCTCCGGCAGCTGTTGGAGAACCTGTTCCGCAACAGCGTGGAACACGGTTCCACGGGCAGCGGGACGGAGTCCGCCGACGGCGTGGAACACGGCGGCGAGGGCGTCACGATCACGGTCGGCGCGACGGCGAGCGGCGACGGCTTCTACGTGGCCGACGACGGCGAGGGGATCCCGGAGTCGGAGCGGGAGGAGGTGTTCGAGACCGGCTACACGACGACCAGCGACGGGACCGGGTTCGGCCTGAACATCGTCGCCGAGATCGTCGACGCGCACGGCTGGTCGGTCCGAGCGGTCGAGTCCGCGGAGGGCGGCGCGCGGTTCGAAATTACCGGCGTCGACCCGGCCTGAACCGGCGGCGGCCGAGTCGCGGGCGATTCACTCGCCGTCGACGAAGTCCGGCTCCGTCCGCTTCTCCGCGCGCTCCTCGACGAGGTGGTCGACGAAGTCGCCGAGGTCGACGTCGCCGCGCTGGTTCTCGAAGCGGTCGCGGACGGAGACGGTGCCGGCCTCCTGTTCGTCCTCGCCGACGATGACCATGTAGGGGAGCCGGTCGTCGTGGCCGGCGCGGATCTTGCGGCCGACCGTCCAGTCGCGGTCCTCGACCTCGACGCGGAACCCCTCGTCTTCGAGGGCGTTCTTCACGCGGTGCGCGTAGCCGAGCGTCTCGTCGGAGACCGGGAGGATACGGACCTGCTCCGGCGCGAGCCACAGCGGGAAGTTCCCGTCGAAGTGCTCGATCAGGACCATGAAGAAGCGCTCGTAGCTGCCGTACAGCGCCCGGTGGATCATCACGGGCTGGTGGTCCTCGTTGTCCTCGCCCGTGTAGGTGAGATCGAACCGCTCGGGCATGTTGAAGTCGAGCTGGACCGTCGGCCCGTCCCAGACGCGACCGAGCGCGTCCTCGAAGCCGAAGTCGATCTTCGGGCCGTAGAACGCGCCGTCGCCCGGCTCGACGTCGTAGTCGTAGCCGCCGGACTCCAACACGTCCCGGAGCTGCTCCTCGGCGGACTCCCAGATCTCGTCGCCGCCGACGGACTTGTCGGGGCGGGTCGCCAGCGCGACCTCGACCTCCAGGTCGAGCGTCTCGACGACCTCGAAGATCATCTCGATCACCGACTCGATCTCCTGGCGGATCTGGTCCGGCCGGACGAACAGGTGGCCGTCGTCGATGGTGAACGACCAGACGCGAGAGAGCCCCGAGAGCTCGCCGCGCTGCTCTTTCCGGTACACCTTCCCGTTCTCGAAGTAGCGCTGCGGGAGGTCGCGGTACGACCACGACTGCTGGTCGAAGATCGTCGCGTGGCCCGGGCAGTTCATCGGCTTCAGGCCGTACTCCTCGTCGTTGACGTCGAGGAGGAACATGTCGTCCTTGTAGTTCTCGTAGTGGCCCGACTGCTTCCACAGCTCCGTCCGGAACACGTGGGGCGTCTCGACCTCCTCGTAGCCGTGGTCGCGGTTGAGCTCGTTCGCGAAGTCCGAGAGCTCTCGGAGCACGGTCTTGCCCGGCGGGTGGTACAGCGGGAGCCCCGGTCCGGTCACCGTCGGGATCGAGAAGAGGTTCATCTCCTGACCGATCTTCCGGTGGTCGCGCTCCTGGGCCTGCTCGCGCAGTTCGAGGTACTCCTCTAAGTCCGACTCGCTCGCGAAGGCGGTGCCGTACACCCGCGTCAGCGAGTCGTTCTCCTCGTCGCCGCGCCAGTAGGCGGCCGACACTTCGAGCAGCGTCGCCGCGCCGACCTCGCCGGTCGACTCGACGTGCGGGCCCTGACAGAGGTCCTCCCAGCCGTCCTGAACGTAGAAGGTGACCTCCTCGCCGTCGGCCTCCTCGTCTAAGATCTGCCGTTTGTACTCGTTGTCGGCGTAGGTCTCCCGCGCCGCCTCGCGCGACCGGACCTCGCGCTCGATGTCGTAGTCGGCCGCGATGATCTCGTCCATCTCCTCTTCGATGGCGGCCAGATCGTCCTCGTCGAGGTCGACGTCGGTGACGTCGTAGTAGAACCCCTCGTCGGTCGCGGGGCCGATCGTCAGCGTCGCCTCGGGGTGGAGCCGCTGGAGCGCCTGCGCGAACACGTGGGCCGCGGAGTGGCGCAACACCGTGAGGTACTCGTCGGACTGGTCGGTGACGATCTCGATCCGCGCGCCGTCGTGGACCGCGGCGTACTTCTCGACGAGTTCGCCGTCGATCTTCCCCGCGACGGTGTCGCGACCGAGCCCGGGGCCGATCTCGAAGGCGACGTCCTCGACTGTCGAGCCCGCCGGAACGGTCAGCTCTGATCCGTCCGGCAGGACGACCGTCACCTCGGCCTCCGCATCGGTCTCGCTCATACAGTGTCGGAGCCGGACGACCGCCATAAGTGTGTTCGATCCGCGGCGCGCGTTCGCACGCGCGACCGATCCCTGGGCGTCCGTCGTGGTCGCTTTGCGGCCGCCCCGCGAGGCGTCCGCCGTACCGGCTCTGCGGCCGCCCCGTGGCGCACTCTTCGACCGACTCCCGGCAAGTCACGCCGCCGCTCCGGATCCGCGGATCCGGACGGAGCGATGGCAACACACAAATCCCGCGGCAACCTTTGCCGGACTATGACCACGCACGCCGAGCCCCTCTCGTCGGTGTTGGAGACCGTCGGCGAGACGCCGCTCGCCCGCGTCCACGATTCGCCGGACGAGGTGCCGGTGTACGCCAAACTGGAGACGTTCAACCCCGGCGCGAGCATCAAGGACCGCATCGGGAAGTACATGCTCGAACGGATGCTGGAGCGCGGCGACGTCGGCGAGGGCGGCACCGTGATCGAGCCGACCGCCGGCAACACCGGCATCGGGATCGCCGTCGCGGCGGGACAGCTCGGCCTGAACGCGATCTTCGTCGTCCCCGAGCGCTTCTCCGTGGAGAAACAGCAGCTCATGCGCGCGCTCGGCGCGGAGGTCGTGAACACCCCGAGCAAGGAGGGGATGGAGCTCGCCATCGAGCGCGCCCACGAGATCGCGGAGGAGCTCGACGACGCCGTCGTCCCCCAGCAGTTCTCGAACCCGCTCAACGCCGAGGCGCACTACGAGACGACCGCCCCCGAAATCGACGAGGCCCTCGACGGCGAGGTGGGCGCGGTCGTCGCCGGCTGCGGCACCGCCGGGACGCTGATGGGGATGGCCCGGTACTTCCGGGAGGCGGACGCGGACACCCACGTCACCGCGGTCGAGCCGGCCGGCTCGGCGTACCGCGAGTTCTTCGGCGAGGACGTCGAACACGAGGAGTACAAGACCGAGGGGATCGGCACCCACGACATCGACACGAACGAGCTGTTCGAGCCCGACCTCGTCGACGAGGTCCAGGCGATCGACGACCGGGAGGTCCACGAGGAGATGGGACGGCTCGCGGCCGAGGAGGGGCAGCTCGTCGCCTCCTCGGCGGCCGCGAACTCGCTCGCCGCCAAGCGCGTCGCTCGCGACATCCGCGACGGCGAGATCGACGCCCCGCACGACGCCGTCGTCACCGTGTTCTGTGACTCCTCCGAGCGCTACCTCTCGAAGGGCGTCTACCGGAGCTTCGAGGAGTGGGAGGGGTGACGGAGAGCGGGAGGGAAGGGCGGGAACGCGTCGGCGCGGCGTCGTCTGCGGCCGGTTACCCCCGCAGTCGCCCGTGTTCGACCTTGATACACCGGTCCTGGACCACGTCGATTCCGTCGGCCGCCGCGTCCGCGGCCGCCTCGTCGTGACTGATCCCGAGTTGGAGCCACGCCGCGCCCGCGTCGCCGCGTGACCCGTGTCGCTCGCGGACGGCGTCGAGTATCTCCGGCACCTCCTCGCTCGGGCGGAACACGTCGACGAGGTCGATCGCCTCCTCGACCTCGCCGAGGGAGTCGTACGCCGGCTCGCCGAGTATTTCGTCAGCGTACGGGTTCACCGGGATCACGCGGTAGCCGCGGTCTTGGAGGTATTCGGGCACGTCGTGAGCGGCCTTCCCGGGCGTCGTCGAGCAGCCGACGACGGCGATCGTCTCCGCGTCGAGCAGTCGGTCGAGCCCCTCGTCGTCGGTGATGAGCATACGCACCGTTTCGGGCGCGCCCCGATTAAACGCATCCCCGGCGGCGAGACCCTCCGCGGCGAGAACCTCGGCGGCCGCCGGCCGGTCAGGCGAGCCGTATCTCCGGCTCGCCGTCCTCGGTGACGGTGATGATCCCGTCGAACAGCTGTTTGAGCGTGTTCATCGCCTGATCGTCGTGGGCCGTCGAGTCGATGCTGTACAGGCCCAGCCCGTCGACGCTCTGGACGCGTCCCGTGAACACGTGGAGGAACCGGAACACGGTCTGGAGGTCCGAGTACATCAAAAGCGTCGACAGCGAGTGGACCATCACGCGGTTCCGCTCGATGCCCCGGTCGCCGAACGCCTGGAGGAACTCGGAGAGCTTGATACCGATGCCGGTCATGTCCACCGGCGAGGAGGCGTACTTGATCCGGTCGGACTCGACGATCTCGCCGCCCTGCTGGCGCGTGACGCAGTCGACGACCGCGACGGGCTTGCCCTCGTAGGGCGTCCGCTTCTCGTAGTCGCGGAGCACCCGGTCGGCACCGTCTTTCGTGGTGACCACGATGGCCCCCTCGTCGCGGTCGGTGCCCGCGGCGAGGATGTCCATCATGATGGACCGCTTCCCGCTCAGCGGCGGACCGGTCAACAGGATGTTGGTCCCGGGTTCGACCTCGGCGTCGAAATGCGGCGTCAGCTCATACATGGACGCACCTCGGGGGCGACGACGTCGGCGCGAGCCGCTCGTTCGGCTGTGAGGCCGTGCGACCAGGACACATCTACTACCGAAACATGCCCGCTCCGAATAATATTCTTTTTGATCGCCACGCGTAAGCCCGAATCGCGCCTGCGTGCGTCCCCGAAACCGTTGAACCGTCGGATCCGGTCGTGAGAGCGAGACCGAACGCCGCCGGCGGGCCCCGACGTGTCACATCCGCTAATTTACCGCCCGGTGAGACGGGAGCGTTCCCGGGCCGACTGCGCGGCCCCGATTTCGAATCGCGGGACTTAACACGGTCTCCGAAGTAACCTCAGACACGGGCGCTTAGCTCAGTTTGGACAGAGTGCTTGGCTTCGGACCAAGTTGCCACGGGTTCAAATCCTGTAGCGCCCATGTCTCTGACGACGAACGAAGTGAGGAGTCGAAACTGGGCCGAAGGATTTGAAGCAGGGAGGGGCTTCGCCCCGACCGAGGTTCAAATCCTGTAGCGCCCATTCGTTCTTCGAACGGATCGCATTCGCGAGACTCCGGTACGTCGCATATAAACAGGGCGTCAGGGGTGCGCGCGATCGCACGTCGCTGAACCGGTGGATCGCGACCAGCGCCGACCGTTTCGCTGAGCAGCCCGGAGACCGAGAACCCGACCGGGACGCCGAAGCCGGCGTCCGCGAACACGCTCGGACGCGTTCGGCTGCGTCCTCGTGGCCCATTCTGAGGGTCGCCCTTCGCCGACGTCGTCCGGGCCGATCCGTATCGGGTCAATCGGGAGCCCCACTCATGTGCTATGTTGGAGTTTTAACACAGACCTCTCTTAGCGGTCTTTCATAAGACGTGTCTGTACGGGATATTACCTTCTCGGCCAGCCGCTTCCGATAGAGTATTGTGGAATGTGGGAACAACTTTAATCGCCCTGCCACCCTATCTTCGCCCATGGTGGCCACACCAGTAGGTGAAGACCCGGGGCGCGACGGGGCGTCTCGACCGCCCGAGCGTATTCTCGTGGGGGATCACACGGCCGTCCAGCTGCCACAGCCGGCAGAGGAGGGGTTCACCGTCGACCTCGCGGAGCGGGGGGACCGTGAGCGTTCGCTCGTGTCTCGTTCCGCTTTCCGCCCCGCGAGGAGGGAGTCAGCGGACCGATGAGCGACGCGACGCCGGCCGAGTACGCGCGAGCGCACCGTGAGGATCTGGTCGATTTCGCCCTCGATCTCCTCGCGGTTGACACGTCGAATCCGCCCGGCGACACGCGTGACATCGTCGCCGAAATCGAACAGTTCCTCGACCCGCTCCCGGTCGAAGTGGAGCGGTTCGCGGCCGACCCAACGAAGCCGAATCTGCTCGTTCGACTCCCGGGTGGCTCTGATCACACGCTGCTGTATAACGGCCACCTCGACACGGTGCCCTTCGACGCCGAGGCGTGGTCCCGCGCTCCGCTCGGCGAGCGCGTCAACGAGCGCGTCTACGGCCGCGGCGCAACCGACATGAAGGGTGCCGTTGCGTCGATGCTGTTCGCGGTTCGGGCCTTCGTAGCCACCGACACGGAGCCACCCGTCGACCTCCGATTCGCGTTCGTGAGCGACGAGGAAGTCGGTGGTGACGCCGGCCTGCCAGCGGTACTGGACGCTGGAAAGCTCGACGCTGACGCGTGCGTGATAGGCGAGCCGACCTGCGAGGAAGGCCGTCACTCCGTCACGATCGCGGACCGGGGCAGCATCTGGCTGACGCTCGAAGCGGGCGGTGAGGGGGCCCACGGCTCCCGGCCGGTACTCGGCGTCAACGCCATCGACCGGCTCTACGACGCCGTCGAGACGGTGCGCGAACGGTTCGGCACCCGGCGGCTCGAAATCGACGCTGACGTGGCACCGATCGTCGAGGAATCGGTCGAGTACTACGCCCCCTCGATGGGTGAGGCCACCGCTCGAGAGCTGTTCCGGTACCCCTCGATCAATCTCGGTGTCCTCGAGGGTGGGGACGCGATAAACACCGTCCCGCAGTCCGCGCACGCCGAAGTTGACGTGCGACTGACCGCAGGCGTCCACACGCCCGATGTGCTCGCTGAAATTCGCGAGTGCGTTGCCGACTGCGACGGTATCACAGTCGCCGACATCTCTTGGAGCGTTGGGACGGCCGAAGTTCCCACCAGCCCGCTCGTCGAAGCCGTCGCGTCGACCGCGGAAGAGGTCACGGGAAATCGCGTCTTCAGACGGAGCGCTACGGGCGGTGGCGACGCCAAGAAGTTCCGGAACGCGGGGATCCCGACCGTCGAGTTCGCACTCGGAACCGACACAGTCCACGCCCCGGATGAGTACGTTCCGGTGGACGTACTCGTCGACAACGCCGTCGTTTACGCTCAGCTACCAACGCGGTGGCAGTCCCAGCTTGAGCAGTAACGCCTCCAAGCGGGCGATCGTGCCGGACTGCCTGTGCGACGGGAGAAGTCGTCGGGAAAGACTTAGGTAGTAGTATAGTATACTTGTGGGTATGAAAAACAATATTGGTGCGGCAGACAGACGAATTCGGATCGGTCTCGGGCTAGGTTCGGCGGCGGTCGGACTGGCGACACTCGGTGGCCTCCTCGGCCTCGGGACGACGGTCGGCGCGGTGCTGACGCTGCTGGGTCTCGTTCTCGTCGGGACTGGGCTCGTTCGAGTCTGTCTCCTGTATCGCCTGTTGGGAGTGGACACGTCGGGATCCTAGTCGGAATGGCACGCTTTCAGAACACCGGTCAACCTGACTGGGACTGGTGGAGCAGACTCTGGCCGACGCCCGGCGCGACGCTCCGGAAACTCGGTGTTGAGTCAGGCGAGTCCGTCGCTGAAGTCGGCTGTGGAAGCGGCTACTTTGCGCTTCCGGCCGCTCGGATTGCGGAATCCGAGTCCGTGTACGCTGTCGACGTGGATGCGTCATTACTCGATGAACTCGACGGTCGTGCCGACCGGCAGGGTATCGACAACGTCGTTCCGGTCCACGGTGACGCCCGGAATCTGACCGACGTCCTCCCCGACTCAGTCAGCACGCTCGTTGTGGCAAACACCTTCCACGGGGTGGGAGACCAGTCGGGATTGGTCGAACAGGCGTTCCGGGCGATCGAACCCGGCGGCAGCCTGATCATCGTCAACTGGCACGACCGCCCACGTGAAACGACGACTGTCGGAACCGAACCTCGGGGGCCCCCGACGGCCCTTCGGACGCCGCCGGGCGAAACCGAGGACGTTGTGCTTTCGGCCGCACCGTTCACGCTCGACCGGCTGGTCGAGTTGCCGCCGTACCATTACGGGCTCGTATTCGATCGGTGACCGCTCCTCCTCTCCGATTTCGAGACCGTCTCTCGGCCGGCCACTCGGCCCTCGTAGAATTTCTGAATCTTGGAATCTTGGCACAATACTAATACCGGGCCGTTCCAACTGCCTCCCGTGAGCCCCCTATGACTGATATCGAGCCCGACGACACCGTCGACGCCAGAGGCGCAGCGTGTCCCGGCCCGCTCATGGACCTCATCGGAAGGATTCGAAGCGCCGAGTCGGGGGACGTGATCCGACTGCTGAGCGACACCGACCAGTCGCTCACCGACGTTCCCGAGTGGGCCGAGGAGGCCGGTAACGAACTGCTCGCGGTCGAAGAGCTCGACGACCACAACGCGTTCTACGTGGAGAAAGCATGACCGAGCACGTCGTTATCGTCGGCGGCGGGACCGGGGGGACCGTCCTCGCGAACGACCTCGCCGACCGACTCGAACCCGAACTGGACGCCGGCGACGTCCGCGTCACGCTGGTCAACGACGACCCCGACCACGTTTACAAGCCTGTCTGGCTGTACGTGCCGTTCGGCCAGCGCGAGCTCGGCGACGGTCGTCGCGCGCTCGACGACCTCGTCGACGACGCGATCGACCTCCGGATCGACCGCGTATCCGACATCGACACCGAGGCCCGGCGGCTCCGGTTCCGCGGGAACTCGCCGCCAGTCGGCTACGACCACCTCGTGCTGGCGACCGGGTCGACGCTGGAGCCCGACCGAATTCCGGGCCTCGCGGAGGCCGGTCACGACTACTACAGCGAGTCGGGCGCGACCGACCTGCGCGACGAGCTGCTGGCGTTCACCGACGGCGACCTCGTGTTGAGCGTCATCGGGACGCCCCACATGTGTCCGGCCGCCCCGCTTGAATTCGTCTTCATGGCCGACGATTGGCTCCGCGAGCGCGGCCTCCGGGAAGACGTCGATATCACGTACACGTATCCGATCCAGCGTGTCCACGGCAACCCCCACATCGCCGAGTGGGCTCGCCCCCTCATGGAGGAACGGGACATCCGAACGGAGACGTTCTTCAACGCCGAGGCGATCGACCCCGAGGCGGAGACCATCACGTCGATGGAGGGGACCGAGCTCGAGTACGATCTCCTCGTGGCGATCCCGCCGCACGCCGGCGTCGACCTCATCGAGGAGGCGGGGCTCGGCGACGACGGCTGGGTCGACGTCGACAGGCGCACGCTGGAGGCCGAGGCCGCCGAGAACGTCTACGCGCTCGGCGACACCGCCGACACCGGCGTCCCGAACGCGGGCAGCGTCGCGCACTACCAGGCCGGCGTCGTCGGCCAGCGCCTCGCCAGCGAGATTCGCGGCCGCCCGGCGACGGCGACCTACGACGGGAAGACGCTGTGCTTCATCGAGACGGGGATGGACGCGGCGTCGTTCGTGGAGTTCGACTACGAGAATCCGCCGTCGCCGGCACCGCCCTCGGAGAAACTCCACTGGTCGAAGCTGGCGTACAACGAGTCGTACTGGCTGACCGCACGAGGTCTGCTCTGATCATGTCCGAACCGCAGAATCCCGACCAGTCCGAGCTGGAGGTAGCAATCGAAGAGAACCCCGAAGCTGTCGCCGAGTTCGTTGAACACCTCGGCGCAGTCAACGAGCTACTGGACGTGATCTCGCTGGGCGAGAGCGCGCTCGACGACGAGATGGTCCGCGAGCTCTCGGCCACGGGGTCGACGCTCGCCGAGTCCGCCGACGGCCTCGCGACGGACGAGACCGTGGCACTGGCCGAGACGGTCGGGGAGAACGGCGACGAACTGCGCGAGGCCCTCGACACGCTGGTCACGCTCCAGCGGAGCGGCGCACTCGACGAACTTGCCGAACTCGCGGGGATCGGATCGCTGGCAACGGCGGCGCTCGACGACGAGATGGTCGCGTCGCTGGCCGGCACCGGTGCCGCCGTCGGCGAAGTCGCGCAGACGGCCGCGGACGACGACACTCGCGACGGCATCGAGACGCTCCTAGAGGGCGTCGGGGAGGCGGAGCGGAACGCCCCCGAGCAGGTCGGTGCGGTCGGTCTGCTCCGCGGATTACGGGATTCAGACGTCCAGTACGGACTGGGCTACCTGTTGGCGCTCGCGAGCGCCATCGGCCGCGAGCACTCCGGCGCGGAGTCGCGTTAGCGGCCGCTGTCCGTTTCACGCCCTCCCACTCGATACCCACGGGAGTCAACTCGCCCCTCAACTGTATTGTGTAGAAAACCCAAGACTATTAACTATCAGGGACGCAGGATCCGATAATGGCAACACGAACAGCGGAGATGGGCCGCGCGATTTCGCTGGATGACGCCGATCTCGAAACGGTCGTCGAAGACGCCGACGCGACGGTCCTGACGATCGACATCGAATCGAATCTCGAAATCGCCGTCGAGTTCGGTGCCCAGAGCGCGCCCACGTCCGTCCAGTCCGTCGACGGGCAACCGGAGAAACAGCTCCGAGGCGGCCAGAACGAACGGGCCCTTCGCGAACTGTTCGCCCGGTATCGGGACTAACTCACCGACAACGAAATGACCCCGAGAGAACTTCGCGCCGACACGCCCGCCTTACACGAGGACGTCTACCTGAACTTCGGTGCCCACGGGCCGAGCCCGCGGTACGTCGTCGAGGCTGCCGACGAATTCGTACGGTCACACGAGTACGAAACGAGTACGCGAAACGACCCGTACGAGCTGGCGTTCGACACCTATGACCGCGTTCGAGAGCGCGTCGCCGCCTTCGTCGGTGCGGACGCCGACGAGATTGCGCTCACGGAGAGCACCACCGCGGGCGTCAACGCCGTCGCGACCGCCGTCGACTGGGAGCCCGGCGATACGGTTGTACGCACCGATCTCGAACACCCGGCCGGGACGCTCCCGTGGCAACGCCTAGAACAGGAGGGCGTCGAGGTTCGCGTCGTCGAGACGGAGGACGGCCGCGTCGACCGAGACGCCTTCGCCGAGGCGGTCGCCGACGCGCGCCTGGCCTGTTTCAGCGCCGTGACCTGGACGCACGGCACCCGGCTGCCCGTCGCCGATCTCGTGGACATCGCGCATGAAGCCGGCGCGTTCGCGCTCGTCGACGCCGTACAGGTGCCGGGACAGCTTCCCCTCGATGTCGGCGAGTGGGGGGCGGACGCCGTCGCGGCGGCCGGGCACAAGTGGCTGCTGGGGCTGTGGGGCGGCGGCTTTCTCTACGTCGACCGGACAGCTGCTGACTCCCTGCGACCCGCGACGGTCGGGTACCGAAGCGTCGAGACGCCGACCGCGGATCCCTACGAGTTTGCGGCCGGTGCCCGACGATTCGAGGTCGGCTCGGCCAACCCGGCCCCGCACGTCGCCCTAGCGGAAGCCATCGAGGCGATAGATGAAGTCGGAGTCGACCGCATCGCCGCCCGGAGTCAGGAATTGGCCGGCCGGGTGGCCGACGGAATTCCCGACGACCGGCTTCTCAGCCCGGCGGCCCCCGAGTCCGGACTCGTGACAGTCGACGTGGACGACCCCGGAGAGACGGTCGACCGACTCGCGTCGGAGGGGATCGTCGTTCGGGCCCTGCCGACGCCGAACGCCGTCCGCGCGTCGGTCCACGCCGTCAACACTCGCGCAGAGACCGAGCGGCTGCTGGACGCACTCGACTCGGAGTGGAACTGACGCAATCACCGTTCCCCGCTGATTCCCCCTACGACAGTCTCTCCGGCCTACTCGTTGAAACCGAAAGCCGCTGCTGGAGGGTCCGTCTGAGGTACCGCTACCGGAGGGACGTTTCGTCTGCTTCAGTCGGACTGTACGCGACTGTTGTCGTCGACGAGGGCGTCGCGACCGCGACACTCGATTCGAGTCTCGGGGTCAGACGCCGTCGAACCCTCGACCGACGGTTCTACCGTATTCGGGTCGGCGACCTCGACCAGCGCGGATCGAGCGTGACCGGCTCGACCTCCCCCGCCTCTGGGACGGCCTCGACGACCCGGGAAAATCTGATTCTTGAGTCCGTTCAACGGAGGTCAGACCAGGAGCTGGATGTCGGCGTCGGCCATGTCTTGGAGGGCCGTCGCCGCGCCGACGCCCGTGGTGACGCCGTCGTAGAAGTCGTCCTCGTCGTAGTCCATCAGGTCGATGGTCATCTGACAGGCCTGGAACTCCACGCCCATGTCGAGGCTCGTCTCCAGCAGCTCCTCGATAGAGGCGGTGTCGTTGTCCGCGATCCTCTTCTCCATCATCCTCGTCGTCACGCGGTCCATGCCCGGGAGCGCCGCGACGGCGTTCGGCAGGGGCATGTTGGGGTTACCGACGGAGCTGAGCTTGAGGCGCTTCGAGCGCTCCTCGTGGAGGATGTCGAGCCCCCAGAACGTGTGGAAGACGGTCACTTCGTAACCGAACGCGGCGGCGGTGCTGGCGAGGATGAGCGGGGGATACGCCATGTCCAGCGTCCCCTTCGTCGCGATGATGCTCATCTTCTTGCCGTCGTCACCGGTGGCCTCCGCGAGCGCGTCCTCCAGCTCGTCGACGCGGGCGGCCAGCTCCGCACGCGAGGGAGCGTCGTCGGTCGGCGCGTCGGGCGTGTCCGTGCTCATCGTTACTCCGTCTTGCGCACGTAGTGTTTGTACACGTCGTCGCCTTCCTCCTGCTCGACGAGCTCGACGCCCGCAGTGCCGGCCGCCCAGCCGTCGATGTCGCTCATACTGCCGGAGTCCGTCGCCAGCACCTCGAGGATCTCACCGGCGGCGAGGTCGTCGATCGCGCCTTTCGTCTTCACCACAGGCATGGGACACGATGCACCCTTCACGTCGAGCGTCTCCGCGATGTCGTATTCAGCACTCATTGGTTGTCTGCTCCGTCTGTATTGGAGCTGTCGCACAATACCCACCAACCGAGTAAAAGATTGTCGGTTCTTGTGCTTACTACAAACTCCTATGTGGGATAGATGTCCCGTACAACGCTCCTGACACCATTAAAACGGCATAAAATGGCGTCTCTGGTACATTCCCTATCTAGCAGTATTGTTCGTCTAGGGGAATACTATGGGAATCCTTTTGTACATCCGGCCGGTAGAAGTGGTTGCACAACATGGACGCTGATGACTTCCCGACTCCTGACGTCGAAGTCGCGTCGGTCGAGCCGGAAACGCTGAAGGACCGTATCGACGCCGGCGAGGATGTCACCCTCCTCGACGCACGCATGTCGTCGGACTACGAGGAGTGGCGCATCGACGGCGAGAACGTCACGTCGATCAACGTGCCGTACTTCGAGTTCCTCGAGGACGACATCGACGAGGACGTCCTCGCCCGGATTCCCGACGACCGCGAGGTGACCGTCCTGTGTGCGAAGGGCGGAGCCAGCGAGTACGTCGCGGGCACGCTCGCGGAACGCGGGTACGAGGTCGACCACCTCGAGGACGGCATGAACGGCTGGGCGAGCATCTACGAGACCGTCGAAGTCACCGACTACGACGGCGCGGGCACGCTCCTCCAGTACCAGCGCCCCTCCTCGGGCTGTCTCGGCTACCTCCTCTGCGACGACGGCGAGGCCGCGATCATCGACCCGCTGCGGGCGTTCACCGACCGTTACCTCGCGGACGCTGACGACCTCGGTGTCGACCTTCGGTACGCGCTGGACACCCACGTCCACGCCGACCACATCTCGGGCGTTCGCGACCTCGACGCGGAAGGCGTCGAGGGCGTCATCCCCGAGGCCGCCGTCGACCGCGGCGTCACCTACGCCGACCAGCTGACCACGGCCGCGGACGGCGACGCCTTCGAGGTCGGCGACGCGACGATCGAGGCCGTCCACACGCCCGGCCACACGACCGGGATGACCTCGTACCTCGTCGACGAGAGCCTCCTCGCGACCGGCGACGGGCTGTTCGTCGAGAGCGTCGCCCGCCCCGACTTGGAGGAGGGCGACGACGGCGCGCCGGACGCCGCGCGCATGCTCTACGAGTCCCTACGGGAGCGCATCCTCACGCTGCCTGACGACACCCTGATCGGCGGCGCGCACTTCAGCGACGCCGCGGAGCCCGCCGCCGACGGCACCTACACCGCGCCCATCGGAGCGCTGGTCGAGGAGATGGACGCGCTCACGATGGCCGAGGACGACTTCGTCGACCTGATCCTCTCGGACATGCCGCCGCGGCCGGCCAACTACGAGGAGATCATCGCGACGAACCTCGGACAGAACGCCGTCGACGACGAGGAGGCGTTCACCCTCGAACTCGGCCCCAACAACTGCGCGGCGAGCCAGGAGTCGCTCGCGGGTGACTGACGACGCAAATGGTCGCTGACCCAGTACTGCTTCAGGCTGTCGCCGAGCTGTTCCCCAACGGGGTCAGCCGGTACGCCGTCGGCGGGCTCCTCGTCGGCCTCGGGACCGTCGTCATCTACGTCGGGACCGGTATCCCCGCCGGGGCGAGCACGTTCCTCGAGTCGACGCTGTCGTACGTCTCCGGCCAGTCCCGGTTTCAGCGGTACGTCGGCTCGCGGGACTGGCGGCTCGTGTTCACGGCCGGCATCGTCCTGGGCGCGCTCGCGTTCGCGGCCACGGTCCAGTCCGGCGCGGTGACGACCTCCCTATACGAACCCGGATCCACCGGACAGCTATACGAGGTCGCCGGCGTCACGCTCTGGACCACCGACGTCCAGCCGTGGCGGCTGTTCTCCGGCGGGATCCTCGTCGGGATCGGCACCCGGATCGGCAAGGGGTGTACGTCCGGTCACGGCGTCTGCGGGGTCGGCTCCGCGTCGAAGACCTCGATCGTCGGCGTGCTGACGTTCCTGACGGTGGCGATCGGGACGGCACAGGTCGTCGCCGCGCTGGGGGTGAGCCCGTAGTGGCGGACCGGCATCCGCTGTTCAAGCCGCTGATCTTCGTCGGCGGGCTGATATTCGGGTTCGGGCTCGGGTTCAGCCACATGGCTCGCCCGGAGGTCGTGTTGAACTTCCTTCAGTTCGACGACCTCGGCCTGCCGTTCGTGATGTTCGGTGCCGCAATCGTCTCCGGTGTGGCGTTCGCGCTGCTCCCCCGGATTCGGGACGCCGCGCCGCTCACCGGCACCCCCTACGAGCGGCGGCTGAAGCCGTTCGACCGGAATGTCCTCGTCGGGGGTGCCGTCTTCGGCGTCGGCTGGGGGCTCTCCGGCATCTGTCCGGGTGCCGCGTACGCGAGCCTCGGCGTCGGCAACATCACTATCCTCTGGGCGCTCGCCGGGATGTTCCTCGGCGCGTACGCGCAGGGGTACTGGCGGAGCCGCAGCGAAGCCCGCGACGCCGCCGCGGCGGGCGCAGACTAACTTCTCCCCTCTTTCCCATTTCAATGGATCCCGCTCTCATCGCCCTCTTCATCGGGGCAGCGCTTGCCAGCCTGTTCATGGCGTGGGTCATCGGTGCCGGGTCGAGCGGTGCGACTCCGTTCGCGCCCGCCGTCGGCGCTAACGCCATCGGGACGATGCGAGCCGCCCTCTTGGTCGGTGTCTTCGGGTTCGCCGGTGCCGTTACACAGGGCGGAAACGTCTCGGAGGCCGTCGGAAGCGGGCTCGTCGGCGGAATGAGCATGCCCGTCGCCGGCGTCATCCTCGTGCTGGTGTTAGGTGCGGGGCTGATGGCGGTCGGCATCGTGACGGGGTATCCGATCGCGACCGCGTTCACGGTGACCGGTGCCGTCATCGGCGTCGGCCTCGCGCTCGGCGGGACGCCGGTCTGGTCGAAGTACCAGCAGATCGCGGCCGTCTGGGTGCTGACGCCGTTCGTCGGCGGGGGAATCGCGTACGCCAGCGCGAGCGTCCTCCCGCGGCCGGACGTTCCCGAACGGTACAGTATACCCGTTCTCGTCGGCCTCGTCACGGCCGTCCTCGTGAACATCGAGTTCAGTTTCCTCGGGGGGAGGGGCTCGGCCGGGACCGTCCGAGAAACCGGGCAGCAAGTCCTGGCCGCCGACGGGACCGCGTCGGCCGTGTTCGTTACCGTCGGTGCGGCCGCCGCAGTCGCCGCCGTGGTCCGGTGGGACGTCGGCCGCGATCGACGCGGGGGCCTCCAGCGCGTGCTGCTGGCGCTCGGTTCGCTCGTCGCGTTCTCCGCGGGCGGCAGCCAGGTCGGCCTCGCGGTCGGACCGCTGATCCCGCTTCTTGAGGAGATCGAGACGGTGTCGACAGTCGCGGTGCTGGTCGGCGGCGGCCTCGGGATGCTCGCGGGTTCCTGGATGGGGGCTCCCAGGATGATCAAGTCGCTCGCGCAGGACTACTCGTCGCTGGGGCCGCGGCGCGCCATCTCGGCGCTCGTCCCGTCGTTCCTCATCGCACAGCTTGCCGTCCTGCTCGGCGTCCCCGTCTCGTTCAACGAGATCGTCGTGAGCGCGATCATCGGGAGCGGGGCGGCGATCGGTGGTCGAAACGCCGTCGACGCGCGGAAGATCGGCGTGACACTCGGCGCGTGGACCGGGTCGTTCGTCCTCTCGTTCGCGCTCGCATACGCCGCCAGTGCCGTCCTGTTGTAGTCCGGTACCGAACACGACACCTCCGGACACGAGCGACAACCACGGTGCGGCCGCGTTCTACGTGACCGCCGGCCCGATGTTCGCGTCAGGTACGGGAGAGTCCGGTCAGATGCGGGAGGGATCCCCGATTTCGGTACCAACGAACCGCCTTCGCCCGCGGCGTCCGATCCCGGAACAGTACCCACGGACGATTGACCGGCCCGGGGCGGGTTCGTTTCGTGGCCCCCCAGCCGGCTCGTGCGGTGGCTTTCGGATGACGACAACGCTCGTCTCCGGGAGCGCGTCGAACACCCGTCGACCGTTCTCAGACCGCCCGGGGCGGCGGAACCAAGAGGACGTTTCCCGTCGCCCGTGCGACGATTTCCTCGGAGACGCTGCCCGACAGGAGCCGTCGAACGCGGCTTCGCCCCTTCGACCCGACGAGGACCGTCGACGGCGTCACCTCCGCTTCGACGGCGAGGACCTCGTCGGCGGGGTCGCCGTGCCGGACCTCGAGCTGCGTCTCGATGCCCCAGTTCTCCAGCGTGCTCGCGTGCTCGGCCAACCGCTCCCGCGGACTGACACCGGCGTCGACGTCATCGTCTTTCGGCGACCGAACGTGAACGAGCGTCGCCTCCTCGGTCGCGTGACGGAGGTACGAGAACGCGTCGAACGCCCGGTCCGCGTTCTCCGAGAAGTCCGTCGCGAAGAGAACGCGCCGGAAGAGGCGTTCCCGGAGGACCTCGGGGTCGGCCGTCGCCCGCTCGACCCGGTTGACCAACAGCGGAACGACGGTCGTCCGGGCGAGGTTGCGGGCGGTCGAGCCGACGATCCGGTTCTCTAACGGGCTCTGTCCCCGCGAGCTAACGACGGACAGATCGGCGTGGACGGTCTCAGCGATGCCGTTGATACGTCGATACGGGGTCCCGCGGACGACGTGGGCCTCGACGTCGAACCCGGCGTTCTCGATCACCGCTCGATACCGGTCTAGTCCCCGTCGACGTCGCTCCTCGAAGTTCACGCCGGGCATCCCGGAGTGGACGTTCGCCGGAACGACTGTCACGAGATGAATCGTGTCGACGCCGACGCGGCCCAGACACCGGAGACAGGTCTCGTTCCCGATCGCGGCCTCACTGGCGGCCGAAAGGTCGGTCGCGCAGAGCGCTCTCATGTCGACACCTTCGCTGAGCACGGATAACACGGTTGGGGGGACGCGGCGGTGCCGTCCGCGATCGAACTCCGGTCGGTTCCGGCGGTGGCGGAGCGTCATATGTTACTCTTAAGTTATCGGTACTCCGCCCGAGGTTACTGGAATATAGTATTGTACAATAATCCCAAAACCGTTATAGGCACGAGGGAGGTACTGGAGAGTGAGCAGAAATGTGCCAACAGCGAATTACCGAGTTCGACAGCGGGAGAGAGAACCGATGGCAGGACTAGAGATCCCTGCGTGGGACCCGGAGACGGCCCTGCTCATCGGCGCGATCCTACTGGAAGCGATCGTGCTGTACGTGGGGTACGGAGGTCTCGAACGGCTCTTCGGTCCCTATCTTATGAGGCTCCTGATCGGAGGTGAAGCGAGTGTTCAGTAGTCTACTCGACGGGCTCGGGATCGCGGGGACCAGCCCCGAGATGCTGGCACTGTTCGTCGGGTTCGGCCTCGTCGTCGGGGTCCTGTTCGGATTCTTCGGTATGGGCGGGTCGTTCCTCGTTACCCCCGCCCTGCTGATGTTGGATTACCCGGCTCCCGTCGCGGTCGGCAGCGGGATGGCGTTCGTCTTCGGGACGGCCGTCATCGCGACCCTGAAACACCACGACCTCGGCCAGGTCGACTACAAGCTCGGCGTCATCATGATAACCGGGACGACAATCGGTATCGAGGTCGGGCGCGCCAGCGTCTACTACCTCGAGTCTCTGGGGCTCGCCGGCGGCGTCATCAGCGTCGCCTACGTCGTTCTACTCGGCGGCGTCGGCGCGATGGTCACCCGCGACGCCCTGAAGGGCGACGGCGGTGGCGGCGTCGACCACGAGGCGGCGGACAAAGACCTCAGCGAGTACGAGATTCCCGAAATCGCGAAGACGATCCAGCGGACGGTCCGGATTCCGCCGATGGTGACGCTCCGCGGCGACGTCCGCGTCTCCGCGTGGGTCATCACGACCGTCGCCTTCGCGACCGGCCTGCTGTCCGGCTTCCTGGGCGTCGGTGGCGGGTTCATCCGGATGCCGGCGATGATCTACGCGATCGGCGTCCCGGTGCCCGTCGCCGTCGGGACCGACCTCTTCGAGATCGTCTTCTCCGGCGGCCTCGGGAGCTACCTCTACGGACAGGGCGGCGGCGTGAACCTCGGTATCGTCGCTCCGCTGCTGTTCGGGAGCGCGCTCGGCGCTCGCGTCGGTTCCGCCGCGACCGCCGTCGTCGACGCCGACGGAATCAAGATCTACTTCGGGGGAATGCTGTTGATCGGTTCCGTCGCGGTGGGTATCGGCGAGATCGGTTCCTTCCTCGGGAACTCGACGCTCGAACTGCTCGGGCTGGTGCTCGTCATCGGGGCCGCGGTCGTCGTCGCCTTCGCGATCCTCTACACGACCGTCGCGTCGCTCCGTCAGACTCGTCGTCAGGCGACCGCGGCCGTCGACTGATCCGCCGGCCCGACGCCCGAGCCGCGCCGATTTACGCTACGAGACCGTTTGTCGGGCCGGACACCCGCCCTCGTACCGTTCTTCCGCACGCACTCGGCCCACCACAAAATTGTACAATCCGTACAAAAGTCTTTTAACGGTTGCGGACCTACCTCGGATCGATTACAATGCCAGATTCGATGGCCGAACAGCTCCGTCAAGACATGGAGTGTGAGGGGTTACTGGAGTGCTTCCACGGGCTCAAGGAGCTCGACAGGGAGTGCTTCCGGGCGCTCGTCGGGGCGGAGGAACCGCTGACCGTCGATGAACTCGCGGAGCGCGTGGATCGAGAGCGCTCGACCGCGTATCGGGCCGTCCAGCGCCTGCTCCAGACGGGCTTCATCGAGAAAGAGCAGATCAACTACGACCAGGGCGGCTACTACCACGTCTACTCGCCGACGGACCCGTCGAAGATCACCGACGACATGCAGCGGATGCTCAACGACTGGTACGCGAAGATGGGCCAGCTCATCCAGGAGTTCGAAACCAAGTACGAGCAGTCCGATACGCCGGCTCCCGCCGCAGAAAGCTAACTTCGCCCTTTTTATTCGGACGAGTCGGCGCAGCAGCGATTTCCTTACTACTCGCGCGGTAACGTGCTCGGGAACTGCGTTCACCGTCGTATTGTATAGTATTGTGTGTATTAACCAAAACCTTATTCGTCGCTGGAGCGTATGGGCAGGTGATGGCAACCGATACTGTATCCGACGCTGGCAACGTTTCCGCGGACGAGCCGCGCTACGTCGGCGACGAAGCCGAACTCGATGACATCGTCGCCGAGAACGACGTCGTCCTCGCCGACTTCTACGCCGACTGGTGTGGCCCCTGCCAGATGCTCGAACCGGTCGTCGAGAACCTGGCCGCGGATACCGAGGCGGCCGTCGCCAAGGTTGACGTCGACGCTAATCAGCAGCTCGCTACCGCCTACGGCGTCCGGGGCGTCCCGACGCTCGTCCTGTTCGCCGGCGGCGAACAGGTCGAGGAGGTCGTCGGCCTGCAGAGCGAAGACGAGCTTCGCTCCCTCATCGAGGCGTACGCGGAGTGACGGTGGAGCGCGCGAAGTCGGCTCGCACCGCTTGACATCCCCCCGCGCTGAAGCGCGAGGCTTTCTCCTTGTACTCCGGTAAACTCGGTAGTCGCACGCAGCGTGTAGCGACTTCACCGCGCGTGCGACGGACCCTGCGTCCGTCTAACGCGCAGCGGGATGAGCCCGCGCTGCGCGAGAGCCGCCCCGTTCTTGTCCCGCACTGACGGACACAGCGTCGTCGTCGCGACGACGGTACGGCCTCCGATCACTCCTCGACGGGAAACACCTCGTGTAGCGTGTGGTGCGCGTCGCCGAGGTCGTCGAGCAGCGACTCGCCGGCGTCGGCGAGCCGAGCCAGCGATCGCTCGGCGTCGCGGACCGCCACGAGACGCCCGCGGGCGTACCCGTACTCCGGGTCGTCCGCGTCGAGGGCGGCGACTTCCTCCTCCAAGTCGACGAGCGCGGCGTCCAAGTGGCGTCGGAGTTCGGTCAGGGACTCCGCCGCAGCGAGGGCGGCGACCGGCGTGTCGCCGTCCAGCGCGTCGCCGAGCTCCTGCTCCGCGTGGCGTCGCACGGCGTCGTCGGTGGTTCCGAGCGCGTTCATCAGGCCGAGTCGTAGGGCTTCGATTTCGTCACAGCTCATTGTGTATCGTAGTTGGAATTTCTCACAGCGTTTGGTGAACGAGGTCGCTGACGATTCGGTCCCGCTCGACGGCGGAGACGATCCGGGCTGCGTCTTCGTCGTCACAGGCCCCGTACCAGACGCCGTCTGGATACTGCGCGACGATCGGGCCGTCGCCGCACTGATCGAAACACGACGACCGCGTGACGTGAACGTCGGCGTCCGCGTCTCGGGCGGCCTGACGTAGAGACTCCAAGACGGCTGGCGAACCGCCCGCCGCGCACGTCTGGTTCGTACAGACGGCGAGGTGGGTCCCGGGCGCGTCGTGGGCGTGCGGTTCGTCGGCGACCTCGTCGCGGTCCTCGTGCGCCTGCTGGTGGGTCAACGCGCGGAGCATGGCGCGCGCGCCGCCCTCGTCCTCCTCGTACCCGTCGAGTTCGACCTTGTACTTACAGGTGTCACACGACATGTCGACGGAGTCGGTCCGCGCCTCCTGCCACCGGTCAGAGAGCACGTCCAGCAGGCGGCTGTCCGTTCCGAGCGGGTCCCCGGCCGCGGCGTCCACGTACGGGTACTCGGCGTCGAACTCCGCGGTACCGTCGCGGATCCGGCCGGTCAGGACGCCGTCGCCGAGCATGTACGGCAGCACGACGATCGCGTCCGGTCGCGTCTTGGCGACGTCGTGGAGCACCTCGTCCAAGAGCGGTTCCGTGACGCCGATGAACCCCGCCTCGACTCGGTCGAACGAGCGACCCTCGTACAGGAGCCTGGCGAGTTTGTGTACGTCGGCGTTCGAGTCCGGGTCCGAGGAGCCGCGGGCGCAGACCACGACGGCGACGTCGTCGTCCTCGCGGTCGACCCCCAACTCGGCCTCCACGTCCCGAGCCCGGTCGTCGAGCAGGTCGAGTATCGCCGGGTGGATGCCGAGGTGCGCGCCCGCGTGGAAGGTGACGCCCGGGTGTTCGCTCCGCGCCCGCTTCACGGCGAGCGGGAGGTCGTTCTTGACGTGCCCGGCCGCGAACAGCGACAGCGGCACCATCGTTATCCGCGACGAACTGTGCGCGAGCGCCCCGATCGCGTCGGGGATCGACGGCTCCGCGAGCTCGAGGAACGCGGCGTCGGTCGAGACCCCGAGGCGGTCCTCCAGACCGGCCGCGAGTTCGCGCACCGCCTCGTTCGACTTGTCCCGGCGGGAGCCGTGGCCGACGAGCAGCGCGGTCTCCTCGCTGCCGATCCCGACCGCGTCCGCCGCTCGGCTCACGGGTCGCCCCCGTCCGCGTCGGTCGGTCCGATGAGGCTCCCGACGTCGAGGCCCGCGGCCCGCTCGACGCTGCGAAGCGTCTTTCGCCGGCGGTCCGTCGCGAACAGCCCGCTGTCGCCGGCCCCCTCGTACACCCACTCGGCGAACGCGGCCGTGTCGCCGTCGGCGACGCCGAACCAGTGCCCGCCCGACGAGGCCGGCTGCGGCTCCTCGGCGTCGAACCCCTCGGCGTCGAGGGCCGTCCGGATCCGCTCCAACAGCCGGGCGTCGTCGTGGACGAACGAGACGCCGACCGCGGCGCTCGACTCGCGGAAGCAGACGACGCCGCAGCCCTCCAACAGCCCGCGGAGGAGCTCCCGACGGTGGTCGCGGAGGGCGTCGAACCGGTACCCGCCGGGGTCCGATCCCACCGGCAGTCCGAGCGCCGCGGCGGCGTTCGCGGCCAGCGTCGGGTCGATGACCTGGACGGTGTACTCGTCGGACTGGCGGGTGACCGCCGTGTCGTGGGCGAACTCGCGCTCCGCGATCCGGTGGTCGACGGTCCCGCCGCCGGCGATCGCGGACAGCCGCCGCGCGGCGTCCCCGTCGGAGACTACGATCTCGACCCCCTGCTCGGTCACTCGACCGCCGCCGGCGACGTGGCCCCAGAAGTAGGCCGTCTCCGGGTGCCGAGCGAGCATGTCGTCCGGCGTCGTCTCGACCGTGCTCATGGCTCCCCCTCGCGTTCCTCGACGGTGATCGCGTCGAGCGGACAGGCCGCCGCGCCCGCCCGCGCCTCGTCGATGCGCCCGTCGCGGAACGTCGCGGCGACCCCGTCGGCGTCGCGCTCGATCGGGGCGGCGGCGTCCGCGGGGTCGAAGCCGACGAGGCCGTCGTCGGCCTCGACGAACCGATCGTCGCGGACGAGGCAGGCGAACACGCCGTCGCAGGCGTCCAAATCGACGGAGACGCGATACGTGGTCGACTCCGCACCGTTGTCGGCCGCGGTCGTCGCGTCGGCGCTCTCAGTAGTCATACTTGCTCTCGTAGCCGCGCGGAGTGATCATCCGGCCGTCCCAGACGTACGTCTCCTCGTTGCCGACGAGCAGCGTGGTCGTCATGTCGACGAGGTCGGTCTCGCCGAGCGACTTCAGCTCGCCGAGCTCGACGATCTCGACGGTCTCGTCGTCGCGGCCGGCCCCGTGGACGACCCCGACGGGCGTGTCGGCCGGCCGGTGTTCGAGGAGGATCTCGCAGGCCGTCTCGAAGTTCTCGCGTCGCTTCCGGCTCCACGGGTTGTATATCGCGACCGTGAACCCCTCCGCCGCGACCGCGCGGAGCCGCGACTCGATCTCCGCCATCGGCGTGAGGTGGTCCGAGAGCGAGATCGACACCGAGTCGTTGACGAGCGGCGCGCCGACGCGGGCCGCGCACGACTGCGCGGCCGGGACGCCCGGGACGACCTCGAAGTCGAGCGCCGACGCCGTCGCCCCCTTCGACTCGACGATCTCCAAGGCGAGCCCGCCGAGCGCGTACACGTTCGGATCGCCGGAGCCGACGATGGCGACGTCGTTGCCGGCGAGCGCCCGGTCGACCGCCTCCTCGGTCCGCGAGACCTCGCCGCACATCGGCGTGTCGTACAGCTCGTCGGCGGCCTCGGTGACCTCGTCCGGGATCAGGTCGATGTACGTCGTGTACCCGACGATGTGGTCCGCCTCCAGCAGCGTCGCCCGGGCCCGCGCGGTCATCCCCTCCGGCTGCCCGGGACCGAGTCCGACGGCGACCAGCCGCCCCGGCTCGGCGTCGAAGTCGTCGGCGGTCGATCCGACCTTCTCGTCCGTCGCCGCGGACTTCGAGGCCCCGCACGACGAGGAGCCGCCGGAGTCGCCGGCGTTCCCGGAGCCGCTCGCGCCGCACGCGGACGACGAGCCGCTCGACGCCTCCGTCGCCGCGCCGCCGTCGGTGGCCGTCTTCGTTTCTGTATCGTCACTGTTCGAGTTCGATTCGTCCGTCGCTCCGCAGGTCGTGTCACTCATTGTCAGAAGTCGTCGACGTCTCGCCCGCCACGCGGGGTGACGAGGAACCGGTCGTAGTCGTTCTCCCAGACCTCCGTCTCGTGCGTGCCGACGATCAGGGACGTGCCCATCCCGCCGACCTCGTCGCCGTGTTCTGTCGCCTCGCCGAGCGTCGTCAGCGTGTACGTCTCGTCGTCGAGGTTGCGGCCGGCCTCGCCGCGGCCGGCGTCGTTGACGATCGCGACCGGGGCGTCGTCGGTCCGGTGTTCGCGGAGCACCTCGATCGCGCGCTCGTAGTCCCGCCAGCAGTTGTAGAGGACGATCGAGAAGTCCGCGACCGCCGCGGCGCGGAGCTTCTCCGCGATCTCCTCCCAGCCGCGCCACTTGTCCGACAGCGATATCGTACAGAAGTCGTTCGAGAGCGGCGCGCCGACCATCGCGGCACCCCCGAGCGCGGCCGTCACGCCGGGCACGATCTCGATCGGCACGTCGTCGGCGTCGTCCTCGTCGGCCATCAGGTAGACGAGGTCGGACTTCCCGTACACGTTGGGATCGCCCCCGGAGACGTGCGCCACGTCCTGTCCGGCCCGGACGCGCTCGAACGCCTCGCGGGCGAGTTCGATCTGCTGCCCCATCGAGGACCGGACGATCTCGACGGTCTCGCCGTCGGGGTGCGTGCCCACGTTCCCGGCGGTCCAGTCGGCGGCGTCGACGCCCTCGGCTGCCGGGTCGACCGCGGCACCGCCGTCCGGCGCGGCACCGCCGTCGGCGGCCGCGGCGTCCTCGGTCCGCGACTCCGGCGGGATCGTGCCGTCCCGCCGGAGGAACTCCTGGTAGAGGTTCGACGCGATGACGCAGTCGGCGTGGCGTATCACGTCGCGGGCCCGCTGGGTCATCGCGTGCGGGAGGCCCGGACCGATGCCGACGACGTACAGGGTTCCCACGGCGTCCGGCGCGCCGTCCGCGCCGCCGGGGGCCGAGCCGTTCCCCGTCATCGCCCCACCGCTACGGTCACTTCGTTCTCGTGGCTGGTCTTCTCCGCGACGAGGTCGTGGTCGGCCCCGCCGGCGATGGCGCTCGCCTCGGCGACGCCCGGCCAGCCGATGAGCTCCTTCGCCTTCGAGGGCGTCGGCCCCTCGAACTCCAGCAGGGTCTCCCTGTCGAACGCGACGACCCCGACGTCGCGCGTCGCGGCCGCGGCGAGGAGCCCCTCCTCGTCGGCCTTCCGCGTCGCGGTGGCGACGAACTCGACGTCCGCCCACTCGCGATCGACTTCGGCGAGCGCCCGGTCCCACGCCTCGAGGAACCGGTCCTCGTCCGCGCCGGAGACGGAGCCCGTGCCGAGCACGACGCCGTCGTCGAGGTTGCGTTCGAGGACCGTCACGTCGTCGTCGACCAGCACCGCTCGCGGCCCGTCGAGCCGTTCGACGGGGCCGAGCTCGTCGTCGAGGACGGCCAAGTTCGTCGCGACCGTGGAGTCGCCGTTGACGACGTGGGCGGACAGCGCCTTCGCCCGCTTCTCGACGCCCTGCTTGTCCGCCGCCTCCGAGGCGGTGGTCACCGCCGGGACCGCGCCCAGGCTCGCGAGGTCGTCCGCCACCTGGTTCGCGCCGTGGTGGCCCCCGGTGATCGGGATCGCCCACGTGAGTTCCTCGTCGACCACGACGATCGCGGGGTCGTCCCACTTGTCGTCGAGCAGGGGCGCGGTCTTCCGCATCGCGATCCCGGAGGCCATCAGCCCGACGAAGCAGTCGTACTCGCCCCAGTGCTCGGCGAACACGTCGCCGTGGTACTCGATCACGTCGATCGACTCGTAGCGGTCGCCGATCCCCTCGACGATCTCCCTCGCGGTGTCGAGCTTCCGCTCGAAGCTGACGACCGCGATCTCCTCCGCCACTTCGCCGTCGGAGTCCGCCGTCGAACAGTGCCCGCCGCCGGAGTCGTCGGTCCCGTCTGTGCCACTCGCGTTCGTCCCGTCGTCGCTGTCGGTGCTCATCAGTCGTCTGCCTCCGTTTCGGTCGACTCCGCGTCCCTCGCGTCGTCCGATCCGCCGCTCGCCGCGTCTGCCGTTCCGCCGCTCGCCGCGTCCGCCGTTCCGCCGCTCGCCGCGTCCGCCGCGCCGCCGTTCGCCCAGTCGCCGTAGAGGTACGAGCGGTCGTATCCCGCGCCCGTCGCGGCCTCGCCGATGAGGACCATCGCCGAGGCGCGGTAGCCCGCGGCCTCCACCTTCTCGCCGATGTCGGCGATCGATCCGGTGATCACGTCCTCGTCGTCCCACGAGGCGTGGTAGACGACCGCGACCGGCGTGTCGGGGTCGACGCCGTCCCGGTCGAGCAGGCGGTCCATCGCGTCGCTCACCGCGTGCGTGCCGAGGTAGATGCAGGTCGTCACGTCGCCCATCTCGACGAACTCGGCGACGTGGTCGTCCTCGGCGTCGAGCGTCTTCCCCCGCGGACGCGTGAACGCGACGTGGTTCGCGACGCCGTTCAGCGTGAGCTGGGTGCGCAGCGTCGCCGCCGCCGCGAACGACGACGTGACGCCGGGGACGATGTACGCCGGGACGCCCTCGCGTTCGAGCGCGTCGATCTGTTCGAGGGCGGCCCCGTACACCGCGGGGTCGCCGCTGTGGAGCCTGACGACGGTGCGCCCGCTCTCGTGGGCGTCCCGCATCAGCGGAATCAGCTCCTCGAGGTCCTTGCCCACGGAGTTCACCAGCTCCGCGTCCGCGCAGTGCTCCTCCAAGAGCGCGCTGGAGACAAGCGACCCGGCGTGGACGACGAGGTCCGCCTCGTCGACCAGTTCCTTGCCGCGCACGGTGAGGAGCCCGGGATCGCCCGGGCCGGCCCCGATGAACGGAATGCCGGCCTGGTCCTCGCCGGCGGTGTGCTCGCGGACCCGCGGGTCGAGTTCGCCTCCCGTCCGGTCGCCGACGGCGTCGACGGCCGCCCGCGAGTCGGCCGAGCCGTCCGGCCCCGGCCCGGTCGCTCCGTCAGTCATCGCTGACCTCCGCGTCGGGGGTCCCGGAGACGCCGCCGCTCGCGTCCGCCTCGGCCGCGAACTCGTCGGTCGCGCGCGACGTCTCCAGACCGCGGCGCTCGGCGTACGCGAGCGTGTAGTAGTCGCGGTCCGCGACCGCCTCGGCGTCCTCGGTGACGACCGTCTCGCCCGCCTCCATGAACAGCCGACGCCCGAACCGCACGTCGTAGTCGGCCTCGTTGAGCTTGCGAGCCGTCTCGGGGGCGTCGGTCACCTTGAACAGGACCATCCTGTCGGGCCCGGTGGGGGCGCGTCCGCCGGCGGCCTCGCGGAGCGCGAGCCCCGCTCCGGCCTCGACCTCGACGTCGAGCGCGGTCGCGAACGCCGTCATCGCGCTGATCCCGGGCACGATCTCCACGTCGACCTCGGGATGGAACGCGTCGAGCGTCCGCAGCAGGTGGCCGAACGTGGAGTAGACGTTCGGGTCGCCGAGCGTGACGAACGCGGCGTCGCCGGCGCGCGCTTCGGGGGCGATCTCGGCGGCGGCCTCCCTCCACGCCTCGCGCAGCCGCTCCTCGTCGCTCGTCATCGGGAAGTCGAGGTCCCCGATCCGGTCCTCCGGGACGTGTTCGGTCGCCACCGCCCGCGAGAGCCGACCCGGAGAGTACACCACGTCGACCGCGTCGAGGACCTCCCGGCCGCGGACGGAGATCAGGTCGGGGTCTCCGGGGCCGAGCCCCACGCCGTACAGGGTCATCTGCCGCCTCCGGTCCGGGCGTTCCGCGTCATTCGCCGTCACCCGGTTCCCCGCCCGACTCCGGCTCGCCGACGAGCATGTACACCGGATTGTCGGCGTCGAAGCTCGTCGCGCCCGCGAGGTCGTAGCCGGTCGCCATCTGGAGGCACAGCGCCTCGTCGAGGAGGTCGCGGTCGCGGAAGGCGCGGGCCGCTTCCCCCGCGACCTCGAGGCGGGACACGTTCATGACGATCCGGTCGTAGCCGGCCGCGAGGGCCGCGTCGAGGACCCGCTCGTAGTTCCGCGACCCGCCGAGGAAGACGACGTCACCGTCGTCCGGGAGCCGCTCCGGTGCCTCGGCGTTGACGAGCCGAACGTCGGCGTCGTACTCGTTCGCGGCGAGGTTCGACCGGGTGGTTTCGAGCCGGTCCGCCTTCCGTTCGAGCGCCGTCACCCGCCCCGCGCGGCGAGCGGCCTCGACCGTCACCGCGCCGGTACAGGAACCGACCTCGACGAAGTGGTCGTCGGGTCCGAGCGCAAGCTTCCGCGCCAACACCGCGCGGACCTCCGGCTTGGTCGGGCCCGCTTTCGCGTCGTTCGGGAGTTTCGTCGCCTGCATTCGAGATGTACAACCGTGCCGCGCCACAAAACAATTTTGGTTGTATTAAAAAAAGTCTGCTTTACACCAGACGGGCTGAAAACCGCTCTCAGCGCAAGTAGACCGTGAAATAGACAACAGGGCTTTATTTGTGGCATCTGAAGGACCGACAATGGGTGACGCAGCGGAGGGCGGATCGCCGGACGTCCTCGAAAACAAGCGGAGCGCGACGCGCTATCAGGTGCTCGTGGAGATCGCGGCCCGCCAGCCGGCGGTGAGTCAGGGCGAGATCGCGGAGACGATCGGGGTGACCTCGCAGGCGGTCAGCGATTACGTCCGGGACCTAGTCGAGGCCGGCTACGTGGAGAAGGGCGGTCGCGGCCGGTACGAGGTGACCAAGGAGGGGGTCGACTGGCTCATCTCCCGGACCGACGACCTCGAGACCTACCTCGAACGGGTGAACTCCGACGTCCTCGGGAGCGTCGAGGTCGACGCCGCGATCGCGCTGGACGACGTGGCGGAGGGGAGAGAGGTCGGACTCGTGATGCGGAACGGCGTCCTCCACGCCAACCCCGCGGGCGGGACCGCGACCGCGGTCACCGTCACGAGCGCGGAGCAGGGCGAGGCCGTCGGCATCGCCGACTTCGAGGGGGTCGTCGACTACGACACCGGGACCGTCTCCGTGCTGCCAGTCCCGACCGTCACCGACGACGACCGCCCGGATCCGGACGTGATCTCGGCGCACGTCCCGGACGAGGGCCTCGTCGCGGTCGCCGGGACGGAGGCGTACGCGCTCGTCTCTCGGAGCGGCGTCGACCCGGACGTCAGGTTCGGGACCGCGGAGGGCGTCGCCGAGGCGGGGATGCTCGGCCTCGACGTGCTCCTGGTCGCGGTGACCGACGAGATTCCGCGACACACCTCCAAGCTCCGTGACAGCAACGTGCCGCACCGGGTGCTCGACTCGGACGCGTTCTAAGCCCCGGCCGTTCAGCCGGTCGTCGCCGGCTCCGTCGCGGCGGCGTCGGCGGCGGCACCGACCGTCTCTCCCATGAGCGCCGGCACGTCCTCCACCGTCACTTCCGCGAACCACTCGTCGTCCGGCTGGACGACGACCGCGACGCCGTCCTCGCTACACATCCCGAGACAGGACGTCTCCGCGACGGCGACCTCCGACCAGTAGCGGTCGCGCTCGCGGAGCCAGTCGCGGACGGCGTCGGCGACCGCACCGCCGTCGACGGCGGCGCAGGCGGCGTGCTCGGTCCGCTCGTTGGTACAGACGAGGACGGTCGCGCTCACTCCGCGCTCGTGTATCCGTTCCGTTCGTCGCTCCATCAGTCCGCTCCCCTCGCGGTCGCGGTCGGCGAGCCCGCGCCGCGCCGACCGACGGGTCGGTCGAAACGCGAGAAGGCGACGGCGATCAGCGTCCAGAGCCCGGCCTGCGAGAACCCGACGAGCCACCGGAACGCGGCCGACAGCTCGGGGGGAGCGCCCCCGCCGGCCAGCGTCGGCGGAGCGACGACCGAGAGCAGCCCGAGCGCCGCCAACGGAAGCGACGCGACGAGAATTCCGGCACCCCGACCGCGGGTCCGACTCGCGCGGACGTGCCCGAGGACGCTCGTCGCCGCGACGAGACCGCCGAGAACAATCAGCCCGAGGTAGAGCGGAACGCGGAGCGACGTCCCGTACAGCGGTTCCATGCCCGGCGTGGCCGGCGGGAGAACGGTCCACGGGGCGACCGAGACCGTCAGGAATCCGGTCCCCGCGAGGACGTACGGCTTCAGCGCTCCGCCGGGGAGCGCCGGCTCGAACAGGTGGTACGCGACGCCGAACGCGGCCCCCAACAGGACGCCCCACAGGACGCCGCCGCCGGCGCTGACGACCGCCGTCGCGGTCTCGCCCACGGCGGGTGCCGCGTCGTGTCCGTGGTCGCCGCCATGGGACGCGAGGTGCTCCAAGTGGTGGATGAGCGGCGAGGCGACCAGCCACGTGAACAGCCCGTACGCGAGCCCGGCGATGGCTCCGGCGGCGACGCCGGATCGGAGTCGATCGATCATCAGTGGCAGACGATGCCGGCCCCGTGTCTGAAGTCGTGTAACGCGTCGTGGGCCAGCGGATCCTGGAGGAACAGGAGCGCGAAGCCCAGCGCCGCGACGAGCGCCAGCGCGGTGAGCGCGGTCAGCGGGTCGATCCGTGCCCCGGCGGCGGCGAACCGGTCGGCGACTGTGTCGGAGTTCGTCGACATAAATCCGATTTGGACAAAGTAAACTCAGATTGTAAAACTTACGCTCCGCCGAAACCGGAGTGGTCTTCGAGCACCGATTCCGCCGAGAGCGCGGCGAGCGGGGTCCGGCTCGCGTCCGTGGCCTCGCAGACGACGTCGAGGACGCCGGCCCTCGACTCGCCCGCGTCGACGACGAGGACGGACGCGTCCGTCTCCGCGACCCGTTCGGCCGCTCGCCGGGTCGCGGTCGTCGGACTGCCGTTCGCGACGTTGGCGCGGCCGTCGGAGACGAGCACGACCGTCGCCGCGGCCGGGGCTTCGCGCTCGACGAGCGCCGCGGCCTTGCGGAGCCCGTCCGGGAGGGGCGTCCGGTCCGCCGTCGGGAGCTCCTTCAGCTGGCGCGCGGCCAGCGAGACGCTCGTCGTCGGCGGGAGGAGCACCTCGGCCCCGTCGCCGCCGAACGAGACCAGCGCCACCTCGTCCCGCTCGGTGTACGCGTCGCGAAGCAGCTCCAGCGCCACGCCCTTGGCGGCGCGCATGGCGGGTGCCATCGAGGCGCTGGCGTCCGCGACGAACACCGTGAGCGTCTCGGCGTCGGCCGCTCGGACCGCCCGTCGGAGGTCGGTCTCGGCCGGTCGCGACCGGCCGTCCCGCACCGCGGCTCTGACGGTCGCCGCCGGGTCCACGGATCCCGACTCCGGCGAGCGCTCCGCCCGTACCCTCGGCCCGTGACCCTCGGGAGACGGTGCCGCCGCGTGTCGGCCGCCACCGCCCCCCGTCGCGGCATCGGGATCCTCGGGCGACGGAACTTCCGGAGCCGTCGCGTCGCCGACTCCCGCGCGAGCGCCGCCCGGGGGGATCGGTGCGGCCTCGTCCTCGCCGTCGGTGTCGTCACCGTCGCCCTGTTCCCCCTCGGTGCGGTCGGCGGTCGCCGCGTCGCTCACCGGACGCTCCGCGTCGCCGGTGGTCCGCGAATCGGAGCCGTCACGACCGCCGGGCCGATCGCGGTCGGGCCCGTCGGTAGCGGGCTCGTCGGAGCCTCCCTCGTCGCCCGCGCCGGGACGACGCTCCCCGCCGTCCGACCCGCCGTCGGCTCCCGATTCCCTGTCCGGTTCGCTCCCGTCCTCGCCGGAATCCTCGCTATCCGTCCGGTCACCGTCTCCCCGCGGGTCGACGTCGTCCGCCGGATCGCGGTCGCCCTCGGCGTCGTCGTCGAAGTGATCGTCCACCACCTCCTCCGGATCGGCCGCCTCGTCGAACGGGCGGCTCCGTAACCGGTGGTTCAGCGCGTACTCGGCGGCGTCCGTCACGTCCGACTCGATGACCTTCGGTCGTCCGTCGAGGGCGGCGAACGCCCGCGCGGCCCGGGCGACGGCGAAGTCTGCTCGGTGGCCGTCGACGCCCGCGTCGCGGCAGAGCTCGACGATATCGCGTTTGAACCCCTCGGGAATCGCGGGCCGGCGGTTCCGGGCCTCGCGAACGCGCTCGCGGAGGGCCGCGGTCTCCGCCGCGTACTCCTCGCGGAGGTCACGTCCGTCGCCGTCGTCGACGACGCGGTTCAGGATCTCGACGCGCTCGCCGATCTCGTCGCTCCCCGCGACGTCGACGCAGAGGTCGAAGCGGTCGCGCAGTTGGGGTCGAAGCTCCCCCTCCTCCGGGTTCATCGTCCCGATCAGCGTGAAGTCGGCGGGGTGGGTGACGCTGACGCCGTCGCGCTCCACTCGGTTCGTCCCCGTCGCGGCCGCGTCCAGCAGCACGTCGATCAGGTGGTCCGGAAGCAGGTTGACCTCGTCGACGTAGAGGACGCCGCGGTTGGCGCGGGCGAGCAGGCCGGGGTCGAACTCGGCGTCGCCGTCGAGCGCGTCGGCGACGGAGAGCGTCCCGACCACCCGGTCTCGGGTCGCGCCGAGCGGGAGCGTCACGAGCGGAGCCGGTCTCGTCTCCACCGGCGGGTCCTCGCGTTCGCGGCAGGACGCGCACCGGTCGCCCGGGGCGTGACCGTCGCCGGCCTCGGTCGCGTCCGGCGGCGGACAGCCGTACGGGCAGTCGGCGACGACCGCCCGTTCGGGCAACAGGTCCGCGAGCGCTCTGACGGACGTCGACTTGGCGGTCCCCTTCTCTCCCCTGAGAAGGGCCCCGCTGAGGCTCGGTTCGACCGCCAGCGCCAGGAGCACCCGTTTGAGATCCGCCTGCCCGACGACGGCCGGCAAGGGGGTGGAAACTTTTTTCTTTGTTCCCAAATCAACCATACTTGTGTTACTACAGAGGAGGTTTAATAGCTTGTGACAAAAATCGGCCTCTACACGGCGACGGAGAACGAGCTGGGGGCGGTCCAGACGGCCGCGGAACGGCTGACGGGGATCGACCTCGTCGTTCGGTCCGACGGCGACCTCGACGAGCAGCGCGACGTGGCGGAGTTCGTCGACGAGATCCGGAACGCGGCCGCGGTCGTCCTCTGGCTCCACGGCGGAAAGGACAGCATGCCGGCGTACGAGTTCGCGGTCGACGAGCTCCGAGACGCCGGCGTGCCGCTCGTCGTGAAGGCGACGGGCGACGCCTTCGCGCCGGAGGACACCACCGTCGCGCCGACCGACCGGGCGACGGTCTGCGAGTACCTCGACCACGGCGGGGCGGTCAACATCGCGAACGGGACCCGGTTCCTCGCTCGGGAGTACGGCGACGGCGATGTCGCGGGCGACGCAGACGGGGCCGCGGGCGAGATCGACGACCCGATCGAGCTCCCGACCGAGGGCGTCTACCACCCCGATCACCCCGGCGCGGACCACGAGGAACTGACCGCGACGTTCGACCCGGACGCGCCGACGGTCGGCGTCTGGTTCTACGAGTCGCATTGGACCCACGAGAACGTCCGGTACGTCGACGCGCAGGTCCGCCGGCTGGAGGCGCTCGGGGCGAACGCGCTCCCCGTGTTCTGTAACCCAGTCAGCGACGAGGCGGGGCAAGAGGACGCGAAGTGGACGGCCGAGCACTACTTCACCGACGACCGCGGCGACCCGGTCGTCGACGCCGTCCTCTCGTCGTTCATGTTCTCGCTGTCGATGAGCGAGCGCGGGCGCGACGCCGCGGACGAGGGGGCGAACGCGGAGGGCGTGTTCCTCGACGACCTCGGCGTCCCCGTGATACAGACGGTGACGACGATGCGCTCGCGCTCCCGGTACGAGTCGAGCGACACCGGCGTGATGGGGTTCGAACTCGCGCTCTCCGTCGCGCTCCCCGAGTTCGACGGCAACGTGATCACGCACCCGATCTCGGGGAAAGAGCGGACCGACGACGCCGCGGGCATCGGCTCCGCGCCCAAGCAGCACTTCCCGATCGAGGACCGCGTCGACCACGCCGCGCGGCTCGCGGTCAACTGGGCGACGCTCAGGCACACGCCGAACGACGAGAAGAACGTCGCGGTCGTGTTACACAACTACCCGCCGAGCGACGACGGGATCGGGACCGCGTTCGGCCTCGACTCGCCCGAGTCGACCGTCAACCTGTTGGCGGAACTCGACGGTCGCGGGTACGACCTCGGTTCGCGGGGCGGCGACGCGACGGGCCCCGATCCGGGCGTCGACGGCGACGAGATGGACTCCGCCCCCGTCGCCGACGGGGAAGAGCTCATCGACGCCTTGACCAGCCAACTCACGCTCGACGACCGGTGGGTCGCGCCGGGGGACGTGCGCGACCGCAGCGTCGACACCGTGTCGCCGGCGCGGTACGCCGAGTGGTTCGACGCGCGGAGCGACCGGTTCCGCGACGGCGTCCTCGAAGAGTGGGGCGACCCGCCCGACCGGCCGTTCGCGATCCCCGGCGTCGAGTTCGGGAACGTCCTCGTCACGGTCCAACCCCCGCGCGGCTTCGGGATGGATCCGGAGAAGGTGTACCACGACTCCGACCTGTGGCCGCCGCACGACTACGTCGCCTTCTACGGGTGGCTCCGCAACGAGTTCGACGCCGACGCCGTCGTCCACCTCGGCACGCACGGCTCGCTGGAGTGGCTGCCGGGCAAGACGGTCGGGCTGGGCTCCGGGTCGGCCCCGGACGGCCTGATCGACGACCTCCCGAACGTCTACCCGTACATCGTCAACAACCCGGGCGAGGGGACGCAGGCGAAGCGCCGCTCGTACGCCGCCGTCGTGGACTACCTGACGCCGGTGATGCGGCGCGCCGGCAGCTACGACGAGCTGGCGGAGCTGGAGGACCTCGCCCGCCGCTACCGCGAGGCCGGCGGCACCGAGGTCCGCACCGACGAGGGGGCCCGGCTCGGCGATCTCATCCGCGAGACGGTCGACGACCTCGACCTCGCCGTGGAGCTCGGGGTCGCGGGCGAGGTCGACGAGCGAGCCGACGTCCGCGGGCCGGACGCGGCCGGATCGACGCTCGCGGAGGGGGGCGTCGAGGGCGACGAGGTCCCCGTCGCGGAGCTCGTCGAGCGGATCCACGCGTACCTGACCGACGTGAAGAACACCCAGATCCGGCTGGGGCTCCACACGATGGGCGAGCCCCCGGTCGACGACCGGCTCGTGGAGTACTTGGTCGCGCTCACCCGGCTGGAGAATCCGGGCGGCCCGAGCCTCCGCGAGTCGGTCGCCGGCGTGCTCGGCGTCGACTACGACCGGATGCTCGACGCGCCGGGCGAGTACGACGAGACGCTGGGCATGACCTACGGGGAGGCCGCGGACGAGGTGTACGAGACGAGCAAAGAGCTCGTCCGGGCGCTGGCCGCCCACGGCTTCGACGTGCCCGAGTCGGAATCGGCCGCCGGAGCGGGCGACGAGACGACGATCAACCTGCTGATCGTCGGCGTCGATCCGCTCGGCGACGCCCGCGTCCGCGGCGGTGCCCACGACGACCTCCGGGACGCGCTGCGGTTCATCGCCGAGGAGGCCGCGCCGCGGGTCCGGGGTGCCGAGGCGGAGATCCCGCGCACGGCCGACGCGCTGGCCGGCGAGTACGTCCCGCCGGGCGGCTCCGGCGCACCCACCCGCGGCGGCGTCGACCTGCTCCCGACCGGCCGGAACTTCTACACCCTCGACCCGCGGAAGGTGCCCGCCAAGGCCGCGTGGGAGGTCGGCAGCGAGATCGCCGCCGACACGCTCGCCCGCCACCGCGACGAGCAGGGCGAGTACCCCGAGGAGATCGGCGTCGTCGCGTGGGGGACGCCGACCGTCCGGACCCGCGGCGAGACGATCGCGCAGGTCCTCGCCACGATGGGCGTCGAGCCCGTCTGGACCGACGCGGGGCGGATCGACGACGTGGAGCCGATCCCGCTCGACGAGCTCGGCCGGCCCCGCGTCGACGCCACGACCCGCGTGTCCGGGCTGTTCAGGGACGCGTTCCCGCAGGCCGCGAGCGTGATCCACGACGCGGTCGACGCCGTGGTCGACCGCGACGAGCCGCACGAGCTGAACTACGTCAAAAAGCACGTCGAGGAGGAGACGGAGGAACTGGCGGCCGAGGGACACGACGACCCCGAGGCGGCCGCGAGACACCGCGTGTTCACGACGCGCCCCGGCGGCTACGGCGCGGGGACGAACAAGGCCGTCGACGAGGGGAACTGGGACGACGCCGCGGACCTGGCGGACGTGTACGTCCAGTGGGGCGGCTACGCCCTCGGCTCCCGCGGCACCGCCTCGGCGGCGCACGACGCGTTCGAGCGTCGGCTCGGCAACGTCGAGGCGACGGTGAAGATCGAGGACACGATGGAACAGGACGAGTTCGACTCCTCCGACTGGTACGCGTTCCACGGCGGGTTCATCACCGCCGTCACCGAGGTCGCCGGCGAGGAGCCGGCGTCGTACGTGGGCGACTCCTCCGATCCCGACAACGTCGACGTCTACACGAACGAGGAGAAGGTCCGGAAGGCGATGCGGGCGCGGGTCCTCAACCCCGACTGGCTCGACTCGATGGAGGAGCACGGCTACAAGGGGGCCGGCGACCTCTCGAAGACGGTCGACGTGGCGCTCGGGTGGGACGCAACGACCGGCGTCGTCTCCGACCGGCTCTGGCGCGACGTGGCCGAGAAGTACGCGCTCGACGACGACCGGGCCGACTGGATGCGCGACGTCAACCCGTGGGCGCTGGAGTCGATCACGGACACCCTCCTCGAAGCCGTCGAGCGCGGGCTCTGGGACGCTGACGGGGAGACGGTCCGCGAGCTGCGGGACCGCAACCTCAGCGTCGACGGCGACATCGAGGAGCGCGCCTCGCGCGACCCGACGGAGGTGACCGCCGATGACGACTGACGGGAGCGAGGCGACCGACGGGGGCGAGGCGACCGACGGGGGCGAGGCGACCGACGACGGTGAGACGGCCGACTCCGGGGAGACCGCGGCGTACGCCGACCTCGGCGCGACGACCGAGGACGCGATGGCCATCGCCGAGACGAGCATGGACCGCGTCCACGAGCTCGTCCCGCAGGAGACGCCGACCGACCGCCTGCGCGCGAAGGCCGTCCACGCCACCGGCGACCCCGAGTTCGCACACCTGCTGCGGTTCGCGAACGACCCGGTCGCGGCCGGGGCGGAGGCCGTCCTCGACGAGCGACCGATCGTGACGGACATCACGATGGTCAAGTCGGGGGTCACGGGGCGGGGCCACGACTGCGAGGTCAGGAAGGCGATCGGGAACGGCACGGAACTCGCCGCGGAGACCGGGATGACCCGCACCGCGGCGAGCGTGCTCGAACTCGACGAGCGCGGCGTCTACGAGGGCGCGATAGCCGTCGTCGGGAACGCGCCGACCGCCGCGCTCGCGCTCGCCGACTGTATCGAGCAGGGGACGCGGCCGGCGGTCGTCGTCGCGACGCCGGTCGGGTTCGTGAAGGCCGCCGAGAGCCGCGAGCGGATACGCGAGGTCGCCGAGGCGCACGGCGTCGCCGCGGTCACGAACGTCGGCCGACGCGGCGGGTCGGGCGTGGCCGCCGGCCTCACCAACGAACTCGTCCACGCCGCCAGCGACGTGCGGAACGGCGAGACGACGCTCGAAGCGCTCCGGGGTGACGGCCCGTGACGGACGGGTACGACCTCGACGAGGGGCCGGACCCGGCGGCGTACGCCGCGGACAGTCCGGAGCCCGACTCGGAGGGCGAGTCGACGGCGACCGTCCACGCCGTCGGTATCGGACCCGGAAACCCGGAGTACCTCGTGCCGAGAGTGGAGCGTGCGATCCGAGAGGCGGACGTCGTCGTCGGGTTCGAGACGGTCGTCGAGTTCGTCCGCGATCGCACCGACGCCGACTGCCTGACCTGCGGGTACCGCGACGAGGCGGACGCGCTCGACGCGTTCGCCGACCGCGTGGCCCGCGGGGAGCGGGGCGCGGCGGTCCTGATGGGGGATCCGAACCACTCCGGCTACCAGTTCGTCGGGAAGGTCGAGCGCGCGGTCGACGACGCGACCGGCGGGTCGGCCGAGGTGCGCGTCGTCCCGGGGATCTCTTCGCTCCAGGTCGCGGCCAGTCGAGCGCGCACGCCCGTGGAAGATTCGACGTTCGTCACGCTCCACAAGAGCGGCGACCTCACGGAGGAGATCGACCGGCTCCGCCGCGACGTCGGGAGCCGTCACCTGCTCGTGTTGCCCCGCCCGTTCGACCGGATGCCCGGCGACGTCGCCGCCGACCTGCTCGACCACGGCGGCGACCCGGACGCGGAGGCGCTCGTCTGCGAGCGACTCACCCACGACGACGAACGCATCACCCGGACGACGCTCCGCGACCTCGCCGGACACGCGGGCGGCGACGAGCCGAGCGACTCGCCGTTCTCCGACCTGTCCGTGCTGGTCGTTCGACGGTAGGGGACCGGACCCATGGAACCGGATCGGTTGACCCTGACTGGCGGAAAACGACCGGCGGAATCGGGCCGACTCGCGCCCGGCTTCGATTGGGTTCGGGAGAGAAGACGAGACGAAGCGAGTCAGTCCCGCCCGCTGCCGTCCGTGGCCACGGGGTCCGCGTCGGCGACGAGGTCGGGGCCCGGCGCGGCGGCCGGCGGAGTCTCGCGGGCGCGCTCGACCGCGGCGGCGATCGCGTCGGTGACGACGTCGTCCGCGCCGAACGGGTCGGCGTAGTCGATCCCGCCGCGATGTAACTCGAGTTGTTCCGGGATCCGGTCTCGGGTCGCCTCGCAGTCGCCGACGAACAGCGGACACGCGACCGCGCGGTCGGCGTCGAGCGTGTACCGCGCGCACTCGACGGCCGGGCTCTGGAGGAGGTACGCGGTGCGGACCTCGTCGAACTCGGCCCGGAGGCGGGCCGCGTGGGACGCCGCGGCCGTTCGCGCGTGGTCGTCGCGGCTGTTCCCGAGGGCGACGAGCACGAGCGCGTCGGCGTCGCTCGCGGCCTCGGCCCGGTTCCGGATCGCCTCGGTCACGGCCCGGCGCTCCCCGATCGGGTCGCAGTACCGCACCTCGCCGGAGAGCCGGTTCAACGCCCTCGGAACGTCTTTCAGCGTCTCGTGGGTGTGCGCGAAGCACATCGGGACCGCGTAGACGCGGTCTCCGCGGACGTCCGATAGCGCCCCTCTGAGTTCCGATTCCGGCTCCACCGCGTACGTCGCGGTAGTGACCGCGTCGGCGATACCGGCGCTCCGTAACCGATCGGCGTGCCGCTCCGCGACCGATCGCACCTCGTTCCGCCCGACGAGGAGTAGTGTTTCCCGTGGCATGTGTACAATTTTTGTTGTCCTACTACAAACGGACTTGTTACTGGCGTCACGGGCGTCGGATAAATAAGTTATCCACGTACCTCGCCCGAGCCGCCGTCGGGACCAGCGCCGATCCGTCCGAAGCGGTCGGGTCGATACGCGGCGTCGCTCGTCACTTCGACGCAGTTGGCGTTCGTCACGAAACGTCCGAGATGCGTTCGAACTCGATGGACTGAGTAGTGAGAGTGATGCTGTCGTCGTAGTCGTTGTAGATCCGTTTGTCGATCTTCCCCTCGTCGTGCCGGTACTCGAGTTCGTGCCACCAGATGTGTTTCCGCGTCTCCTCGGCGCTGAGGTCTCCGTTTCCGGTGAGTATCTCGAAGACGATTCTGGCGTATTCGAGGTCATCGATGTCGGGCATCGAGGGATTCGGGTTCTCGGGCGTCGGGAACTCCTCGGGGAACACGACAACGTCGGGAATGACTTCGCCTTCGTCCGTCCGCGCCCCCGCGGGCTCGTCGCGCACGACCATCACGGAGAGGTCTTCGCTCTGGTTCAGGCTCCAGCGAACCGCTCGGTTGATGACTTCGTTCAGTCGAGACGCGGGGGACTTCGTGTTCCGGGAGTTGCGCTCGCTCCACAGAGAGAGGACGTCGGTGTTGGACGGAACGAGCAGGTGTCCGATCGACTGTCCTTCGCCACCCTTCACGTCCATCGCGAACGTGTCTCCCGTGGCGAGCGTGCCCTTGAAGTCGATCCGTTCGCTCCCCCGCTGGTCAGTGAACTCGAGTAGCCCGGCTTCCTGACCGGGTCCGAGGAAGACCTCCCGAACGACGTCCTCGTTGTCTTTGCCTCTCTTGGCCTTGATTGTGCCGTCCAACGAGTGGATCGCCGTGTCGAGGTTCCGGGAGTAGTCCCGGGCGGAGACGTCGTGGGCTTCGAAGATCCCCGGATGGTCCTGTGGAAGGTTCTGAACGAGTTCTTTTATTTCTTCTTTGATGACTTCGCGACGTTCGGTTCCCAGATCGGTATATCCGAGAACGTCCGTCCAAGGGTCGCTGTCAGACACATCGGTATTCGCTCCCTATCATCGGATATAGTATAAATCCGTAATCGCCGTTACATAGGTGGTTCTCTATGTATCTACGCGACGGTGAATCCAAGCGGTCGCGGACTCAGAAGTCGGTGAGCGACTGCTGCGTAAGACCCGAGAGGCGGTCAGCAATGACGTCATCAAAGTCCTCGTTGAGTTCGTAGCCGATACACTCTCTCTGGAGCCGAAGGGCGGACTTCGCGGTCGTGCCACTACCGAGGAAGGGGTCGAGAACGGTGTCGCCCTCGTCGGTCGAGACCTTCACGATCCTGTCGGTGAGGGACGCGGGATAGGGGGCTTTATGAAGCACGTTGGTACCGACGGATCCGCGCTTGACGGGGTGTCTCCAGAGGTTGCCGAGTCGCTCGCCCTCGGACACCGCGGGGTCTTCGAGGCCGTGCTCTCGATCCTCGTCGTCGAATTTGTGGTCTTTGCTCTTCGAGAGATATACCACGTACTCCTTTTTGTTGACGACGTTTCTGTCGGTCATCCCCGCGATGGCGGTCGGCTTGTGCCAGACCACCATGTCTTGTAGCAAGAACCCGACATCTTCCGCACGCTCCGCAATGTGATACGGTAACAGCTTGAGATCGCCTCTCTCCATAACCGTGTCCACGACGATCCACATGGTTCCGTCCTCGCGGAGGACATCGTAGCACTCGCTCCAGACTCGGTCTAGACGGTCGTGGTAGCGCTCGTAGGACTCGTCGGCGGTACCGATCTGTTCTTCGTGCCCGTAGTCTTTCAGATCCCAGTAGGGCGGCGACGTGATGACGGACTGTACGGACCCGTCCTCGACTTCGGCCATCTCCTCGCTGGAACTCCAGTAAACGTCGAGGTCGGAGAAGTCGTCGAGTTCCGGCATCACAACGTCCCCGCTTCGATATCGTTCATCGTTCGGTTCTCGGCGGTGACCGCGTCCGCGAAGTCGTCGGCCCACAGCGCGTTGACCGTCTCCTCGTCGCCCGAACCCGCTAACACGCATCGTCGGACGGCTTCGGAAAGAGACAGGGTGTCGGTTTGGTCCACGGACTGATCGCTCGTCCGAGTGCGGTCTTCGCGCAGCCAAACGTTACCGGGGTCTTTGCCCTCCGGGTTGTACCGTCTGACTTCCGTGTCGTGATAAGCGCTTTGGCCGGTCTCTCGGTCATCACCCCACTCGTTCCCCTCGTAGACGTGTGAGACCCGTATCCGGTCCTTATGGAACTGATAGTCTCGCTTGTCGCGCACGAGAAAGAGGATGTCGCAGTAACTCGGCCGGAGGTCGGGCTCGTCGGTGGTGCCTTCGCGTGAATGTACGCTGATCGTGTTCTTGAGATCAAAGGCGGCTTCGTCTCGAATGTAATCCGCAAATGCCAACGCACACGGCCACATCCGACCGTCACGGTAGTCGTTGGGGGCGATAACCCAGAGCGTCTCCGTCGGCTCCATCGCCTCGTAGATGTCCTCCCAGACGCCGTCTGTAGATCGGAGAGCCGCGTCAAGGGAGTCCGAACTCCGAATTTGTTCCCGCAGATCGACTAGATACATTTGATTACCAGTATCTTGGGCGGGCTGGCTACTTGAGTTCTCCACCATCCGGATATTACATAGAAATTTACCTACGCATAGGCGTTTATATTTACATTGTTTTTCACCGGGCTACGCCAACGGCCGGCTGATGGGACTCACGCTGACGGACTCGAAGCGTCGCATCCTCTCTCTGTTGGAAGACGAGCCGAGGCACGGCTACGTTCTGGCGAAGGAACTCAACGTACAGGGAAGTACGATCTACCAGCACCTGTCCGAACTCGAAGCAGCGGACTACATCGAGGGCGAAGAAGACGGTCGAAGGACGGTTTACAGCCTGACGGAGAAGGCGGAACTAATCCTGAGAGCCGAACGGAGTTAGTCGTCCGCGCTGAGGCGAGCGCGATGGTCTCGGATCGGGGATCGATTCCGACGGGACGATCCGCGGCCTGAACCGTTTAGTACCGCCCCGCTGAATCCCGTTTCATGTACGCGCTCGTCGGCGGGACCGTCCACACGGCAACGGAGCGGGGAACGATCGACGCGACCGTCGTCATCGACGACGGCGAGATCGCCTCCGTCGGGGACGGGGACCCGCCGGAGGAAGCCACCGTGATCGACGTCTCGGGCCACCACGTCACGCCGGGGCTGGTCGACGCCCACAGCCACGCCGGCATGGCCGAGTGGGGCGAACCCGAGGACGGCGACGTCAACGAGGGCACGTCGGCGGTCACCCCGCACGTCAACGCGCTCGACGGCTTCCACCCCCGCGACGAGGAGCTGAAACACGCGTTCCAGAACGGCGTCACCGCGGTCTCGGCGCGGATGGGGTCCGGCAACGTCATCGGCGGGATCATCTGCTCGATGAAGACCCACGGGCTGACCGCCGACGAGATGCTGATCCGCGAGGACGGGATGAAGGCGGCGATGGGCGAGAACCCGAAGCGCTTCCACGGCGAGGAGCAGGGCCGGCAGCCCTCGACGCGCCCCGGCGTCGCGGCCACGCTCCGGGAGGCGCTGATGGAGGCCGAAGACTACGTCGACCGGCGCGAGCACGCCCGCAACGAGGGCGAGCCGTTCGAGCGCGACCTCGGCATGGAGAACCTCGCGCGGGTGCTCACGGAGGGCCTCCCGCTCCGCGTCCACGCGCACCGCACCGACGACATCATGACGGTCTTCCGGATCGCCGAGGAGTTCGGGATCGAGTCGCTCTCGATCGAGCACGCGACCGAGGGCCACCTGATCGCCGACGAGTTCGCGGAGCGGGACGTGCCGGCCATCGTCGGCCCCTCGCTGTACTCGGGCGCGAAGTACGAGCTCCGCAACATCACCTTCGAGACGCCCGCGATCCTCCGCGAGGCCGGGGTGAAGGTCGCGATCCAGACGGACGCGCCGGTCCTCCCCCAACAGCACCTCGACGTCTGCGTCGGGCTCGCGGTCCGCGAGGGGTTCCCCGCCGAGGAGGCGCTGGAGGCGGTCACGCGGTACCCCGCCGAGATCCTCGGGATCGACGACCGCGTCGGCACGCTGGAGGCCGGCACGGACGCCGACGTGGCGGTCTGGGACGGGGTCTTCTACGAGAACGACAGCCGGACGCGACACGTCTTCGTCGACGGCGAGCACGTCTTCGACCGCGAGCGCGACGCGGTCGACCCCCGCGACGAGTACGACTGGTGACGGCGCGGCGAGAGTGAGCGGCGGTCGCGTCGGAGACGCCGGGGTGAGTCCGTCGATCCGTCCGATCGCGTCGCCCCGCTATCTTTTTGTGACTCGTCCGTATCTCGGGTAGGCGTGCCTATCCGCGAAGCGAAGTCGGCCGACGCACTCCACGCGGAACTCGCGGAGTACGACCTCGTCGTCGCTCCCGACGCCCCGCTCGCGAGCGCGATCAACCGTCGCCTCGACCGCCCGCACTTCGGGACGTTCGCGACCACGCCGCGCCGCCTCGCGGCCGGTCGCCGGGAACAGGCGGAGGACCGCCGCGCGTTCCTCGAACTCGCCTCGGAGACGGACCGCGACTGGACGGCGATCGCGTACGCCGTCGGGAACGTCCTCCAGTGTTGGGAACACCGGGGCCGCCTCGACGCGATCTTCGAGTACGACGCCTACGTCGACGACGCGACCCGCGAGGTCGTCGAGGCGATGCGGAGCCGCCGGACCACGTCGAAGCGGCTCACGGAGTACGCGATCGACGACGACCGGTCGGTCGCCGTCGTCGGCCACGACCGGCTGACCGCCTTAGAGCGTAGCGTCCTCCCGGAGTCGTTCGACCGCGTCGACCTCTTCACCGGCGACGCGTTCGACCGCCCGCCGTTCCACGTCTTCGAGTCGGCGACCGACATCGTCGCGGCGCTCCTCGACGCGGTCTCGGCGGGCAACGCCGACCGCGTCGCGGTCGTCCTCGACGGCGGCGGGCAGTACTCCTCGCTCGTCGAGTCCGCCCTCGAAGCGGCCGGCGTCCCCTTCTACGGCGGACCGGGATTCGCGGACGACCCGCACCACAGGGCGTTCGTCCAGTTGCTCCGGCTCGGCTTCCGGGGCCCGGACGCGACCGTCGGCGACGTCGCTCCCCTGCTGGCCCAGTTGGGAGCGGAGGCTCCGGTGCGCGACCGCGACCGCCGACTCGCGACCGTCGACGGTCCGGACGTGGAGTGGATTCGGGCGTTTCGCGACACCGTCGAGGACCGGACGTTCGCGGCGGCGCTCGACGCGTACGCTGACCGGGCCGGCGTCGAACTGGCGCGGTTCGACGAGGAGCTGCGGAAGCTCGGTCTCGCGGACGACCCCGTGACCGAGGCCGCGGTCGACCGCCTCGCCTACTACCTCCAGACCTACGAGGTCCCCGTCGACCGGGAGAACGAGGGCGTCCTCCTCGCCGACGCGAAGTCCTCCGCCTACGTGGACCGGCCCGTGGTCTTCCACCTCGGGATGGGCGAGGAGTGGACACACTCCGCCCCGCAGCGCCCGTGGGTGGACACCGAGACGCAGTTCGAGCGCTACGTCGGCGACTTCCAGCGGCTGCTCCAGAGCGGCGACCGGGGGTACTACCTGGTCCGGGACGCCGCGGGCGGCGAGCCGGTCACGCCATGTCTGTACTTCGGCGACCTGCTCGACGCGGAGTTCGAGCGGTTCAGCGACCTCGACTCGGTCGAACACCGGCGGCGACCCCGACGGACCGGGGACGGCTTCGACCGCCGGCCGCTCGGGGTCGACGCCGAGACGGTCGAGACGGTCAGCCAGTCCGCCCTCAACGGCTACGTCAACAGCCCGCGCGACTACTGCTTCGGGCGGCTCCTCGATTCGCCCGATCAGGAGCGGTTCGTCGAGGGGAACCTCTTCCACGACTTCGCGGAGTTCTACGTGAACCACCCCGAGGTTGTCGGGGCGGCCGACCGCGACGAGCTCGTCGACGCCATGCTCGGCGAGACCGAGGCGTTCTTCTCGGCCGCGGACGAGCCCCTCCGCCGGCGGACGTACCGGATCGGACTGGAGCTACTCTCGGAGTACCTCGACGAGAACGCGCCGGAGTCGGACGACTTTCTCACGGCCGCGTCGGGGTGGGGCGGCAACTTCTTCGCGGACCACTTCGACCGCCCGGTCGACTCCCCCCTCACCGAGCGCTGGTTCGAGGACGACGCGCTCGGCGTCAAGGGGAAGATCGACCTCGTGCGAGCGCCGACGCACCTGCTCGACTACAAGAGCGGGTCGAAGAAGCGAGCCTCGCAGGTCGTCAAAGGCGCGGCGATCGACCCGCCGGCCGACGCCCCGAACTTCCAGGCGGCGCTGTACCTGACCCACTACCGGCGACTCCGGCCCGACGAGCCGCTGGAGTTCACGTTCTTCCACTTCCTCGAACCGATGGACGACGTGGTCGCCGGCGACGCCGACCTCGACGACGCGCTCACGACGGTCTCGTACCACCCGGTCGCGTTCGACGAGTACGTCGGCTCCCCCGACGCCTACGAGGAACTGCTCGACGGCTACACCGACTGCCGGGAGACGTTCGACGACCTCGGCTACGCGGCCTACGCCGACGCCGTCGCGGACCTGACGTTCCCCGAGACGACGGACAAAAGCGAGCTTCGCGACTCCGCGTTCGCCGAGCGGTTCACCGCCGCCGTCGACGCCGGCACGTCCGGCGACGTCGACGCCGAGAAGGGGGCGGACCAGGCGATCCGGGCGCTCAACGGCGTCCGCAAGCGCGCGTTCTTCCGCGGCGACCTCGACGCGTTCGAGTCGTTCGTCGGCGAGCGCTTGACGGAGTTGAACCGGCGACGGGCCGGCGAAGAGCGCTTCCCGGTCGACGGGCTCGGCGGCGAGCCGAACTACCGGCGCGTGGACAACCGCGACCTGCTCTTGGAGGGGGACCGATGAGCGACCCGACGCCGAACGACGCGCAGCGGCGGCTCATCGAGAACACGGAGGGCGTGTACCTCGTCGACGCCGGGCCGGGGACCGGGAAGACGTTCGCCGTCGCCCGCCGCTACGGGAACGTCGTCGACCGCGCCGGTATCGAACCCGACGACGTCCTGCTCGCGACGTTCACGCGGAGCGCCGCGACCGAGATGAAAGAGCGGATCGTCGGCCGCAGCGCGTACGGGCTGCGGGAGCTCGCCGACGCCCCGATCCGGACGTTCCACTCGCACTGTCACGAGGTTCTCCGGGAGCACGGCCACGCCGCCCCGACGCACCTCGGACTCGACGAGCGGATCACGGGGTCGACGCGGGTGATCGACGACGAGCTGGTCGAGGCCGAGCGGTTCCGCGAGTTCTTCGGCGGCTTCCGCGACGACCACCCGGAGCACGCCGACTTCTACCGGGTGCTCTCCGAGCCGAGCGAGCTGCTCGACCTGATCCGGGAGCTCGCCGCGAAGGGCGTGTTCCCCACGACCGACGGCTGGTACGGCGACGGCGAGTCGCACCTCGACGGCGACTTCGACGCGTTCAGAGAGCGGTTCGACGCCGCGAACCAACCCCGCAACGACGGGCGGAAACAGTCGGCGCTGCGGGAGGACCTGAGCCGCTTCGGGCGGAACAAGGCGTACCTCCCCGACGCGCCCTCGAAGTCGGAGCTGCGGGGCGGCCGCGGGACGAAACGGCTCGACGACGAGGTGGCGAGGCGCGTGTTCGACGAGGACCGCGAGGGGCTCAAGTCGTTCGTCCACGACGTCTACGTCGAGTATATCCGGTTCGCCCTGCGTCGGAACTACCTCACCTTCGGCTTCCTCCAGCTGTTCGCGTTCGTGCTCCTTCGCGAGGACCCGCGCGTCCGGGAGGCGGCGCAGTTCGAGTACGTGATGGTCGACGAGTTCCAAGATACCAGCGAGATCCAGTTCAAGCTGGCCCTCCTCTTCTCCGGGACGGAGAACTTCTGTGCCGTCGGCGACTGGAAACAGAGCATCTACTCGTTCCAGTACGCGGACGTGCGGAACATCCTCGACTTCGAGGAGCGGCTGGCGCGGTTCGCCGCGGACCTCAACGACGACGCCGACCGGGTCCCGTTCGACGCGCCCGACCCCACCCGGATCGAGCTCCGGGAGAACTACCGGTCGACGGCGTCGGTCATCGACCTCTCCGAGCGGGCGATCGAGACGCCGGCCACGAGCGGCGAGGCGGTCGACGCCCCCCTCGACGACGTGGTCGAGCTCTCCTCGAACGCGGCCTTCGACAACACCGTGGTCGAGGGGATCCGCCACGAGGACGAACACGAGGCCGTCCTCTCGAAGATTCAGGACGTCGTCGGCAACGACGACTACGCGGTCGAGGGCGAGGACGGCGAGCCGCGCCCGCCGGAGTACGGCGACGTCGCGGTGTTCACGCGGACGCGGGACTACGGCCGGGAGCTCCTCGACGTCGCCGACGAGTACGACTTCCCGGTCGCGTACGACGGCGGGATCGAGCTGTTCCGGACCGACCCGGCGAAGCTGCTGCTCGCGTGGCTCCGGATCCTCGAATCGGACGCCGACCGCGGCTGGGCGGTCGTCCTCGAACGGGCCGGCTACGCGTTCGACGAGATCGACCACGCGTTAGGGACGGCGTCGTACCCGTCCGACGCGGTCGCGTTCCGCGATTCGCTCCGCGAACTGGAGTCGGTCGGCGCGGTCGCGCGCCGCGTCCTCGACCGCTACGGCTTCACCGGCGACACCGCGGACCTCCTCCTCCACACGGTCCAGTCGACGTACGACGCGACGACCGTCACCCGCGGCGAGCTGATCCGGCTCGTCGAGCGCGGTATCGAGACCGGAACCACGGTCGATCTCAGCGCGAACGCGGGCGACGACGCGGTGACCGTCCAGACGATCCACGCGGCGAAGGGGCTGGAGTACCCCGTCGTCGTGCTGGCGAACATGAACGAGGGGCGGTTCCCGCCGCGGAGCGGCGGGTCGAGCGTCGTCGAGTATCAGGACCCGGTCGGACTCCGGCCGCGGAAGCGGTACTCCGAGGTCGGGACCCACCCGCACGTCTACGACAACTGGCGGTACGACGTCATCCGGCGCTGTCTCCCCAGAGAGTACGACGAGGAGCGCCGCCTGCTGTACGTCGCGGTGTCGCGGGCGGAGAGCCACGTCGTCCTCGCGGCCGGCGAGGAGCCGAACGCGTTCCTCGAGGAGCTTCCCGTCCCCGTCGAGGAGACGGACCCCGCCGTCGAACCGTTCGACCGCGGCGAGCCGGCCGACGCGGAACTGCCGTTCGCGGTGACGACCCCGGAGGGCCCGGTCGGTCACACTCCCCACTCGCTGATGGACGAGACGGTGTTCGAGGAGTTCGACGAACGACCGGAGGCCGGTCCCGACGCGGAGCCGGAGACGCGCGGGATGGACTTCGGCTCGCGCGTCCACGACTTCGCCGAGGCGTACGCGCTCGGCGACGACGTGACGCCGTCGAACGACCACGAACGCCGGGTCGTCGCCCTCCTCGACGACCTGCCGGGCGAGAAACACGTCGAGGAGCCGGTGACGCTCCCGATCGACGTCGACGGCCGCCGGGTGACCGTCTCGGGGATCGCCGATCTCGTCCACGAGACGGCCGATCTGGTCGAAATCGTCGACTACAAGACGGACGCGACCCCGCGGGCGCAGTCCGAGTACCGGAAACAGCTCAGCGTGTACTACCACGTCCTCGACGAGTGGTTCCCCGATAAGACGGTCTCGGCGAGCCTGTTTTACACGGCCGACGGGACCCGCGAACCGATCGAGCCGCTCGGGATGGGAGAGCTTCGGGAACTCGTTCGAGCCGCCGAGGGGGAGCAGAATTGAACCGGGTCAGCTAAAACGAGACGCGACCGCCGCCGGTCCGACGAGGTAATTTTTTGCCGGCGCGAACCGGACGGCGCGTATGGCTCTCGGACACGCATCCACCGGCAGACTCGGGGTCGACGGCTCCGAGCGTTCGATGACCGCGGAGGAGGTTCGGTGAGCGACGGCGGCGAGGGCTCGGACGCGACGGACGGCGGCCCCGACGACGCGGCACCCCCGGACGCGCTGGACGGGTTCCGGCAGTTCTTCGCGCTGGAGCGCGACGTGCTCGTCTTATCGGTCGCGATGTTCGCGTTCAGCCTGGGGTTCCAGATGACGAACCGGTTCCTCCCGGAGTACATGGTCGCCTTGGGGGCGTCCGGGTTCGTCGTCGGCCTGTTCGGCACGTTCGGGAACGTCATCTCGGCGCTGTACCCGTACCCCGGCGGCGCGGTCTCGGACCGCCTCGGCTCCCGATACGCGCTGACCCTCTTCGGCCTGCTGTCGACGGTCGGCTTCCTCGTCTGGCTCGTCGCGCCGGGCATCGGCGCGGTCACCGTCGCCGGCGTCACCGTCGAACCGTGGGTGTGGATCTTCGTCGGGCTTGTTCTGGCGCAGGCGTGGAAGTCGTTCGGGCTGGGCGCGACGTTCGCGGTGGTCAAACAGGCGACGGCTCCCTCGCGGCTGGCCGCCGGGTTCGCCAGCACGGAGACGTTCCGGCGGACGGCGTTCCTCGTCGGCCCGGTGCTGGCGGCCGTCCTCATCGGTCTGCGGTCCGAGTTCACCGTGAGCTTCCAGTTCGTCCTCGCGGTCGCGGTCGCCTTCGGCGCGCTCGGCACGCTCGTCCAACACGTCCTCTACGACGCGAGCGACGACTCCATCGGCGACTCGTTCTCGGGGCTCGACCAGATCCGGTCGGACCTCCGCGAGATGCCCGAACCCCTCCGCCCGCTGCTCGTCGGCGACACGCTCGTGCGGTTCGCCAACGGGATGGTGTACGTCTTCTTCGTGTTGGTCGTCACCCAGTTCTTCGAGGTCGGACTGGAGACCACGGTCGCGCTCGGCGGGTTCTCGTACGGCGTGGACCTCTCGCCGCAGGCCTTCTTCGGCTACCTGCTCGGCGTCGAGATGCTCGTCGCGCTGCTGATCATGGTCCCCGCCTCGAAGCTCGCGGAGCGGGTCGGACTGAAGCCGGNNNGTCCTGATCTACGCGCCGGCGCTGGCGGGGTCGGTGCTGCCGCTGTGGGCGGTGATGGTCGCCGTCTTCGCGTTCTCCGGGCTGCGGTTCGCCGGCCTCCCGTCGCACAAGGCCCTGATCGTCGGGCCGGCGGAGAGCGGCTCCGGCGGGCGCGTCACCGGGACGTACTACCTGATCCGGAACACGGTCGTGATCCCGAGCGCCGCCGTCGGCGGCTACCTGTGGGACTTCGTCAGCCCGGAAGTGGCGTTCACCGTCGCGGCCGTCGTCGGCGTCGTCGGCACCGGCTACTTCCTCGCGTTCGGCGAGGAGTTCGAGGCGTACGCCTGAATCGCTCGTTTGCGGGGTTTCAGTCTGCCGGCTCCGGGCGGTCGCCGTCTGTGGTCTCGCCGCGCTGTCGCTCCGGGAGCGGGCCGTCGTACCCCTCGGGAACGTACGGGCAGAGGGGATCGCTGCCGGTCGGGTCGCCGGTGGCGGCGTACGCCCGGGACCGGCTCCCGCCGCAGACGTGACGGAACTCGCAGGCCCCGCACTTCCCCGAGAACCCGTCGGGGTCGCGCAGCGACTCGAACAGCTCCGCGTTCCGGTAGACGTCGACGACCGACCGGTCGCGGACGTCGCCGGCCGACTCGGGGAGGAACCCGGAGGGGTACACCTCGCCGGTGTGGCTGACGAACGCGAACCCGCGCCCGGCCGTGATCCCGCCGCGGCGCTGCGCGGCCCCGTCCGTCTCGCCCTCGCCGGCGCGTTCGATCCCGACGCGGCGGTAGAAGGGGGCCTCGGTGGTCTTGACGCCGAAGCGCTCCTCGTTCGAGACCTCGTGGAGCCACGCCATCACGCCCTCGGCGCGGTCCGGCGAGACCGGGTCGAGGACGCGGCCGCGACCGACGGGGACGAGGAAGAAGACGCTCCAGAGGACCGCGCCCAGCTCGCGGACGCGGTCGCGGATCGCCGGGAGGTCGTCGACCGTGTCGGCGCAGACCGTGGTGTTGACCTGGAGCGGAATCCCGGCGTCGCGCGCGGCGCGGGCGGCCTCGACGGTGTCCGCGTAGCTCTCCTCGCCGCGGAACGCGTCGTGGCGCTCGCGCGTCGGGCCGTCGAGGCTGAGCGCCATCCGCGCGATCCCCGCGTCGCCGAGGTCGCGGACGCGCTCGGGCGTAAGCGAGCGGGTCCCGCTCGGCGTGATCGTCATCCGCAACCCGAGGTCGTCGCCGTGCGCGACCAGCTCCGTGAGGTCGTCGCGGGCGAGCGGGTCGCCGCCGGAGAGGACGACCAGCTGGCCGTCGCCGAACTCGGCCGCGTCCGCCAGCAGTCGCTTCCCCTCCGCGGTCGTCAGCTCGTCGGGGTGTCGGCGCGGCCGCGCGTCGGCGCGGCAGTGCCGGCACGCCAGCCCGCAGGCCCGCGTGACCTCCCAGACGAGGACCAACGGCCGCCGGTCCGTATTGAGGTCGTCGAACATCGCTCACCCCCGGCTACGATCCCGATCCGTTTGGGGGCGTTCCCGAACGTGTTCCCCAGACGTAGCGGTAAGCGATAACGGACGAGGTGAGTCAGACTGACAGGTGCGATGAGGTATTTAAATACTCGTGAGCAACGAGGACAATAACTTATAAAAGACGGTGCGGTGGCGCGCGCCTGCGAGCGGTCGCCACCGGCGACCGCGAAGCAGCGCCGCGCGAGGGAGTCGCTGGCGGTCGAGCGAAGCGAAGACCGCCAGCGACGAGGCTGGGGAGGCATGAGGTGCGGTCGCTGTGCGGTGCGGGGCGGGACTCGAAGGGGCAGCCGGGAGGCGGACGCAGGCGACGCGAGCACCGCAGGGAGTGAGCGAAGCGAACGACCGAGGAGCGCGGCGAGCGTGCGTCCGCCTCCCGGCTGGGGCTTCGGCGGTGGTCGTGTCGATCGATTCCTTATAAATGTAAACATCATCGTACAGCCTCGCGGCTGGGGCTTCGGCGGTGTCCGTGGCGATCACTGATTTATAAGGAGGAACACTATCCCGTCGACAAACACCCACCGTGAGAGACGTTTTCTTCCACCCTCTTTATTAGGGGTTCGACGCACTCCCCGCAGACGGATCGCTCGCGCCGGGGCCGCCCTTACCGGCCCGCTCGTCTGCAACACCGCCCTCACCGTCCGCGGGCCAGATCGCCGTGACGACCGCGTCGGTCGCGTCCGTCTCGACCGGGGCGTACGCGAACCCGCGGTCGTCGAGCTGCGGGAAGAGGAACCGCGGGATCCGCGATATCTCTCGTCGAGCGGCTCCCTGTGCGGCAGGAAGCGCACGAACGCGTTCGGCGATCGATATCGGCGTTTCAACGACGTGAGAACGCGGATCCGGCATCGCCCCCGAGAGCCGGGGGGACCGCCGTCGAAGCCCGCCGGTCCGACGGCTCCGTCGTGGGTTCCGGCGGTCGAAACGATCGAAAACGAAGAGAGCGGTTCGCGGGAGCGGTGACCCGGCTCAGAACGCGCCGGGGTAGACGCTGACGTCGGCGTGGAGCCCCTCGCGGAGCGCGCTGTGGACGTGACAGATGCCCTCGGCGCGCTCGGCGACGTCGGCGGCGGTCTCGTCGTCGAGGTCGGCCTCGACGTGGACGTCGAAGGCGATCGACTCGAGGTCGTCGTCGTCGTCCAGTTCGGCGCTCGCGTCGATCTGGATCTTGCCCAGCTCCTCCTCGCCGCGCTGGCTCCCGCCGACGCGGAACGCCGGGAGGTAACAGGAGGCGTACGTCGCGACGAGCGTCGCGTTCGGGTTCGGGCCCGTCTCGTCGGTCGCGTCGATCTGGAGGTCGAACTCGCCGACCTGGCTGGTGCTAGCGTACCCTTCCTCGGAAACCGTGGACGTCTCGATGTCTGCCATAGTCGACTGTCGATTCGGTCGCCCGACGATAAAGGTTATCGGCATCGGCACGGGACCGCGCCGGAACGCGGTGCGACGCGGGCCGATTCCGGAGCGGTCCCGGCAAGTCCGAGTCGGCGGCGCGTCAGTCGTCGCCGCGGACGCCGCCGACCGCCCCGGTTCCCTCCCGGAGGTCGGCTTCGATCGCCTCCAGCGTCCGCCCGTTCGTCTCGGGCACGGTGCGGTAGGTGAAAACCAGCGCGACGACGCTACAGGCCCCGAACAGCCAGAACGTCAGCGGCGTGCCGATCCCGTCGAGCAGCACGGGGAACGACAGCGCCACGGCGAGGTTCGCGAGCCAGTTGGCGACCGTCACCACCCCCATCGCGCTCCCGCGGACGGCGAGCGGGTAGATCTCGGAGATGAGGAGCCAGAACACCGGTCCCAGCCCGATGGCGAAGAACGCGACGAACGAGACGAGCGTGAGCGTCGCCAGCCAGCCCATCCCCCCGGTCGGGTCGGCGAACTGGAAGACGAGGCCCGCGACGGTCAGCGACCCGATCATCCCGCCGGTCCCGACGAGCAGGAGCGGACGACGGCCCACGCGGTCGACGAGGAGGATCGCGACGACCGTCATGGCGACGTTGACGGTCCCGATGGCGACCGACGCGAGGATCGACTGCGAACTGCCGAACGCGGTCGACTCCAGGATCGTCGGCGCGTAGTACATCACGGCGTTGATCCCGGTGATCTGCTGGAAGACGGCGAGCCCGAGCCCGACGATCAGCGCCGGGCGCATCCACGGGCTGAGCAGGTCGCGGACCCCGTTCCCGGACTGCGCCTCGACGGTCGATTCGATCTCCGACAGCTCGGACTCGATGTCGCCGTCGCGAGTGCGACGGAGGACGGCCCGCGCCTCGTCGGTCCGGCCCTGCTCGTAGAGCCACCGCGGGCTCTCGGGCATCCGGACCATCCCGACGGCGAGCACGACGGCGGGGACCATCCCCGCCCCGAGCATGAGCCGCCACGAGCCGGACCCGGAGAAGGCGTAGTTGACGAAGTACGACGAGAGGATCCCCACGGTGACCATCAGCTGGTTCAGCGACGTGAGGCCCCCGCGGACCGAGGGCGGCGCGATCTCGGAGATGTACAGCGGGCCGACGATCGAGGCGAACCCGATGGCGATCCCGTCTATCATCCGCCCCGCGACGAGCACCTCGACGGTCGGCGCGACCGCCATGAGGAACGAGCCGAGGAAGAACACCCCGGCCGAGAGCAGGATGAACCGCTTGCGGCCGATCCGGTCGGACACCTGCCCGCCGACGGCCGCGCCGGCGGCCGCCCCGACCATCGCGCCGCTGACGACGATCCCCTCCACCAAGGGACTCAGCTCGAAGGTGGTGTCGATGAAGAGGATGGCTCCGGAGATGATCCCCGTGTCGAACCCGAACAGGAGGCCGTTAAGCGCCGCGAGCGCGGAGACGACGTACACGAACCGTCCGCCCTCTCCGCGGATCACAGCCCGCATATCAGCGGTTGACATGGTGTGCCAATTCGGCGCTAACCATCTTTCATTTAGAAGCCTTCTGATTTATTATTAATTTAAATCTATACAATATATTCCTGCTACATCAGACGTACAAAAACTACTCGACTCGATATAATATTTATTCGGAGTCGAATAGTATTCTGACACACCGGGCCGGGCTCCTCGGCGCTGGACGTCGAACCGGATCGGACCCGCGGACCGGCCGCTCGTCGACCGAGTTTCGTGGAAAAAGTCAGCGCCGGTGCGGATCCGGCTGGCCGTCGCCTCGGTTCCGGTCGCGGGTCGCGCTACTCCAGCGCGTACGTCTCGTCGCCGTCGAGGACGACGGGTTCGGCGGCGGCTCCCGCGGCCTTGACCTCGTTGACGAACTCGCGGGTCTCGATCTCGATCGGGCCGAACGAGTCGTAGTGCATCGGGAAGACCACGTCGGCTCCCACCCAGTCGGCGGCGATGCCGGCCCCCGCGGGCCCCATCGTGAAGTGGTCTCCGGCGGGCAGGGCGGCGGCGTCCGGTTCGAGGTACGGCGCGATCACGTCGACCATCTCGGACATCAGGCCCGTGTCGCCGGCGTGGTAGAACGTGGTGCAGTCGGCGTCCGACTCCTGAGTCGGCTTCTTGTCCCCGACCACGAACCCGGCCGGCATCCCGGCGGAGTAGTCGGGGTCGTTTTCGATCCCGTTCGTGTGGTCCGCGCGGACCATCGTCACCCACGCGTCGCCGCACTCGGCGGTGCCGCCGATGTTCATCCCGCCGGCCGGGAGCGTGTGCTCGTGGCCGAAGTTCTCCTGAACGTAGCCGGTCAGTTCCGGCGTGGCGACCACGGTCGCGTCCGGGAACGCCCCGGCGTCGGCGATGTGGTCGGAGTGGCCGTGGGTCAAGAGCAGGTAGTCGGGGTCGAGCTCCTCGGGGGCGACGTCGGTCTTCGGGTTGTCGAAGAACGGGTCGATGAGCAGCTCCGTGTCCCCGACGACGACGTGCCACGTGGAGTGGCCGTGCCAGGTGAGTTCCATGGTACGTTCGGTACGTCTCGGCGAGCGCTAATAAAACTCGACACCGCGGATCCGCGTCCCCGGTCGGCGAAAGCAATTAACCCCGGCGAGCGCGAACTACGTGGCGAATGCCCTCCGAGACCAGCGACCCGAACGGTCCGGCCGCCGCGTGCCCGGCCTGCGGGGACCCGGTGCCCGCCGGGGCGAGCTTCTGTCCCGACTGCGGTGCCGACCTCGGCGACCCGGGCGACCCCGCCTACTGCCCGGAGTGCGGCGAGGCGTTCGACGACGGCGACCGGTTCTGCTCGAACTGCGGCGCGTCGCGGCCGGGCGGCGGCGCGACGGCCGTCGGGTCCGGTCGGTCGCACACCGGCTCCGAGCGGTCGAGCGGAACCGGTTCCGCCCGGTCGAGCGGGACCGATCCCTCCCGGCCGGCCGCCTCGGCGTCGGTCCCTGGAGAGAGCTCACAGGCGTTCCGCCGTCGGGTTCAAAACCACCTCGACGCCGGGTGGGAGATCGAGCGGGACGACGGCGACCGCGTCGTCCTCGTCGACAGGGGGATCGGCTCGGTCGGTCTCCACCTCCTCCTCTTCGCCTTCACCAGCGGCATCGGAAACCTCCTGTACGGCTGGTGGCACTACTCCAAGCTCGCCGAGCGCCGTCGACTCGTTCGCGGCGACGAGACGCCCGTCCGCGTCCCCTCCAACGACGAGTCGGCGGAGCGGGTGGAGACGGTCACCGCGTACCTCATGACGATGTTGCTCCTGCTGATCGGCGGCTTCATCGCGTTCTTCGGAACGGCGACCGGCTCGCCGACCGTCGCGCTGATCGCGCTCGCGTTCGCCGGACTCGGGCTGGGCGTCGCCCCGCCCGTCCGCCGCCGGCTGGACCGCCGTCACGGGGTCACGAATTTCGGCCGGCAGAGGACGGTGGACCACCGGATCCTCCGCCCGCCCGAGACCCCCGACGACACCTGCGTCGTCTGCGGCGAGGCGTTCGAGCGCGGCCTCGTGCGGCGGCGGCGCGACGAGACGGTCGTCGCCGGCGTTCCGGTCCGCACCCACTCGGTCCGCCGCAACCACTACTGCGCCGACTGCGCGCGGTCGGAGGTGTTCGGCGGCGACGGCCTCGGCGACCTGTCGCTCGACGACCTCGCGGACGACGGGGGGCTCGAAACCGACGCGACCGGCGACGAGACGATCGACGGCGACACCCCGCCCGGGGGGTCGACGGAGGAGACGGCGGACGCGTCGGTCCGCGAGGCGACCGACTCGACCGAGTGAGCCGGCGGGGCCGGCGGGTCGCGCCCGTCCCTTGCCCCTCCGGGAACGCTTTTCGGGCGGCCGGCCGATCGCTCCCGTATGTACCGCGCACGGTTCCGCGACCCGGCCGGATCGATCCGCGACGGCGAGTACGACCCGGCGACCGACACGGTCGCCTTCGGCGGCGACGAGTACGCGCTCTCGGACCCCGACATCGACGTGCTCGCGCCGACCGACCCCTCGAAGATCGTCTGTATCGGACGCAACTACGCCGACCACGCCGAGGAGCTGGGCAACGACGTGCCCGACCGCCCGCTGCTCTTCCTGAAGCCGCCGAACGCGGTGGCGAGCCACGGCGACACCGTGACCGTTCCGGCCGGAAAAGACCGGATCGACTGGGAGGCGGAGTTCGCGGTCGTGATCGGCGAGCAGTGTAAGTCGGTCGACGCCGCGGACGCGATGGACGTGGTCGCCGGCTTCACCTGTATGAACGACGTGTCGAACCGCGAGGACCAGAACAAGGAACAGAACTGGGTCCGCGGGAAGGCGTTCGACGGCGCGGCCCCGCTGGGTCCCGTCCTCGCGACGCCGGACGAGGTGCCCGCCGACGCGAGCGTCGAACTCCGCGTCAACGGGGAGACGAAGCAGTCCAGCGACCGCGAACACATGATCTTCGACGTGCCGACGCTGATCGAGGAGATCACGACGTACCTCACGCTCGAACCCGGCGACGTCATCGCGACGGGCACCCCCGAGGGCGTCGGTGCCCTCGCCGACGGCGACACCGTCGAGGTGGAGATCGAGGGCGTCGGCACCCTCGAACACGACGTTCGGGTGCCCTGAAACGGTCGGTTTCGGCCGATCGCTCGTCCGTCCCATCCGACCGCCCTCCGCCTCGTCGCTCGCTACCACACCTCGTTTCCGGTGAACGCTTATGTGGCGGCCGTCGGACTCGGCGGTGTGGAGACCGGTTCGTTCGTCGCCCGTCCGCGAGTATCGCCCCCGACCGCACACGGAGCGAGACGCTCCCCTCCCCGGGCCGACGCGAGCGCCCGACCACATGTCACGAGACGACGACACGACGAACGAACGCGACGCACCGACCGACTCCGACGGGTCGACTGACCCCGGCACACCGACCGATTTCGGCGCGCCGTCCGCCGACGCGACGCCCGCCGTCGTCGCCGCGCGGACCGCCGACGGCCCGCCCGACACGACCGAGATCCGCGAACTGGCCGCCGCGGCCGGCTACGCGGCGATCGGCGAGGTCACCCAGCAACGGCGCGAGGACCCGACCTACGACCTCGGCCGCGGGAAGGCCGAGGACCTGATGCGGCTGGTCGCCAACGCGGACGCCGAGGCCGTGATCTACGACGGGTCGCTGTCGCCGGGACAGACGTTCTCGCTCGGCGACCTGCTGCCGACCGGGACCGCGGTGATCGACCGCCCGCGGCTCGTGTTGGAGCTGTTCGCCGACGCCGCCGACTCGCGCGCCGCCGACCGACAGCTGGAGCTGGCGCGGCTCCGCTACGAGCTCCCCCGGCTCCGGGAGGCGATCGCCCGCGACAGCGGGGAGGACGTGCGCCTCCGGCCGGAGGGGGACAGCCGCGTCCGCGACGTCGAAAAGCGGATCGAGTCGGCCGAGCGCGCCCTCGACGAGATCGCCGACGACCGGGCGGCGCGGCGGGCCGAGCGCCGGGACGCCGGGTTCGACCTCGTCGCGCTCGCGGGCTACGCCAACGCCGGGAAGTCGACGCTCGCGCGCCGGCTCGCGGACGAGGTGACGGACTCGGAGCCGGGCGGCGGGCCGGCCGACCTCGCAGTCACGCTCTCCGTGGACGGCAGCCCGTTCGAGACGCTCTCGACGGCGACGCGCCGGGCGACGCTCGGCGGTCGGCGCACGCTGCTTACCGACACGGTGGGGTTCCTCGACGGCCTGCCCCACGGGGCCGTGCGCTCCTTCCGGACGACCATCGAGGCGATCCGGCGCGCCGACTGCGCGCTGCTCGTCGTCGACGCGAGCGACGACCCGGCCGACCTCCGCCGGAAGCTCCGGGCGTCGCTGTCGGCGATCGAGGCGACCGACGGTCCGCTGGTCCCCGTGCTGTCGAAGGCGGACGAAGCGGGGGAAGCCGGTACCGAGGCGGACGGCCTCGCGGCGGCGACCGAGGCGTACGAGGCCGCCGTCGCGGACCTCGACCCCGACGAGTCGCCGGTGGTCGCGTCGCTCCGCCCGCCGGTCCCGGTCAGCGCCCGCGACGACGTCGGCCTCGACGAGCTCGCGGCGGCGGTCGCGGACGCGCTCCCGACCGCGACGGCGACCGTCGCGGCCCCGAACGGCGGCGACGCGCAGGCCGCGCTCTCGTGGGCGTACGACCGGGGCGTCGTCGAGGGCGTCGACTACGAGGGCGACGCCGTCACCGTCGAACTCGCGGGACGGCCCGCGGTCGTCGACGAGGCGGAGCGGCGGTTGACGAGAGGCGGTCCGGACGGGTGAACCGCGGTCGGCAAGACCACGCTTAAGCCCGACGCTCCCCGAGTTCCGTACATGGAACCACGTGATCTCTCCGATCACTCGCCGTACGTGCCCGGGCGGGGCGTCGAGGAGGTCGCCCGCGAGCGCGGGATCGACCCCGACGACCTCATCAAACTCTCCTCGAACGAGAACCCGCACGGCCCGAGTCCGGCGGCCGTCGAGGCGATCCGCGAGCACGCCGACCGGGTGAACCAGTACCCGAAGTCCTCGCACACGGACCTCACCGCGAAGATCGCGGAGCTATGGGACGTCGACGACGAGCAGGTGTGGGTGTCGCCGGGGGCCGACGGCTCGATCGACTACCTCTCGCGCGCGGCCCTCGAACCGGGCGACGAGGTGCTGGTGCCGAGCCCCGGCTTCGCCTACTACGCGATGTCCTCACGGTACCACCACGGCGGGGTGACGGAGTACGACCTCTCCCCGGCCGACGGGTTCGCGCAGGACGCGGAGACGGTGCTGTCCGCCTACGGCGGCGAGCGGATCGTCTACGTCACCTCGCCGCACAACCCCTCCGGCTCGACGATGCCGCTCGACGAGGTCGAGGCGGTCGCGGACGCGACCGCGCCGGAGACCCTCGTCGTCGTCGACGAGGCGTACGGCGAGTTCGCCGACGTCGACAGCGCGATCCCGCTCGTCGACGAGCGCGACGACGTGGCGGTCCTCCGCACCTTCTCGAAGGCGTACGGGCTCGCCGGGCTCCGGATCGGGTACAGCGTCGTCCCCGAGTCGTGGGGCGAGGCGTACGCCCGCGTCAACACCCCGTTCGCGGCGAACGAGCTCGCCTGCCGGGCGGCGCTCGCCGCGCTCGACGACGACGGACACGTCGAGAAGACGGTCGAGACCTCCCGCTGGGCCCGCGGGTACATCGCCGACGAACTCGACGCGCCGACGGTCGACTCCGCCGGGAACTTCGTCCTCGCCGCGGTCGGCGACGGCGAGCGCGTCGCCGAGGCGGCACAGGAGCGCGGCGTGATCATCCGGGACTGCACCTCGTTCGGGCTCCCGGAACACGTCCGGATCTCGACCGGCACCCGCGAGGAGACGCGCGAGGCGGTCGCGCTGCTCAACGAGACGCTCGCGGACCTCGAACTCGGTGTCCGGGCGTGAGCGGCGGGGCAGACGGCGCGGACGACGCCGAGGCCGCGGCCGACGGCGGTGGCGACCGCGCCGACCGCGTCGCCGTCACGGGGACGCCGGGAACGGGGAAGACCACGGCGACGGCGCTGCTCGAAGGCGAGTACGACGTGATCCACCTCAACGAGCGGATCAAGGGAGACGACGACCTGTGGACCGAGCGCGACGCCGACCGCGACACGCTCGTCGCCGACCTCGACGCGGTCCGCGAGGCGCTCGGCGACTGGGCCGGCGTCCTCGACTCGCACCTCGCGCACCGGTTCGACGTCGACCGCGTCGTCGTGTTGCGCTGTCGCCCCGAGGCGATCGAGTCCCGGCTCGAAGCCCGCGGCGAATCGCCGGAGACCGCCGCGGAGAACGCGGAGAGCGAGGCGCTCGACGTGATCCTCTCGGAGGCGGTCGCCGAACACGGCGCGGAGCACGTCTACGAGGTCGACGCGACCGACCGCGACCCCGAGGCGGTCGCCGACGCGATCCGCGCGGCGGTCGAGGGCGAGCGCGAGCCGAGCGCCGGCACCGTGGACTTCATCGATTATATATGAGCCGGCCGCGAGCGTCGAGACGGTAGATGACCCTCGACCAGTACCGCTCCGTGGCGGACCGCCTGCTCGGGCCGTGGGTGTCGGCGGCCGACAGGCTCGACCTCTCGCCGGATCAGGTGAGCGTGATCGCCTTCCTCGTCGCGGTCGCGGCCGCCGCCGCGTTCGCCGTCGGGTCGGCCGCCTTCTACGCGGCCGGCGCGCTGTGCGTCCTCCTCAACGGCTGGCTGGACCTCGTCGACGGGGCGCTCGCGCGTCATCAGGGGATCGCCTCGGACGGCGGCGACTTCCTCGACCACGTCCTCGACCGCTACGCCGACGTGGCGGTCATCGGAGGCCTCACGGCCGGGATCGGGGCGTACGCGCTCGGCTTCGCCGCCGTCACGGGCGTCCTCCTCACCTCGTACCTCGGGACGCAGATCCAGGCGGTCGGCATCGGCCGCGAGTACGGCGGCCTCCTCGGCCGCGCGGACCGACTCGCGCTCATCGGGGTCGGCGGCGTCGTCGCCGCCGCGTACTCGGAGCCGATCGTCGCCGGGCTCAACGTCGTCGGCCTCCTGCTCGCGCTGTTCGCGGTCGTCGGGCACCTCACCGCGGTCCAGCGGTTCCTCGGTGCCTGGCGCGACCTGTAGGCGGTCGGTCCGCGGGACGGCGGTCGACGAGGCGGACACGTTCGAGCGAGAAACCATCCTCGTGAGAGAGCGTCCTCGATCCGAGAGATGACCACCGAAATCGACCTCCGGGACCGGCCGGACGACGAGCACCGAGACCGAATCCGCGGCGCGCTCGACGGGGCGGAGCCGGGCGAGGAACTCCGTATCGCCGCCGACCGCGACGTCGGCGTCCACCTGATCCGGTATCAGATCGAGCGCGGCCGCGACGAGGGAACAATTTAAAAGCGTCCGGTCGGAACGGGAGGTATGCCAACGTTCGAACTGAACCTCTCGGACGACGTGTACGCCGAGTTCCAGCAGCTGGCGGAACAGGAGTTCGTCTCGGAGGAGCAGGCCGCCGAAGACCTCATCGCGTCCGGCATCGAGGCGTACAACGTGAGCGTCGTGGACGACGAGCGCCGCGACGAGATGCTCGACGGTGCCGAGAACAACATGTTCGACACCGCCGAAGACCCCGGTAGCCTCGAAGACGACCGGCTCTGAGGCTCGCGCGCCGACCTCGTTCTCCCGACCGTCCGACTCAGTACCCCAGTCCGAGCAGCCGGTTCGCCGACAGCGTCGCCAGCCCGAGCGCCATCACGGCGGCGAGCAGCGCGAACGCGACCGGCCACCCGGCCGCGTCGGAGACGCTCCCGACGACGACGCTGCCGGACGCGCCCGTGACCATGTAGGCGGTCCGGACGAGCCCGAACCCGGCCCCGCGCTCCTCGTCGGAGAGCAGGTCCATGAACCGCGACTGGACCGGCGCGCCCCACGACATCGCGAGGCCGACGAAGCCGACGCCGGCGACGGTGACGGGCAGCCCTAAATCGAGCGTCGCGGCCGCGACGAGGGTCCCGTAGCCGACGACGCCCGCGGCCATCGTCACCATCGCCGTGGCGTCGCGGCCGATCCGGTCGGAGACGGATCCGGTCACCGGCTGGGTGCCGCCGTGGACGAGGAAGTACACCGAGAACAAAAGCGCAGACAGCGCGGTCGACAGCCCGGTCCCCACCTCCAGGAAGGTGGGGAGAAAGGAGGCGGTCGCCTGCCACGCGAACGCGCCCATCGTCGCCAGTGCCGTCGTGTAGAGAATCCCCGGCCGCGAGAGCAGTTCGACGAGCGGGCCGAGCGCGAACCGCTCGCCCATCGGCTGGTCCGGGCGGAGCGGTTCCGTCGGGCGGACCCGCCACGCGAACAGCGCGAACACGGGGACCGCGACGGCCGCCCCGAGGAGGACGCCGGCGCGCCAGCCGTAGCGCGCTCCGACGAGCGCGGCGGCCGGCGGTGCCGCCAAGCCCGCGAGCGGCCCCCCGGCGACGTGGACGCCGACGGCGCGGCCGGTGTCGGCGAACTGCCGCGTCAGGAACGTCGTCGCGACCGAGTAGTGGAGCCCCGCCCCCACGCCGAGCATGGCCGCGAACAGCGCGAACGCGAGCATCGACGGCGACGCCGCGAGGAGCACCGACGCGACCGCGGTGGCACCGACAGCGGTGAGGATCACGCGGCGCTCGCCGTAGCGGTCGCCGAGGACGCCGGAGGGGAACTGCGCCAGCGCGTACGTGAGCCACATCCCGCTGAGCGCCAGCCCGACGGTGCCGTTGGTCACGCCGAACTGCGCCGTGATCTGCGGGACGAGCGGGCTGACGACCAGCCGCGCCACCATCGTCCCGGTGAACGCGAGCGTACAGAGCGCGAGCGCCGTGTGTTCGTACCGCCAGTTCACGGTCGACGTTGCCGGCGGCCCGGAAAGCGAGTTCCGATCTCGGTCGGTGCCCCGGCTCCGGTACCGCTCTCGGACCGTCGTCAGTTGTTTCAGTAGGTTTACTTGACGGGCGCGAGAACGCCGACCTGTATGTCCCTCCAGATCGGTGCGACGATAGCGAACGGCCTCCGCCGCGTCGCGAATCGGAACGGCCTGCTCTTGATCCTCGCCTCCGTCGGCTTGGGGGCGGCGTGGCAGGTCGCGTTCAACAGCGCCGCCGCCGCGGCGCTCCCGCCCGAGGTCGCCGGCGAACTCGCTCCCGCGCTCGACGCGCCGTTCCCGGTCCTCGTCGCCCTCACGGTCGCGACGTTCCTGCTCCTGCCGGTCCTCTCGATCGCCGCGGTCCGGACCTTCGTCGCGGGCGAGAGCGACCGGATCCCGCGCGAGTTCTTCACCCGGCGGATAGTCTGGGTGGTCGCGAACCTCGCCGTCGGCGGTCTCGTCTTCAGCGTGTTGCTCACGCTCGGCACGCTCCTGCTCGTGATCCCGGGGATCGTCGTCTACGTCTCCCTCCTCTTTATGACCGTCTTCGTCGCCGTCGAGGACGAGAACTTCGTCGCCGCGATGCGCGACAGCTGGCGGCTCACCCGCGGCAACTGGCTCCGCCTGTTCGGGCTGCTCCTCGTCGTCGTCGTCCCGTTCACCGCCGCCATAGGTGTCCTGTCGACGGGGCTCGCGATCGCGTTCGGCCCCGGGTCCGCCGTGCCGACGCTCGCCGTCATCGCCGTCTCGATGCCGTTCAGTATCGCGATCCTCGGCGTTCTCGCCGAGGCGTTCCTCCGCCTCCGCGACGAGCGCGGCCGGGACCCCGCGTCCGACGCACGCGACACGGTCGACGCCGGTACACGGACGATCTGAGCCTCGAAATCAGTCGACGACCAGCTTCCGCGGGTAGTCGGTGAGGTTCTCGTACCCGCCCTCGGTGACGACGACGAGGTCCTCGATCCGGACGCCGCCGACCGCGGGGTCGTAGAGGCCGGGCTCGACCGTGATCACGTGGCCCGGTTCCAGCTCCTCCCCGCCGCTCGCGAGCCGCGGCGACTCGTGGACGTCGAGGCCGATGCCGTGTCCGGTCGAGTGGATGAACCCGGTCTCCGTCTCGGGGTCGGTGCGGAACGTCGGCTCGCCGGCCTCCTCGTACACCTCGCAGGCGGCGGCGTGGACGTCCGCGCCGGTCGCGCCGGGCTCGACCGCGTCGAGCGCGGCCTCCAGCGCGCGCTCGGTGAGGTCGTACCACTCGCGGAGCGTCTCGTCCGGTTCGCCGACGGAGAACGTCCGCGTCATGTCGGCGTTGTACTTCGTCGCCTTCGAGCGCGGGAAGATGTCGACGATGATCGCCTCGTTCGCCCGGAGCGGACCAGAGCCGCGGTCGTGCGGGTCCGCGGCCTGTTCGCCGCCGGCGACGATCGTCTCGTCGAGCGCGCAGCCGTGGCGGAGGAGGGTCACCTCGATTTCCTCGGTCACGCGCTCGCTGGTGAGGGGGTCGCCGTCGCGGAGCAGGACGCCCGCCTCCGCGTCGTCGCCCTCGCCCGCCACGTCGGCCCCGGCGATCAGGTCCTCGGCGGCCCGCATCGCCGCCTCGTTCGCCGCCTGGGCCTCGCGGATCGCGTCGACCTCCTCGTCGGTCTTGACCGCGCGGACCGCCTGGAGGCGGTCGTCGGTGTCGACCGAGACCTCGACGCCGCGCTCCCGGAGGGCGTCCGCGGTGCCGACCGGCCCGCGGGGCGGCATCGAGACGGACTCGACGCCCTTGTCGCGGACGAACGCGGCGTACATGTCGTCGCGGGCCTCGCGGCCGCCGTACTCGTAGTCGTAGTCGGCGTGGCGCTCGACGGTGTCGGCTGTCGCCTCCGACTTCGCGCGGCCGTACTCCAGCCCGCTGACGAGGACGTGGACCTCGCCGTCGGCGTACAGCGTGAGGAAGGGGTCGGGACCGGTGAACCCGGAGAGGTACAGCTGGTTGGCGTCCTCCTGCGAGGCGTCGAGCAGGTAGCCGTCGGCGTCCAAGTCGGCGAGCGTCTCGTCGAGCCGCGTTCGGTTCATGCGCCACACTGCTCGGGCGACGCTCAAAGCGGTTGTCCTCGCGGAACTTCAGGGGCGGGAGGAGACCGCGGCGGACCGGCGGGGCACCGCGGCGACGCTCGCGAAACGCCTATATACTACACCCCCGCTCGCGAGGCGTCCGACCTCCGTCGCGTTTTCTTCCGTCCGCTCGGTCGCTAAATCCGAATCCTAAAGGGTTTTACACGCCGTTTTCGGGCGTGTTCCCGAGACACCAGACACGCGAACTTTTAAGTATTTGGGTCACTTACCTGAGGGTGAGGAAAACACCGAGAATCGTCCCTCGGTTCCGTTGTTCCCTCCACGTACCAAACCAATGAGCGAGAACCTTCGAACGTACACGACAGAGCACGTCGACGAGAGCGAGACCGAGTCGGAGACCGAAGAGGAGGAGCTTCGGTGTCCCGAGTGCGGCGGACAGTTAGCGACCGACACCGAGCACGGCGAGACCGTCTGCGTCGACTGCGGGCTCGTCGTCGAGGAGGACGAGATCGACCGCGGGCCGGAGTGGCGCGCGTTCGACTCCAAGGAGAAGGACAACAAGTCGCGCGTCGGGGCCCCGACGACGAACATGATGCACGACAAGGGGCTGTCGACGAACATCGGCTGGCAGGACAAAGACGCCTACGGNAGTCGCGCGTCGGGGCCCCGACGACGAACATGATGCACGACAAGGGGCTGTCGACGAACATCGGCTGGCAGGACAAAGACGCCTACGGTAAGTCGCTGTCCAGCCGCCAGCGCGAGAAGATGCAGCGGCTGCGGACGTGGAACGAGCGCTTCCGCACCCGCGACTCGAAAGAGCGCAACCTGAAACAGGCGCTCGGCGAGATCGACCGCATGGCCAGCGCCCTCGGCCTCCCGGACAACGTCCGCGAGACCGCGAGCGTCATCTACCGCCGGGCGCTCGACGAGGACCTGCTCCCCGGCCGCTCCATCGAGGGCGTCTCCACGTCGTCGCTGTACGCCGCCGCCCGGCAGGCGGGGACGCCGCGCAGCCTCGACGAGATCGCGGCCGTCTCCCGGGTGGAGAAGGACGAGATCGCCCGGACGTACCGCTACGTCGTCCGCGAGCTGAAGCTGGAGATCCAGCCCGCCGACCCCGAGAGCTACGTCCCGCGGTTCGCCTCGGACCTCGGCCTCTCGGACGAGGCCGAGCGCCGCGCCCGCAGCCTGCTCGACACCGCGAAGGAACAGGGCATCCACTCGGGCAAGTCGCCGGTCGGACTCGCCGCCGCCGCGGTGTACGCCGCCTCGCTGCTCGTCAACGAGAAGGTGACCCAGAGCGAGGTCAGCGAGGTCGCGAACATCAGCGAGGTCACCATCCGGAACCGGTACCACGAGCTCCTCGAGGCCGAGGACTCGGTCGCGCTGAACTGAGCGCTCCGCCGTCTCGTTCTCTTGACGCGTTCGAAGGCCCCGGCGCTTCGCCCGAGCCGTAACCGCGAAGGCGGCGGGTCGCCACCCGAAACCATGGAGACGACTCGCCACTTCACGGCGACGACCTACATCGTCAACGACGGGGCGACCGCCCTACACGACCACGAGCGGCTCGGAATCAAGCTGCCGCCCGGCGGCCACGTCGACCGCGACGAGCTGCCGCACGAGGCCGCGCGCCGCGAGGTCCGCGAGGAGACGGGGCTAGAGCCCGAACTGGTCGCGACGGAGTCGGATATCACGGGCCCGAACACCCGCGGGCTCCCGGAGCCGGCCCACCTCATGCTCCACGACATCAACGTTCACGAGGACGGCTCCGTGGGCCACCAGCACGTCGACCACCTCTACTACGCCCGCGTCGACTCCCGAGAGATCGCCCCCGAGGGCGACGACGAGGTCGACCCGGAGCGCTGGCGGTGGTACGCCCCGGCGGAACTCGCGGCGAGCGACCTCCCCGACGACGTCGTCGACCTCGGCCGAGAGGCGATCGCCGCCGTCGGCGACGACTGAGCGATCCGGGCCGGGAAGCCGGGGCGATCAGGCGACCGCCGCCGACCGCCGCAGTGCGGTCCGATCCGAAAATCCCGCGTCAGACGGCCGTCTCACGCTCCGGAAGGTATTTGGGTCGGTGCTGGCGACGTACTCACAACGATGGACGCACAGCGACGGGAAGCGATCGGCGAGTGGGACGACCGCTCGTTTTCCGACGGGTTCGCGGGGCTCGGGCGGATCGTCAGCGACGGGTTCTCCGGCGCAGCGACCGACGGGACCGGTTGGCTGTTCTTCGCCGACGGGAAGGTCGTCGGCGTCGTCGACGGCACGCTCGACGCCTTCGCCGACGCCTCGGGGACCGTCTACCGGGCCCCGGACGAGGCGCTCCCCGTGCTCTTCGCGATGCAGGAACTGGGCGGCGAGCCGCGGGCGAAGTACTACACCAACGACACGCCGCTGACCGAGGCCGACCGCAAGCTCTCGCAGGGGGGATTCACCGGCTACGTCGAACTGTCGGAGAACGTCCTCTCCGGCGACTACTACGTCGCCTACACCGGCGGCGAGTCGATGGCGGCGGCGTACGTCGGCAACGCGAGGCGGCTGGAGACCGGCGAGGAGGCGTTCGACCTCGCCGCCGACGAGGTCGGCATCTACACCGTGTACGAGGTCGACTTGGACGTGCGCCCGCTCCCAGACGGCGCGGAAGGTTCGGCGGGCGACTCGGGCATCGCCGGCCCGGGCGAGACCACCGACGAGGGCGGCGAAGTCGCCGCCGCCGAGCCCGCCGACTCGGCCGATCCGACCGCCTCGGCCGGCTCCGACGCCGCGATCGACCCGACCACCTCGACGGATCCGGACACCGCGGGCGACGCCGACGGGGAGCCGGCCGACGAGCCGGAGGCTGTCGGAGACGACCGCAATCCGTCGGTCGACGACGCGCCCGGGACACCCGTCGAGGGCGACGACGGCACGTCCGCCGACGCGACGGGCTCCGAGACGGGTCCCGCCGCGGACGACGGGGAGCGGAGCCCCGACGCGGTCCGGATCGGAGACGCCGACGCACCCGATGCCGCCGACGCCGCGGAGGGCGACGGCCCCGGAGACGGAGACCGGGGACGGGCGTCGCCCACCGGAGGCAACGGAGCCGAGGCGGGCGACGCGCCCGACTCCGAGGACGTTTTCTCGGAGGAGGCCGAGTGGCGCGAGCAGAAGTCGATCCCCGCGCTCGACCCCTCCGAGGCCGGCGGCAAGCCCCGAGCGCCGGACGAGCGCCGCGCCGCGTCGTCGCAGCGCTCCCGGTCGGTCGACGAACGCGGCCGGGCGGAGCGGGGCGAGTCGGACCCCGACGGCGGGTCCCCGTCGCCGCGCTCTACACGGGGGTCGGCGTCGACCCCGTCTGCGGTCTCGAAGCGCGACAGCCGCGGCGCGACGGGCGGCGCGGACTCCGAGCGGGTTCGGAAGCTGGAGGCGGCCTTAGAGGAGACGGAGACGGAGCGGCAGTCGCTCGCCGAGGAGCGCGACCGGCTGGCGGCCGAACGCGACGAGATCGAGACGGAGCGCGACGAGCTCGCCGCCGAGGTCGATCGGCTGGAAACGGAGACCGAGGAGCTCAGGGAGGAGCGCGACCGCCTCCGCCGCGAGCTCTCGGACGTGAAGGATCGGCTCCCGGACGCCGAGCGCACGCTCACGCCGGGCGAGGCGCGCAACGGCACGAACCTGTTCATCAGGTACGACTCGAAGGAGGGCGCGACGCTGGCCGACGCCCACGACGGGAGCGTCGACCGCGAGACGCTCCGCGAGAACCTCCGGGTCGAACACCACACGAGCTTCGAGACCGACGGGCTCGCCGTGGACGGGCGGCCGTTCGAGGAGTTCCTCGCGGACACCATCGAGTACGGCTTCACCCGCTGGCTCGTCGAGGACCTCCCGTTCGAGGTCCGCGGGACCGGCAACGAGGGAACGCTCCGCGACCTCTACGACGCGCTCCCCGAGGTCGACCGCGCCGAGATCGGCGGCACGGTGTCGATCGAGCTCCGCGAGGGCGGCGAGGAGACCAGAGAGCAGCGGACGTTCGACCTCGTGTTGCGCGACCGGATGGGCCACCCGCTGTTCGTCGCCGACCTGAACGACAGCCGGGACCCGACGCCCGAGGGAACGTTAGAGTCGCTCGTCGGGAACGGGCGCGACATCGCGGAGTCGAACGAGACGTTCGCCGGGGCGTTCGCCGTGACGGAGAGCTTCTTCGAGCCGGGGGCCTTGGAGACCGCGAGCGACGCGGTCGGCGGCGGCCTGTTCAGCCGGTCGAAGCGGGCGAGCTTCGTGAAGCTCTCCCGCAAGCAGGGGTTCCACCTGTGTCTCGTCGAGGCGCGCGACGGCGGGTTCCACATGACGGTCCCCGACCTGTAGGCGTCGTTAGGCGCTTCGAATCGACCGATTGCGGCTCCGAGGAAACGCGGCTCGTACGTCGGCGGGCGAAATCGGAATTCCGGTCAGTTCTCGAGTTCCGCTGCGTCGTCGATCCGCATGGAACCGAGCTTCTCGACGGTCTCGTCGAGCTTCTCGTCGAGTTCGTCGACGAACTCGTGGGTCCGCTCCGTGGTGATCGCTCCCTGACTGGACGGCTCGATGAGGTTTTCTTCCTCGAGGACGCGCAGCGAGTACCGGACCTTGTGGTGCGGGTAACCCGTCTCGTTCGACATCTTCACGATGCCGATCGGCTCGTTCTCGATGACCATCCGCAGGACCTGGAGGTGCCGCTCCAGCATGTCTACCTCTTTCTCTAATCGGTCTATCATGGCACATGTTAACTCGTCATGCCCCCGTTTAAAAGTTGCTGTCGGCGGCGGGGAATGCGCGCGTCCGCCCTAAGCGGACGCGTCGATCTCGGCCTTCGACGTGGGAGTAGTTAACGTGTTCGATCGCGGGACGGCGATGCGATCCCGATCCGGCGCGGGAGACGGCGGAGACGCCGGCGGGGCGCTGCGGCGTGAGAATACACGAACGAGCGTATTCGGATCCGTGTGATTATTTTGTGATCCATGTTCGTGGTGGTCTCGCGACCGCAGACCGTAATCGGTTTTACCCCCGGCCGGGAACCGGCAGGTCGTATGACACTCACCATCGTCGGCTCCCAGCTCGGCGACGAGGGCAAGGGCGCGCTCGTCGACCGATGGGGAGGGGACGCGGACGTCGTAGTCCGTTATCAGGGCGGCGACAACGCCGGCCACACCGTCGTCGAAGGCGGCGCGGAGTACAAGCTCTCTCTGGTTCCGAGCGGCGCGGTCCGCGGGACCGTCGGAATCTTAGGAAACGGCTGCGTCGTCAACCCCGAGACGCTGTTCACGGAGATCGACGACCTGCGCGAGCGGGGGCTCGACCCGGACGTCCGCGTCGCCCGCCGCGCGCACGTCATCATGCCGTACCACCGCGTGCTTGACGGCATCGAGGAGGAGGTCAAGGCCGACGACGACGCCGGCGACGCGGTCGGTACGACCGGCCGCGGCATCGGCCCGACCTACGAGGACAAGGCGGGCCGGCGCGGGGTCCGGATCGCCGACCTGCTCGACCCCGACGTGCTCCGCGAGAAGCTGGAGTACGTCGTCCCGCAGAAGCGCGCGCTCGTCGAGGACGTGTACGGGCTCGACCTCGACGACGACGATCGCGCT